>CAWEQZ010000049.1:0-112584 GCA_963811295.1 uncultured Rubrobacteraceae bacterium | reverse complement strand
CTGCCATTCTTAAGAGATCTCTAGTGATATGCACCCCACCAGACGCACGAGGATCCATCCTAAGGGACTGCAATCACCTCTGGAGGTTAGGCACCCCACAGAGACAGAAGGGCGAATAAAGGCTCCATTTGCAGGTACAACATGCTCGACACCTCTCAAGGTCCCTCCTCTTCGAGCACCGGAAGAGGCTTATTGGTGCAAGTGTGTGGCAGGTGTGCTCTGCGAACTACTTCGCTTACTCGGCCTGAGAGGCAAGGCGATACGCACTCCTAAGAAATACTGCAATTGAGTGATGCGCAATACCACCCTATGTGGTTGCATGCTGGGTGAAGATACATTGGGCACGAGGTAGAGGCTACGACGCCGGTCCTACGGAAGTTGGGCACCAAAGAGGGCTTGGGAAGCCAGTGGTGCAACCGGCTACCGCGCTGAGGTCCCCGAGTCATAAGGGGAGAAGGTGCGATCATGAGCGAGGAGATCCGCAGTTTCGTGGCGGGAGAGAAGATCACCGGCACGAAGTGGGGCCAGCGACGAGGAGAGAAACGTTAACCCCTCGGATCGAGACCGGAACGACCTCGGTAACGGTACCCCTCATGGCGGTACCGATGAGCCCAGGCATGACTTCGGGACGCCCGGGCAAGACGACCGCTGGTTGCGCTCGGTTGTGGAGAATTCCTCGGAAAACGTCACGATGGTCGATCCCGATGGTACCTTGAGATACGCAAGCCCCGCCTTCGAGCGGATGCTCGGCTACGACCCAGAGGAGGTCGTTGGCAAGATGAACGTGCTCGACCACGTCCACCCCGACGACCTGCCACACTTGCTGGAGGAGACCGAGAAGGCCCTTTCTGCAGGGGGTGTCGCCACGAACAAGGCCGAGTACCGCTTCCGTCATAAGGACGGCTCGTGGCGGTGGATGGAGAGTGTGGGAACCTACCTGCTGGACGACCCGCACGTGGGGGGCGTGGTGGTCACCTCTAGGGACGTCACCGAGCGTAAGGAGGCCGAGGATAAGCTCAGGGAGGCCGAGGAACGCTATCGCACACTAGTGGAACACATACCGGCGGTCACCTACATAGACCGGATAGACGAAGTCAACTCCGCCGTCTACATAAGCCCACAGGTAGAAGAGATGCTCGGCTACACTCCCGAGAAATGGCGGGAGGACTCCGAGTTCTTGATGAAAGATTCTCCATCCCGACGACAAAGAGAGGATCCTGGCTGAAGCCCAGCGTACCAATGAGACCGGCGATCCCTTCGGGGAGGAGTACCGTGTGATCTCCAAGAGCGGTCACGTTGTGTGGGTGAGAGACGAGGCGGGGCTAGTAAAGGACCGTGAGGGTACACCCTTATTCTGGCAGGGAGTCGTCCACGACATCACCGAGCGCAAGCGGATAGAAGAGGCGCTTAGGGAAGCCGAGGAGAGGTTCAGGAGGTCCTTCGAGGACGCAGCCATCGGGATGGCGCTGGTGGGGACCGACGGGCGCTGTCCTTCGGACGAACCGATCCCTTTGCAACATGCTCGGCTACCGAGAAGTGGAGCTGCTGGGCAAGACCTTCCAGGACATAACCCACCCCGACGACCTCGATGCGGATCTCGACCAACTGCGCAGGATGCTGGCCGGAGAGATGCGCACCTACCAGATGGAGAAGCGCTACTTCCACAAGGAGGGCCACGTAGTGTGGGTCCTCCTGAGCGTCTCGCTGGTGCACGACGAAGAAGGTGATCCGCTGTACTTCGTCTCCCAGATCCAGGACATCACCGAGCGCAAGGTTCTGGAGGAACGTCTGCATTACAGGCATTCCACGATTCCCTGACCGATCTACCCAACCGCCAGCTCTTCATGGACCGCCTCGGGCAGGCCTTGAGGCGGTACCGGGAGGCGGCACAAACGGGTCGCCGTGCTGTTCATGGACCTTGATGGCTTCAAGGTCGTAAACGACTCCCTCGGTCACGAGGTGGGAGACCTACTTCTCACGGTCGTAGCCCAACGCCTCAGGCGCTGCTTGCGCCCGGAGGATACCCTGGCCCGCTTCGGGGGGGATGAGTTCGTCATGCTCATCGAAGCCGTCGACGATCCGGCGCAGGCCGTTCGAGTGGCCGAGAGGATCACGGAGGAGCTTCGCAGGCCGTTCATCATGGAAGGGCGAGATCTGTACGTGATCGCCAGCATCGGCATTTCCTTAGGCGACGCCCGAACCCACGATCCCGACGACCTCCTGAGGGAGGCCGACACGGCCATGTACCGGGTCAAGGACGAGGGCGGGGACTTCAGGGTGTTTAACCCAGCGATGTACGAGCGGGCGTTCAGCGCGATTGGAGGTGGAGAACGACCTCAGGAGAGCCATAGAGCAAGAGGAGTTCGTCATCCACTACCAGCCCATGGTCGATCTGCAGACCGGAGAGCTGTGGGGTATGGAAGCCCTGGTGAGGTGGGACCACCCGGAGCAGGGACTCCTGGAGCCTTCGGAGTTCGTGCCCGTCGCCGAGGAGAGCGGCCTGGTGATACCGATGGGGGAACAGATCTTGCGGGAGGCCTGTTTCAGGGCCAAGGAGTGGCAAGAGGAAAACCCCCGCATCCCTTCGCTAGTGATGTCCGTGAACCTCTCTGCCTCGCAGCTCTCCCGCTTGGACCTAGCCGATACCGTCGAGAGGGTACTCGGGGAGACAGGGTTGGAGGGGAGCTGCCTTATACTGGACATTACGGAGACAGTCTACGTCAAAGGTGCTGGCAGGCAACATGGCGATCCTCGACCGCTTGAGGGGCCTGGGGGTGCGTTTCTCCATAGACGACTTCGGTACCGGCTACTCCTCCCTCTCCTACCTCAAGACGTCTTCCCGCCGACGCCATCAAGATAGACCAGTCCTTCGTTCAGGGCCTCGGGGAGAACGTCGAAGACACGGCGGTCGTACGCATGATCATAGAGCTGGCCCACACCCTGGGTTTGGAGGTGATAGCAGAAGGGGTGGAGACCGAGAAGCAGGCGACTCTCCTAAAGGAGTTGGGCTGCGACTTCGCCCAGGGCTATCACTTCTCAAAGCCGTTACCCCCCGAAGCGGCGTCAGGGTTCTCGGCGGGGTAAGCTCTCCACGGCCTTCGCTCTTAGTGGAGGGATGCCTGCAGCGGATCGGCGAGAACGACTCTGACGAGGAAGTACTCTTCAGAGACCTCGTCTGCGGGACTGAGGTGACTTTAGTCCATTCTTCATCCCACCTGCATGCAGAGTCGGGACATATCTTGTGACGTATACTACTATTACCGAAGATACATTACAGATGGAGGCCGGATATGGTGGCGCTACGTTGTACTTGCGAGCAGGGGACTAACCTCTGGGCAGAGTTCTGGTGGATCGAAGGTGAGCACCGATGGGTGTTCTTCGACGACGAGAAGACAAGCGAGACCTATGCCGAACAGCTCACCCACTGTCGTGGGTGTGGCAGGTCGCTGGAGCGGAAGGGTCTCAGGGCTACGACCCCTTCCTTACTTCCCTAGGCTAACATCCATCACCTGCTAGTCTGGATGTTCCCCCTTCGGAACTGTATCGGGACGTAACCACACAGACACATGCGCAGGTTGCATCGTCTCCCTCACCACACTCACCAAGTCGTTATTGAGGGCTTCCAGGTCCGTCTCGTCCCTGAGCTTGAGGGAGAAGGCCTCAAGCGTCTTCCTCGCGTCGTACTTCCTGCGATAGAACCTGCGGTCCACGAACCCCTGCACCCGGCGACGCAGCGGGACAAAGAGGGCAGCGATGGCCAGGGTGGAGGCGACGATAGCGAGCTGGGACTCGCTCCCGATCACCGTGCGGAACAGCGCCTGCAGGAGCACGACACTGCCGATGTAGACGAAGATTAGTGCCACCGTGAGGGTGCCGTAGACGAGGGTGCGGTTGATCAGCACGTTCACGTCGAAGAGGCTGTACCTGAGCATCGCGATGGTCAGCGCGAAGGGGATCGGCAGGGCGAGCACCCAGAACAGCGGGACGCCGAAGAGGTCGTAGAGGATCCGAACCTGGCCCGATGCCGGCAGGAACACGCCCGGCAGGTACACGCTCGCGTAGCCGGCACACGCCCCGGTGATGACCAGCAACACCCACTTCGTCTGGGTGCGCTGGCGAGAATCCACCCGATGGTAGCGCACCGCTTGCGCCACCAACCCGACGGACCACCCCAGCAGCATCAGGATCAAGAACGCCCCAAAGGACGCCTCAAACGGGTCTATAAGGCTCAGGGGCATGCTGGGGAACAGGCCCCACACCACACAATACACAGCCCACCCTAGCGCGTTCAGGCGGGTCCAGCGGGGCACGAAGCGTCCGTCGGGGAACAGCAGGAAGAAATGTATAGCCATGAGCAGCCCTGCAGCTTGCATCAGGGCGGCAAGCGTCTGCAAGAGTGAGGGCAGCACAAGGGCATCGAGGGTCGGCGTTACCCACACCGAGTAGGTCACGAACACCGCCGAGAAGAAGAGGGGGCGCCAATCGGACCAGTTGCGCCAGACCATCGCCACAGAGGCCAGCGTGAGGGCGAGCACGAACACGACCTCCAGCGACAGCACGGTGGGGGCGTAAGCGCCCCGCGACAGGAAGTGAAGCAGAAGGTCGTCCCCGGGACTGAGCTGCGCCGACGCTCGACGACCGACTTCGGCCAGTTCCTCGTATCGAGCAGGTATCGATAGCACAAACAGAGTCAGCGACAACCCCACCAGTACGCCCCACCCAAAGCGCATTGCCACCGCACTACGCCGCTCACCCGAGGCCGGCATCTCGACCTTCTCTCGGATTCAACACGCTAGCCAGGAAGCAGCGCGGGTACTCATCCCCCCGATTCCTTGTTCCTGCTCCCTTGCCCCTTCTGTCACAACTATACTCTACAGGACCACCGTCTCCCAAGCGTTACGACAACCGTTACGAGGAGAAGTTCCTATACCTATAGAATGTTCGCCCGCACCAGCGACCACGAGGGCATGAGGGCGCACCGAGGATGTGGAGGTGAGGGATACAAGTCTTCTCACCAGCTTCAATATAGATGGTGAACTTTGTCTTCACATCTCCTCAGAGGCCCCTGAGAGCCTCTCTAACGGTCTCCGCGACCCCTTCTAATGGAGGGGGGACCTTCGACAGCTTAGCTGACAGCTTGATGTGCTAATATGCCGCTTGTGTCGTGTAGAAATGAGGCTTGTTAACCGGCTTCTGGCAGACTTAGTCGCCGTGTGAAGGCAGCGCTCTCCCGCTGAGCTAATCGCCCCTGGAGCGGTGAATATACCATTAGAGGAGGCTTCTGTTAAGCTCTTCCTCAGACGAGAGTGGCCTTCGGATATAATGCCCGCTTCGGCGGCAAACAGGGGACGGGAGAAGCTTATGACGGAACAAAGTGGGGCCGGGATTGCGGGGTATCTCGACCGCGTGCTTGCCGATCTCAGGGCGCTCTCGGAGGACATCGACTCGTGCGCCGTTCTCTCTGGGGATCGGGATCTCCTCTCTTCCTCGCACGAACCCGGGGTGGATAGGGAGCGGGTCGGCGCGATGCTGGCCGCGCTCGTGTACCTCTCGGAGCGTGTTGCGCGTGAGAGCGGGAAGGGCCGCATCTCCCAGCTCAGGGTAGATACCGGTGAGGGACACCTGCTCGTGGTGCGGCTCGATGGAGGCGGCGTCCTGGCGGCCACGACGGCCCAGGAGGCCAGAGTCGGCCTCGTGCTCTACGACATGCGAAATGCCCGCGGTGAAGTCGAGAAGGCCCTCGCAGAGGGGAGCGACCAATGAAAAAACTCCTCAGACGCCTGTTCTTACTCGGTGCGCTCGCCGGCGCCGCCTACGCCGCACGGAGCTATCTGCAGGGGCATTCGACGGGGCAAGAGACCGTTCAGATCGTCTTCGACGACGGCTCCACACGCTCGTTGGCCTCCAACACCACAGAGGGACAGGAGTTCACCGACATAGCGCGCAAGCTCATCGAGAGTGGACTCTAGTTTTGTTGGGGGATCATTCAAGGCCAAGGCGGCCTCGAAGCCTTCCGTCGGGGTGAGGATCGACGGTGAGGTCAAGTAGCTTGCACGCCTCTCCGTGAGCGAGAGGTCAGCCAGGGCTTCGACGCACCTCTTCTCGTAAGCTTCTAGGTGGTGTTCGGCGTCACACAGGAGCAACCCTTCGGTGTAGGTCCTTTAGGACCTTCGGCGCCCTCCTATCTCACCTCTTCCTTTCGCAGTCCACAACCCGGTCCTTGGGGTCGACATAGGCCGTGTCGGTGCCTCTGCCGCAATTGACCAGGTCCCTGAAGCCTCCCTCGCTGTAGATAATGTCGTTGCCCCGGCCACCGTATTGCTGATCATTTTCGTCACCACCGCGTATCTTATCGGGGCCAGCATAGCCGAGCAGCACGTCGTCGCCACCCAGGCCGTTGATGTGGTCACCGAGCTTGGTGCCTACGATCTTCTCGCCATTCTCGGTGCCGACAAAGGTTTTAGCCAGGGCCATCCCGCTGGCCACGACCAGCGCCGCGGCCATCACCGCAAGCAATAGTGCCGTTCTCCTCACCGTTTGTTCTCCTTCTTGTAGCCTGGACTTATTTGTTCCGCAGCCACCGCTGTACATCATTGGCGGCTGGCCCCGATTTCAGTTGTAGTCCTTAGACCTAGAGCAACCTGCCTACTTCTTCAGCGGTTTTGCCGGTTGGGTGCTACGGTAAACCTCACTGCGCTTGTAGGCGCGCTTATCCAGTCTAAGCGCCGCCTTGCGCGCCTTCGCCAACTCCTTCGAGCTCAGGTGCTGGCGTTTCACCAGCGCCAACGTCTCTTTCTCTACCTCGTTGGCACCCCTCCAGCCGACCTTAACAAGCCCCACTTTGGGTGCGTAGTACTTGAGGTGGAAAACACCAGGCACGCCCTTCTCGAACTCCTCGATCACTAGGACGTCGTTGTAGCACTTGACCGGGACACAGGTTTTCTGGCCCTTCTTGTATACCCTGGCGCGGTCTACGAACTCCACCGGAGGAGGGGCGAACCCCTGGGCATAGTCTGGCGAGCCCACCTTTGGGTTTGCCAACATGGCTATCCCCGCATGGGCACCTTTTTGGCCGCTGATCCAGGTGGGGGCATCGACGACCTTGCGGTTCTCGTACTCCTCGGGGTACTCACCCAGCAGCCACACGTTCCCGGCTTTGTCCTGCGCAAAGAAGGCGATCTCCGACTCGCCCAGCTTGCCAGCGGTGTAGTCCCTCTCCCAGATGACGAGGGTCCGCACGCCGTCGATCCACTTGCTCAGGTCGGTGACGGTGCTGACAACCCGACGCTCCACGCGATTCTTCTCCCCTTCCGGGATGGCGGAGCCCTTGTAGGAGAGCTGAGTCCCTGGCTTTAGGTGTAGCCACTGATTGGTGATGTAGGGGGAAGACTTATCGAATTTGGCACGCTGAAATTCCTTGGCGCTACCCGTTTGACCCTTGGATTGCGTACGGGCAGCGCCAACCACAGCCGAAGACATCAGCAAAGAAAGGATAAGGACGAGGCTAACGAAAAGACTGCGTTTGCGCATATTCAGAGTTCCCCTTGCTCGTGGCCATCTTGCTAGTATGTTGGTTCCTTCTACGATCCTTCAAAATTGTCTCAGACAAGTTCTTACAAAGTCAAGACCATAACGGGCCTGTTATGAGATTAAACGAAGATTGAATAGAGGCCAAATAGAGACAAAAGCAGCACATGGTTTCCTGATCTTCTCAGTATAGGGCTCTACGGTAGGGCCACATCGGTACTCCAGAGCGCCGACCATGGATCAGGGGGAGGCCGCACAGCTACGTGGGGCTTCGAGAAAACCTTAGGGACGCTTTCCCTGGTATCGAGGAGGATGCCGACCTAGAACAGATGGCCGAGCAGTTTGTGGTGGAGTTGGGGTGGCTGCAGGAGAGGAGCTTTCCTGTGGAGTTCTCCCAGATCCCTCGGGCCACGCTTTCGGCGAAGGAGCTATTAGCGTTGGCGGAGTGCTTCAACAGGCATCGGATGGAGCGCTGGAGTGGTGGGGAAGGTGCGGGAGGAGGGAGATGGAGCCTTGGCTCGACCCAAAACACGATAGGGCTTGGAGCCAAGGCGTTAACGGCGCCACCTCGATAAATGGTGCCGCCACCCACCCGCGCAATCTCGCAGCGCGCCCGCAGGTGAGCATAATGCTCTTCTACTCCCTGGCGCCCGTGGGTTCTGACTCAGCGAGAACAAAAAGCTGAAATGCTGACTAGCGAAGACCATAGAGGCCTGAGCGTGCTGAAAGGCTAATCGAGCGCGATCTCGGGTGGAAGCCTGCGGGCTTGGAGGATGCGCCCGATGGCCAGACCTATTTGGGAGTTGGGTGTCGAGGCGCCGGCTGTGAGCCCGATACGCGCGGGACCTTCGGGGAGCCATCCCCTCTCCTGTATCTCTTCCCTGCTGTCCAGCGGTGTGCCCGCCGGTTTGTGGCGGATGGTGTCGCCCTCTATGCAGTCGCCGCTCGCTATGTGGTAGCTGTACGGGACCCTCTCGTCAGCGATGATCGCCAGGTTGTTCGTGTTCGAGGAGTTGTACCCTCCAATAACGATCATAAGGTCCAGAGGATACTCCAGTAGCCCGAAGAGGGCGTCCTGCCTATCCTGGGTCGCCGAGCAGATGGTGTCGAACAACTCGAAGTGCTCCTCGATGTTCTCGGCACCGTAACACTCGGCTATCGCCTTCCTTAGCTCCTCACCTACGGCCATCGTCTCGCTCATAAGCATCGTGGTCTGGTTGGCGACGCCAACGCGCTGCAGATCCTCTTCAGGATCGAAGCCAGGACACATGCCGTGCGCGAGCTTCTCCGTAAGCTCCTCGGCCCCCGTCCTGCCAAGGATGAAGTCGGTGACGTAGCCCGTCTCCTTGAGGTTGCGTACGATCAGGTACTTCCCGTTGCCGCCATCCCTCGATGTTTGCGAGGCGGTGGCCTTGGTCTCCTCGTGGTAGTACTTGCCGTGGATGATGCTGGTGAAACCGCGTCCAGCGTAGCGCGTGACGCGCTTCCACACCGAGAGTACCGACCCGCAGGTCGTATCGACCACGACGCACTCCTGCTGCTTTAGCTTCTCGACCCAATCTATGGGTGCGCCGAACGCGGGCAGGAGCACTACGTCCTCGGGGGAGAGATCATTGAAAGCCTTCTCGGGGGGACCTTCGAAGCCGGTGGAGAGGAACTCTATACCCATCTCGCGCAGGCGGTCGTTCATGGAGGCGTTGTGGATCATATCCCCCGTGATGAAGATTCGCCTGTCGGGAAACTTCTCCCTGGTCTGGAAGGCATAGTCCACAGCCCTGTCCACCCCGTAGCAGAATCCGAACTCATCGGCGAGGCGGATCGTGAGGCCTTCGGCTTCGAAGAGGTTGCCGTTCTCACGGACCCTGTCAACGACCTCAGAGCGATAATCCCGGTCCAGAAGATGCTGGACGTTCTCCCGCATCTTGAAACCTTTACGGAAATATTTCTGCTCCGTCACACTCACCTCTCATACCCGACGTTCGTTTCCCGTGCTCTAAGCTGAGTGTAGCGCATCTACCCCGGTGCGTCGGAGTGGAATGTGGCGCACATCACGGTCGCTGCAAATGTAAATTGGGTGTAAAATCTAGCGCCGTGGACCGCCGAGCAACAATCATGGTCGCAGACGACGACGTAGAAGCCCTGGGACGCTCCGCCAGTGCCCTGGAGAGCGCTGGCTACCGCGTGGTCTCGGCGACGGACGGCCGCACGGCCCTCCAGGAGGCCCTAACCCGCAGGGTAGACCTCATAATCATGGACGTTTCGATCCCCCAGCTGAGCGGCGTAGAGACGTGTCACTGCCTCAAGGCGATGCCCAAGACCCAGAAGATTCCCGTAGTCCTCACCGCGGCCAAGAAAGACCCGGCCGCCAAAGCGCTCGCCGAACGCACGCAGGGCTCGGTACGGGTACTGAGAAAGCCCTTTACCGACGAAGACCTCCTCTCCGTCGTAAGACAGGTCGCCCGCCCCAAGTCGCTTATCTAGCATGTCAGCACGCGCCCTGACGGGCGCTTGTCAGCCCGTCGCCAGGCTTCGCCAGGCGACTTGTCAGCATTTCAGCTGGTCGGCTTTCGCATGCGCAGCAGGACATGGCTGACTGGCTGACAAGCGAAGGCGTAAGCCTGGGCGTGCTGAAGTGCTGACTAGCTGAAATGCTGACTCGCTGCGGAGCGAAGCGACGCGGTGGTAAGATCGCTCCCCGTAAGAGCTGCTACAGGAGCACTGTTTCTTGGGACTGAGCAAGCGCCGCAAGGCGCTCATAACGCTCGCCACGCTCATCGGGACCTTTCTGGCAGCCCTGGATGCCACGGTCGTAGGGACGGCGATGCCGACCGTGATCGGGGAGCTCGGCGGCCTCGATCTCTACCCTTGGGCCTTCGCCTCCTACCTGCTCGCGGCGACGGTGACGGGTCCTGTCTTCGGCAAACTCTCCGATACTTACGGCAGAAAACCCGTCTACCTGGCCGGGATCTTCCTTTTCCTGCTCGGCAGCGTGCTCGCAGGCACCTCGCAGAGCATGGCGGCCCTCATCTTCTTCAGAACGATCCAGGGTCTCGGAGCCGGGGCCGTGCAACCCGTCGCCATAACCATAGTAGGAGACATCTTCGAGCTCGAAGCGCGGGCGCGCATCCAGGGTCTCTTCGGCGCGGTATGGGGTATCTCGGCCGTAGTCGGCCCAGCAGCAGGCGGCTTCATTACGGATCTGATCTCCTGGCGCTGGGTCTTCTACGTGAACGTGCCCTTCGGCATTATCGCCGCCGTCCTCCTCGCTGCGACCCTGACCGAGTCCTTCGAGCGTCGCGAGCGCAGCGTGGACTACCTGGGCACAGCCCTCCTTACGGGCGGCCTCGTTGCCGTGTTGCTAGCATTGCTCGGAGGTGGGGGCGCCGGGGAGCTCTCGGTGGCAACCCTTGGACTCTTCTTCGGCGGGTTGGCCGTGCTCGCGCTCTTCGTGTTCGTCGAGCAGCGGGCCGAAGACCCCGTGGTTCCGCTCGACCTGTTCTCGGAGCGGATCATCGCCGTCTCGGCCTTCGGTAACGTGGCGATGGGCGGTGTCTTGCTCGGCGTCTCGGTCTACGTGCCGCTCTTCGTACAAGGCGCCCTCGGCGGAACTGCGATCACGGCCGGCGCCGCCGTAGCTTCACTCTCCATCGGGTGGCCCGTGGGATCTTTCGTCGGTGGAAGGCTGCTCCTGCTCACGGAGTACCGCACGACGCTCCTACTCGGCTCGGCTTTGATCGCCATCGGCTCGGCACTCTGCGTGCCCATGGATAGGGGAACCTCGCTCTCCTACGTCGTGTTTGCCGTAGTGGTGATCGGGTTGGGACTCGGCTTCTCTAGCACCAGCTACCTCGTCAGCGTGCAGAACGCCGTACCCTGGCGGCGTCGCGGCGTGGCCACCTCCTCGGTAGTCTTCTTCCGTACCGTCGGAGGTACTATCGGGGTCGCCGTGATGGGCGCTTTCCTGAACGCCTCTCTCGGTGAGCGTTACAGGGCCGCCGTGGACAGAGCAACGGGGGGTGACGCCGGTCTCGGGCGCTTACTCTCCGACCCTAACGCCCTTCTGCAGCCCGCCGTGCGCAGCCGCATCCCCGAGGAAGCGTACTCGGAGGTGGCCGGCGCCCTCGCCGCCTCGCTCAGCCCGGCGTTCTGGGTTCTGCTCTTCTTCGGTCTCTTGGCCCTGGCTGTGGCGACGCTCTTCCCACACGGAACGGCCAAAGACCTCGTAAGTAGGGAGGAGGATTATGGGTGAGACCGGGCCCGAGCTGACCCTCGACGACCTCCCCAGCCCGCCTCTCTTCAAGCTGGTCGATCCCGAAGGAAGGGACGTCTTCCAGGAGACAGAGGTCGGTGGCGAACGGGCCAGGGTCTGCGCCCTGTTCTCGGACAGAGAGCTCGCAGGTGAGTTCTCCGCAGGGGCCGCCCAACACGGAATGGAGAACCTCTCTGGCCTGGATCCAAGGGCGCTCTCCGATTGGGGCTCAGTAGAAGTCTTCGCTCTCTCTGGGGCCGACTTCGTGCTCGTCGTATCCGAAAGAGGCGCCGGACTGTTCCACGCCGGTGACGTAGCCCAGAAGGTGGAGGAGATGGCCGGTGAGATCCCTTTCCCGCTGTATATGATCTCCGACGAGAGGGGAGAGGCACCCTTGATCACGGTCGAAGTCGAAGAAGGAGAGGTGCTGGTTGCAGCGCTCTTCAGCTCACGCGAGCACGCCCGTGACTTCTGCGAACGGGCAGCCCACCTCGACCTGCCGGACAGCCTCGGAACCATAGATGACAAAGACGGCCTCAGACGCCACGCGCTCGTCGCTCGCGAAGCCGGAGCCACCTACGCCGTAATAGACCCCGCATCAGGTCTCACCGAGGCGATCCCCGTCGAGGAGCTGATAGAACCTTGAAACCGACCCTCTGCGCGGACGTTGACTCCACAATCTGGGATACTGGCTCCTGGGTCTGTTCGGCAGTCCTCGACATCACAGGCGAGGCACTCGATACGGATAGGATCACCACCTGGACCCACGTCCTCGACACCTACGGTGAAAAGACTACGAACGCCATCTTCGAGTGCGTCTTCGACCCTGAGCGCGTCCGGGACCGGGAACCCTACCCTGGCGCCCCAGAGGTGCTGCGCGCCCTGCAAGAAAAACAGGACATAGGGATTCATTTCGTAACCCACAACGACCCGGAGATTATGACCCCTTATCTCGAACCGTGGCTGAAAGCCCATTTCGGCCCCTGCATCGGGCTCACACTTACGACGGGAGACAAGCTTGGCATCCTGAGGGAGCTGGGTGCCTTCGGCCTCATAGACGACAGGCCCGACACCATAGAGCGGGTCGCCGACGCCGGTCTGTGGGCGGCGGCCATGATGCAGCCGTGGAACCGCGACCTCCTCACCAGGAGGAGCGACATTCACGGCTTCTCCCACTGGCAAGAAATCCCCGATCTCCTACCGTCGAACCTGTAACCTGTAACCTGTGTCAGACACGGGACAAGGAGGAGACGCGTTGGAAAGTGCTGAGAGCAAGGAGGGCATGCGGGAAGACGCGCCGCGACTCGAAGGTTTCCTGGGCCGTGGGAGCCTAGTCAGGGTCTCGGCCAGGACCGGGGTCGACCTCGCGGGTTACGTCTGCGACCAGAACGAGAGCGGCCTGCTCCTCGATGCCAGGGACCCTAGTGGGGACCCGACCGGCTACGAGTTCCTTCCCTGGTCGAGCATCGAACGGGTGAGCGCCGGGTAGAGGCGGCGCTCCTCAGAACGAGGGAGAAGCGATGGTCGAGAAACAGCGTACTCAGGCACATCATGGGATGCCAAAGGATCTGAGTGGCGGATTGATCCTGCGTCGGGCAAGACGAGAGGACGCTGAGGCGGTGGCGGCGTTCAACGCGAGGGTGCATTACTCCTCCGGCGGAATCTTCGAGCAGCGAGAGTCCCACAGGGGGGTAGCCGCCGGCACGCGCGACTTGATGAGCGGGGCTCATCCCACCTGCGACGCCTCGGACTTCACCGTGATCGAGGACACCACGACGGGCTCCATAGTCTCCTCGACGTGCCTGATCGGGCAAAGGTTCTCCTACGAGGGGGTGGAGTTTGACGCCGGCCTGCCAGAGCTAGTTGGTACCCACCCGGATTACCGCCGTCGCGGCCTGATAAGAGAGCAGTTCGAGGTTCTACACCGCTGGAGCAGGGAGCGCGGCCACCTGATGCAGGCGATTGTCGGCATACCCTACTACTACCGCCGGTTTGGCTACGAGATGGCTGTGAACATGGGCTGGGGACGTCGGATCTACGTCCAGGACATACCCGGCAAACCATCGGGCAGTCATGATAGCCAGGACTCTTCACGTTCCTACCATTTGCGGCCCGCCACGGCGTCGGACGCCCGCTTCCTCTCGGATCTGGACCGCAGGGCAAGGGAACGCTACCTGCTCGCCTCGTCACGTGAGGAGGGTCACTGGCGCTACGAGGTTGCGGGGCGTGACCCCGAGGGCGACGAGTCACTGGAGGTGCGGATCGTCGAGAATGAGTCGGGTTCACCCGCCGGGTTCGTCTGCCACACACGAGATCTCCGGGATGGCACCTTGGAGGTGGACGGCTACGAGCTAGCAAACGGGGTCTCCTGGCTGGAGGTCACACCGTTCGTACTGAGGGAGTTGGCGGAGATAGGTCACAAGCATGACTCACACGAGAAAGAGCTCGCGTCGTTGACGTTCGCGCTCGGCGAGCATCATCCCCTCTACGACGCCATCCCCGAACCGCCGCTCTACAGGCTCGATCGCAACGACCATTATGCTTTCTATGTACGGGTGCCCGATCTCCTTGAATTCTTCCGCCATGTGGCGCCGGTGCTCGAACGAAGACTCGCGGCATCGGTAGCCGCCGGGCACACCTGTGAGCTAAAGATAAGCTTCTACGGTGACGGCCTCCGCCTCGAGCTGGAGCGCGGACGGCTGAGCGCAGTGGAGCCATGGAGCCCCTCGGTCGAAGAGGAGGGCGACGCGGCTTTCCCTGACCTGACCTTCCTACAACTCCTTTTCGGGCACCGCTCCCTCGAGGAACTCGACCACGCCTTCGCTGACTGTTCGGCGGGTGAGGGAGATGCGCGAATCCTGCTAGGAGCACTGTTCCCCAGACGTCCCTCTGCCCTCTGGCCCGTTTGCTGAGATCTGTGCTTGGGCGCTACATCCCCGCGACGGTCGGGATGATCTCCTCCCCGAAGGTCACGAGCGGCTTTATCTCGTGCACGTTCGGCATGTTGAAGATAAGGTGTTGTATGCCGGCCTCGCTCATCTCTTGGCAAAGACCTATCACATCATCTGCACCCATACCTTCTTCCCCGAGGTTGACGGTGCCAAGGGCTGTGCGTTCGATCTCCTGGTAGTCCCTCCCCACGTCATCGCAGTGGGCTCGCAGGACGTCGAGCTTGTGCCGGATCAGGTCCGAACCCCCGTAGGCGAAGAGGTTGCAGGCGTCAGCGTACTCGGCGACGAGCCGCAGCGTTCTCTTTTCTCCCATACCGCCGATCATAACCGGCGGGTGCGGCTCGGCGAGTGCCTGGGGACTGTTGAGGGGTTCGGCGAGTTGGTAGTGCTCGCCCTCGTAAGGCCTGACCTCCCCCGACCACATCTGGTGCGCGATCTGCAGGGCCTCCTCGAGCTGTTCGAAGCGCTCTCTGGTGGTCGGAAAAGGAACGCCTAGTCCCCGCGACTCACGCTCGTTCCATCCGGCGCCGATCCCTAAGTAAGCCCTTCCCCCAGAGAGCACGTCGAGCGTAGTCGCGGTCTTGACCAGTATGCCCGGGTAGCGGTAGTGGACGCCGGTTACCAACGTACCTAACTTGGCCCTCTTCGTGACACCCGCCAGGTAGCCCAGGGCGCTGTAGCCTTCTAGCATCGGCTCCACTACCTCACCAACGACCTCTATCTGGAAGAAGTGGTCCATTACCCACAAGCTTGCGAACCCCGCCTCATCGGCGGTCCTGCCGATCTCGGCTAATTTGGTACCCATCCCCGCTGTGCCTTCTGGCCATGTAAACCTGGGCACTTGCAGACCTATGCGCACGCCGCCATCTCCTCTCGAGTAGATCAATAGCAGACGGGCAGATTCTATCCCCTGACTGGTAGAGACACGTGAGAGGTCCTCGTAAACGTCCCTGTCCCGGAAGAAATCCCGAAGGATCGATGCCGTGGTTTGCCCTTGTAGGGGCGGGTTTGAAACCCGCCCAATAAGGTTCGCGAACCGTTCGCATACGAACCGCTCTAACCGGTGATGCGCCCCAGGACCGCGAAGAGCCGGTCGACGTCCTCTTGCGTATTGTAGAGGTGCGGCGAGACGCGCACGCTCTCGCCGCGAACGCTGACGAAGACGTTGTGTGCCGTGAGCCGGGTGGCGAGGTCATCAGGGGCGTCAGGACCGAGCATCAGCCCGATCATGTGCCGCGCCCGCCTCTCTTTGGGGATCGTCGCGATACCGAGTTCTCCGGCCTTCTCTTCTATGAGGTCCGTCAATGCGCCGATGGTCTCGGAGACGTTCTCGACTCCCCAGTCGAGGACCTGCCGCAGCGCCTCGGCCGCCATAGGGAGCAAGGCGAAGTTGCTCCGTTCCCCTACGTCGTAGCGTCTGGCGCCAGGCTGGAAGGCGTCCTGGTAGGCTACCAGCCCCGAGAAGTCCTGGCTTCCTCGGCGGTTGATCCAGTTATGCTCTATGGGCTTCCCCTCTCGGTACTCCTCCCCGACATACATAAACCCGACGCCGTATGGTCCGAGCAGCCACTTGTACGACGAGGCGACGAGAAAGTCAGGCCGAACATCCGAAACGTCGAAAGGATACGCCCCCAGCGACTGTATCGCGTCGACGACCAGCGATGCCCCTACATCGCGAGCGCTCTCGCCGACGCTTGCGAGGTCGACGAGCGATCCGTCGGTCCAGTGGCAGTTCGGGACGGCAACAACGGCGGTGTCAGCATCGATCTCCCCCAGCAGGGCACGGCCCCAGTCGAGATCTTCTGGACGGGGCAAGGTGACGAGCGTCGCCCCGCTCCGCTCGGCAAGCTCGCGCCACGCGTAGACGTTGGAGGGAAACTGGTCCTCGAGGATTACTATCTTCTGTCCTTCTCGCACAGGTACGTTCGCCGCTGCAACGGAGATCCCGTAGCTGACAGAGGGGATGATCGCGACGCCGTCGGCGTCACCGCCGACGAGCCGCGCGAACAGAGCCCGCGCCTCTTCTGCTTCCTGGAAGAAATCGTCTGGCGTGATCTCCCAGGGCCGCGACTTGCGTGACACCGCCTTCTCCCCGGCCTCCCGCGCCGGACGCAGCTGCGGTGACATGTAAGCGCAGTTCAGATAAACGATGTCCTCTGGTATCTCGAACAGGTCACGCTGGCTGCTGAGATTCATCCTAACGTCCCTCCTGTCCCTTTTCCTCACTTAACCAAAGATCGGAGCATTCTGCCCGTCGAGATCATAGCCCCCCCGAGCACGGCCGGTATGCCGCCCCCGGGATGCACCGAAGCCCCGACCCGCCACAGCCACGGATGCCGGCGCTCATTATACGGGGGTCTGTGCAACGGTCCGCTCCTCCACAAGGGACGCACGGCCCCGTACAGCGCCCCGCCAGCGCTCCCCGAGGCGCCGAAGTATCCCGGGTCGAGGACCTCATACTCTCCGAAATACTTCGTCGCCGGTTCTCGAAGTCCTGCCGCGGCTGAGACGCGTTCGATCTCCCGTCTGACAAACGAATCCTCCAGACCGTATTCCCGCCCGTTGGCCGGCGCCGTGAGCAAGACAGACAGCGTCCCCCCGTCGTTGGGATAGATCTCACCCCTGCGATAGTAGTTGAGGAACGCCATGGTCTCCCGCGGCTCTCTGCCAGCTTCGAGACTCGTGTACAGCGCGCCGGGGTCGGAAGGCAGCACGACGCTGTGCATCCCGACCCCGGCTGGCAACTCTTCCCGGAGCGTCGCGTAAACGGCCACCCCGGAGCAAGACATCTTCTGACTCGCACGCATCTTGTCGGAGTCTAGCAAGCTCTCCAGCCTGCCCGGATCGAGATCGCTAACCACCCTGTCTGCCTCGTACTCTCGCTCCGCCGTCACGACTCTGCCGCGCCCGATCTCCCGCACAGCCTCGCCCGTCCTGACCTCGACCCCCGCGCGTCGGACGAGTCTCTCCAGAGAGAGCACGATCTCGTAGATGCCGCCTTCGGGCACGAGAACACCATCGGCGGCCAAGATCGCAGGCATGCTCGCGTACAGCGCTGGTGTCCGCGTCGGCGCCACCCCGGCGTTGAGCGTGTGGATGGCGATGATCTCCCTCAACCCCTCGGGCAGCCATTTAAGGCTGTCCAGGTAGGAACGGGTCGTCAGCTTCGCCCCGTATATCCTTAGTAGGCGTCCCAGCGCGGGTAGCGTCCTGCGGTCCGCAGGGTCAGCCGTCAGTAGCCGCGTGACCTCGGGCCCGAGCCCGCCGTGTATGCCGGTGAACCGCTCCCACGCCGCACGCCAGGGATGGCCTTCCTCCACAGGCAGCGACGTTACCTCGCCGCGGAAGTAATACCGTCCCACCTCGGACAGCCGTTTCAGCCTGAGATCCGCGATCTCGGCAGCCTCACCGGGCTGAGTGTCCTCTGCGTCCCAGCGCCGGAGAAACGCTTCCCACACGCCGGGGAAGGTGAGTAGCGAGGGGCCCGTATCCATCCGCCGGCCGTCGAGCTCGATGCGCCGGCTCTTCCCGCCAACCCAGGGATTGGCTTCCAGCAGCGTCACCTCATGTCCGGCGCGTCCGATCAGGGCCGCCGCTGCCAACCCCCCAATGCCACCGCCGATGACGACCACGCGGCTCAAGGGTAAGTCCCCAGTGACAGCGCAGCGACGAGCTGCACGCCGGCGAGGGTACCGGCCACGTACGGGAAGGCTATAGAGTACTTGTAGAGCCGGTGTCCCGTCTCCGGCGTGGGGTTCTGGCCCAGGATGGATAACAGCGTACCCGCTATCACGGCGTTCACGAGCGCGACGGGCACGCTAACGAGGCCGAAACAAACGGTGGCGAGCGCCCAGAGAGCACCGCTCCAATAGACGACGCCGCCAGGGCCGAGCCTGACCGCGGTCGTTGTGATGCCGGCCCTGCGGTCCTCATCCACATCCTGCACAGCGTCGAAGGTGTGCTTGGCCGCGCTCCACGCCATGAGCCCGAACGCGGCGGGCCAGATAGGCCCCTCGCCAAGGGCGAGCGGAACGAAGACGAGCGGAATGGCGTAAGCCGCGTTGCTCAGCGAGTCGAGGTATGGGCGGGCCTTGAAGCGCGCGGGCGGGACGGAGTAACCGAGAAAGAGTAGCGTGTAGAGTAGCATCCAGGCTGTGGCGGAATAGGGCGCGAACAGGAGAGAGTAGATCAGGAACGGCACATTCGTAAAGATGACGCCGAGCACTAGGGGGCGCACTTCGGAGCAGTCTATCCTGGCACCTTCCAGGCTGCCCTTGCGGGGATTTTTGGCGTCGGTCTCCTGGTCGAATACGTCGTTGACGCCGTAGATCAATAGATTGAAAGGCAGCGTGAGCCACAACAGAATCGGCAGCGCCCCCCAAGCAAAGAGATCCCCTGCGAGCCACATCCCGACCGTGGCCGGACCCACGGTGTTGATCCAGAGCACGGGCCGCGAGATGTGGAAGAGACGCAGGATCACAGCCCTAATTTATACCAGCGTCATCCCCGCAGACCCGTTAACATTGCAAGGGTGTTCACCCAACTCCGCCGCACCACACCGCGACCCCTGATCCTCGCCTGCGTCCTCTCCTTAATTGCCGCCTTCTTCGCCGTCCGCTACCCAGACATAAAAGGGGCGAGCGTAGGCTCGTACCTCTCGACCCTCCTGATAGCCCTCCCTTCGGCCGTCGCACTCTTCCGCTACCTGGGCCCACGCCGGGCCACGCTCTCCCTGCTCGGCCTCTCCATCTTGGCCTACGCCATCGAAGCCATAGGCGTCGCAACAGGCTTCCCCTACGGTGCCTTCTCCTACGGCGACGCCCTCGGACCCAGGCTCGCCGGACTCGTCCCTTACCTCCTGCCCCTCTCCTACGCGCCGCTCGTCGTCGGGGCCGTGGCAGCAGCGTGGGGAACCCGCCTGCGTCTCCTCCACGTCCTCTACGCTACCCTTCTGCTCGTCTGGATGGATGCCGTCCTCGACCCTGGTGCAGCCTCCCTGGGCTTCTGGGTGTGGCCCCAGGGCGGCGTCTACTACGGCGTGCCACTCAGTAACTACGCCGGCTGGCTGCTCTCCGGAACCCTTGCCACAGCCCTGCTCCTCGCTATCGGAAGGTGGTCCGAAATACCAAGACCCACCCTCCTCGATAGCGCGACCATAGCCACCTCCTTCTGGACTGGCGTGACCGTCCTTTCCGGCATGTTAGCCCCAGCCCTGCTCGGTGCAACGCTCTTCGCATACCTCCTCGGTCGCCGCTCCCATCTTCACGCAGCGAAATAGTGACAATACTCACAATCTTTATTGCGCTTACGGTCTAATGACACCACATATGGAGAAATTTATAGTTTTTGTTCGATTTTGTTAAGTTCAGGCCTTACATTTATGAATCCATTGTGTTTATATGATGCTTGTAGCAACCACGCGCCTGGGAGGTGTGGAATGATCCGAGAGAGAGCCACTGGAGGGGCTGGGGTTCGCCGCGAGGATTTGGCCTACAGGAGCGGCTGGGAGGACGGACGCTTCGGGCGGGCGCAGACGTTCGCTACCAACAACAGTCTCGCTGCGTGGACCGAGTACCCGGACAGGCTTTCCTACTACCATGGCCACCGCGACGGCCGGCGTATAAGGGAGATGCTGAAGAGCGAAGGCCGGGCTGTCTGATCCGTCCTGCGTAACAGGCTGAAAGATCCTGGCTGCGGCTCTAGCTGATCCG
This sequence comes from uncultured Rubrobacteraceae bacterium, assembly GCA_963811295.1. Lineage (GTDB taxonomy): Bacteria > Actinomycetota > Rubrobacteria > Rubrobacterales > Rubrobacteraceae > Rubrobacter_D. The sequence goes on along the minus strand of CAWEQZ010000049.1, from coordinate 92,146 downwards.
TTCTCCTACTTCCGCAACCTCGTAGGGCAAGCTGCGTATTCATAGGGGAGGGCCGACGGCTCCCCCTCCAAGTTCGCCGTCGACCCTCGTCGAATGTTAGCGAAAGTCGCGGGCGAGTTCCATTTCCCCTCCGACGTCCCGTTGTGCATAGGTGACAGCACCGCACCAGGTGCGCAGAGAACGCCCTGCTCAAACCACCGGAGCGCTCCTAGCATGCGCCCGATACAGGCCTACCCGTGTCCTGGGTGATCTTGAACGTGGCACTACCGCCGCCAGGGGCTTGCATACAGTAGGTAGTGGCGTCGGCCGCCCCTACCGTAACTATTTGCTCTCCCTGCCTGAAACCGTAGGCTTCGAGGTCTGTGGCGTCGCCGGCGTACAAGTTCTGATCCACGTAATGGAGTTGCTGCGATGTCGCCGCCATACGCAGTTGCGCCAAGGCGGCAGCGTCCCTCGCCTTATCCTGCTGACCGATGTAGTTCGGGATAGCGATGGCAGCGAGTATCCCGATGATAACGACGACTGCCATCAACTCTATGAGGGTGAAGCCCCCCTCATGCGTCTTGCGAAGCTCCTCCATCCGCCACGAGAACCAGGAAGACACCTTTCTCCCGTTCCTTCTGCACACCTCTGCCACTGCCGGGCCTCCGCACGCTCCACGTACTTATTCGGCGATACGCAAAGGGACCTTTAGCGCGCCAGAATCAGGGACTGGAGATTCCCTGGAAAGCTGACCAGCCTAAAAGCTGACAAACCAAGGCGAAGGCTGGAGCGTGCTAACTACCCTCCGTATTCCATGGGAGTATCGAGGTCGGTGAGAATATCTGCGGGACGTGCGAGGTGTGCGGCGGCGACCTCCCCGAGGTAGACCGTATGGTCGCCGGCCTCCAGCTTGTCGACCACCCGGCACTCCAGGTAGGCGAACGCCTCCTCGAGGAGCGGAGCACCCGTCTCTCCCGTGGAGTATGGCGAGCCGGCGAGGGCGCCGTTCTCGGGTTCGAGGGGCTGGGTGAACTTGCGGGCCAGGTCTTCCTGCTCCGTATCGAGGAAGTTCAGGGAGAAGACGCCGCCCTGTTCGATCAGGTGGTGCGTGTGTTGATCCTTGCGGACGGCGACGACGACTTGCTGCGGCTCGAAGGAGACCTGCGAGACCCAGCAGGTGGTGAACCCGTTGACCTCGCCGTCCGAGCCAACGACGCCCGTGACGTAGAAGCCGTAGGGGATGGTCTTGAGGATCTCACTGCGGGTCTGATCATCCATGCTCTCCTGCCTCTCTGTAGAAGCCTTCGTTCAGTACCGACCTCCTCCCGGCAAGATGGCATTCTACAGACGTCTACTGCCTCCTTCCTTCAGCCCGACGCCACGGAGGGCGCACCATCTGACGTAAGAATGTTGCCTGGATGCGCTGTAGGGTACAATGCGCCACAGGATGGGAAGCGCAACGTCGAAGCTGGTAATGGTGGGGCTGGTGCTCGTGGCCGGTTTCGTATTTCGTAGCACCTACGAACAGATAATCTACCCGAGCAAGCCGGCCGTGGCGCAGGCCGACCAGTACGACTGCGCCAGCTTCGGCTCTCAAGCATCAGCGCAGGTCGAGCTCGACAGCGACCCCAGCGACCCCAACAATCTGGATTCCGACGGCAATGGAATAGCCTGCGATAACTACCCCTACGGCACAAGCAGCAGCGTAGCCGCAAGCACTCCGGCGCCAACAATCATACCTCCGGACACGCCTTCGGCCAGCGCGTCACCGACCAGTAACTCATCAGCATCACCCAGACCAAAGCCACCACAAGAGAGCCGCAATCTGTTCGCCTCAGGCGGCCCGACAAACGGACCAGTACCATTGATGGCGGACGGAGGGTGTCCGGCAGAGTTTCCGGCAAAACGCAATGGCCTCTGCCACGAGTAGCACTTCAGCACGGCGGCTGCGCCGCCTCGTCAGCACGCTCAGGCTGGCGCCTTCGCTTGTCAGCAGGTCAGCTTTCTCCCGTTCCGGACCTTGCCCTGCCGCGCACGACGAACCGCTAAGGCGGCCGTCGGGTTGTAAGCTCCTGGCCAGGGCACGGGATGCCTGGCTGAAATGCTGACTAGCCGCCGAACGGAGGGAGGCGGCGGGCTGACAAGCGAAGCCCGACAGGGCGTAGCGTGCTGACTAGCTTCCTTACAGGCGTCCGGATCTGATAATGCCGATGAGCAGCAATAGACCCAATATCGCGGCAAAGACGAAACCTATAAGGCCGAACACGCTCACGCCGAGGAAGTTGATGCCGCTTTTGACGAAGATCCCAAGCATCGCAGAACCTATTATGAGGGCGGCTATGAGTAAGGCGAAGACCAGGCGGTTGGCGAGGATGTCCACCTTCGAGATAAGCTCATCCAGTCCGGCGTGCCTGAAACGAACCTCGACTTCGCCGTCTTTGAGCTCATCGAGGAGGGCGTGGACCTGGCGTGGGTAATCCGCGAGGGCATCGGGTTGGGCGAGCCTGCGCGCCAGGCGGGACGCGATGTAGGCAGGGTTCCTGTAGCGGGAGATGAGGACTTCGGCCGCCTCCGCCGCCGTTACGATCCGCGTCTGTCCTTCTCCCCCCAGCCTCTCCGCCTCGACCAGAAAATCCACCAACTGGGCGACCTCGACGTGCAGCCGCGCGCCTCCTCTACGGATTGCTTCGAGCCCCCTGTCCCTGACCTTCTCCAGGGAGTGTTCGCGCCACAGAGGACCGCCCAGCACGCCCATGGCCTCGCGCAACTCACGCCTGAGGTCCGAGGTGTCGTGGGGGACGAAGCTCCCTGCCAACGGTAGCGCGCGCACCACCCCCTCAACGTCCCCGCGTCGCACCGCTGCGAGGGTCTCGGCCACCCCCCGCAGCCTCTCCGGGTCCAGCCCGAACGCCTCCGTCGGGTCGGCGAGCCAGAGTCCTTCCGCGGGGAAGTCTAGGACGAAACGCACTTGTGCCGGGTCGGCGAGGATAACTCCTTCCGTGAGCGCGAGCCGCACGAGCGCTTCCGAGACCTGCACGTAGTGCTGTTCCTCCAGGGGCCCGGGATTCGCCGGCGCCTCGAAAGTCACGCAGCGGCCCGTCGAGTAGTTCCTGTAGACGTCGGGAACGAGGAGCCGGAAATCCTCTAGATCTCTCAGACGGCGGGAGATCTGGGCCGAATAGTACATGTCGCGGCGCTGGGTGACGTGCGCACTGAACTCACCCACGAACGCGGAGGGGTCCAGGGGCAACCGGTCGCCGAGCCTCCTGCGCGTCAGGTCGGCCACGGGCCGCATCGCCAGGAGATCCCTGCGTACGCCCGTGCGGTCGACGACGAGGAGTGCGGGTCGCCCACCAGGCAGCACGGCTTGGTGCGACTGGGTAAACGGACCGACCCTGACAGGGACCTCCTCGAACTCGATGAACAGTCGTTCCAACGTGTTGCCAAGCTCCCTCTCGATTCGAGCCCGCGCCTCAGCGAAGCCGATCGGCTTCGCCACGACCCTCGTCCTTCCCAACTCGGAGGCCACGTCGGGAGGGATCAGGTCGCGGCGGATGGAGAGGAAGTGCCCCAACTCCGCGAACGTCGGTCCCAGCTCTTCGAGGGAGAAGCGCAGCCTCGTGCCCACCCTCCCGGGCTCCTCCCTGTGCCGGCCAGGCAGCAGGCGGCTCCTGAACACGAAGCCGAAACCGTAGCGCGCCCCGACGCGCGCGATCCGGCCCGCCCTGCGGGCCGGACTCTCGGGCAGATCCCGCAATTCCCTCTCCATAGGTAAAGCTTATCAGCTTGTCAGCCCGCTACGCTCATCGGGCTTCGCTTTTCAGCCGGTGCTTGGGCACGCGAAAGCTGACCAGCTGAAGTGCTGACAAGCCGCCTGCAAGGCGGCGTGCTGACATGCTGAATTGCTGATAACCTGAAACCTAGCGACTGAAAGGAGCGATCCGTGCGGTACGTACACACCTGCTACAGGGTCTTGGATCTCGACCGGAGCATAGATTTCTATGCGAACAAGCTTGGCCTGGAGCTTGCCCGCAAGACGCCAATCGGCGACGATGCGACTAACGCCTTCTTCGCCGTGCCGGGCGACCCCGAGCCCCGACTGGAGCTCACCCTCAACCACGACCAGGAGGAACCTTACGAGCTCGGGACAGGATACAGCCACGTCGCCTTCGCCGTCGAAGACCTCGACGCCCTGGCGGACAGGCTCGAAGAAGCAGGCGGCGTGGACTTCGAGAGCAAGCCACACGCCATGGGCAGCGGGACCAGGATCTTCTTCGTCAAGGATCCCGACGGCTACCGGATAGAATTCATCGAGCGCCCTTAACGTACCCTACGGGCACTGACGAGCCCGCTAAAGTCCGCCCGTATCCGCGTCGAAAAGTAGGCCATGTGCGTGATACGGTCGAACATTGCCCGCGTTTGTAGAGACGAGCGTGGCTACACCCTGCCCGAGATCCTGACGGCCGTGTCCATCATGGGCATCATTCTCGCTATCGGGATCATCGTCTTGCTCGCCCTGCTGGAGCGCTGGCGGGTCGAGGCCGCAGCCGACCAGTTCGCCGCCGACCTGCGGCTCGCCCACACCAGGGCCACCGAGCAACTGACCGACTGGCGGGTGGTGTTCATGCCCGACGGCACCCCCCTCAGCCGTTGCGCCTCAGCAGACTACTGCATGGTCAAACTGAACTTCCCTTATGGTGCCGGCGACCCCACTCCCGTGCTGGCCGATGACGCTCCCCTGGTCCAGCGAGAGCTGCCCGACAGGACGAAGATCAAGGATGTCACCTTCGATCCCGATTGCTCGCACGGGGACAGGGATGCTGTAGTTCCGCCAAGCTCCTGCGGGTCCGACGCCGCACAGAACGGCGCCACGCGCACCCTCGAGTTCAACTCCAACGGCACGGTCAGAACTTTGAGGCCAGGCCAGAGCGGTACCGTCATGATCAGCTCGGAAGACGGTATCCCGACGTGCCCGGTCGTCTTCAACGCCCCGACCTCGAGGATAAGGATCGGTGATATCTCCTACTAAGAGCACCGCGGGTTACTCGCTCGTAGAGGTGATGGTGGCGATAGTAGTCCTCACCGTCGCCGTCGTACCCATGGTGGGCATGTTCGACGCTGCGATCGGAGCCGCTGACGCGAGCGCCGACTACGACAAGGCGCGCACGTGCGCCATACAGAAGCTGGAACAGCTGAAGAGCCTTCCGTATGAGGCCGTCGAAGGAGGCCTGCAAGGCGGCGTCTGTGACCGTTCCGGATTCGGATACACGATAGCCGCCCAGTCCATCGGTGCCGACCTCGCCGACGGTTCCGGGGAAGAGGGGTTGACGATGGTCACCGTTAGGGTCGACTGGAACGGCGAGAACTCCTACGGAGTTTCAGGGGTCGTGTCCAAATGGTAAACCTGGCAAGGAGATACTCGTGGAAGGTGGAAACGGGTTTCACGCTCGTGGAGGTACTCGTCTGTGCGATGATGATGTTCGGCGTGCTCTTCGCCCTGTATGCGATCTTCGACGTGAGCGTGAGAGCCTTCGGTTACGGTGGCGACAGGCTGGAGGCCGTCGGGAACGCCAGGCTCGCCCTTGGCAGGATGGAGCGTGAGATCAGGGCCGCATATCCGTACGACCTGACCTCGGACCCACCCAGGAGATACCTGTTTCTGGACCCCACGGATCCCACTAGGCCCGCCGTACCTTCGGCAACCCGCATAGCCTTCGGCAACGAGACCGGGGGAGACCACAGCATCGACGGCTCCGAAGTCATAGGCTACTACCTCAGCGGCCACGATCTGAAACGTTCCAAGGGCAGCAGTGCCCAGACGCTCGTAGATTCGGTTCCTACGGACGGACTGCGGTTTACTCTGTGCAGGAGCCCGGACGATTGTCCTCCGGCTCTCGCTATCACGAACGAGGCAGAGATCGGGCTCGTGCGCATAGAGTTGACCGTCGAAGTCAGGCGCCGGGGTCAAGACCCAGCCAGGCAGACGCTTGCGACCGACGTCTACCTCAGAAACCGCGCAGAACAACCATGATCCCGCGCCTCCTCCCCGAGGAAAGGGGTATGGCACTAGGACTCGCGATCATCGTCGTGGTGATCGTCGGCGTCATGGGAGCCGGCCTTCTGACCTTCGTCGCCACGGACCTGGAGGCCGTCTTGGCGGTCAACAGGGGAGAGCAAGCCTTCGAATTGGCCGAAGCAGGGATCGAGGTCGCCAAAGCACACCTCGCGAACGACACGAGCCAGGCCGACTGGTCCTCGGGAGAACTCCACATGGCCGGCATGGTCGAGGGTTCCGTTACCGTTAGTGTCGCATCCGACGCCGAAAGCGGGACGTTCGAGGCAGTCTCCACAGGCAACTACCGGGAGACGAGCCGTAAGATCGAAGCTACCTTCTCCATCGAAGAAGGCAAGCCAAGGCTCCTGAGCTGGCGGGAACTCTACGAGTAAAGGTGCCAGGGCTTCGCGGCCGCTGGTCGCCCATGCCGCTAGAATGCTGGCATGGAGGAGAGAGAGGAACGCGGTGGAGCCGTCAGGGTAGGGATGATCTGGGGCGGCATCGGCGGGGTGGTCGGCTTCCTGGTCTCGCTGCTCGGTTCTCTGGTCGGGATCCTGGTCGCGGGCATTATCGGCTTCTCCTGCGGGAGAAGGGCCGCCGTGGCGGGAAATCGGGCCGGCGCGCTCTCCGGGCTGGTCGGCGGGGCCGTCGCGGCGCCCGTGTACGTGCTCGGGTCCGCGCTCGGGGCGCTACTGGCTGCGCGCCAGATCGGGGCCGCCGGGATCGCCACGACCCTCTCCGATATGCTCGGTACCCAGATCTCGGCCGACGAGGCCTGGATCTACTTCCTGTTCAGCCTCATCCTCTCTGCCATCCTCGAGGCCGCTGTCCTGATCCTGGTCTCATCGGCCGCCGGAGCCTGGGCGAAAAGGGAGTAGAAGGGGTCTCTCAACGCCCTGCGGCTCATTGTTCTCTAGCTGCCTCCGCCGCGTGGTCCCCGAAAACGAACCCCCCGTCGTCGGGCCGCGTCACGCCGGCCGTCTCCAGGCGGCGGTCCTTCTGGTACTTTCTGATGGCGGCCTTCAGGGTCCCTAGACCCAGGGTCGCGCACCTGGGACGCGAGGCTACGACCTGGCGTCCTAGCTGTTCGATCATCTCGTGGTAGTCCATCTCCAGTACCTGATCCATGGTCAGGTCGCCCCTGTGAACGTCCTCCAGTAGCATGCTGCTCGCCGCCATGCTGATCGTACAGCCCTCACCCTCGTAGGTTGCCTCCTCTATGTGCTCCTGGTCATCGGCCGCCTTGAGGTAGACCGTAACCACGTCTCCACATCCAGGATTGCCACCAGGCATCGCCACGTCATGATCCTCCAGGGCACCCCGATGCCGCGGCTTCTCATAGTGATCCAGGAGTATCTGTATCTGTAACTGCCTGTCCAACACGCAACCTTCCACTTGTCATCCCATAGTTCTTTCAAGAACGATTCTATCGCAAGCTCGTCCGCCGTCACGTAAACTTGCTACAGTTTGATACACTTACTCCATGAAAGTGGGTATAGTCGGGCTGCCGAACGTCGGCAAGTCCACGGTATTCAATAGCCTTACCCGGGCGGGGGCCGAGGCCCAGAATTACCCTTTCACGACCATCGACCCGAACCTCGGAGTCGCCGCCGTACCGGACGAACGAGTGGCCGCCGTGGCAGGGGTGATCGGCAGCAAACGCGTCGTCCCCGCGACGGTCGACTTCGTGGACATCGCAGGACTGGTGCGGGGCGCGAGCGCCGGGGAGGGGCTGGGGAATCAATTCCTCGGCTACATCAGGGAGTGTGACGCAATAGCGCACGTAGTCCGCTGCTTCGAGGACGAGAACGTTGTACACGTCCACGCCGGCGTGGATCCCAAGGGCGACATCGAGACTATCGACACCGAGCTGGTGCTTGCAGACCTCGCGAGTGTCGAGCGGCGTCTGGAACGGGTCGGGCGTGCCGCCAAGGGCGGCGACGCCAGACTCGGGGCCGAGAAGGCCGAGTTGGAACGGCTACGCGACCATCTCTCCGACGGTAGTCCCGCGCGGGACTACCCGGCGACGGAGACACTGGCCGAAGCCATGAGCACCCTCATAACGGCCAAGCCGACGCTTTACGTCGCGAACGTGGATGAGGATTCTGTGGCGGAGGGCAATCGCTACAGCTCGGAGGTCGAGAAGCACAGCGGCAGCGAGGGTGCTGAGGTCGTAAGGATCTGCGCGAAGCTGGAAGCCGAGGTCGCCGAGCTCCCGGAAGACGAGGCTGCGGAGTATTTGGCGATGCTCGGGGTAGAGACGAGGGGTTTCGAGGAGTTCGTGCGGGCGGCTTACCGGCTGCTCGGGCTCGTGACGTTCTTTACCGCGAAGGAGAAGGAGGCCCGGGCCTGGACCATAAGAGAAGGCTCGACGGTGCGGCAGGCCGCCGGACGCATCCACACCGACATGGAGCGCGGCTTTATCGGGGCCGAGGTCGGAGACTGGCAGGACATAGTCGCCGCCGGTTCCTGGGTCAGGGCCAAAGAGGAGGCGAAAGTCCGTCTCGAAGGCCGCGACTACGTGGTAAGAGACGGCGATACCGTACTCGTCCGCTTTAACGTTTAGGGGCGTAGCCGGTGCAGCCTTTCGCCAGACCGAAGCATGCCCTCGATAGATCTCGCCTCGCGCTCGTCACCACCGGCGGCGTTCACCTGCCGGATCAATCGCGATTCGATATCGACGACCCTGCAGGCGATTGCTCCTACCGGGAGATACCGACGACCGCCCACGACCTCACCTGGACCCACGCTTACTACAGGCCGGACGAGGGCAGCGACCTGGACGCAGTCTTCCCCCTCGAGACCCTCCGTAGGCTGGTCAGCGATGGTGCGGTGGGCGAACTGTCGGCGCGCCACTTCTCATTTATGGGAGCCATCTACGACCCGACCCCGTTGGTAGAAATAACGGCCCCCGAAGTCGCCGGCAGGCTGGTAGAAGACCGCGTGGATGTCGTACTACTCACACCTTCCTGACCCCTTTGCCACCGGTCCGTCGGGCTGGTCTGCAACGCGATAGAAGAACGGGGAATCCCCACCGTGACCCTGGCCATGGAGCACGGCGTTAGCGCGCCGCGCGTCGGCTTCGTACCCTTTCCATACAACCTCCCGATGGGCAAACCGCATGATCGTGAGGAACACAGACGAGTGGCGCTAGCCGCGCTCGCCCTGCTCCACGATATGGAGCAGCCTGGTGAGGTGGAGTTGTAGGTTTCAGGCTACAGGCATCAGGAAGAGTTGATACTGGCGCTAGTGCCGCACGGTAATGTCGCCCAAAATCACCTGAAATCTGATACCTGAAACCTGTAGCCTGAGATATAATCGAAGTACATACTGACTTAGTGCGAAGGTGAAACCGTGGCCCCGTTATTATTGGTGTTGTTCGTAGCGTTTTTCGTGGTTGTGTTCCTCTTCCTGCTGCCGATACTATTCTCGCTGCAGGCTGTGGGGAGCCTTTTCGTCTATCCCAGGCAACTAAGGGCGATTTTCGGCAACAAGATCCTGCGCCGCAACCACGCCCTCGAGCACGCGACCATCGTGGTGATGATGGAGAGGGAGCCAGGCCGCAGGCTGAACGGGTTCTCCACCGACGACGGGTTCTTCGTTCAGGGCGTACGCTCTATCTCCGAAGTCGAGAGCGCCGCCAGAGAGGCCATGCGCAGGCTGCAAAGCGGGGAGAAGAGGCTGGCCATCCACCGCAACTGCGGTACGACCATCGTGGCCGCGAACCTGCTCGCCGCTATCTTCTTCCTGGTCACCCTCGGACTTGTTCTCTACCTTGACGTGGGTAATCTCTACCTCATGATCCTCGGCAGCGTCGTCCTCGCTTTCGCCCTGCGAATCCCTTTGAGCCTCCTTCTGCAGCGGTTCGTTACCACCGATTCTGACTTGAAGAACGCGGAAGTCGGTTGGGTAGAGCCGGCGCAGCCGGGCGACCTCAAAAGCGGCATCTTCGGCCTACTGCTCGCCGCGTCGACCGTGCGGGTGCGCGTCTTCCACACCGACCCCGACGCGGTTGAGATCTTACGCGACGACGGCGCGATAGTTAGATAGTAGTCTTCAGGTTACAGGCAACAGGTGTCAGGTCTTGCACTGGAGAGTCTCTTGCCGAGTGTGTTTGCCCTGCTGGGTCATGACTCAGCCCTAAACCTGTAACCTGTAGGCGCAGCTTCGCAGGCCGCTCTATTCGTCCAGCAATGCCGGGTCGAGGATCCAACCTTCTTCGGGGTCGCACTCCGGCGGTACGCCGTAGTTCTCGTCTCGCCTTACGTATGCCCACGCCGCCTGGACCGCACACAGGAGCGAGTCGAGGGCGTCGGCGGAAGGGTCCCGTACGAACTCATCCCTCCAATGGTCATTCATCTCCACCGCGAATCCATAGACTTCCTTGAGGGCTGCTGACTCCAGACCCAAGAGCAGCGTCTCCCTGGCGGATCTCCTTTCGGGTGTGTCGGGTGCGGCGTCCCTCTTGTATGCCTTGCGTCCCAGAAAGCGGCGGGCGACGACCGCCGGGTAGGCCTCGACGGCAACTCTGGCGTCCCCATTCCGTCTGCACGGCTCGATACGGACGCCAGAGGCGAGGAGGCGTGGCGCCCCCTGGTAGAACATTTTCCCTACGGGGACCCTGAAGAGCATCATCGCACTGCTGGATCCACTCCTGCGGTCGGCGAGACGGTAACGCCACTTTCTGCCCGCTGGCCTTGTGGCCATGTCGGCCCGGATCTTCCCCTCGAACTCCTCTTTCGGGAGCTTGCCGACCTCGCCGACGTAGCCTTCCCAACTACTCGGCCACCCGAGGGCGGCTATGAGGGATCTTGGTTGGCCGAACGGGAAGTCCATCCCGCACACCCATGGACCCCGTCTCTGCAAAAAGTCTTCGAAGCCGGCGAAGTCGGTCAGCGTCTCCGAGTCCTCGACGCGCAAGGAATCTCCACTCAAGGTGCAGCCGAGGACGATGAGGGGTTTCCGGCGGCCGGGGGCGCTCGTGAAGTCGAGGCCGTAGATCCTCACGCGGGTTCGTTCAAAGGGGACCTACCTGGCCTTGCCGTTTTCTCCGTTCAGCCGATGGACGTCTGGTCTGCGGTCGACGTCCGGGATCTTCTCTCCCTCGTTCTTGCCGCCGGGGATGTGCTCTTCGATCACCTGGTTTACCTCGGCCCCTACTAGCATGATGAACGCCGAATAGTAGATGTAGAGCATCAGGATGATCACACCCGCAAGCGACCCGTACGTCTCATTATAGGAGCCGGCGATGCTCGCATACAGGGAGAAAAGCAGGGAGAAGATGAGCCAGAAGACGAAGGCGAGAAGGGAGCCTGGGCTGATCCAACGGAACCTCTGTTTGGCGGCGGGGGCGAAGTAGTAGATCATGGCGAAGGCAAAGAGGACGACCAATGCCACGACGGGCCACTGCACGATGCTCCAGAGCGTCGCGAAGACGGACCCCAGACCGGCGAGGGCGGCCACCCTCACTCCTATAGACTCGCCGAAGACGACAAGCACGAGCGCGCCGACCAGAAGAACGACCACAGCGAGCGACATGAAGATAGAGAGCCCGTGCACCTTCCAGAAAGGCCTGTCCTCCTCGACCTCATACATGACGTTCATGGCTTCCATGACCGAGCGGAACGCCCCAGAAATTCCCCACAGCGCGAGCAGGATCGAGATGATCGCCCCGAAGTAAAGGCGCTCTCGGCCTGGCTCTGCGTGATGCTGAGAAGCTGCCCCTCGATAAACTCCGTTGCCGACTGCGGCGTTACGCCGGAGAGCTTGTCGACCATGGTGTTGACGAGGTCGGTCGCGTTGAAGAGCCCCAGAAGCGAGAGCAAGAAGGTGAAAAACGGGAAGAGCGCGAATAGTCCTTTGTAGGTAAGGTTTCCGGCGAACGCCATGACGTGGTCTTCATTCATCTCCTTGTACGTCAGCTTGAAGAAGCCGGCGAGACCCAGGTTCTCCGCGACGGGGACCTCGATCTCGTTACCTCTTCTCTCAGCCTTCTTGATCAGCCCCATACCCGGTATCTTCATGTGCGCGTCCTCCCGCAGGCTAAAACCTCAGATTGCTTCGTGAATCAGTTTACCTTCGGGAGGCCATACATCTAACCTGTGGTGCTGGTATACAGCGTGCGGCCGAGTCCCTCCACCGCTCGCAGATCAGCGCGACGCGCTGGGAGTTCGTTCTAGTCCCGGTGCCCCGGCCCGGGCGCAACCGGTGCAGTTGGCTTCCCTGGTGGTGGTTACCCAGTCCTCGTCGTTGATTGGCCTGCCGCAGTAGGTCTCCCTGTATTGTGGCTTGGCCACGTGCACCCTGCCGATCCCGTTCGCCTGGCGAATGTTCATCTCTCTCCTCGTTCGGTTCCTTTGCGTCCAGTTTAGCTTGAGAGCCCGCCGCTGTAAGGTCCTGTACTCTCACCTATGACCGCGTAGAGCGGGTCCGAGAAGAGGCGGCGGGGACTCCGGTCGAGATTGCGGAAGTTGCCGGCTTCCTGAAGATACTCTTCTACAAGGCGCATGTGCCCCTGGTCGTCCAGAAGGCGCCAGATCTCGATCGCTTTCGTGGGAAAACCAGCGATTCGAGAAGGTAGTGATCAGTGGTGCCCCGACCTTGAGCACCCGACCGACGGCAGCGATCTAACGGATTACGCATCACTCGTGGGCCATGCCTGAGCTCCGTGAGACCCCACCAGGGACAACGCTACGCTCTCAGAATTAGTTGTGGCGAAGGGACCAAGATTCACACCTTGGAGCGTGGTATGCGCATGATGAAAGTCGATCCTTCCCCGGGCTTGCTCCGCACCTCTATGCTACCCCTGTGATCCTCGGCGATCTGCCGGGCTATCGACAGCCCCAATCCGAGGCCCTCGGTCGACCGGGCTTCTTCCGCGCGGTAGAAACGCTCGAAGACGTGTGGGATCTGGTCCTCGGGTATCCCGATTCCGGTGTCGGCAACCTCTACCCTTACGCTACCATCCTCTTCCACAATCCCAATGGTCACCCGCCCTCCTTCTGGCGAGTACTTCACGGCGTTGTCCAGGAGGATCGAGATCGCCTGCCGGAGACGTTCTCTGTCGAAGACTGCGCTTACCTCCTGCTGAGGGGTCGGACGCTCGATAAGCACCTTGCCGTTTACGGACGCCCGCGCCGACTCCGCGGCTTCTTCGACTACTTTGGTGAGGTCGTTCTCCTTCAGGTTCAGTTTCATCCCTTCGTCACCGCGGGCGAGCTCGAGGAGGTTCTCTATCAGTCCCTTCATGCGCTCCGACTCTCGTTTTATCGCTGCCACGCTCTCCGGTCCTATCTGTGGGTCTCTCAATGCCCACTCTTCGAGCATCTGCGCATAGCTGTGTATGGAGGTAAGAGGAGTGCGAAGTTCGTGGCTGGCGTCGGCGACGAAGCGGCGCTGACGGTCAAGCGTTTCTTCGAGACGGGCCAGGGTTACTTCGAGATGAGCGAGCATGTCGTTGATGGTCGCGGCGAGATCTCCAATCTCGTCTTTCGAGTGAGGGACCGGCAGCCTCTTCGAGAGGTCCCCTTCCCTGATGCGGTGAGCGGCCGCCACGACCGCACTTACGGGGGAGAGCGCTCTGCGGGCGAGCAGGTACGCCCCGACCACCGACAAGAGGAACGCCACGGTGACACCGGAAGCGAGCACGAACGCTATCCTCTCGATGTTCTCCTGAGTGGACTCGTAGTACTTGCCGGCCTCCACGATCCGGGCCGCCTGTTCGGGCGGACTCACCGGTCTTGCATAGACGTAGGCCAGTCCTTCTTCCCCGAATGTGAGTCTGCCTTGCTCTGGTTTTCCTGTCTCTAGGACCCGGCGCCAGAGCTCATCCTTTACCCTCCCGCTGTTGGGGGAGTTTACGGACTCGGCGATGATGCTGCCCCTGCCATCCCGCACGACGATGAAGACATTGTCATGGGTGAGGCCGCGCTCCAGACCATCGTCGATCACAAGTCGGCCATTCTCCTCGTCGAGTCCTTCCTCGCTGTTGATCTCTTTGGCCGCGGTGAAAGCCCCCTTACGAGCAGTGTCTGCGACGCTCGAAAGCAATGTCTGGCGCAGCAGGAAGAAGAGTGCACAGCCGAATACCAAAAGTATGCCCCCGATAACGAGGGCGTTGAAGATGGTCAGCCGCCAGCGTATCGGCACCTAGTCACTCCTCAGGGCATAGCCTGCCCCCCTAACGGTGTGGATGAGCCGCTTCTCTCCTGGGAGGTCTATCTTCTTGCGTAGGTAGCCAATGTATACGTCTACCACGTTCGTCGTGCCGAAGTCTAGTTCCCAGACCCGTGAGAGGAGTATATCCCGCGAAAGGGCCCGACGGGCATTGTGCGCCATGAACACCAAGAGCTCGTACTCGCGGGCGGTCAACTCGATCCTCCTCTCTCCCCGTCGGACGATGTGGGCCGCCGTGTCTATCTCCAGGTCCGCAACACGGAGGATCTCCTCGCCTTCGACCCGTCTGAGCAGTGCGCGAATGCGGGCCATCAACTCGCCCATGTCGTATGGTTTGGACAGGTAGTCGTCCGCGCCGTGGTCCAGGCTATGGATCTTATCCATGGGTGTGTCTCGGGCGGTTAACATTATGATAGGAACCCCAATCCCCGTGGAGCGCAGCTGTTTGAGAACCCCAACGCCGTCCAGTCTGGGCAGCATGATGTCCAACACGATCACCTCGGGCCTGAACTTCGGTACTTCCTCCAGTCCGGACATCCCGTCGTGGCAACAGCGGACCGAGAAGCCACGATGCTCCAGTTGCAGCTGCACGACCCTTGCTATGGAGTGGTCGTCCTCGACGATCAAGACTCGGGTTCCTGGCTTCATGGGGCGTCTGGGTCCAATTCTCTACCGGGCTGACCTTGGCTCTATTGCATCATAACCATCATACCTGTGAAACAGATAAGAGAGCTCCGAAAGTGTGCTGGAGGCGTCACCTCCCCGTGAGAGTACGTTGGTTCGAGTCCAACCTGCTGTACTCTGTCACGTACGCCCGATGTTGAACTTGACGGTCTTGGAAACCCCAGCGCTTATGCTTCCGAGTATGTAGACTACGCGCATCGCGTAGTTGCCTGAATCCGGGGCAGGATTCTCTTCTGATATTCCTGCTGGAGCAGCGTACTTTGACGTGCGTGCCCACAATATTACCAGTGGGCGATGAATCCGCGATGAACATTGAGGACATGGGCGACCTGGTTTGACCCACTCGGACGGACCGATCAGAGTAAAGCGATCTGGATTCTTGAAAGGGGCCGAGAATGGGCAAGATAGACAGGCACTTTACGGTCGCGGTCTTCGTGGCATGGGAGGGCAGAGTACTCTTACACCTCCATCGCAAGCTCGGGTTGTGGCTCCCGCCTGGGGGGCACATAGAACGAAACGAGCTTCCCGACGACGCGGCCGTGCGGGAGGTCTTGGAGGAGACGGGCGTGAAGGTCGAACTCGTGGGGGAGAGGCGCGAGGATGTCGAGGACCCCGTCCAACTTCACCGCCCCGCGGGGGTACAGCTCGAGAACATCGGGCCAGGACACCAACACATAGACCTGATCTACTTCGCCAGACCGCGGGGCTCGACGAAGATCCACGCGGTCTACAGCGAAGACAAGGTCGGCTGGTACGGTCCCGAAGACTGGGACGCGATGATCGTCAACGCCGAAGTCAAGGGCTGGTGCGAACAGGCGCTCTTGGTCTCTGAATATCGATAAGGACAGTGCCTTACACGAGCGCGCGAAGAAGGGTATCTGCTCGACACCGCCTTTTCGACAGAACGGGCGGAGGATCGGGAGTCGCAGGCAGCGTCGATCCTCTCGGACTCCTAAGTTTACGAGGGGAGCGTACAGGGGCATCATAGATCGGTAGAACACCAGACAACTACGGAAAGGAGTCCCATAACCGATGAGCGTTACAGACGAGTTGCTCCAGAACAACGCAGCCTACGCCGAGTCTTTCGAGAAGGGGGATCTGCCGCTGCCCCCCGCCAAAGCAGTTGCGGTGGTCGCCTGCATGGACGCCCGCCTCGACGTGCACAAGATCTTAGGCCTAAAAGAGGGTGATGCACACATCATCCGCAACGCCGGAGGGGTCATCACAGACGATGAGATCCGCTCGCTTACGATCTCCCAGCGTCTGCTGGGCACGCGCGAGATCATCCTCATCCACCACACCGACTGCGGGATGCTCACCTTCTCGGATGACGATCTCAAGGCTCAGATCCACGAAGATGTTGGCCTGAAACCTCATTTCTCGATGGAGTCCTTCTCCGACCTGGAGGAGGATGTGCGCCAGTCTATCGCTCGTATCCAGGCGAGCCCGTTCATCCCACACAAGGAGGGCGTGCGCGGCTTTATTTACGAGGTAGAGACAGGAAGATTGCGCGAGGTCGACTAGCTCATTCTCCAGCGAACCCTCACCTACCCTATCTCTTTCATAGAGTCTCGCACAGGGGGTTCTATGGGCTTCGCACAGAAGAGCGCACCGCCTCGAGCATGGTCTCCACGGCTTCCTTTCTACTCAAGCCGCTTCCTCGCTCGAGCGAACGCCAGGTGTGAAAGTCGAGTGCCAACGCGAGCGTCGCGAGTAGGCGCCCTTTCTCTTTGCCGCGAACCTCCCAGCCCTCGGCGAGCAGGTCGCGAACCGCCTCAAGGTAGGGTACGACCGAACCCTCGAGCAGAGCAGCGAGCTCGGGCATAGTCTGGGCGTCGCGCAGGACGTTCGCCCTCATCGGCTCGGTGCGGGCGTAGAAGCCGTAGAGCCCACTCAATGCTGTCCGCAACCTCTCTCGCGGGTCGCTTATCTGTGCCCAGGGCGTAGGATCCGGCGCCGGATGCCGCTCGGTCCAACTCCTCGAACATGCCCTGAGGAGGTCGGTTACGTCAGGGAAGTGGTTGTAGACGGTCAACCTGTTCACCCCAGCGCGGTGGGCTATCTCGCTTATGGTCGTGTTAGCGGGTCCCCGCGTGCGATGTAGCTCGACCGTGGTCTCCACTATCCGACGGCGCGTCTCCCGTTGGCGCTCGGCCCGCTTCTTCATCTCGTACTTGCGTTTCTCGGCCATTTAGCTAAACACTATACCAAACGATATTGACACGAAGATCGGACGGGTGTATGGTGCCTCATGTTCGATAAACGTAGTGTTTATCGAACTTGGGAGAGGAGGTCGTTCGTGAGCGAATTGGTGAACCAGCGGGTGCGCAGAGTGCTCTCGCCGGATGAGGGCGAGACGGTGTGGCTCCGTAAGCTCGGCATAAGGTTCATGATCGGGGGAGAGGAGACCCACGGTAACTTCGCGCTGGTCGAGTACCTGATCGGAGCGCGAGCCCTCGCTGCGCCGATGCACACCCATGAGCGTGAGGATGAGCACACCTATGTGCTGGAGGGAGAGATCGGCGTCCAGATAGGTGAGGAGGTACTCGTTGCCCAACCGGGGGATGTGGTCTTCAAGCCAAGGGGAGTTCCGCACGCCTTCTGGAACGCGTCAGATGAGCCGGCACGGGCGCTGGAGATCATCTCCCCTGCGGGCTTCGAGCGATACTTCGCGGAGCTTGCTCCGCTGTTGCCTCCTGCCAACCGGGGTCCACTCGACGAGGAGGCGGTTTGCGCTGTGAGGGAGAAGTACGGGCTCGAGATGGACATGGGCTCTATCCCCGTGCTCGCCGAGCGCCACGGCCTTGCGATCGACGCGCCACCGCCTTCCGGGAGACCTACTCCGCCAACCGGCCTGCAGGGGTAGCCCTGACCTACGGGTCGGAGCAGTCGCGGCGGTAGCCGCAGTTGGGACAGATGAGCTTGCAATGTAAGCCGTACATCTCCGCGCCACAGACCTCGCAGTCCTCACCCGAAGGTTTCAGTGCCTCCGTGGTCTGCACCTGTTGCACGCTCTCTTCGTCCATATTCCGTAGTATACGGCGTGTCTTTGACACCGGCGTCTCTACCCTGAGTGTTGCCTGTTCCTCTGGGACGAAGCAGTCTGGAGAATCCTGCCTAAGCGGTCGGCGCTGAGCGTCTTTAGCGCGCTGTAGGAGAGAACCTTCTGCACCTGGCGCAGGGAGGTACCCAGCGCTCTCGTCAGAACCTGCAGCGTCGTCAGGCTCTGCTGCAGTTCGGAGATCTGGATGGGAAGCTCCGTGGCGCGGGCGTCGAGGGCCGAGAGGTTGCTCTCCAGCTCGTCGGTTCGTGCAGAGAGGCGGGCGACCTCGTCCGTAACCTCCTCCTGGAAGACCGCGCGGGTGCGGCGGAACCTCAGGTAAGCCCCGAGCGCGCGGAAGGCCGTCACCGCAGAGATCAGGGCCCCCAGAAGGATCAGGATCAGTAGAACCGTATACATGTCGACGGCAACCGTACCACGGCGCTCCCCACCTTTACAAACTCCGGGCCAGTGTTAGAATCTTGCCTACGACGCGGGGTGGAGCAGTCTGGTAGCTCGTCGGGCTCATAACCCGAAGGTCGCAGGTTCAAATCCTGCCCCCGCTACTTCTACGAGGCCCCGCAGATGTGGGGTCTTTCTCGTTCTAGGGATAATCTGGTGACGGTTCCAAACCGCCTCAGCCTGGCCGGTTCCTGAATGCACCAGGGCCTGGTTCTTCACGGTTGTCTTTGCGGAGAAGGTCGTAAACGGACGGTGCACCGGCGAAACACCAAAGGGCGATCACCGGGTCGCAGATGGCACATCCCAACGAGGAACCCGTGGCGAACGGAACGATGGGATTCCCATAGAGGTGATGCAGTACATCCCAGCCGGTATGCAAGAGCCACCCGGCACCTATGAAGCTGTAGGATCTCAATCCCTGGTAAGCACAGTAGGTGGCCGCAACAAGAAAGGCAAACTCCCAGATGCCGAAACCCCCGTTCAAGTACGCTGCGCCAGCTCCCGCCACAATGATCGCATTGAGGTTGCGCCTATTCGGCTCTTTGAACAAAGAACACAGCGAGATGTAAACGAGTGCGATGAGAATCGGTCCGACCACATTCATGAAGAGCACCAGCAGTTCCCTTCAGCGTAACCTACACAGCGAATGGCTCTGCACCATAATCCGTATTCTCATCGACCGGAACGATATTTGGAAGAGAGGCACCAGCCCTCGCGCCTACCGGCGTGCGTTGCAGTGTTCGCCACTCCCTGACTACAGAGTTCGTACTGAGGATCGAGAGTCTGCGGGCGGGCAAGGAGTTTAGGATCTCGAACGGCGGGGTAGGCAGCCTAGACAAACTGTGCGTGGTGACGTGCAGAGCTCACCTCTGGTGGAAAGTATGGATCGGAAAGGACGGGCATGAGCGAAGGAAGCAGCGGAAGCCCACTCAAGGGCGAGATGGGCAACACTACGATCAGCAGCACGGTGGTCTCCCAGATAGCGGGCATCGCGGCGCAGGAGGTAGAGAATGCGCAGATGGGCGGCGGCGCCTCCGCGGCCGTCGGTGGGATCCTGCAGAGCGTGACCGGGAGCGTCACTGGCAGCACTGGCGGGGGGAACTACTCCAGGGGCGTAAGCGTCGAGGTCGGCGAGGAAGAGGCCGCTATAGACCTGACCATGACCGTAGACTACGGCCAGTCGATACCCCGTATCACAGAGGCTGCGCGCACAAATGTGATCAACCGCGTGGAGAACCTCACCGGCCTGCGTGTGACCGAGGTGAACATACTTGTCAACGATGTCCAGATCCCCGAACAACAGCCGGCCCTGGAACAATAGGAGCAGACGGAGTAGCCGGCCAGAGTTAGAGGACAACACGGATCGGGGCGTAGTGTCCCGGTCCTTTCTTTTGCGAGCCTGCGCATTTCACTAAACTGTCTGCATGGTATCCGTGAGTTTCCCGGATAAGGTGCATCGGACTGCGGAGCGTTACGGCATGGATCTCAGTCGCCCGCTTGCGCTGGTCTCCGGCGGTCCTGACTCGGTGGCGCTGCTGCGGGTAGTCGTCTCACGCGGTGGCGAACCCGTGGTGCTGCACGTGGACCACGGTCTGCGCGGCGAAGAGTCACACGAAGACGCGGAGTTCGTCAGCGAACTGTGTCGCCGGTTGAACGTGCGCCACGAGGTGCGGTGGATCAGTCTCGACGGTAGTTCCAATCTCCAGGAACGGGCGCGTGACGAGAGGTACAGGCTCGCCGAAGAGGTGGCCGCCGGGATGGGCCTTGAGGTCGTAGCGACTGGTCACACCGCCGACGACGTGGCCGAGACCGTGCTTATGAACCTGGCACGGGGCACGGGCCTGCGCGGGCTCGCCGGCATCCCGCCCGTGCGGGGTAAGGTGCAGCGTCCCCTTATCGAGTGCACGCGCAGAGAGATCCTGGATTACCTGAGAGAGATAGACCAGCCTTATCGTACGGACCCTACAAACCTGACCGGCAAGTACGCCCGCAACCGCGTCCGTCTCGAAGTGTTGCCCGTCCTGGAGGAGCTGTATCCGGCGGCGACCGGCAACATCGCGCGCGCCGCCTCCCTCGTCCGCGAGGATCTCGAAATCCTCGAAGAGCTTGCGACCGGGATCTTGGAGATGAGGGGAGAGGAGGTGGTCCTGCCGCTCGACAGGCTTTTGCAGTTACGGCCTGCGCTCCGGCGCCACGCCGCGCGCCTGGCATACGCGACCGTGGTCCCGGATACCGCGCCGCTCCCTTCCAATCTCATCGAAGCGGTGCTCGAGCTTCTGGAAGGTGGTGAGGGTACACGGACGCTGGACCTGCCGGGTAGGGTGGTCGCCTCGGGCCGCGCAGGGGAAGAGCTCGCGTTCTACAGAAGGCCACGGCCTGTGGTCTCCGGGCGAGGGGAGATCGGGGCCGGGCAGGCGGTGGTGTTCGGGGGGTGGAGGATTTCGGCGCGGGAAGTCTCTGGCTACGATCCCTCGGATGCGGCGCGAGAGGAGGTGGCCTACCTCGATGCTGGAAAGGGGTCTTACCAGGTGCGGATGGCGCGGGAGGGGGATATCATCCGGCCGTTGGGCCTCGGTGGGACCAAGAAGGTTTTCAGGGCGATGATGGACAGGAAGGTGCCGAGCGACCTCAGGCGCAGGACGCCCGTGGTCGTTGACGGGCGAGACGAGGTCGCCTGGATAGTGCTCGGAGAGCTCGACGAGCGGTACAAGGTGGATGAGAGGACGGAAAAGGTTCTCAGGCTGGAGGTGGAAAGAATCTCGTGAGTATGTCCAGTATGATGCCCGACGTGAAAGAGGTCCTCATAACCTCCCAGGAGATCAAGGAGAAGGTGCGTGAGATCGGGGCGCGCATCACCGAGGACTACAGGGGCGAGAATCCGCTTTTGATCGGTGTCCTGCGCGGCGCGGTCGTGGTGATGAGCGACCTCATGCGCAACATAGACCTGCAGTGCGAGTTGGATTTCATGGACATAAGCTCCTATGGAAGTGGCACCTCATCGAGCGGCGTCGTCCGCATCCTCAAGGACCTCGAAGAGGACATCACTGACCGTCATGTCCTGATCGTGGAGGACATCATAGACACGGGTCTGACGCTCTCCTACCTGAAGCGTTCCCTGCTCGCCCGCAAGCCGGCCTCGCTCGAGATCTGCGCCCTCCTCTCCAAGCCGTCCAGGCGACGTACGGACCTCGACGTCAGATACCTCGGCTTCGAGGTGCCCGACGAGTTCGTCGTCGGATACGGGCTCGACTACGCGGGGGCCTACCGCAACCTCCCCGATATCTGCATCCTCAAGCCCGAGGTCTTCGCGACCGGCTGAGAGAAAGAACGTCCCATTCGGTGCGCAGGTAGTATAATTCCCATGTCCTAGACGCACTTCATGGAAGGTAAGAGGCTTTGGGCAGAATCTTGAGAAGCGGCGGGCTGCTGTACTTCGTCATCCTCATAGTCTTGGCCGTGGTCCTGGTAAACATGTTGAGCCGGGGCAACCCCGACGTGGCCGAGCTGAATTCCCAGCAGTGGAATCAGGCGGTCCAGAACAAGACTTTCGACACCAGCCTCGAAAAAACCAACGAAAACTACCTGACGATCTACGACGAAGATCAGACGGTAAGAGGCCAACTGAATACCGATTCGGGAGGCACCAAGGAGTTCGAGTACTCCTACACGCAGATGACCGACGTGGCGAGCCAGCTCGACAAGGCTGACGTACCTTACTCGGTGGACCCGCAGAACACGGGCTTCTGGCTCACCCTGCTCGGCACCCTGGCCCCGATCCTGCTCATCGTATTGTTCTTCATCCTGTTCATGAGCTCCATGCAAGGTGGCGGAAACAGGGTCATGAGCTTCGGCAAGAGCCGTGCCCGTAGGATGACCAAAGACCAGCCCAAGGTCACCTTCTCAGACGTAGCCGGGGCCGACGAGGCCGTGCAGGAGCTCACCGAGATCAAGGAGTTCCTCGAAGCCCCCCAGAAGTTCCAGAAGCTAGGCGCTCGTATTCCCAAAGGCGCGCTCCTGGTCGGGCCTCCGGGGACGGGCAAGACGCTCCTCGCCCGCGCCGTCGCCGGGGAGGCCGGTGTGCCCTTCTTCTCCATCTCCGGTTCGGACTTCGTCGAGATGTTCGTCGGTGTCGGCGCCAGCCGCGTGCGTGACCTCTTCGAGCAGGCCAAGCAGAACTCGCCCTGCATCATCTTCATGGACGAGATCGACGCCGTAGGCCGCCAGCGCGGGGCGGGTCTTGGAGGCGGCCACGACGAGCGCGAGCAGACCCTCAACCAGCTGCTGGTGGAGATGGACGGCTTCGATTCGAAGAGCGGGATCATCATGCTCGCCGCCACCAACCGTGCGGACATCCTCGACCCCGCGCTCCTGAGGCCGGGCCGATTCGACCGGCAGATCGTGGTCGACAGGCCTGACCTCCCCGGTAGGGAGAAGATCCTCAGGGTGCACACAAGAGGCAAGCCCCTGGGCCCAGACGTGGAGATCGGCACGCTCGCCAGGGGGACGCCGGGCTTCACCGGCGCCGACCTGGCCAACCTGGTCAACGAGGCCGCGCTCCTTGCGGCCCGCCACGACAAGAACCAGGTCGACATGTCCGAGATGGAAGAGGCCATTGACCGCGTGATCGCCGGTCCCGAGCGGAAGACCCGCCTCATCTCCGACAAGGAGAAGGAGATAACAGCCTACCACGAGGGCGGGCACGCCATCGTAGGAGCCCTCCTTCCCGATGCCGACCCTGTGCACAAGATCACCATCATCCCCCGTGGCCAGGCGCTGGGCGTGACCATGAGCCTGCCCACAGAGGACCGCTTTATGATGAGCCGCGGCCAGCTCATGGCGCAGCTCGCCATGATGCTAGGCGGTAGGGCAGCCGAGCGGGTGGTCTTCGATGAGATCACCACAGGCGCCTCCAACGACCTCGAAAGGGTGACGCAGACGGCCAGGCAGATGGTCACCCGCTTCGGGATGAGCGAGAAGCTAGGACCCATGGCTTTGGGACATCAGCAGGGACAGGTGTTCATGGGGCGCGACTTCAACAACCAGCCGGATTACTCAGACGAGATCGCCTTCCAGATAGACAAGGAGATCCGCAGGATCGTCGACGAGTCTTACGACACAGCCGAGGATGTACTGGTTCGTAATCGGGAGCTTCTGGACAAGCTCTCAGCCGAGCTGATCGAGTACGAGACCGTAGACGCCAATCACCTGAAGCGCCTGATCGAGGAGTACGCCGTGGATAGCATCTCGCCGAACGGTGCCGTCCCCGACTCCGACGGCCGCTACAGGGGTCGCTACCAGGACTAGATGGGCCGCACGGCCCGGAACACAGACAGGGCCGGGACTCTTACGGCGGGTCCCGGCCCTGTCGTCGTCGGGATCCTGAACGTCACCCCTGACTCCTTCTCCGACGGCGGAGACTTCCTCGACCTGGAAGCGGCGGCCGTGCACGCCGCTGCCATGCTCGACGAAGGGGCCGGGATCTTGGACCTGGGTGGAGAATCTACCCGCCCCGGCTCTGACCCGGTCTCGCAGGAGGAAGAGATACGGCGCGTCATCCCTGTGGTCGAGAGAATACTCACCGTGCGCCCCGAGGCGATGATCTCCGTCGACACCTACCGGGCTGGCACGGCCACGGCCGCCCTCGAGGCCGGCGCGCGCCTCATCAACGACGTTACCGCGCTCTGTGGCGATCCCCGCATGGCCTCCGTGGTAGGGGAGGCGGCGTGTCCGGTGATCCTGATGCACATGCAAGGCGAGCCGAAGACCATGCAGAAGGAGCCCCACTACGAGGACGTGGTGCGCGAGGTAAGGGACTTCCTCGCCGAGAGGGCCGAGTACGCCGTCGATGCAGGCGTCAGGCCCGAGAACATAGTCGTCGATCCCGGCATCGGCTTCGGGAAGAACCTCGAGCATAATCTGGATCTCCTCCACAACCTGGACGCGATCGTAGATCTGGGTTTCCCTGTCCTGATCGGGGCCTCGCGCAAGAGGTTCATAGGGAGCATCACCGGCGTCCAGGAGGCGAAGGAGCGCATCTTCGGCACGGTGGTCACAACGGTGCTCGCCTACGAACGGGGCGCGACCTTCTTCCGGGTGCACGACGTGCGTGCGAACTACGAAGCTCTCGCGGTTGCGGCAGCCGTGCTCGACACCCCTGGCCGATGAGCAGGGTCTTCCTAAGCTTGGGCAGCAACTTGGGCGACCGTCTGGCTCATCTCAGGGCCGTGGTCGCCGCCCTCGGTCGGGGTCCTCAGTTGAGGATCACGGGCATTTCGAAGGTCTACGAGACGGTACCCGTCGAGGTCGAAGAAGAGCAGCCGGATTACCTGAATTGCGTGATCGCGTTGGAGTGCGGCGTCCCTGCGATGGAGTTGCTTCGCTACTGCCAGGGGATCGAGGCTGCGCTCGGCCGCGAGCGCAGCGAAGCCGGCGAGAAGGCCCCACGCACCGTAGATATAGACGTGCTGCTGTTCGGAGAAGAGACCATCGCGGAGCCAGACTTACAGGTGCCGCACGCAGGGGTGAGGCGCGAGTTCAATCTAAGGGGGCTCGCGGATCTGGATGCGGATCTGTATATTCCGGGGCGAGGAGCGGTGGGTGATCTGCTTGAAAGAGCGGATGAGGGAGGAATCCTTACGTTCGGGGAGGCTGAAGAGCTTTGTTGATGGCTGTGGACGTTGGGAACACGCAGACCGTGTTCGGTCTCATCGATGGCGAGGAGCTGCGGGGACAATGGCGTATCGCCACGGAGGCGCACAGGACGGCCGACGAGCTTGCCGTCTTCTTCGCCGGGCTCCTCGCGCTCGAAGGTCTGAGTCCTGATGAGGTGAGCGCGATGATCGTCTCCAGCGTCGTGCCCGGTCTCACCCGCTCCTACCGTAACCTCGCCTCCGAGGTCTTCCGGGCACCCTACTTTGCGGTGACCGCGGAGATGGAGACCGGCCTCGACAACCGCTACGACGACCCCGGGGCGGTCGGGGCAGACAGGATCGTCAACGCCGTCGCGACGGGGAAACACTATGGCTTCCCCGCGATCATCGTCGATATCGGGACGGCGACCACCGTCGAGGCCGTCAACGGCCAAGCATGCTACCTCGGAGGCGCCATACTGACGGGCCTTTACGTCTCGCTGGACGCGCTCGTCTCCAAAACAGCCAAGCTCCCCAGCGTGGACCTCGAAGAAGAACCACCGAGGGTCATCGCCACCAATACCCCAGACTCCATCCGCAGCGGTTTCATCTACGGCTACGCCGGCGCCGTCGACGCCCTGATCAGGCGGTCCCGCGACGAGTTGGGCGAAGACGGCGTCAGGGTCGTCGCCACAGGAGGTCCTGCCGGTGTCATCGTACCCTACTGCCGTGAGATCCAGGAGTTCGACCCCGACCTCACCCTGAAGGGCCTCCTCGCCCTCTACGAGATGAACGCTTGAGAGCGTTCATCTCGTAGCACTTCAGCACGTCGCCTGTTTCAGGCGACTTGTCAGCATTTCAGCTTTCTTGGTGCCGGTTCGCTACTTGAGCTCGATCGCGTGTCGTTTGCCACGACAAAAAGCCTCTACATTGAAGCCTTCCTCCGCCATCCCAGAGCTGGCTGACTGGCTGACAAGGCGGCGAAGCCGCCGTGCCGACAAGCGGAGGCGTAGCCGGAGCGTGCTGACATGCTGAAACGCTGCCACGGGCAGCGTTTCATTGACACCCTTTGCACCCGCCCTTATAATCTCGCGGCTTATGACCGATAAGAACCAGGAACTCGTTACCCCCGATGGTCTCGAGAAGCTCCAGCTGGAACTCGCATACCTGACCGAGACGCGTCGCAAAGAGGTCGCCGACCGCATCCGCCAGGCCCGTGAATTCGGGGACATCTCCGAGAACTCCGAATACGACGAGGCGAAGAACGAACAGGGCTTGTTGGAGCGCCGGATCGGCGAGCTCCAGCGCAGGGTACGCAACGTGAAGGTGGTCGACCCTTCGGAAGTCGAGGAAGACGAGGTCGATTTGGGGACCACGGTGACCCTCAGGGTCGTCGGTAGAGAGGGACAGGAGCGGACGTTTCAGATCGTCGGCGCCAATGAGTCGGACCCGACGAGCGGGAAGCTCAGCCACGCCTCCCCGGTAGGCAGAGCCGTACTCAAGAGGAAGGTGGGGGAGAAGGTCATGGTCTCCACCCCCCGCGGCGCGACGGAGTACGAGATCGTCAACGTCGAGGCGGCCAGCTAGGGCGCCGGGAGCGCACGCCCCGCTTCTCCAGAGTTCCAACCACAGAACCCATTTGGTGGAGTACCGCATGAGCGAGACTGGTAGGTCGACCGGCATTCACATACCCGGCTGGGCCGAGAGGGTCGCCGATACTCTGGGCGCGGGGCCGCACGTGGTCGTGAGCGGCATCAGCGTCTCGGGTAACATCCACGCTGGCAATCTGCGCGAGGTCCTCGTCGCAGAGGCGGTCGCGAACGCTCTGCGGCAACGCGGTGAGGAGGTCCGTTTCATCTTTCACGCGGACACTATCGACCCGCTGCGCAAGATAGCCCCGGGCATCCCCAGGAGCTACGAGGAATACATCGGCCACAGTCTCTCGCACATACCGGACCCCGAAGGCTGCCACGTCTCCTACGCCGAGCATTTTCTCGTGCCGTTCGAAGAGGCGCTCTCTGAGATGGAGATGGACATAGAGGTACTTCGCTCGCACGAGCTGTACGAGCGGGGCGTCTACACCGGGGTTACCAGCGAGGCCATCGAGAACACGGACGAGTTGCGCGGGATCCTTCAAGACGTGACGAATCGAAAGATGCCCGAGAACTGGTCGCCCTACCTGCCGCGGGCGGGCTCGGGGAAGCTTACCGGGATGCGCGTCCTGGAGCACTTGCCGGAGCAGACCAGCGTCGTCTTCGTGGACGAGGACGGCTGGGAGGACAGCGCGGATTACTCCAAAGGCGAGGGCAAGCTCGGTTGGCGGGTCGAGCTCGCGGCCCGGTGGAAGGCGCTCGGGGTAACCTTCGAGCCTTTCGGCAAAGACCATACCAGTCGCGGCGGCTCGACCGACACCGCAGACCGCATGGCAAGGGAGGTATTCGACTACCCTGTTCCGGGCCGTTACGAATACGAGTGGATAGGGCTCAAGGGCCGCGGGGACATGAGCAGCTCGCGGGGTATCGTACTCCTGCCGAAGGATCTCCTGAGGATAATGCCACCCGGCGCCGTGCGGCGCATAATCCTCGGCCGCGACCCCGCCCGTCGCTTCGATATCGACCTGGAGGGCGGCTTCCCACGCTTTATGGACGAGTACCGCGCAGAGACCGGCAAGCCCTACGTCCCATTCACCCATCTGGTCACCGTCGCCCAGACCGTCGGCGAAGACACGGAGGCCGCCGCGCAGATGTTGCGGCGTGGGGGATACGGGGAGGCGGTCACTGCCGGGCTGGCGGATGATCTCTACTACGCCCGCAACTGGGCCGCGGAGTGGGCTCCCGAGGCGATGCGGCTGGGGTTGCTCGAGCCGTCCGAGGCTGAGCAGGCGGCCGCAGCGCTCGACGACGAGCAGCGTGAGTACCTGCGCGAGGTCTCGGCGAGGCTACGCGCCGAGATGGATGGAGAGGCCATCCAGGACGTGCTGTATTCGACCGCCATCGAACGCGGGCTCAAGCCCAAGAGGGCGTTCGCCGCCGTCTATAAGGTCTTGCTGGGCAAGACCAGCGGGCCCAAGGCCGGCCCTTTCATCGCCGGGTTGACCCTGGATCAGGTCGGCGAGAGGTTCTCCGTGTAAGACGAGACACCACATCGGTCGGAGGGCGACGATAGACTTGTGTAGAGCGCTACAATAGGTCGAGCCAGTCCACCGCAACACGTTGTATAGCGCTTAGAGCGTAAAGCTACAGGCGGGTACCGAAATACCGGCCCAACGGTTGTATAATTTAGATTAGCCGGCACGAGCTAGAGAGGTACTCACTAGAGAGGCGCATATTATTTCGAAAGGCAGATTTTTGCAGATGTATAATCCGTCCATCTTCGATACTCGTATACAGATACAGACCGTTATGACCCCCGATGCCGTGAAGGACCCTCGAGGCAGAGGAGATTCCAGCTAATGTTCGAACGTTTCACGGAGCGGGCCCGCAAGGTCGTGGTGCTCGCACAGGATGAGGCCCGTCATTTCAACCACAACTACATCGGCACCGAGCACCTGCTCCTCGGTCTCCTTCGTGAGGACGAGGGCGTCGCTGCCCAGGCGCTCTACTCCTTGAACGTAGCCCTCGACGAGGTGCGTGAACAGGTCGAGTCGATCGTCGGCTACGGCGAGGAAGGCACGGGCGCGCAGGCGCCGTTCACGCCACGTTCCAAGAAGGTCCTGGAGCTCGCGCTCAGAGAAGCGCTGCAGCTAGGCCACAACTACATCGGCACCGAGCACATCCTTCTCGGGCTGGTGAGGGAGAGTGAGGGTGTCGCAGCCAGGGTTCTCTCCAACCTCGACGTCGACCCCGACAAGGTGAGGCGGGAGGTAGTCAGGAGGCTCGGGGGCGGGCGCAGCCGCGGCCGGGGGGGCGGAGAGTCCGGCGGAGGGCGCGGGGCGGAGGCCAAGCGGCCCAAGACCCGCCAGCTCGACCAGTACGGCAGGAATCTCACGGCCTACGCCGAGGAGGACAAGCTCGACCCCGTTATCGGCAGGAGCCAGGAGATAGCGAGGATCATGCAGATCCTCGTCAGGCGCACCAAGAACAACCCCGTCATTATCGGTGAGCCCGGCGTCGGCAAGACCGCCATCGTCGAGGGGCTGGCCGAAGAGATCGCAGAGGGGAAGGTGCCCGAGATCCTCGGGGACAAAGAGGTCTACACGCTCGACCTCGGCGCCCTCGTCGCAGGTTCCAAGTACCGCGGCGAGTTCGAGGAGCGCCTCAAGAAGATAATGAAGGAGATAACCGACCACGGCGACATCATCCTGTTCATCGATGAGATCCACAATCTGGTCGGAGCAGGGGCCGCCGAGGGCGCTATCGACGCCGCCTCCATCCTCAAGCCTGCGCTGGCGCGCGGTGAGATCCAGGTCATCGGCGCGACGACGATCGACGAGTACCGCAAGTACGTGGAGAAGGACAAGGCCCTGGAGAGGCGCTTCCAGACCATCCAGGTGGGCGAGCCTTCGGTCGAGGAGACCGAGCTCATCCTCAAGGGCCTGCGCGAGAAGTATGAGGCGCACCACAACATAGACATCACCGACGAGGCGCTCAAGGCCGCCTCGCAACTCGGCGACCGCTACATCTCGGACCGCTTCTTGCCAGACAAGGCCATCGACCTAGTTGACGAGGCCGCATCGAAGATGAGGATAAAGACCATGTCCTCGCCGCCCTACTACAAGGAGATAGACGAGGAGCTCGCCGCCGTGCGCACCGAGAAGGAGGCCGCCATCGACGGCCAGGAGTTCGAGAAGGCCGCGCGCTTCAGGGACTCCGAGCGCAAGCTCGTCGCCCAGCGCCGCGAGCTCGAGAAAGCCTGGCGCGAGGGTAAGATCGAGGAGAAGCGCGTCTCCATCGGTGAGAACGAGATCGCCGAGATCGTCTCCATGTGGACCGGCATCCCGGTCAAGAAGATGACCGAGGAGGAGTCAGCGAGGCTCCTGCAGATGGAGGACGCCCTGCACGGGCGCATCGTCGGGCAGAACGAGGCCATAAAGGCCGTCTCCCGCTCCATAAGGCGTACCTTCGCCGGGATAAAGGACCCGAACCGTCCCTCAGGGTCGTTCGTCTTCCTCGGTCCTACCGGAGTTGGCAAGACCGAGCTCGCGAGGACCCTGGCCGAGTACCTCTTCGGTAACCAGGACGCCATGATCCGGCTCGACATGTCCGAGTACATGGAGCGCCACACGGTGAGCCGCCTCGTCGGTTCGCCTCCTGGCTACGTCGGCTACGACGAGGGCGGGCAGCTCACTGAGCAGGTGCGGCGGCGTCCCTACTCGGTCGTACTCTTCGATGAGATCGAGAAGGCCCACCCCGACGTCTTCAACATCATGTTGCAGATACTGGAGGACGGGCAGCTCACGGATGCGCAGGGCCGCACCGTGGACTTCAAGAACGTCGTCCTCATCATGACCTCCAACGTCGGGGCGCAGACGATCAACAAGACCAAGTCGCTTGGCTTCGGTTCCGATGACGCCGGTCTCTCCTACAAGGAGATGAAGGGCCGCGTCACGAGCGAGCTGCGCAAGATCTTCCGTCCCGAGCTCCTCAACAGGATCGACGAGATCATCGTCTTCCACAAGCTCGAGCGCGAGGACATGCGCCACATCATCGAGATCCAGATAAAGCGCCTCCGCCAGCAGCTCATCGAGCGCGACGTGACGATCGAGTTCACCGACGAGGCCCTGAACAAGCTCGCCGATGAGGGCTACGACCCAGCCTTCGGCGCGCGTCCCTTGAAGCGCGTGCTGCAGCGCATGATCGAAGACCCCATGAGCGAGATGATCCTGCGCGGCGAGATACCCAACGGCTGCAAGGTCATTATAGAGCCCAACGACAAGACCACAGAAGAGATAAACGAGGAAGAGTCCATCGTCGACATCAAGGTCACCCAGCCCAAGGAGATCGTCAAGGTAGAATCTGAGTAAGGTAGAGTAGCGCGCTACACTCGGGCCGGGGTGAAGATACCCCGGCCTTTTCTATGCCCGCGCTCTTCGATCACCGCGTCTCCAGCGAGTTCGACACACTTGCTCCTCGACGCTTGACACCTTTCCATCCGATACAGAGAATGAAATATAGAACGAGAGGCACAGAAGAGGGGGGAACATATCCCAAACATCGCACGCCGGATCGTAGCGGTCTGTGGAGCGCGGCGGGGAGAATCCGCGAACGTCGAGACAGTCGAGGAGGAATACGTGCCCGGTCCTGACGGGTACCTGCGATGAGGGGCGCGAACCTCCCTCTAGAAGGCATAACCGTAGTCTCCCTGGAGCAGGCTGTCGCAGCCCCCTTCGCCACCCGCCAGCTCGCGGATCTCGGCGCGAGGGTCATAAAGGTCGAGCGCCCCGGCGCAGGTGACTTCGCCAGGGGTTACGACGAAACGGTCATGGGCATGTCCAGCCACTTCGTCTGGCTCAACCGCTCCAAGGAGTCATTAGCCCTGGATCTTCGGCAAGACGAGGCCAAAGAGATCCTGCGCCGCCTCGTGGCCGGATCCGACGTCTTCGTCCAGAACCTGGCCCCTGGCTCGGCCGGACGCCTCGGCTTCGGCGCAGAAGAGCTGAGGGGAGAGCACCCGCGGCTGGTGTATTGCTCCATCTCGGGCTACGGCGAAGACGGGCCTTACACGCAGAAGAAGGCCTACGACCTGCTCGTGCAGTGCGAGGCGGGGTTGGTCTCCATCACAGGCACTCCTGAAACACCCTCCAAGGTCGGCATCTCCGCCGCCGATATCGCCGCGGGGATGTATGCCTACTCCGGCGTCCTCTCTGCTCTCTTCAGGCGCGAGAGGACGGGCGAGGGCGCGACGCTCGAGGTCTCGATGCTCGAGGCGTTGGGAGAGTGGATGGGGTTCCCGGCATACTTCGCCGGGTACGGTGGTGAGGAGCCCCGACGCAGCGGCGCTGCGCACGCTGCGATAGCGCCCTACGGGCCGTTCGAGTGCGGGGATGGCGAAGTCGTCTTCCTCGGAATACAGAACGAGCGCGAGTGGAAGAAGTTCTGTGAGGAGGTCCTGGGGCGCGAGGGGATGGCGGAAGACCGGCGCTTCGACAAGAACTCCAGGCGCGTAGAGAACCGCGACGCGCTGCACGCCGAGATAGAAGGTGTGTTCTCCGGCCTCTCCTCTGAAGAAGTCATCGGGAGGCTCGAAGGGGCTGGGGTGGCGAACGCCAGGATGCGCACCGTGCGGCAGTTCCTAGATCACCCCCAGCTGGAGGCCCGAAACCGCTGGCGCGAGTTCGGCTCGCCCGTGGGTGCGTTGCGCGGGCTCCTGCCCCCTGCCACCCTGGACGGCGCGGAGCCGGTTATGGCCCCCATCCCCGAGGTCGGGGAGCACAACGAAGAGATCCTCGCAGAGCTTGGCCTCGGGGAGAGGGACGGCGCGACGGAGACTTCGGCTCGTGACGCCGGCCCGAGCCGGGAAGGAGCGTAGCATGAGCGACACCTTGATCGTGCTGCACACGGCGAAACACAAAATCCGCAGGGTCCCCTCGGCAATGCACAGACTGGTCGAGCACAACTCCCTTCCTCCGAAAATGAGAGCGTCGGTCATTGCCGCGCAAGCGGGAATGTACTGATCTGTTGGGTATCAACTCTTACGGCTGTGATTCTCGAACCAGCGCGCAATCTCGTCTGCCTCGAAGGCTTCCTGAGCGACATCCACCGCAAAGTCTTCGAGATCGCATTGCTCCGTCTCTAGCTCGTAACCAAATGTTTCGAGCAGGTACGCTGCAGCGTACATCGCAGTCCTCTTGTTACCGTCGATAAACGGATGTCGCCGGATCAAAGACTCTGCAAGAGCTGCCGCTTTCTCGAAGGGTGTGGAGAAATGATCCTGTCCGAAAGACGAACCCCAGGGGCGTGCCACCGCCGCATGCAGCGACTCCAGATCTCGCACTCCCTCTGTACCCCCGAACGCCTCGATGGCGACGGTGTGCAGGAATAGAACGTTCTCTACGGTCGGACGCACCCTTACCGCTGCGCGAGGTTTCTCAGCGCCGTTTCGTATTTCTTCGTGAAGCGATGCGCGAACTCGATCAGGTCGTCCGGTGGACCCGCCACAGCTCGTCGAATGTGGATGCCACCGCCCTCGGAAGTAACCTCTACCTCCGCATCAGGCCCCAGCCGAAGCTCTTCCAACATCTCCGGTGGAATGAACAGGGCTACGGAGCCTCCGATCTTTTTCAAGCGCCTCTTGGTTTTCATCTTTCACCTCCAACGCAAAGCAGAGTTAAACAGAGTTTAACCGGTTTGCTGTGAGGAGGTAAGGTGGGATGCGAGATGACGTCGATAACCCCTTGTTTGCTGTACTTTCTCGCCGATCCAGTACAATCGGAACGTGGCTACGAAAACACTTTACGTCTGTTCGAACTGCGGTCATCAAGCGCCCAAGTGGCTCGGGCGGTGCCCTGATTGCGGGGAGTGGAGCACCTTCGTAGAGGAGGTGCGCGAGAGCAAGAAGGTGGTCGGTTTCGCGGAGCGGGCGACGAGGCAGAAGGCCAGGGTGGCAGGTAGGACGCTGGCCCTCAGCGAGGTGCCCGTCGTCGAGGGTGGGGGCAGGATGGACGCGGGGGTAGGCGAGCTGAACAGGGTTCTAGGGGGCGGGATCGTCCCTGGCTCCATGGTCCTCGTCGGGGGGGAACCCGGCGTCGGCAAGAGCACTCTTCTTCTACAAGTCATGGGACATTTGGGGGAAGGCTGCCTTATGGTCTCAGGCGAGGAGTCGCCCCGGCAGGTGGCCCTGAGCGCCCGCCGGCTCGGGGTCGAAGGCCGGGGCTTCAGAGTCTTATCTGAGACAGACGTGGACGTTATCGAGGCGACCATTCTCCAGGAGCTGCCGAGGGCTGTGGTAGTGGATTCGATCCAGACGCTCTACTCGCCCGAGCTCTCGGGGGCGCCGGGAGGAGTCGGGCAGGTTCGCGAGTGCGCAGCGAGGCTCATGCGGCTTGCCAAGAGTGAGGGCATAGCGGTGGTTCTCGTGGGGCACGTGACGAAGGAGGGGTCCATCGCGGGACCGCGCGTCCTGGAGCACATGGTCGACACGGTGCTCCAGTTCGAGGGAGACCGGTTCCAGAGCTTTCGGGTCTTGCGGGCCCTCAAGAACCGCTTCGGGTCTACGAACGAGGTCGGGGTCTTCGAGATGACGGGTCGCGGGATGGTCGAGGTCGAGGACCCTTCCGCGTTCTTCCTCTCCAGGAGGGAGGAGGAAGTACCCCCAGGCGTCGTCACCGTCTGCCTTCTGGAGGGGACGCGGCCGATGCTGGTCGAGATAGAGAGCCTCGTCGCACCGAGTCCGCTCGCCAACCCACGGCGTATCGCCAACGGGGTGGATACGGGGCGGGTCAACATGCTCTGCGCGGTGTTGAGCAGGAGGGCTGGTCTCGCGCTACACGATCAGGACGTGTACGTCAACGTCACCGGGGGTGTGCGGGTGGAGGAACCGGCGGCCGACCTCGGGGTGGCGCTGGCCATCGCTTCAGCGATGCGGGACAGACCCGTGGGCAAGGGTACCGCCTGTTTCGGTGAGGTCGGGCTCACGGGGGACTTGCGCTACGTCTCTGGCGCCCAGCGCCGGACCTCCGAGATGTCCAAGTTGGGCTTCGGTCGTATAATCAGGCCGGAAGGTACGTCGGATGGCCCGCCGGACAAAGAGACGAGCGTCGTGGAAGTAAGCACCTTGGAGGAAGCCGTGGCGGTGGCGTTGCTGTGAGTCCCCAGCGGCGGCATCTGCCTGCGGAGTTGGCGCGCGCCCTCGAGCTCGTGGCCCCTGGTACAGATCTCAGGGAGGCCATAGACAACGTCATGAGGGCGCACAACGGGGCCCTGATCGTCCTCGACAACCCCGGTAAGCTCGAAAGCCTCGGCATCATCTCGGGCGGTATGAAGGTCGAGGTCGAGTTCGCGCCGATGCGCCTCTACGAGCTGGCGAAGATGGACGGCGCGATCGTGGTCTCGCCGGATATCTCCGACATCCACTACGCGAACGTCCAACTCAGTCCGGATCCGTCTCTCGAGTCCGAGGAAACGGGAATGCGCCACCTGGCGTCCCACCGCACGGCGCAGCAGACTGGCAGCCTCGTAATAGCGGTCTCCGAGCGCAGGAGGGTGGTGAGCCTCTACCAGGGCTCCTACGGGCCGCTCGTTCTCGAGGATATCGGGGTGGTCCTGACGAAGGCGAACTCGGCTATCGCGACGCTCGAGAAGTACACCAGGAGGCTGAGGGAGGAGGCGCGGGCCTTGACCGTGCACGAGTACGACGGGGCCGTGACGCTGCGGGAAGTCGTCGGCGCCGTCATGACCTTCGAGTACTCGGCCAGGATCGCCGATGAGATAGAGGCTTACGTGAGGGAGCTTGGTAGTGAGGGACGGCTGGTCGAGATGCAGCTTGAGCAGGCCTTCCACGGCGTTCCCGAGCAATACGAGGCCTTGCTGAGGGACTACGTCGAAGAAGAGGCGGACCACAAAGCCGTTAGGGAGGAACTCAGGACCCTCTCGGCCGAGCAGCTCTCTGACTCAACCGGGATCGCTCGTGCCCTCGGATACGACCCTGACGGCCAACTGGAAGAGTTGTTCATCAAGCCCCGCGGATACCGTCAACTCGAGCGGGTGCCCCGCCTGCCGCGCAGGGTCGCCGAGAGCCTCATCAGGGAGTTCGGCTCTCTCGAAGAGATCCTCGAAGCAACGGAGGAGGAGCTCGACGAGGTAGAGGGAGTCGGCCAGGCCCGCGCACGCACCATCCAGCGCGGCCTCGAACGTCAGCGCAGCCTGGAGACTACGGGCGAGGTCTCATAGTAGACCGGGGATCAGCGATCGCGCTAGTGCTCGCCGGCGGAACAGGCCGCAGGATGGGCCGCCCCAAGCAGTTCATCGAACTCCTCGGCATGCCGGCCCTCCACTACACGCTACGGGGTTTCGAAGAGTCTCCCGAGGTCGCCCGTATCTACGCCGTCGGCGACAGGCAGAGAATCGAAAGCCTCGCCCTGGCGTCCGGCATCACCAAGTACGCCGCTTGCGCCGAGCCCGGCGAAGCCCGCTCCTTCTCGACCAGGAACGGCCTGCTCCTCTGCGAGGAAGCCCCAAAGACCATCGTGCTCGTGCACGACGGATCTCGTTGCCTGGTCACGCCCGAACTCATAAGGCGCGTCGTAAGGGCGGCAGATGGACCTGGCGAGCCTGACGGTGTCATTCCAGGGGTTCCCGTCTCTGACACCATCAAGGTCGCCAAGGAAGGCGCCGTCGCAGAGACGCTGGACAGGACGAACCTGTGGGCGATCCAGACGCCCCAGGCGTTCCGCCTCGGGTTGCTGCGCCGTCTCCACGACTCGTCCGAAGAGTTTCTCCGTGCCGCGACCGACGACGCCTCTTTGGTCGAGCGGGATGGAGGCCGCGTCGAGATCGTCGCGGGAGAGAAAACCAACATCAAGCTGACCTCCCCAGAGGATCTGGTCTTCGCCGAGGCGATACTCGCCGTACGCGAGGGTGCTGCCCGTGAGGTCCTGCCTTGATGCGGGTCGGGCTCGGTGTCGACGTCCACGCCTTCGCCGCGCCCGATGAAGGCCGCAGGCTCGTACTCGGGGGGGTCGAGATCCCCTCCGATAGAGGCCTCCTCGGTCACTCCGACGCCGACGTGCTGGCCCACGCAATTACGGATGCCCTTCTCGGGGCGGCGGGCCTCGAAGACATCGGCCACTACTTCCCTGACACCGACGAGCGTTACAGAGACGCGGACTCTATCGGGTTGCTGCGCGAGGTTCGCAGGCTCGTTGGAGGGTCCTGGGAGGTTGCCAACGTGGACGCCGTCGTCATCTGCGAGCGGCCCAGGATCAGGGACCACAGAGAGGCCATGCGCAAGAACCTGGCCGCCGCCCTCGGAATAGAAGAGTCCCGCGTCGGCGTACGCGGCACCACGACCGAACGTCTCGGCTTCCCAGGCAGGGGCGAGGGCATAGCCGCCCAGGCGGTGTGCCTGCTGGAACGGCGTTGAGCGGGGTCAGGGTCCGCTTCGCCCCTAGCCCGACAGGGCTCCTCCACCTCGGCGCGGCCCGCACTGCGCTCTTCAATTACCTCTTCGCCAGGTATTACGGGGGAGACCTTGTCCTCCGTATCGAGGACACCGACAGAGAGCGGAGCAGACCCGAGTTCGAGCGGGCGCAAGTCGAAGACCTCGAATGGCTGGGATTATCTTTCGACGAAGGCCCTTACCGCCAGAGCGAGCGCCAGGAGCTCTACGAGGACGCCGCCCGGCGCCTGACGGATGCCGGCCTCACCTACGAGAGCACGGACGAGTCGGGGCGGCGCGCGCTCTACTTCAGCCCGCCCGTGCGTAGCGGTAGCTTCGTCGATGAGTTGAGGGGAGAGGTGACGTTCGGCGGCATGGAGGACTTCGTGATCCTAAAGTCCGACGGTACCCCTTCGTACAACTTCGCCGTGGTCGTAGACGATCTGGAGCTGGGAGTTACGCATGTGATCCGGGGCGAGGAACACCTCTCCAATACCGCCCGCCAGACCCTGCTCTACGGGGCGCTCGGCGCGACCGAGCCCGGGTTTATCCACCTCGGCGTCATCCTCGGTCCTGACGGCAAGAAACTATCCAAGCGCCAAGGCGCCACGAGCATCGCCGAATACCGCAGGGAAGGGTACGTGCCTGAAGCGCTGGTCAACTACCTCGCCCTGCTCGGCTGGAACCATCCGGAAGGGAAGGAAGAGTTCACCAGCATAGACGAGATCTCGCGCGAGTGGGACCCTTCACGTCTCGGGTCGAGCCCGTCAACCTTCGATCCGGACCGTCTGCTGTACTTCGACACCAGCCACATCCGGCGCCTGCCTGCTGAAGAGCTTCGCCTGCGCCTCGAACCTTTCCTCGAAGAGCCGCTGCCAAGCGGGCGGGAGCCTGCGGCACTCGAGGCCATAAGGGAAGAAATGAGAACGCTCTCCGATGCGCCACACCTGCTGCGTGGGATCACGGGCCCCGTAGACCCGTCCGCGTTCGTCGAGGAATTGCCCGATTCCAGCGACGAGGTCTTCGCGTACGTCGCCGCCGAACTGGAAGCAAGCGAGGTCGGGAGCGTGGAAGAGGCGCGTGGCTTCGTTGGCAGACTGCGTGCGTGGGCCAGGGAGCGGGGGATAAAGACCAGGGATCTCCTGCATCCTCTCAGACTAGCGCTTACGGGCAAGAACAGGGGTCCCGAGATGGCATACCTCTTCGCGGTCTTGGGTGCCGAAGTGGCCAGGGAGCGGATACTACGGGCTAGAGAGGCTAGACTAGGGGCATGAGTTTGCTCGTAAAGGACAGCATGAGCGGCAAGATGGTCGAGGTGGGGGAGAGTGGTGGGCTCAGCCTCTACATCTGCGGTCCTACGGTCTACGATCACATCCACGTCGGAAACGCGCGGGCGCCGCTGTTCTGGGATGTGGTCGCCAGGTACTTTAGGAGCCGGGGTTACGACGTGACGTTCGTCCAGAACATAACGGACATAGAGGACAAGATCATAAACAAGGCCAACCAGGAAGGAGTCTCCTGGCAGGAGATCGTAGACCGCTACACGGACTCCTTCCACGAGCGTCTGGAGATGCTCGGCATAGGGCTGCCCGACATCGAGCCACGCGCGACCGAGCACATCCCCGAGATGATCTCCCTGATCGAAGAGCTCGTAGAGAAGGGCCACGCGTACGCCCCTGCCGGTGCCAACGGCGACGTCTACTACTCGGTCGAGAGCTTCCCGCCTTACGGAGCCCTGAGCCACCAGCGTCCCGAAGAGATGCGTGAGACGGAGAAGGGCCAGACCGGCTTCAAGCGGAGCCCGCTGGACTTCGCGCTGTGGAAGGCCTCCAAACCCGGCGAGCCTTCCTGGGAGAGCCCGTGGGGACCCGGACGCCCTGGCTGGCATATCGAGTGCTCCGCGATGGTGAACAAGCACCTGCCCGAAGGGGCCGACATCCACGGTGGCGGAACAGACATACGCTTTCCGCACCACGAGAACGAGCTCGCCCAGAGCGCCGCGGCCCATCCCGACCGACCCTTCGTCCGTGCGTGGGCCCATCATGGCATGGTGACGCTCACGAGCTGGAAAGATGGCGAAATCTGTTGGGAACGTGCTCGACGTGAGAGGGCCGTTGACCTCCACGGCCGCAACGCCGTGCGGATGTGGCTCCTGCAGAGCCATTACTCCCAGCCCATCGAGTACTCGGAGGAGATCCTCGAAGAGAAACGCCGCTCCTACGAGCGGCTCATGCGTCTGTACCTCCAGATCTCCGGTTCGCAGAGTTCATCGGGGCTCTCTGACACACTTGCCGCCAGGCTGCATGAGAGTTTGGATGTGGCAATGCAGGACGATCTGAACACCCCGGCGGCGCTGGCGACGCTCTTCGAGGTCGCAGGAAAGGCGGGGCGTGAGATCTCGACGCGCCCCGAAGCCGCAGCGGAGTTCGCTTCACTAGCAGAGGCCGTAGAGGAGGTCATGACCATCTTCGGTTTCGACCTGGCCCAGGAGCTATCCACCGGTGTGGACGGCGTGCAGATCAGGTACTCCGAGGAGCCTGGCACGGAGGTTCTGAATCGTGTGGTCACGAGAGAGAGAGCGAGACTCGAGAAGGACTGGGCCACCGCCGACCGGCTGCGCGACGAGCTCCACGCTGATGGGTGGGCCGTGGAGGATACTTCTGAAGGTCCGATCCTCAG
The DNA here is from genome assembly GCA_963811295.1 of uncultured Rubrobacteraceae bacterium. GTDB lineage: Bacteria > Actinomycetota > Rubrobacteria > Rubrobacterales > Rubrobacteraceae > Rubrobacter_D. The sequence goes on along the minus strand of CAWEQZ010000049.1, from coordinate 52,407 downwards.
CCGCCGGTAATTGAAACAGGAGACCATCTACGGCATAAGGCCCGTGGTCGAGGCTCTAGGGAGCGGGCGTCGAAAGGTCTTCGAGGTCATCGACGCGGTAGGGAACGGGGAGGTTGCGAAGGCCGCCGGCGCACGCGGCGTAGATGTAAAGCGCGCATCCAGACAGCGCGTAGAGGAGCTGACCAGGGGCGGAGCTCACCAGGGCGTAGCGGCCCGCGTCGAACCTTATCCTTATTCCGGACTGGCGGAGATCCTCTCCTCTCCCGAGCCTCTGGTACTCGTCCTCGACGGCATCACCGACCCGCGCAACCTCGGGGCCGTCCTGCGGGCCGCAGACGGGGCTGGGGCGGGCGGGGTCGTCATCCCGAAGGACAGGGCCGTAGGGGTGACGGCGGCCGCCGTCAAGGCGAGCGCGGGCGCGAGCGAGCACGTGCGCGTCGCCAGGGAGACCAACCTAAAGCGGGCCGTAGACAAGATGAAGGTGGCCGGCCTCTGGGTCTACGCTGCCGTGACGGGCGGGATGCCATACACGCAACTCGACCTCGACGGGGGCGTGGCGTTCGTGCTCGGCAGCGAGGGGCGGGGAGTGCGGCGGCTCGTGCGCGAGGGGTGCGACGGGACGGTCTCTATTCCCATGCTTGGGGCTGTCGAGTCCCTCAACGTCTCAGTCGCTTCGGCGGTATTGCTCTACGAGGCCAGGAGGAGGCGTGGGTGGCCCTGATCCTGGACGGCTACAACCTCATCGGCGCCCTCGACCGCTACAGGGCAGCAGGGACCCTGGATGCCGCCCGCGACCTCCTGATAAACGACGCCTTGAAGGCGGCGGGGTGGACGGGAAAGCCCCTCATCGTCGTCTTCGACGCGCACCGGGGTCCTGAGCCCGAGAGGATCGAATCGCGGGCCGGCGGCTCTGTGCGGGTCATCTACAGCGCGCCGGGGGAGTCTGCGGACGACGTGATCGAACGCCTGCTCTCCAGACTGGAGGGCTCGGCCACCCTCTACACGGCAGACTTCGCCCTGCAGCGTACGGCCCTCGCCCGAGGCGCGACCCGCGCCACCCCACGCGAGTTCGCAAACCTCCTCGACGAGCTTCCGGCCATATCCCGTAGCCCCGAAATCCGGCGCAAGTCCCGTATAGCAGACCGTCTTTCATTGGAGACCCTGCGCAGGCTGGAAGAGATACGCCGGCGGGGGACGTAGGCTTCAGGACAGGCTGCCAGACGTGCGTTCGACGGTGAAACGCCACTCCAAGCCGAGCTTGATAGAATCAGCGTTGTTGGACGGACACGGGCATCGAGCTACAGCGATCTTACCTGTAACCTGAAGCCTCCAAGCCCGGGTAGCTCAGAGGTAGAGCAGCCGCCTTGTAAGCGGCCGGTCGGGGGTTCGAATCCCTTCCCGGGCTCTCGCGTCGGTGGTATTTGCGACCCCTTCTCATCTGTTGAAAAGTCGGTGGCGTTTGCTACCATATTCGGGCGCTCCGCACAGAGTGCTGCGGGGGCGTGGCCGGGGGTGTGCCCGAGCGGCCAAAGGGAGCAGACTGTAAATCTGCCGGCTTCGCCTACGGAGGTTCGAATCCTCCCGCCCCCACACAGACAGAATGTGCCCCTGTAGCTCAGTCGGTAGAGCACTTCCATGGTAAGGAAGGGGTCAGCGGTTCAAGTCCGCTCGGGGGCTCTGGGATCGGGGTATACTCGGTCTACGACATAGGCGTGGCGGTGTAGCTCAGTCGGTTAGAGCAGCGGAATCATAATCCGCGTGTCGCAGGTTCGAGTCCTGCCACCGCTACTCTCTTTTGCTCCGAAAGAGGAAATAGGAACGAGAAAGGTAGGAGAGGATGTCAAGAGGCAGGTTCGAGCGCACCAAGCCCCACCTAAACGTCGGCACCATCGGGCACGTTGACCACGGCAAGACCACCCTCACCGCGGCCATCACCAGGGTCCTTGCCAAGGAGGTCCCCGACGACCCCGCCAACCGAGAGGTGGCTTTCGATCAGATAGACAACGCCCCCGAAGAGCGCCAGAGGGGCATAACCATTGCCACCTCCCACCAGGAGTACGCTACTGCAAATCGCCACTACGCCCACGTGGACTGCCCGGGGCACGCCGACTACGTCAAGAACATGATAACCGGGGCGGCCCAGATGGATGGGGCCATACTGGTGGTCAGTGCTGCTGATGGTCCCATGCCCCAGACAAGAGAGCACATCCTCCTTGCCAGGCAGGTGGGGGTTCCCTACATAGTGGTCTACCTCAACAAGGCAGACATGGTCGATGACCCGGAGCTACTTGAGCTGGTGGAGATGGAGGTCAGGGAGCTCCTTTCTGAGTATGAGTTCCCAGGAGATGAGATCCCCGTGGTCATAGGGAGTGCTCTTAGGGCTCTAGAAGGGGATGATTCTGAGTATGGAGAGCCTTCTGTATTGCAGCTCCTTGAGGCAGTTGATGAGTACATCCCAGAGCCCGAGCGCGACATAGATAGGGACTTCCTTCTGGCGGTGGAGGACGTGTTCACCATCCAGGGTAGGGGGACGGTTGCAACAGGCAGGGTGGAGTCGGGCAAGATCTCTTTGAACGAGGAGATAGAGGTGGTGGGCATCCGTCCCACCAGAAAGACGGTTGTCACGGGCGTGGAGATGTTCAACAAGTCGATGGACTCCGCTCAGGCCGGGGACAACATAGGGGCTCTGTTGAGGGGAGTAAAGCGCGACGACATAGAGCGGGGACAGGTATTGGCCAAGCCCAACTCCATAACCCCCCACACCCGCTTCAAGGCGGAGGTGTATGTGCTATCCAAGGAAGAGGGGGACGTCACACGCCGTTTTTCTCTAACTACCGGCCGCAGTTCTACTTTAGGACGACGGATGTGACGGGGGAGATCCGCCTGGAGGAGGGGGTAGAGATGGTGATGCCAGGGGACAACACGGTGATGAACGTGGAGTTGATCTCACCGATAGCGATGGATGAGGGGTTGAACTTCGCCATCCGGGAGGGTGGCAGGACGGTAGGAGCGGGCGTCGTAACAGAGATCGTGGAGTAAAGAGCCGTTGGTGCACAGGGGCGGCGAGGTCGCCGCCCCTGTGATTTGGAGGTAAGTTGTGCGACAATTGGTAACGCTGGCTTGCGAGGAGTGCAAGCGCCGGAACTACCACAGCAGGAAGAACCGGCGAAACACCCCGGATCGCATCCAGCTACAGAAGTATTGCCCGTGGTGCCGCCATCATACGGCGCACCGGGAGACCCGGTAGGATCGTCAGACAGAGGGCAGTAGCTCAGTTGGTAGAGCAGCGGTCTCCAAAACCGCAGGTCGGGGGTTCGAGTCCCTCCTGCCCTGCTTCGAGAGGCAAAGCTATGCGAGAACACAATGGGTAAGAAGCGCGGGTCCGCGGGGTCCAACAAGAAGCAGCCGCAGAACAAGGGTGGCGGCTTCCTTGCTGGACCGAGGAGGTTTGCCAGGGACGTGCGGAGCGAGCTCAGGCGGGTTAGCTGGCCCGACCGTGACCAGCTCAGGCAGAGCACGGCCGTGGTGCTCATTATCGTCATCGTGCTTGCGCTTTACATAGCCGCGGTGGACGTCGTGTTCCAGAGTCTCGTGCGCCTAGTCTTCTTATAGATCTCTCTTAGGCATTAGGAGCGTTTCGTTGTGAAGAAGTGGTACGTCGTAAATACATACTCGGGGCACGAGAACAAGGTGCGCACGACGCTGGAGCGCAGGATCGACTCGATGGGCCTCGAGCGGAACTTCGGTGAGATCCGTATCCCGACCGAGAGCGTCATCGAGATCAAGGACGGCAAGAAGGTCCCCACGATCCAGCGCCAGTTCCCCGGCTACGTCCTCGTGAACATGGACATGAACGACGCGACCTGGCAGCTCGTGCGCCAGACGCCGGGGGTCACCCAGATCGTGGGCGCCGGGGAGAAGCCGCTCGCGCTCAGCCGCGCCGAGGTGGAGAGGCTCCTGCATCCAGGCGAGGTCGAGACGCGCGAGAAGGTCAAGACGACGGTCGACTACCAGATCGGGGAGACGGTCAAGGTTATAGGAGGACCGCTCTCGGACTTCACGGGTTCGATCTCGGACATCAACGTGGACCAATCGAGGTTGAAGGTGCTCGTCTCTATCTTCGGGCGCGAGACGCCCGTGGAGCTCTCCTTCAACCAGGTAGCCAAGCTCTAAGGAGAGGATTCAAATGGGTAGAGGACGCGGGCGCCGCGTAGCGCGCAAATTGAAGTTGCAGATCACGGGCGGACAGGCGAACCCGGCTCCGCCGGTAGGCCCTGCCCTCGGCCAGGCGCAGGTGAACATCGGCGAGTTCGTGCGGCAGTTCAACGACGCCACGCGCGACCAGATGGGCCAGATCGTCCCCGTTGAGATCACGGTCTACGAGGACCGCTCTTTCACTTTCATAACCAAGACCTCGCCGGCGGCGTTCTTGCTGAAGCAGGCCGCCGGACTCGACAAGGGCAGCGGCGAGCCAAACAGGATGAAGGTCGGAACGGTGAGCAGGGCCCAGGTCGAGGAGATAGCACGTACAAAAATGCCCGACCTCAACGCTGCTGATATCGAGGGCGCGTCGAAGATCGTTGAGGGTACGGCAAGGAGCATGGGGATAACGGTCGATGGGTAGAAAGCTGCTTGAACAGAAGTCGAGGATAGATCCGGAAAAGCGCTACGCGCCGCGCGAGGCGCTGGAGCTACTGAAAGAGCTCGAAGGCGCGAATTTCGACGAGAGCGTCGAGGCACACGTCCACCTGAACGTGGACCCGAGGCGCGCCGACCAGATGGTACGGGGTACGCTGATGCTGCCGAATGGTACGGGCAAGACGCGCAGGGTCGCGGTCTTCGCTGAGGGCGAGAAGGCCAGGGAGGCCGAGGAGTCGGGGGCCGACGTGGTTGGCTCGGACGACCTCGCGGCCCGCATCAAGAACGAGGGCTTTATGGACTTCGACGTGGCCGTCGCAACCCCGGATCAGATGAGGGCCGTAGGCCAGCTCGGCCCCGTCCTCGGTCCGCGCGGGCTCATGCCGAACCCGAAGAGCGGCACGGTAACACAGGACGTCGGCAGGGCCGTCGAGGAGATCAAACGCGGCAAGATCGAGTACCGCGTCGACCGCTACGGCATCATCCACGGCGTAATAGGCAAGAAGTCCTTCGATCTGGATAGCCTGGTCGAAAACTACTTCGCGCTGCGCGAGGAACTGCAGCGGGCCCGTCCCGCTCCGGTCAAGGGCCGCTACTTCAAGTCCGTGGCGCTGAGTACGACGATGGGACCCTCCGTGAAGGTTGACCCCGCGGTGGAGAGAGATTAGTATCACGCACGGACTTTAGTCACTAGAGCAGACCAGAGACAGCCGGGGTCCGAGAGGACTTAATTATCCGGCCGAGGTTGCGGAAAGCTTTCGAGGGAACCAATAGCCCCGAGCGCCTCTGCGGCCTCGGGGCTCTTTAATCGTAGAGGAGTCGGATTGAACAGGGAAGAGAAAGTGCGGGTGATCGAGAGCCTCACCGCGAAGTTGCGGGCCGGCTCCGCGGTGCTCGTCGACTACCAGGGCATGAACGTTGCCAGGAGCACCGACCTCCGTCGCCGCAGCCGCGAGACCGGCGTCGAGTTCGTGGTCGCGAAGAACACCCTAACCAAACGGGCCGCGGACGAGGCCGGGGTCGAGGGGATCGCAGGAGTTCCTCATCGGGCCCACGGCCCTCGCCTTCTCGGACGATCCGGTCGCCAGCGCGAAGCTGATGGCCGAGTTCGCCGATCAGGTGGAGTCTTTCGCGCTCAAAGGTGGCCTCCTGGAAGGCGGACGCGTGCTGGGCGAGGCCGAGGTTGTGGCCTTGAGCAGACTGCCGGGCCGCGAGCAACTGCTCGCGCAGATAGTCGGCGGCATCTCCTCCCCGCTCACGGGGCTGGTCACGGTGCTCAACAACACCGTCCAGGGTCTGGTCGTGGCGCTCGGCCAGATCGCCGAGCAGAAGCAGAGCGCCGAACAGGAACAGTCGTAAGTAAACACAGTCAGGAGGACCAGAGATGGCGGTAAACAAAGAAGATCTGATTGAGTCGATCGAGAACATGACCGTTCTCGAGCTCTCGGAGCTGGTGAAGGCCCTCGAAGAGCGCTTCGGCGTCTCCGCCACGGCCGTGGCAGCGGCCCCTGCCGCCGGCGCGGCCGGTGACGGCGCCGCAGCCGCCGAGGAGGAGCAGACCGAGTTCGACGTCGTGCTCCAGGGCCCCGGCGAAAAGAAGATCCAGGTCATTAAGGTCGTCAGGGCCGCCACAGGCCTCGGCCTGAAGGAGGCCAAGGCCCTCGTCGACGAAGCCCCCAACCCCGTCAAGGAGGCCCTGAGCCGCGAGGACGCCGACGCCCTTAAGGCGCAGCTCGAAGAGGCAGGCGCCGCTGTGGAATTGAAGTAGGGCTCGCCCTACTTCAATTCCATGCTAATCAGCACGGCGCCTTGCAGGCGCCTTGTCAGCACGCGCCCTGTCGGGCGCTTGTCGGCATTTCAGCTTGCCCATGCGAAAGGCCTTGCTGACAAGGCGGCGCAGCCGCCGTGCTGAAGTGCTGACGAGCGGAGGCCGCAAGGCCGACGCGTGCTGAAATGCTGAACGGCGCTTGCGCCGTTCGCAAGCGCCGTTCGTGGCATGCCACGATGAGCTGTGCTACACTCCCGACGCCGGTCCAGGATCGGCCACAAATTATCTGCGATTCTGCCTTGACTCGCGCGGGTATTCGGGGTAAGATACTCGTTTGCGTGTTCGGCCATTCTTCAACGACCCATGCGGAGGAGAGCTAACTTGGTGAGCCCTGTCGTGCGCCGGAAACGGCACCCGTATGCTCGGTTACAGCAATCTAGTGAAGTTCAGTTGCCCGATCTCGTGGAGATCCAGCTAAATTCTTTTCAGAAGTTTCTTGACGTTGGTATTCAGAAGACTTTTTCGGAGATCTCTCCCATTGAGGACTACACAGGCTCTTACGCTGTGCAGTTCGGCGAGCATCGGTTCGAAGAGCCGCCGGTCTCCGTCCAGGAGTGCATGTCCAAGGACAAGACCTATGCGGCGCCCCTTTTCGTGAAGGTCCGCTTCATCGTCAAGGAGACGGCAGAGATCCGCGAGCAGGACGTCTTTATGGGCGATTTCCCGCTGATGACCCAATCGGGCACCTTCGTCATCAACGGCACAGAGCGCGTAGTCGTCACCCAGCTGGTGCGTTCTCCGGGCGCCTACATCATGGAGCCCAAGGACCCCACCAAGCAGGTTCTGACGGCGAGCTTGATGCCTGCTCGCGGCTCGTGGCTGGAGTTTGAGGTGGAGGCGAAGGGCTACGTCTCGGTGCGCATCGACCGCAAGAGGAAGCTGCCGGTGACGGTGCTTTTGAAGGCGCTGGGGATGGGCGGGCCAGAGGAGATCCTAAGCAGGTTCGAGGACTCTTGGCTGGTGCGTAACACCCTGGAGCGAGACGACACCCCTTCCAGGGAGGAAGCCCTGCTTGAGGTCTTCAGGCGTCAGCGGCCTGGCGAGCCGGTCAACATCGAGAACGCGCAGAACCTGGTGGACGGGCTGTTCTTCGACGCCAAGCGTTACGACCTCTCTGAGGTGGGGCGCTACAAGGTCGACAAGAAGCTCAAGCTCAAGGTATCGCTCGATACGCACACCCTGACCATCGAGGACATCGAGGCACTTCTGAAGCGGCTGATGGAGACTGCCGAGGAGGTAGCTGAGGAGGAGGAGTTTGGGCGGGTCAACTACGAGAGGATCCGCCACAAGCTCGACGAGTACGAGCACTTTGGCAACAGGCGCCTTAGGACGGTAGGCGAGCTGGTACAGGAGGCGTTCCGGATCGGGATGTACCGCATGGAGCGGGTGGTAAGGGAGCGGATGACGACCCAGGATGAGGATTCCATAACGCCCCAGAGCGTGGTGAACGTCAAGCCCGTGAGCAGCGCCATAAAGGAGTTTTTCGGCTCCTCGCAGCTCTCGCAATTCATGCAGCAGACCAACTCCTCTCGATAGCCTGGAGCACCGTAGGCGGCTGAGCGCGATGGGTGCCGGAGGCTTGAGCCGGGAGCGGGCGCCCATAGAGGTGCGCGACGTGCATCCGACCCACTACGGCAGGATGTGTCCGATAGAGACCCCAGAAGGCCCTAACATAGGCCTGATCGGCTACCTCTCGACGTTTGCGGCCGTGGATGATTACGGTTTCTTGCAGACGCCCTACAGGAAGGTCGAGAACGGGAAGCTAACGGATGAGATCGAGTACCTCTCCGCCGACGAGGAGGAGGAGTTCACGATCGCCCAGGCCAACACGCCCACAGACCCCGAGACAGGCAAGATCTCCGAGGACGCCCAGATCCTGGCGCGCAGGAAGGGCGGAGACGTGGCGACCGTCGCTGCCGATGAGGTCGACTACGTCGACGTGGCGCCGCTGCAGACAGTCTCGGTGGCTACGGCCCTGATCCCGTTCCTCGAGCACGATGACGCGGTGCGCGCGCAGATGGGATCCGGTATGCAGAAGCAGGCGGTGCCCCTGCTCCGCAGCGAGGCACCGTACGTCGGGACCGGCATGGAGTTCAGGGCGGCCGTCGACGCCGGCGACGTGCTGCTTGCGCGACACGCGGGCACCGTCGAACGGGTCGTATCCGACAGGATCACGGTCAGGCGCGAAGGTGGCGAACTGGATGAGTACTACTTGAGGAAGTTCGCCCGCTCCAACCAGGGTACCTGCGTCAACCAGCGCCCGCTGGTCAAAGAGGGCGAGCACCTCCAGGCGGGCACCGTCATGGCCGACGGCTCATCCACCGACCAGGGCGAGCTGGCTCTCGGCAAGAACCTGCTGGTGGCTTTCATGCCCTGGGAGGGGTTCAACTTCGAGGACGCCATTATCATCTCCGAGCGCATCGTCAAGGACGATACCCTCTCCTCCATTCACATCGAGGAGTACGAGGTGCAGGCTCGCGACACCAAGCTTGGGCCCGAGGAGATAACCCGCGACATCCCCAACGCCTCAGACGACGTCCTGATGAACCTGGATGTCGACGGCATCATCCGCATCGGTGCCGAGGTCGGCTCCGGTGATGTGCTGGTCGGCAAGGTCACGCCCAAGGGCGAGTCCGAGCCTACACCCGAGGAGAAGCTCCTACGTGCGATCTTCGGGGAGAAGGCGCGGGAGGTTAAGGACTCATCACTTAAGGTCCCCCACGGCGAGGGTGGCGTCGTCATCGATGTCAAGCGCTTTAGTAGAGACGGGGGCGACGAGCTGCAGCCCGGCGTCAACGAGATGGTCAGGGTCTTCGTGGCCAAGAAGCGCAAGATCGCCGAGGGCGACAAGCTCGCCGGGCGTCACGGCAACAAGGGTGTCATCTCCAAGATCGTGCCCGAGGAGGACATGCCTTTCATGGAGGACGGTCGTCCTGTGGATGTGATCCTCTCCCCCTTGGGCGTTCCGAGCCGGATGAACATCGGGCAGATCCTGGAGACCCACCTGGGGTGGGCTGCCAGCCAGGGTCTAGGGGAGGAGGGCTCTGAAGATCCGGTGTTCGTCTCGACGCCGGTGTTCTCGGGAGCCGAGGTAGAGGACGTAAACGAAGCCATAGAGAAGGTGCGCAAAGACGGGGGTGGCCAAACGGGGATGGGCCGGGGAGGCAAGGTGACCCTCTACGACGGCAGGACAGGAGAGCCATTCGACGGCAGGATCACCGTGGGCTACATGTACATACTCAAGCTCTTGCACCTGGTGGACGACAAGATCCATGCCAGGAGCACAGGACCCTACTCGCTGGTGACCCAGCAACCGCTGGGAGGCAAGGCACAGTTTGGGGGCCAGCGCTTCGGGGAGATGGAGGTATGGGCACTGGAGGCCTACGGAGCGGCGCACACCCTGCAGGAGCTGTTGACCATAAAGAGCGACGACCGGGTGGGACGGGTGAAGAGCTACGAGTCGATAGTGAAGGGGGAGAACATCCCCGAACCAGGGGTACCGGCGAGCTTCAAGGTGCTGTTGAAGGAGATGCAGTCTCTAGGGCTGTCGGTGAAGCCGGTCTACAACGCGGAGGCAGCGGCGGAGGAACAGGACCGCAGGGATTGGGATGAGGCGGCGCGGGCATTGGGCATCAACCTAAGCCGCGACGAACCGACGGGCAACCTGGAGGACTCGCCAGGAGCCTTCGGCAGAGGAGGGATGTAGGCGTTCTCAAGGTCGGCCCGGGCCGTCGGAGGGCAAGATCACGAAGTCGAAGACGATCAAGACGCAGATTTACGGGAGGGCGAAGTTCGACCTGGTGCGTCGGAGGGTGTTGTATGCGGCGTAACCAACGCAGAAGAAGCGCCTCGCTCAGACCTCCAGCTCGACCGAGATGCCGTGCCAGGGCAGGTCCGAAACCGCGCAGGAGTAGCGGCTGTGCACACGGGAGGAGCCGCGACCGCAGACCGGGCACCTCCTTGCGCTGGACGACACGGAGATGCTCACGCGCCCGGCCTCGATGCTGAGGCTCTTGAGGTCCAAGTCCTCCGGCAGCAGTTCGTGGGTCGCGATGGCGGTCCTCATAGTGGCGCTTCTCCTTACCCGGCTCGACGGAGCCAAACTGTAAGGCCTATTCACGAGGAACGCGACAGAGCCCGACGGCCGTGGCAAGATTTGTGAGGCCCTCCCCGGATGGCTTGCCGGAGACATCGGGGTAAGGGTTGCGCGGATGGCCCCACGAGCATAATGGGGTGGTAGGAGGCAAGGAAGAGCCATTACGCGAGGTGGTCGACGGGGACAGCTCAATGGATGAAGAGCGTCCGGATCCGAACGTGATCCTCCCCTCGCTCGGGTTCGAACGCCCGGGGAGCACCGAGAGGATCAGAGGGGGACGGCACCGCGTGAGCACTCGCTGGTTCACCTCGACTACCACACGCTCAACGTGATGACGGACGGCGAGCGCATCACTGGCGTGCTCGACTGGACCAACGCGCGCGCCGGTGACCCCCGTGCCGACTACGCGCGCACGCTGACGATCCTGCGCCTGGACTCGGGGACGGACAGCCCGAGTGGGCTGTCCGTCCTCCGGGTATTCGAGGCGGGGTGGCGGAGCGGCTACCGGCGCATTATGGGGAGGACTTCGGACATGGCGCCGTACTACGCGTGGGCCGGGGCGGTGATGCTCCGCGACCGGGGGCCAAGGCCGGATCGTCCGGGCGGCATGACGGCTCGCGAACTGGGACGCGTCCAGGCATGGACGGAGCGGTGGAGGAAGCGGACGGAATGCGGCGGGTAACGGCCAGGCGGGTTTCGGCCTGCTGGGGGCGAGGATGCTAACCGCTGGACAGCCGTCCCGTGCGACATCTCATAGGCAGACCTGTTGCTCTTCGAGCTCGACGAAACGCCGGGTGTACCCTTCGACGACGTCGTGGAGGTCTCCAATTACGTCGCTGCCCTCGAACACGGGATGGTCCGTCTTCGCGGAGGCTTCTCGATCTCCAATCGCCTGCTGCGCGAGGTCTTCGACTCCGGCGACAGCGACACCAAGAGATCACTCCGACGTCGGAGGGCGCCGGCACCGGATGCCACTCAATCTTTCGGGCGGGGACGGACCGCGCTGCTCCCGGAGCGTGGTTCTCGCGAGGGCCTGTCTAGTAGACTTCCGGCACATAGCGCATGGTCTCGCGCGGCGGCCGGACGTAGCTGGAGTCCTCCTGGCGCTTGGGTAGTTCGAGCGGTGGCTTCGGCTCGTACTCGTAGGGGATGCTGGAGAGCAGGTGGCTGATGGTGTTCAGCCGCGCGTGCCTCTTGACGTCAGCTTCCACTACCCACCAGGGGGAGAGCTTTGTGTCGGTGCGCGCGAACATAATGTCCTTGGCCCGGGAGTAGTTCACCCACCGCCTGCGGGATTACAGGTCCATCGGGCTCAGCTTCCAGTGTTTGCTCGGGTCGGCGAGGCGGTCCTGGAAGCGGCGCTCCTGCTCGTCGTCGGAGACGGAGAACCAGTACTTCAGGAGCTTGATGTTTGAACGGATCAGCATCTCCTCAAAGAGCGGGGTCGCTCGCAGGAACTCCTGGTACTCCTCCTCCGTGCAGAAGCCCATCACGCGCTCGACATTAGCGCGGTTGTACCAGGAGCGGTCGAAGAGCACCATCTCGCCCGCGGAAGGCAACTCGGCCACGTAGCGTTGGAAGTACCATTGGGTGCGCTCCCGGTCGCTCGGCGCTGGCAGCGCGGCGATACGGCACACGCGCGGGTTCATCGCCTCGTGGATGCGCTTGATCGCCCCGCCCTTGCCCGCCGCGTCGCGGCCCTCGAACACTACCACGACCTGTAGCCCCGCTTCCTTGATGTACTCCTGGAGCTTGACCAATTCGAGCTGGAGCCTCGCGAGTTCTGCCTCGTAGGCCGCGCGTTTGATCTTGCCCGTCTTGTCCCGCTTGATCTCGCCGCCAGCCTTGCCGACGTCCTCGTCCGCCGCAGTGCCCTGCGCCATCCGGATGTTGGCCTTGCCTTTAGCCTTGTTCTTGTCGTCGGACTTGCTCTTCGTTTTCGTCATAGCTTTACTCCCCGACACCCATCTGCGATTGGCCCGCGTGGTCTCCTATCGAGACATATTATACAATCTCCGTGACCACCGAAGTTCCGGCTACCAGAGCCGTGCGATCCACGGACTCCTGACACCACCGGGAACGCAATACGGTGCAACACAGGGCAAGCCGCAGAAGAGAAAACCCCTTAGATATGCGGAAATTGCAACCTTGTGCGAACCTCTGCAACGCATGATTTATCACTCGCAAAGAGGGTGGGTCAGCGGTTCGAGTCCACTCGTCGGCTCTTTATGCTTCTCAACGAGGAGCTAGCGTAGGACGGTTGCGGTATCCCTGGAGCGTCGCTATTGTTATCATTGCGTCTTAGGGAACAGGACGAGGGTGACTGCCGAACGAAAGTCAGCCCGGACAAGGTCGGGGAACGCGTCCGCCCATCTCGGAGGAGCGCCTCGTTGACGTGTAAGGGCTGTGTGGACGACGAATCCGCTACAGACCCAGCGGTGAGGCCCGCTGGCTGACGCAATGGGGGTTAAGGCTCCTGGGCAAGGAGGCGAAAGCTAATCTCGGACCCGGCCCATCTCATTAGCGGCCTGTCGGCGGGCGAGGTGGCGGCGCGCAAGGCGCGCGGCGAGGTCAACGTTCCGCCGCCGTCGCCCGGGCGCTCCTACCGCCAGATCATTCTCGGAAACGTCTTCAGCTTCATCAACAATGTCTTCTACGTGTTATGCCTGCTGCTGGTGCTTCTCGGGCGCCCTTTGGACGCGATCCTCCCGTTGGTGGTGGTGCTCGCGAACGCCGGCGTGAGCGTCTTCCAGGAGGTGCGCGCCAAGCGTAAGCTCGACCGAATCGCCCTTCTGACCCGCCCGACGGCGAAGGTAGTCCGCGACGGTCGCGATCAGAGCGTCGATCCTGGCGAGATCGTGCGCGGCGACCTGCTGGTCGTCGGTCCGGGAGACCAGATCGTCGTCGATGGGACCGTGGTCGGCGACGGAACGATGGAGGTGGATGAGTCGCAGCTGACCGGCGAGTCGGACCTGGTCCGCAAGCGGGCAGGCGACGAGCTTTTCTCGGGAAGTTTTTGCGTCACCGGCGGCGCCCGCTTCGAGGCGCAGCGGGTCGGCGGGAACAGCTTCGCCAACCAGATCACCGCCGGTGCCCGCGCCGAGCGTCGCGTCTTGACGCCGTTGCAGCGCGAGATCAACGGTGTAATCCGGCTGACGCTCTTAGTGGCGGCGTTCCTGATGGTGGTGTTGACAGTCAGCGCGGTCGCCTGGCGCGACCCCTTCGTCGAGTTGGTCCAGAGGTTGGTGGTGGTTATCGGCCTGGTGCCGCAGGGCCTCCTGCTGGCGATCGTGGTCGCCTACGCGCTCGGAGCAATGCGGGTGGCCAGCCAGGGCGCGCTCGTACAGCAGACCAATGCCATTGAGTCGCTGAGCAACGTCGATACATTCTGCCTCGACAAGACGGGCACGCTGACCACGAACCGCTTGAAGCTTGCGGACGTTCGACCCCTTGGGATCGGCCACGATGACCTGCGGAACCGGCTGAGCCGTTTCGTCGCCAGCGCGACGACCGGCAACAAGACCAGCGAGGCGATCGCGGAGGCGCTACCGGGAGAGAAGCAGCCGGCGATCGACGAGGTGCCCTTCTCCTCGGCGCGAAAGTGGAGCGCCCTCGTCTTCGACGGGAACGAGGACGATGCCTCCGGGCCGTCCTCGGCGCCGCCCACACACGACCCCGAGAGTATGACCTCCGACCTCCCGGCTACCCGAGCGTTGCGCGGAGTCTACGTGCTGGGGGCGCCAGAGATGCTGCGTCCGCACCTCCTGCAAGGAGCTCATCTCAACGGGCAAGTAGACGAGTGGGCCGCTAGGGGCACGCGGGTCCTGCTCTTCGCCTACCGGCCGGAGCCCGTCCCTCTAAACGACGGGGACAACGGGGTGCGCGACCCCGAAGGTCTGGTGCCGCTCGGGCTTGTCGGAATCACGGACGAGCTGCGTCCCCAGGCCTACGAGACACTCACGGCGTTCGCAGAGGCCGGTGTGGACCTCAAGGTCATCTCTGGCGACAACCCCGAGACCGTCAGAGCGCTCGCCGTGCAGGCCGGGTTCGACCCTGGTGCGAAGCTAATCTCCGGACCGGATCTGGACCGGCTCGACGACGGCCGGCTCGACGCGGCTGCGGTCGAGCACGGGATCTTCGGGCGTATAACGCCCGAGCAGAAAGAAGGGCTGGTCGAGGCGCTTCACGCCCAGGGGCGCTACGTGGCGATGACCGGCGACGGGGTCAACGACGTGCTCTCGCTCAAGAAGGCCGACCTTGGCATCGCGATGCAGAGTGGCAGCCAGGCAACCCGCGGCGTGGCCGACATAGTGCTCACAAACGACTCGTTCGCCGTGCTGCCGCACGCCATCACCGAGGGTCAGCGTATCATCGCTGGCATGCAGAGTGTTCTCAAGCTCTTCCTGACTCGCACCTTCTACTTGGCTTTGCTGATTATCGCTGTCGGTATGGTGGGCACGTTCCCCTTCTCGCCGCGCCAGAGCGCGCTCTTGTCCATCTTGACGGCCGGGATACCGGCGGTCGCGCTCGCCGCGTGGGCGCGGCCGGCCCGCGCGCAGCGCGGCGGCGCGCTGGGACGGATCGCCAGCTTCGCTGTGCCCGCCAGTCTTGCCGTCACCCTAATCGGGTTGCTGCTCTTCGTCGTATACTGCGTGCCGGTCTTCCAGGTCGCCCGTGGCTCGGTTACCGTCGACGAGATCAACGCGATGCTTAAAGATACGCTGCCGCGGGCGCAGACGGTGGTGATCTACTTCCTTACGGTGTGCGGGCTGCTCTTGGTAATGTTCGTGGAGCCGCCGAGCCGATTCTGGGCTGGCAGAGACGAACCCAGCGGCGACCGCCGCCCGACGTGGCTGGCGATCGTCCTGCTGCTCGGACTGCTGGCGATCGCGGTCGTGCCACCCCTGTCTGGGATATTCGATCTGCGTCCGGTCAAGCCGCTGGACGCGGTGGTCATCGCCGCGGCAGCCGCGGTCTGGGTATTCTTGGTACGCTGGGCCTGGAGGCGGCGTCTGCTTGAGCGTTTCGTGGGGACCGATCTCGATCGCTGACGCGCGGTGAATGACCTGAGGAGCTCGACGTGTGGTGAAACTCGGTGGGTCATTGACACCACTTCTGACACCACTCAGCGCACAACACGCAGCTAGAGCACCCTTGCTTCTCCTGCAGCCACATGCCATTAATGGAGTTGGTAGGAAAACTATCAAGAAAGGGGCATGGTCTATTCGGAGAGGATGATGCGATGTAAGGGAATCGCGCGCAGGGGAAAACCACTAATTCGGGGTTGGGGATCGGATCAGGGAATAGTAGAGAGATGAAGAATGCATTCAAGGTAGGGTTGCTGGCGGCGAAGAACAAAGCATCGACTTCAGCAACCTCCCGCTGGCCATCGCCAGGTCCTTCTCCAGGCCGGTGAATCTCGACGTAGGAGACGGCCCGCTAGCGGTGGTCAGAGGCGACTACAACGGGGACAGCAAGCCTAACCTGACGCTAACGAACTCCGGCAACAAGGACACGAGTACCCTGAATACCCTCTCCGTCCTGATCAACGCCACGACGAAGGGGGCTATCGGGGTGGGCGGCTCCGACAGCGAAAACGGCCTCCTCCGTGCCATCGAGGACGGAAGCGACGGCGGACAGGACTAGATCAAGTTCTCCTCCCGGCGGGGTAGCATCGCTACCACCGCGGCGGGTTTCGAACGGGGCTGGGACCTCTGCGTCTCAGTCCCGCAAGAGGGCTCTGAGCCTCGTGGAAGAGCTCGTAGAGGGAGAGTTACGGGGACGTTGCTAGCCTATCCCCGTACGACGGCTCACACGGCCGGGGGCCTTCGATTCGCTACCCGGCGCCATGGGCTACACATGCCGTGGCTCATGATTGGCAAAGCTCGGCGCTGCGATTGGTGCAGAAGGCTGCTTGACATAGACCCCGAGAAGGATCTGCAGGCTACCAGAGACCTCCGCAGTGGGTGGCTACTTGCTCGCTACGCTCAAGTAACAACATGAATAGCACATCTAAGAGATGTGCCAAAGCGCACAAATTTGGTAAGGTGTTTGCTTGTATTGAGCGGGTTGAGCTTTGAAACCACCTCCCGTAGACGAAGGTGCTCCACTAGTACAACTAGTAGTAGGGGCCGTGAGGAGCCAGTGGTGCAACCGGCTGCCGTGTACCCAAGCGGTGGTCAGTTCTCCCTTTAAGGCTGATGCAAGGAGGGACAGGATGTGAGAGGGCGCTCTCAGCACCAGCATCACCCCAGCCCTACAGCCAGCCCCACTAACAGAGAGTCTGGGGCCATACGCATCAAGTTGCTCGGTGGCTTTCGCGTGTGGGTTGGCTCTCGAGTAATCGAAGTGGATCAGTTGCGCTTGAGGAAGGCCAGGAGTCTCATCAAGCTGCTCGCCTTATCTCCCGCACACCGACTCCACCGCGAACAGGCGAAGGAGCTGCTGTGGCCGGAGCTAGACTCGAAGGCTGCCTCAAACAACCTCCACCACGCGCTACACATCGCCCGGCGCACCCTCGAACCCTCAGCCGGCGCCGCTACTGGCTACCTGCATCTTCGGGGCGAGAGTCTAATCTTGTCCCTGGCAGGACCCGTGTGGGTGGACGTCGAAGCCTTCGAGGAAGCGGCGATGATGGCCCGTCATGCTATGGAGCCCGCAGCCTACCGGGCGGCCATAGATCTTTACTCGGGGGAGCTCTTGCCGCAGGATCGCTACGAGGAGTGGACGGAGGAGCGGCGGGCACAGCTACGAGGGCTCTACCTCTCGCTGCTCTTGGAGGTGGCCGGATTCTACGAGGAGCGTAAGGAGTTCGGGGAGGCCATCGAAGCGTTGAACAGCGTGGTGGCGGAAGATCCCACCCACGAGCAAGCGCACGCAGGGCTCATACGAGTGTATGCCCTCTTAGGGAGGCGGAGGGAAGCCCTAGGGCAGTACGAGCGGCTTAGGGATACCCTCTCCAGAGAGTTTGGGGTCGAGCCCGAGGCGGCGAGTGTGCGGTTGCACGAGGAGATCTGGGCTGGCACCTTCCCACCGGGCGATTTGCCGCTTGCCGGCTCCCCACCAGGTGAGGAGACTCCTTCCCCTGCGGAAGCTGCCAGGCACAACCTGCCCCTGGCGCGCACCAGCTTCATAGGACGCGAGCGCGAGACGCTCGAGGTCAAGCGGCTGTTGGCCATGACAAGACTTTTGACCCTAACGGGGGCGGTTGCGGCAAGACGCGGTTGGCGCTGAAGGTGGCATCAGAGCTGGCAGGGGCCTACCCGGACGGGGCATGGCTAGTGGAATTGGGGATGCTCTCGGAAGGAGAATTGGTGCCGCAGGCGGTGGCCTCGGCTTTGGGAGTGCGCGAGGAGCCGGGCCGCCCGCTTACAGAGACGCTCAAGGACACCTTACGTGCCAGGCAGATGCTCTTGGTTTTGGACAACTGCGAGCACCTCATAGAGGGTGTGGTCCGCCTGGTTGACGCACTTCTGGGAACATGTCCGCGCTTGCGGGTTCTTGCGACCTCTCGGGAGACGCTTAACGCCGCGGACGAGGTGAACTGGGTGGTGCCGTCGCTTATGGTGGTGCCCGACTCCCGGCAAGAAGTGTCCACGTCTGGGCAGTTCGAGGGTTACGAGTCGGTGCGGCTGTTCATAGAACGGGCCCGCCAGCGCGATCCCTCCTTCGTCATGACGCCGCGGAACGGGCAGGCCGTGGCGGAGGTATGTCGGCGGTTGGACGGCATACCTCTGGCCGTAGAGCTCGCAGCGGCGAGGGTGGGGGTGCTCTCTGCGGAGCAGATCACCTCAAGGCTCGACCATCCCCTCAAGCTGTTGACCGCGGGCGGACGGAGCGCCGTTCCTCGCCATCGGACCTTGCGGGCGACGCTGGACTGGAGCCACCAGTTGCTTGACGAGCCGGAGCGGGAGCTGTTCGGGAGGCTCTCGGTGTTCGCGGGAGGCCTCACGCTCGAGGCCGCGGAGGCGGTGGGGGCCGGGAGCGGCATCGACGAAGACAATGTGCTTGACCTGATGTCCAGGCTGGTGGAAAAGTCGCTGGTGGTGGCGGACGAGCGGCCACCGGCCGAAGAACGAACGGAAAGGCTTACCCCCCGCGAGCGAGAAGTCGCGCTCCTCGTCGCGCAGGGGCTAACCAACCGCCAGATCGCCCAAGAGCTCTCACTCTCCACGAACACCGCCAACAACCACGTGGCCAGGATCTTGCGCAAGCTAGGGCTCCGTTCCCGAGCCCAGATCGCCGCCTGGATGACCGAACGGCGTTCCCCCTCCTCCTAGCGGGACCGTAAGGCTTTCCGCCCGAAGGATGTTACGGCCGCTCTTGCCAGTCTCAACCGAAAAATAGTCAACAGTAACTAGTCGATCCTGAAAAAGTCTACCCGATGGTCGCCGCGATGGTTCCACGGGGCGAACGAGGGGCAAAGAGCGCCACAGATCGCTCCAGCAAGAACGACCACAAAGCTCCGAGGGCCGCCAAGAGCTTGGAGAAGTTCATGCCCGCCGCGCTCAGCACCGCGTTGATCTTGTCCCCCTCAGCCCCCTTGAGTCGGCACCGCTCCATCCGCCTCTCCTCCTTGAGATGCCCGATGGAAGGCTCTATAGCCGCCCGCCGCTTCATCCAGCGCCAAAGCGTTTTAGGAATCGAGCCCCGCCTGCGCCGTCCCAAGTGGATCTCGCACTCCCCCTCGTAGTCGTGGCCCCGGTAGCTCATGTCGCAGTAGACGGGCTCGGGTTCTATGCTGCTCCTCGCGACGATCCGATCCATCGTGCTCTGGAGTGTGTGGCCGTCGTAGGGGTTGCCCTCCAAAGAGCGCGCCGCCAAAACCCACCCGCCTTTGGAACTTACCGCGAGGGCGACTTTGCAGCCAAACTCGTAGCGTTTATGAGCCTTGCCCTTCGAGATGCATTCCACCTCCGGGGCATGGACGCTGTAGAGCTTGCCCTTGTCATGGCGCTCTTGGACGTGGAGCCTCCTGGCGAGGGCCAGCAAATCCCCCGTCTCCTCGCCCCAATCGGGCAGTTTGCGCGCTCTATGTCGCGGATGACCCTGCCGAGGATGGTCCTGAGTCTGCGCGTGCATCGACGCGCCCGTCTGCATTGTTTAGCGTGGGCGTAGCGACTCTGCCGGGCGAGCAGGCGCTTGCCAACCCGCACGTATGACTGCCGGAGCTTGAGGCCCTCCCTTCGGGCCGCCATAACGAGCCTTTCGCGCGCATCCGGTCGTAGAGCCTGGGGTCCGTCAGAAAGCGGATGTGCTTCTCCTGCACCGTGGTGTCTAGGTTCACCCGTCTGAGCTCGCTGGGCTTGATGACGCCCATACGCAATCCCGCCTCGATCGTCTGCCTCAGAAGCTCCTCGCCCCCGGCCTCCCCAACCCGGGAGCGCCAACGGCTCATGCTCGAAGGGTTCACAGGCGGCTCGTGACAGAAGAACTCCATCCCACAGAGATACTGCCAGTAAGGGTTCTCCACCCATCCCCGGAGAACCGCCTCGTCAGAGAGGTCGTGGGTGTATTTGAGGTAGTGCAGGCTCACCATCAGCCTCGTGGAGGTGGCGGGCCGCCCCGTCCCCTCGCTGTAGTAAGTCCCGAAATGCTCGTCGAAGCTCCTCCAGTCGATCTGTTGAGCCAGCTTCACCAAGGGGTGCCTCTCGTTGAGCAGATTCGCCAGTCGCGTCCTCTCCATACGCATCTCCCCCTGATCCTCGCAGTCCGGGCTGGGTGGTGGCTCCATCCTCCGATTTTGCAAGAAAAGCGCCCCAAAAGCACCGAAACCTTGCAATACCTCGACTCCGGAACGTCGCGGAAGCGTCGTTCATACCCACATCCACCTGTTTTTCAGGATCGACTATCTTAACCTACACCGTAGAGGACCTGGGTACCAACTTCAGTCCCGAAGACATCAACAGTACTGGTCAGGTCGAGGGGGAGGGGTTCTCCATAGATTGTGGTCGTGAACGCGCCATCCTGTATCACGTTGTTCCATCTACGGATATACGCGAGTGCCTCATTTGGTGGAACGGCTACCGGTAGGTTGACCGAAAAAGCCTCAACGACTTCTCGCTCAACTCCGGAGAGAAGCGAAGGTCGAACCTCCGCCTACCGACGCCTATTCGGCAAAGCTCCCTCGGTATGCAGTGCGTGCAAACTCGGCGATAGGGGCAGGTGCAACAGTCGCCCGGATCTCGGTTTGCACGTGACGCTCGACCGTCGGTTTCGATGTCCCGCCACCTTCTTCACCCCACACTACCGTGACCTCGGTGCCCGGTTCGCCGTGTTCCACGTCGACACAGGCTAGCGAGAGCATCGCGCGCTCGTTGTAGCTATAACCGGTGTAGGTCGATATTCCGACCGTCCCACCGTCTCTCGATACCCTGTCATACTGGAGCGTTGCGTAGTTAGACAAGGGTAGGTCGATATGCTTCGCTATGTCCCCGTCCTGGAATAACGACCCGATGACCCGAGTGACATCCTCGTCGTTCCAGACTAGCGTTGCCTTCTCCCGCCTTGGATCGTCGGCCATCTTCGCGAGGGCTTCTCTTCCGACATATTCGTGGTTCAGGTCAACGAAACGCCCGTAGCCGAGGTCATGGGGAGTCAGGTAGTAGTCGGTGATGTCATCGCAGTAGAAGCTGCCCCCGATCGAAGCCATCCCTTCATAACCGCTTGCCGGCAACCACTCTCTGTAGCCCTTCATCTCTGCGCTATCGTAAATCGCCGGACAGGGCGATGGAATCCATCCAGATTCCAGGGTGTTGGTAGCGTAAGTCCTGGAACCCACCTGTCGTAGCCCATACGCGTAACCAGTTTCGACAATGGCGTCTCGGACCTCGTCGGCGTACTCCCAAGGACCGAACAGTTCGTAACCGGGTTGTCCTGCCATTCCATGACGTAAGGCCCGGGTGGCTTGGCCCGCTATGGTGAATTCCGTCATGTTGAAGAACTTGATCTCCGGTAACGGACCTCCCGTTACCTCCTCCAGCAGCTCGAGCGCGTTGGGTCCTTGGACCTGGTACCTGAATAGCTTTCGTCGTCCGGCAGGATTGGCAGCGAGTCTCTCATCTCTCTCTAGCGTTACATCGTACCCACCGGTCTCGGCTTGATAGTGCACCCAGTTATGAGCGGTGGGCCGCCCGACGAGATTGAACCTATCCTCGTCCAGATAGAAGAGAATCGCATCACCGATTACGTATCCATCATGATTGCATGCGACAAACTGCTTGGCTTTGTTGGCCTCGAAGTTCTCGAAGTTGTTTATGCCGAAATCTGAGAGCAACCTGAGTGCGTCAGGACCTTCGATATAGAGATCAGTCATGTGAAAAGACTGTTCGAAGAGAACGCAAGTCTCTCGCCAGGCACGCTGCTCATCTCTCCAGTTCGTGAACTCGGCGGTTCCCGGAAAGGCATAGGGACCTGTCTGCGAGTTACGCAACATTTCGACCGGGCTTTCGGCAGCTTGCAGAGCTTCTTCCAGGCTTTGGTGAGTCATAGTTGCTCAAAACCTCCCTTTACCCGTAGAAAACATTATCCCCTATGTAGCGGAATCTACATTGGACCTTAAGCTAACGCAAGGTGACGTCCTGGACCCTTCCTCTTCAGAAGGTCTTCGTCGACGGTCCCGACGTGCTGACGTGGTTCGACCTGCACACGACGGTGGCTTCTCCCGTGCCCGTCGCCAACTGGCTGCACCTCGAGAACGGCAAGATCACGTCGTTGCGGGTGGCATTCGACGCCCGCGAACTCGCCTCCTGATCTGAAATGAGTTGCTCCGACACGGACGATTTCCCTCGTGACTCTGCAAATCCGGCTGGACCATGCCCGCAGGCTGCTCTACCGGATCACCCGCTCCGCCTACGACCCCTCGTGACACGACAGTGTGCTACGGCATCTTCCGGTCGAATGAACATCGGCCGCGCGATGCCCGAACCGCTTAGACGGGCTCGCACAGCAGGGGCATCGCTACCATGCCATTCGCGCGCAGTTTGGTCCGCACGAACGTGTGAAAGCTCGGCCTGGCGAGTTGGTCGAGCATGAACCGGATCGGCCCGCGGGGCAGGCGCACGTAGTTGACGAAAGCGTAGGGCGCCTCGCCGATGGGCCGCAGGAGGGTGGAATTGTCCACCCCGGTCTTGGTCGTGTACCACCCGGTCAAGTCCTCCCACGCCCCCACAGCGCCTTCGGGGTCCGCGGCCGTAAAGTGGTTGAACAGGAACGTCCCCGACATGCTCTCTTCGGTGTCACCGATCCGCCGGGCGTTGCGCGCCCATGACGAAATCGGCCCCCAACTCCTCGAACGCCTCCGAGAACCGGACCCCGGCGATCTCCTCCGGCGATAAGGTCTCCACGAGGACCACCACGTCGAAGCGCGGCGCGCCCGCTGACCCGCCACCGCGAGGAGATGGAGAGGAGGGGTGCGGGGCCGCAGAAGGCGAACGAGGCCCTGGTGGCCTATCTGGAGGCGGAGCGGGATCTCGGCCGGGTGCGCGACGACGCCGATCCGGAGGCAGCGGCGGCGATGCTTCTCGGGGCGTGCTTCCAGCGGGCGTTCTTGGCGAGCTTCTCCGGGGAAGACGTGATCCCCACGCGAGAGGAGGGTTTCGTGGCGGGCGTCGCGCGCACCTTGGCGCGAAGCCTGTCGCCCGACGGGGGGTACTAGCGCGAACCGCGGGCGCCCTCAACCTCTTCCGCCGTGCGTTGCGAGGGTCGAGTTGGCCGCTGGCGTTCGAGAGCGGACGGCTGTTGCGGTATGCTGGGCCTGCACCGGATTGCGACACGCAGGAGGTGAGTGCGCCATGACCGGCTGAGCATCCTCCGGACCACTGGACCAGGAGGCCGCGCTCGGTCGAGTCTACGACCCGTGCAGCCTCGCCGCCAACAACCTGCTCAGCTTAATAGACATAGGGTCGTGCTACCTTCGCATTTACGGAGTGCTAGGAAGTACGCCTCTCCTAACGCCCTTCCCAGACAGCAAGACTAGCCCATGTGAGCTAGTAAAAAACAGTACATTTGAGTGATACACCCGCCCCCTCGCTGGAGTATGCTGCATCCATCACGTGTTAAGAGGACCCCACGTGAGGGCGCAGGACAGCTACCTGCCCTCCTTCTAGACAGGGGCTAGCAACCCAAACTTACTCTCTACCCGCCACCAAGTTGAGAATGTGCCCTCTAGAGGGGGAGGCGTACTTCTAATGCCAGGGGAAGGAGAAGACATCATAGATGCAGGATGAGATCGCTACAGCGGGGAGTAGACTCACGGGTCGTCTGGTTTTTCCCGATAGTCCGGACTATGAGAGCGCTCGTCTGGGGTGGGCCCGACAGTTCTCTAGATTCCCCCTCGTAATCGTCTTTTGTCAGAACGTCCAGGATGTCGTTAATGCTATCAGTTGGTGCCGAGAGCACGATGTCGCCTTTCGCGCCCGAAGCGGCCGGTATGCCCTGGAAGGTTGGTCCTCCCTGGATGGTGGGGTGGTCATCGACGTGAGCGATATGAACCGGATCTACGTTGACGAGAGCGCGGGGGTGGCCGCCGTGCAGACCGGCGCAACCCAAGGGGCGGTGGTGAAGGCACTGGGGAAGAGGGGGTACACCATCCCCAGCGGGGGAGAGGGGACCCCCGGCATCGGTGGCGTCACCCTGGGCGGCGGGATCGGCCTGCTAGCCCGCAGCATGGGTCTGGCCTGCGATCACCTGGTGGGCGTCGAGATGGTGAGAAGGCACGGGGGAGAGGCCAGGCGCATCCATCCGTGACAAACCTCATCACAAAATGCCCGGCGTGTGGCGGGATCCGTTTTGGCAGCAACCGTGACGCACGGCGTGCTCTTCGTAAGAGCGGTCGGATCTTGCGCCCCTTGGAATTCGACGCAAGGACGCGCGGTGCCTTTTGGGAGGATCGGAATTGCGCCGGGTACGCAAATCCCCAACAAGCCCTGGGCGTCTCGCTCAAGGCGTTTGGTTCAGGTTCAGCCAGTACATTAGTGTACCGTCCAGGGTTCCCGAGAACCGCGCGGATGCCACTGGCTTGGCGGCGAAGGAGTTGGTCCCGCCTGTGCTTTCCAGCATGTCTTCGGGCTCGACTTCCACCAGGAAGATACTCGTTTGTCCCATGTTCCTATCCGGCATTCTTTACCGGGCTTCTTGCCTCTTCGCCGCTTCGCGCGTTGACCAGTATCACGCCTAGGATCGCCGCGGCCCCGCCGGCCAGAGACAGCAGTGTCGGCACCTCCCCGAGCCAGAGGTAGGCGATGAGGATCGCCGTCGGCGGGATCAGGGACTCCAGGGTGACCGCCCGAGAGGCCGGCAGCCTGGAGAAGGCGTAGGAGATGCTCGCGTAGGCCGCGATGGTGGCGAACACGCCCAGGTAGGCCGCCGCCAGAGTAGGTCCGAGCGCCGCCCGGCGCGCCTCCTCCAGTAGACCGCAGGCGAAGGGCAGCAGGAACAGGGTACCGGCCCAGACGGCGTAGGCCGTGAACCCGAAAGAGCCGTACCTCGAAAGGTAGGGCTTCTGCAGCACGAAGTAGGCGCTGGTCGAGAGGGCGGCGAGCAGCACCGGAAGCGCCCCCGGCTCGACCCCGAACCCCTCGCCCTCGCCGAGGGAGATGAGCACGACCCCAAGAATGCTGACCGTCACCCCGCCCAGCCCGCGGCCCCGAGCCTCTTCCCCAAGAACGCCACCGCCCAGAGCGAGGTGAAGGCCGGTATGGTCGCCACGATGAGGCTCGCTGTCCCGGCCGGAACCGTGAGCTGCCCGTAGGCCAAGACTGCTAGATATGAGGGGTGTCAGGTACCTACAGGCCGAGGAAGCCTGACTGGAATACTGAGCCCCGCAATAGGAGCTGCCATGGTGGCGGGGCTTCTGTCGGTAGTGCTATTCACCTTTGGCGCGCTGACGCTTCTGCGAGACATCGGAAATCCGGCCGCTGTCCACCAGCGAGACGGTCTTGGCGATGCCGGCGGTGACGGGCCAGGGCCAACTTGAGTGGGTTATCTGCACTTCACAGGCATGATCCCCGCTGGGAGTTGGCAGAGAGCCCGGGTAATGGAGACGTCCTCTCGGAGGACGCTGCGAGGACCCTCTAGATCCTCGCAGTCGCAAGTCAATTCGCGGTCGAGCCTCAGCGCCCTTCCAGGTCGAGCGCGACGCTGTTCATGCACCACCGCTGCCCCCCAGCCTCCCTCGGACCGTCGTCGAAGACGTGCCCGAGGTGCGAGCGGCAGCGCGCGCAGCGCACCTCGCTGCGGGGGCTAAGCGGCTGCCGGGAGTTCCTGTCCGGATTCCCACTCATTCCTAAGCGCTCGCTCGGCCTCGCGCTGGAGCTGCCTGATCCTCTCGCGGGAGACCGCAAGCTCCTCGCTCAGATCAGCGAGGGTAGCTGGCTTCTCGCCGTCAAGGCCGTAGCGGCGGACGAGGACGCGGCGCTGGCGTTCGGGGAGCCGCCCGACGGACTCCATAAGGCGGCGCGTCTCCAGCTCCCTCATCACCTCGCCGATCACCCTAGATTCGCGCTCGTCCTCGACAAGATCGCCCACCTCCGAGCTCTCCTCCGAGGAGGAAAGGTGCTGGTTGAGACTAGTGGCGTCGGGTATGGCGCTCTTCACGTCCTTGACCCGATCGATCTCCCAGCCGATCCTCTCGGCAACCTCCCCATCCGTAGGCTCACGCTCGAGCTCGGTCGAGAGCTCGTTGTAGACCCGGGCCATCTTCCTTATCTTCTCGCCCATGTGTACGGGCACCCTTATGGTTCGCCCCTTGTCGGCCACCGCCCTCTGGACGGCCTGCCTGATCCACCAGGTGGCGTAGGTGGAGAAGCGGAAGCCCTTCTCTGGGTCGAACTTGTCCGCTGCTCGCATGAGACCTATGTTGCCCTCCTGGATGAGGTCCCCGAATGGTAGACCCATCCCACGGTACTTCTTTGCGACCGGGATGACGAGCCTCAGGTTCTTCTCGATGAGCTTGGACCGCGCCATCTCGTCACCCTCCCTTGCCCTCCTGCCGAGATCTATCTCCTCCGCGTGTGTAAGAAGCCGTCCACGAGCGATCTGCCCGAAGTACCTCGCAAGAGGGTTTGGAATATCATTCATCCTGCTTACCGCCTCTCGTGTTATTTCGATTCCTCCGCCCTCGGGCATCTTCTCCCCGCCTTCCCTGCGTAATGCTCCTTTCTGGCCCTCGTCTATAAGACCACTCCAGGGGCCGATTTCTTACCTCTCGCAGCATGTGCGTTGTCTGTTCCGGTTCTGGCTCCACCGAGTATCTGTTCCCAAGCGTGATTGGTGCTACGGTGGATAGAGAAAGCGGAAGAGTATTGGCCTTAGGTGAGAGAACGCACAAACGAACAATGGCTCGCAGAGTTGCGGGGACCGAACCCAGATCAGGCGCTTGCGGATCTATATGACTTGCTGGTACGCGGGTTAAGGGTAGGCCTGGGAAATTATGGCGGTGGCGTAGACGCCAACGCCGAGGACTTCGCCCAGGAGGCGCTGATCAAGATAACTGCCAACCTGGACTCCTTTAGGGCAGAGAGTCGTTTTACCACCTGGGCGCAGAAGATAGCCATGAACGTTGCCCTAACCGAGCTAAAGCGCAGGCGGTGGCGCGACGTATCGCTGCAGGACCTGTTCGCCCGGCGTGAGGGGGCGGACCGCGGGCCAGCCGACTCTCATCTAACCTCCGAACAGCTGGCGTTGCAGAACACGGTAGCTGGGAGAGCTGCGCCGCATGATCGATGAAGAACTGACAGATAGACAGCGAGAGGCGGTGGTGGCGGTGATACTGGAGGAGATGCCAATCTCGGAGGTCGCCAGGCGCATGGGCACCAACCAGAACGCCCTCTACAAGCTGCTGCACGATGCCCGCAAAAAGCTGAAGAGGAAGATGGAGGGCGCGGGCCTCTCGGCAAAAGAAGTGCTTGCGGTATTCGACGAAGGGTAAGATCCGAAGGGTATGGCGGGTCTAGCAGTTAGAAGTGAAGAGGAGTTTTGCGATGCTGAATCGTGGTGATGTCACAAAACTGGTGAGAGTTGTAGCCGAGACTCACGAGACCGAGATCGGCTGCGACGAGTGTTTCGAGCAAATGGATAGTTTTGCGGAGATCTCTGTCTCCGGAGCGGAGGCGAGTGCTGCGATGTCGCTGGTTGGCGATCACCTCGACAAGTGTGCAGAGTGTCGAAGCAAGTTCGAGGCGCTTCTAAGAGCCTTGCGCGGTACGTAGAGCGTAGGCTATCGAGCCCATACTCAATCCCCGATCTGTGGTCGCCTCCAGGAACTCGGCCGGTCCGATCACCTCAACCCCCGCCTGAGATCGGGAGGGTAATGCTTCGTGTTTCCCGCGACAAGCGTGGCCCCGGCCTCGCAGGCGACCTCCAGGAAGGGCAGATCGTCTGGGTCGGGCAGCTCGAAGCCGAGGAGAGATCCCGAGCCCTCCTTTTCGACAAGAGTCAACAGCGACCCGACGTCCGCGGGCGAGAAGCCGAATATCTCCCGGCTCAGCAACTCCCGCCACTCTGAGAGGACGCGGTCGTCGTAGGCCACTACGAGCTCGCCCGCGAGCGCCAGGTCGAGCACCCTGGCCGGCGCACCGAAGCTAGTCGGCAAAGCGGACACCACGACGTTCGTGTCGAGCACGACCCTCTGTCCACTCGCCGCCCAGCGCGTTCGCCCCGCGCCGCTGCGATCTCGGCGTCTATCTCCGCATGGTCCGTATTGGCCAGACCCTCCCGCTCCGCGGCCCGGCGCATCCAGGAGACCGCGGCCTGGGCCCTGGTGCGCCTGAGGAGGCGCAGCGTCTCCTCCAGGTCGTCTCTGTCCACGCCCACGAGCAGCGCGACCGGCTTGCCCCTGGAGGTGATTACCACCTCGTCCCCTTCCCCCGCGGCCCGAAGACAGGCGTGCCGTGCGCTACCTTCCTCGCCGCACGTGGGACGGTCCTCTTTCGCGCTAGAGTCGCTGTCGGCACGCGTCGCTGCAGAAGCTCCTATCGCGGCGGGGCTTTCTGGATTGCCACCGGTTGCGCCCGCTGGGCTCCATAAATGTTCCAAATGTCGCCGCGCAGACTCCTTACGGCGACTCGCCGTAGGCGCGCCGGAACTGGCGGCTGAGGTGCCCGGCCGACATGTGCGCGCCGCGGGCGAGCGCCTCGACGTCCAGCGGCCGCGCGTGCTCCCGGTCGATCCGGTCACGGACGCGGCGCAGACACGCGAGGTCGCGCAGGCGATGCGCGCTGTGCTGAGACATCCCGGCCGATACCGACTTCCCGGTGCCGGAAGGAGCCGATATTGGCTCTGAAGGCGTTCTGACGAACGGGAAACGCCCAAACCGGCCTTGAGCGACGCGGTGGTCGCGACGGTGGACTGTGCCCTTCCGCGAGGGCCTCGCCTCAGGTGCCGACGTAGGCCGCGAGGTGCTCGCCGGTGAGGGTGGAGCGGGCGGCGACGAGGTCGGCGGGGGTGCCCTCGAAGACGATCCGGCCGCCGTCGTGGCCGGCGTCGGGGCCGAGGTCGATGATCCAGTCGGCGTGCGCCATGACCGCCTGGTGGTGCTCGATGACGATGACCGACTTGCCGGTGTCGACGAGCCGGTCGAGCAGGCCGAGCAGCTGCTCGACGTCGGCGAGGTGGAGGCCGGTGGTCGGCTCGTCGAGGACGTAGACGCCACCCTTCCCGGCCATGTGGGTGGCCAGCTTGAGCCGCTGTCGTTCGCCACCGGACAGTGTGGTTAGCGGCTGGCCGAGGTTGAGGTAGCCGAGCCCGACGTCGGCGAGCCGATCTAAGATCTTGTGGGCGGCCGGCGTGCATGCCTCGCCGTCGTCGAAGAACTTCTCAGCCTCGGTTACTGACATCGCGAGCACTTCGGCGATGTTCCGGTTGCCCAGTGTGTACTCCAGCACCGACGCTTGGAACCGTTTCCCCTCGCACTCCTCACAGATGGATTCGACGGTGTCCATGAACCCAAGCTCGGTAAAGATGACGCCGGCGCCGTTGCAGTTGGGGCAGGCGCCTTCGGAGTTGGCGCTGAACAGCGCCGGCTTCACGCCGTTGGCCTTCGCGAATGCCTTGCGGATCGGGTCGAGCACTCCGGTGTACGTCGCCGGGTTGCTCCGTCGCGAGCCACGGATCGCGCCCTGGTCGACCGACACGACCCCGTCGCGCCCGGACACCGAGCCGTCGATCAGCGAGCTCTTGCCGGAGCCTGCGACGCCGGTGACGACCACAAGCACCCCGAGCGGGATGCCGACGTCGACGTTCTGGAGGTTGTGGGTGTCGGCGCCGCGGATCTCCAGCGCGCCGGTGGGCGTCCGCACCGATTCCTTGAGAGTCGCCCGGTCATCGAGGTGGCGGCCGGTGGTGGTATCACTCCCCCGCAGCCTCTCGACGGTGCCCTCGAAGCAGACGGTGCCGCCCTCCGTACCGGCGCCGGGGCCGAGGTCGACGACGCGGTCGGCGATCGCGATCGTCTCCGGCTCGTGCTCCACGACGAGCACCGTGTTGCCCTTGTCCCGCAGCCGCAGCAGCAGTTCGTTCATCCGCGCGACGTCGTGGGGGTGCAGGCCGATCGTGGGCTCGTCGAAGACGTAGGTGACGTCGGTGAGCGAGGAGCCGAGGTGGCGGATCATCTTGGTGCGCTGTGCCTCGCCGCCCGACAGCGTGCCCGACGGCCTCTCGAGCGAGAGGTAGCCCAGCCCGATCTCCACGAACGAGTCGAGGAGGTGTTGCAGCCCGGTGAGTAGCGGCGCTACCGACGGCTCGTCGAGGCCGCGTACCCATTCGGCCAGGTCGCTGATCTGCATCGCGCAGACGTTGGCGATATTGACCTTCTTGATCTTCGACGACCGGGCCGCCTTGCTGAGCCGGGTGCCGCCGCACTCGGGGCAGGTGGTGAACGTCACCGCCCGCTCCACGAAGGCGCGGACGTGCGGCTGCAGCGCGTCGACGTCCTTGGAGAGCATCGACTTCTGGATCTTCGGGATCAGGCCCTCGTACGTCAGGTTGATCCCGTCGACCTTGATCTTGGTCGGCTCCTTATGGAGCAGGTCGTGCAGCTCCTTCTTGGTGAACCTGCGGATCGGCCTGTCCGGGTCGAAGAAGCCGCAGCCGCGGAAGATGCGACCGTACCATCCATCCATGCTGTAGCCGGGGATCGTTAGCGCGCCCTCGTTGAGTGACAGGCTGTCGTCGTAGAGCGCGGACAGGTCGAAGTCGGTGACCGAGCCCATGCCCTCGCAGCGCGGGCACATGCCGCCGAGACGGTTGAAGGTTGCTTTCTCGGTCTTGGTCCTGGCGCCGCGTTCGACCGTGATCCCACCGCTCGCTCGGACCGAAGGGACGTTGAACGAGTACGCGTTGGGCGCGCCGACGTGTGGCTGCCCGAGCCGGCTGAAGAGTATGCGCAGCATCGCGTTCGCGTCGGTGGCGGTGCCGACCGTGGAGCGGGGGTTGGCGCCCATCCGCTCCTGGTCGACGATGATCGCGGTCGTGAGTCCTTCGAGTACGTCGACCTCCGGGCGCGCCAGCGTCGGCATGAAGCCCTGCACGAAGGAACTGTACGTCTCGTTGATCAGCCGCTGCGACTCCGCGGCGATCGTGGAGAACACCAGCGAGCTCTTGCCCGAACCGGAGACGCCGGTAAACACCGTGAGTCGTCGCTTCGGGATCTCGACGCTGACGTCCTTGAGGTTGTTCACGCGTGCGCCGTACACGCGGATCAGATCGTGGCTGTCGGCAACTTGCAGCACAGGCGACTGCGTGTCCGTCTTCGTAGTCATCATGTCTCCCGATGCTCGGTGTCTCGACGACGCTGAGCGCAGGAGCAGGGATCGGCACTCATCGGTCCTGAAGCAGCCCAAGGACGTTGCCATCGGGATCGGTGACGGTGGCCACCAGGCGGCCGCCACCGACATCGTGCGCGGGCTCCTTCACGGTGGCACCCGCGGCGGTCACCTCGGCCAGCTTCGCCTCGAGGTCCGGCACGTGCCAGTAGGCCACTGGTGAGGTCATGCCCTGCGGTCCACCGCCTGGCACCAGCCCGATGTTCTGGCCCGCGGCCTCGAAGCCGACGAAGTAGGACTCGTCGGTCTGCGGCGGTACGCCGAGCAGGGCGGCATACACTTCCTTGGCCGTCGCCAGGTCGGAAACGGGATGCAGCACGGTCTTGATTCCCTGGGTGGAAGTGTCGGTCATGGTCACTCCTTAAGTCGTTGGTCTGCTCGACTCTCCGGACGGCTCAGCGCAGCTCCTGGATGCGGATCAGGTTGCCCGCGGGATCGCGGACGGCGCAGTCGCGAACGCCGTACGGCTGCTCGGTCGGCTCCTGGACGACCTCGGCGCCGCTGGCCTGCAGCCGCGCGAAGGTGCCGTCAAGGTCGGCGGTGGCCAGGAGGATGCCGGCGTAGGTGCCCTTGGCCATCATCTCGACTATGGTGCGGCGCTCGTCGTCGGTGATGCCGGGGTCTGCGGCTGGCGGGTGCAGGACGATGGACGTGCCTGGCTGCTCGGCAGGGCCGACCGTGATCCAGCGCATCCCGCCATATCCGACGTCGTTGCGAACCTCGAAGCCGAGGGTGTCGCGGTAGAAGGCCAGGGAGGTGTCCGGGTCGTCGTGCGGGAGGAAGCTCGAGTGAATGGTAATGCCCATGCTCATCGTGTCTCCATCTGTTACGTGGGGCCGCCTTCGCGGTCTGCGTCGCCCTAGCCCGCTCCGAGCGGCACGTCTGGTTCTCCTTCGCGGTAGTAGTGACTAGGCGGGGAGAGGGGCTCAGGAGCTGGCTCAGCTCACCGCCCTCTTCACGAGCGCGCTGATCTTTGCCTCTTCGGTGGCGGTCAATTCCTTCAGCGCGAAAGAGGTCGGCCACATGGCGCCTTCGTCGAGGTTCGCCGCGTCGCTGAAGCTGAACGTCGCGTACCTCGTGTTGAACTTCTGCGCGCTTTGGAAGAAGCAGACGACCTTTCCGTCCCTGGCATACGCTGGCATCCCGTACCAGGTTTTCGGCGATA
This sequence comes from uncultured Rubrobacteraceae bacterium, assembly GCA_963811295.1. Lineage (GTDB taxonomy): Bacteria > Actinomycetota > Rubrobacteria > Rubrobacterales > Rubrobacteraceae > Rubrobacter_D. The sequence goes on along the minus strand of CAWEQZ010000049.1, from coordinate 19,861 downwards.
GGGCGGGCGCGATGGCTTTGACGATCTCATGGAGCCGCTTGGCCATGGCGCGATCCGGCCCCTGCATCTCAGCGATCTTGGCGAGCAGGTCGCTCTCCCCTTCCGCCTTCTTCTTGTTCGCGCGCGCTTCCGCCTTTTGCTCTTTGGCGCGCTCCCTCATCGCGGCTCGTTCCTCGTCCGTGAATCCCTTGGACTTCTTTGCGCCCATCGTTCCTCCTGTGCAGTTTCTTCCGTGTCCTACTCCGTCCAGCAAGAGAAGTCTACTTGCGGCTCCGGGCCCTCACTTCTCGATTCCTGATCGGTCTGGTCACCTGTTTCGCCACGCAGGACGGCATCCCCGCCGTCGCGCGCGCCGCCTGGTCCCGATAGACGCTGGGCGGCACACCGACCAGCTCGGTGAAGCGAGTGCTGAAGGTGCCCAGTGACGAGCAGCCGACCGCGAAGCAGACCTCGGTGACGCTGAGGTCGCCACGACGTAGCAGCGCCATCGCGCGCTCGATGCGCCGTGTCATCAGATAGGCGTACGGCGACTCTCCGTAGGCGCGCCGGAACTGGCGGCTGAGGTGCCCGGCCGACATGTGCGCGCCGCGGGCGAGCGCCTCGACGTCCAGCGGCTGCGCGTACTCCCGGTCGATCCGGTCACGGACGCGGCGCAGCCATGCAAGGTCGCTCAGGTGCTGCGCTGCGGCAGGTCTGCTTCTCACCTACGCGATCGTGCCACATCGCACCAGAGTTGTCTAGCGCCGCTGACCAAGAACGTTTTGGATGGATGCAAGAGGGGCTTGCTCCTGTACCTAGTGGCAACGGGCCCTGCCAGTGTCGGTGTAGTGCCTACCCTCCACGGGGACGTACTTCCAGTGGTAAAACCCACTACCCAGACGGAGCTTCAGGACACCAGGGGCGTCGACCTTCTTGGCCTGCACGCGGGGCTCGTCCGGCCCGTGTTGAGTCCCGCCCGGCGCACCACCCGTCCCCACGATGAACTCGCGGATGCCTCTAGCCGAAGAACGTTCGCCACTCGGGGTTATGCGTGCGAAGCGCTCGTAGCGGTGGGCGTGCCCATTGAGGATGACGTCGGCATGATAGTTGTAGAGCGTACTCCAGAAGGGCTTTACCTTGGGGCTATCGTAGCCTTTACCGGAAGCGTAGAGCGGGTGTTGGAAGTAAGCCAGCGTGCACCTCCCTCGGTGGCGGTCGAGGTCTCTCCTCAGCCAGCGGCCTTGGGCGGAGTGCCAGTCACACCCCCCGACCTCCTCGCAGTTGCTGTTTAGGGCCACGATGTGCCAAGCCCCGCGATCATAAGAGTAGTAGCCTCGGGTGGGCTTCCCCGCCCGCCATCCGAAGTAATCGAAGTAGGGCTTCGCCCCGGGGGTTTCGTAGTCCTGGTCGCCGGCTGCGGGCCTCGTGCGCTTCTTGTACTTGCCCCAGGTGGGATCGTAGCAGTTGCGGAACTGCGCGCGGGTGCCTTCGGGGTAGACGTTGTCGCCGAGGGTGAATACGGTTCCCGCTATGTTGCCCACAAGCCTTGCCGTTTTGCGGTCCGGCTTGAACTCGCATCCGGCTATGTCTCCTGCTCCTACCAGCGTCACCGTCTGCGGCTTGCCGCCGCCGGCTACTGCCGTCAGCACGGTCGCTAGGCATGCCAGCACCATCGCCGAGGCCATCGCACCTACAATAATAACTATCTTGCTCATCCCATCCATCCTCCCCTGTGCAGCGTGGAGAACGAACGCCTCACGCATTTGGACAGGTCTCCTCCGCATCCGTCCTCCGGTCACGCTCATGGTAGCTGGCCACAAACAGGTTCGTACTCGACCCCAACATGGGGTGGTGGCATGAATGGGACCCCCCAACAAATCGAAGGTGGGCGAGACTCCAGAAGTATCACAAGTGTGGTGACTAAACATACTAGAGAGAGCCCGCACCTTGAACCTCGAAGTTCGCAACCTTGCGTCAGTGTGTCCTAGAGTCCGGGCCAAATTCACCCTACCTCGGAGAATTCTCAGAAGGCGAAATCCGTCTAGTTTTACCCATCCTTTACCAAGGATTTACGCCTGTTTAACACCGAACCACAGGGGAGGGTGTAGTCTGTCGGTGGACCTGGAAGTACTACGGTATTTATCTCAACGGCTTCCGGAGTCCGCGGCCTAGCGGTTGGACGTTCCCCCCCTCCAGTCTGCTGCTAGGTTACGGTGTAGCGCCCGTATGGAATGGAGATCCTTTAGCTCTAAGCGTTGGTAAACAGTAGGGAGTTGCTTTGGGAAAGGAGAATGACTACAAGGGTAGCTCTAGCCACTAACGAAAGCCTACCTCCCCGAGTGGTTCTGTCGCCAGAGCACCGATTGGACAGGGTGTGCCCTTTTGCAGGGTAAACCGTTTGAGGATGGGAAGAGCACCGGGTTGGTCTCGCGCTTCTAACGCTTCCGGAGGCCAACCCGGTGCTTGTTATGGCTAGCTGGTGTCTGGGTCCAAACCTCAAGGACATCGACAAGCCGGTGCTCAAGGACGATGAGGTGCTGGTGCGTGTTCACGCGGCTTCCGTCCATCCAGATGTGCGGTGCCGGCGAGTCTCCGGACGCGGTCACCGACTGGCCCGGTTATCCCCTTGATGGTCTTGACGCCCTCTATGGGCTCGGAGATCTCCCGGCGCCGGCGGAGGCCATCCTCGGGGGCACAAGGGCCTTCATCGTCGCCTTGGCGCCCTGGCCATCCTGGCGGACGCGCAGCTTGTAGCCGGCCCGGTAGAAACGCCAGTCCTGCGTGTCGTAGTAGACATCGCTCGGCTCACTCGCCGTTGCGGGAACGATGGCCAGTCCGGCGGCAGAAGGATGCTCCTCCAGCCAATTCTCGACCAGCGCGAGCTCGACCACTTCGTGCTGCCACTCGCGCTCCTCGTGGTCCATCACTTGCTCTTGCATGGACTCGGAAATCACCCTAAAAATCACCTCAACTTATGTGGGTAAGGGAGGAAGTTATCGTAGCGCCCGCAGATCTCACATAACACCCGCCGAAATATACCTAACGCACCGGTGCTCATGGATTAGCTTCGCTAGAAGCGGGGCAATGTGCTATTCACCCGATGGCTGTGTCTAGCACCTTCGCCCTAGGGTAGCAATCGTCTTTGAGGCGAAACACTTCCTGGGCGCACTCACCCTTATGGAGGTGTCCTCTCTCAGAGCGCTCTACGTCTGACCTGAGGCGGAGCTAAGTCTCCACCTGTAGCCATCCTTCAGATCGCGGAAGATGACGAACTTCAACTCACTAGCACTCATCCTACTCCTTCTCAGATGCGTTCGGACTTATCTTATTCCACTAACGCTACCATCCTACTGAATAAATTCTACCCACCCTCCTGAACCTTCAAAATATCTACGAGTTACGGCGCGTAGCTGCTCCGGAGCTAGCTCGGAGAACGGATCTCGCTGCTGCGAGCGCGTCGCTCGCTGTGATCTACGCCGGCTTCGTCGTTGCCGGAATCGCATTCAAGGTAGTCTTGCGCGCCGCCTTCGGTCTCGATGGAATCGTCACCGGCGGCGCCGAGCAACGCGTTGCCCCAGGGCCGCCGGGTAGCTGCGAGGTACGACCCTTCCGTACGTTTTGCGAACCTTTAACCTAGAATTTGCGGTCATTTCACACTACAGCGAGCGTAAATGTGTAGCATCGAAGTATGGAGACGGGGTGTCTTCGGCCAGCCTTGGAAGGAGAAATCGTTGCACAGAGAGCAGACCATCTCTGAAATGGTTGAGGAAGTCTTGGCGAACCACGCAAAGTCCCTAGCCGAGCAGACCGGGCAGACGTTTGTGAGCGCGCTAGGGGTAGTCGGCAGTGCCGAAGCCGGTCAGCGGCTGAGGGACTTGGCAAGCGGGGAGCACCGCCATGAGAAGGCTACAGAATGGCTGGCGAGTGTACACTGGGAACGCGCCGAGCAGCAACTCAACCACCTTTTTGGATCGGATGCCCGCGCACGCTTTTCGGGTGAACGCAATTACTCGTGGATTGCGGGATACCTGGAGTGGCTTGAAGGCAAGGAAGCACGCACACCCTACCATGCGCTTCTGGAAGAGGAGCTTGCCAGCCTGCAAGGGTGATCGACCGCGCCAACATCGTACTATGAGGACCTTAGCTTTAACGGGGCAGCGGGTGTGGCCATAGACTCTGTGCCCCCGGAGGGCGTGCGACGCGTACCGCTGGCGCAGACCAGGGCCGCCTTCCCCGTATTGAGGAACCCCGCAAACCGCCACAGGGCGGTTGGCTTCACCCCAGAGCAGTTTCACTACGCCTTCGCCAACACCCTCTCTGAGGAGGACTCAGAAAAGGTCTACGAGCGCTACCACATCCCTGCTCCGGGTAGCTTCATCTGGGCTGCGGTCCTGGCTAACTTCGAGCCCGGCCACCAGGATGGCTACGTCAACTACAAAAACGACGATCGTGCAGCGCTACTTCTGATAGCAGGCGGGGAAGACCATCTCCAGCCCGCATCGGTCAACGAGTCCAACTTCAAGCACTACCCGCTCGCACTACACGGTAGGGCAGGATGGCTGGGAGGAGGTCGCTGACTACGCCCTTGAGTGGGCCATGGAGCACGCGACCACCCGCCCAGCAGCATGAGCGTAGGATCCTGGCTATTCACCGAGTTGCCTAGAGGTTTATTCTGCGCACTTCGCACTGAAGACCAGCGGCGCTATCCCTACAATTAACCCGTGTTGGAAGATACGGTGCGGCGAGCGAGATGCACGAAGGGCTGGAGCATACCGCAGCTCCCAAAGAGGTCCGGTGTGCGCGGGCGGCTTATCCGGGAGATGGAGGGCAGAAGCGTCACCTACGTGCCGAGCGAGGCCAACACGGTGCTGCTGGCCGAAGCCCTGAGGATGCCCGCGGGATCCTTGCTTGAGGAGAGGGAGCAGCTCTTCGAGCAATGGCACCGCCGAGACGTAGTCGGATAGCCACGGGGGTCGGCCTCTATTCACCCAACGTCGTAGAAGGGAAGTTCGACGAACTTCGCCAAGAAGTTTCAAAGCTAGTTCATTTGAGTGATACGCCCACCCCCATAGAGAACTATCATGCTGCTCTTACGTGACCAGCTGAGGCCCCGTGAAGGGCAGGAGAGTTTTCGGCGGTGGCCTCCGGCTGCTGGCAGAGAGGGGTTGAGGCCACGTTTTGAACCGAGTAATGGAGGAGGCAAGGCAAGTCGAGCCCGACCGAGCAGAACCCATAACGACGATGACTCAGAAGGAGGCCCGCAATGGGAGCTAACGGGGCTGATGAGAACCGAGGGTTGCACGTGCTCACCGGCGTACTGCTGATACTGACGCCCATCGCTTTCAACGTCTTCTTCACCTTGTTGTCGGTGACCTTCGCGTACCCCGACATCCTGCGCGAACCCACAGGCCATGTCCTGCGACGCTTCGATGCGGGGGGCAGCTCCCTCGTCGCAATCTGGTATGGGTTCATGCTGACTGCAGTGCTGTTCGTGCCGCTGGCGGTCCTGGTGCACAAGGTTCTGGCACCCCAGGGCACGCCCTACATGGCAGTCGCAACCGCCTTCGGAGTCGTCGGTGGTGTAGTGCAGTTCCTGGGTTTGGTTCGCTGGCCGTTCCTGGTCCCTTACCTGGCGGATGTCTACCTCGATCCGGCATCGAGCGGGGCTACCAGGGAGTCGGTCGCCGTCGTTTTCCAGGCGTTCAACCAGTACGCGGGCGTCGGAGTGGGAGAGAACCTCGGCTACCTCTTCACCGGCCTGTGGACGTTGTTGGTCGCCCAGGCCATGTTCGGATCGGCGCTACCGTTGAGAAGGTGGCTGGGCCTCTTGGGAGTGGTGTCGGCAGTCGGCATAGTCCTCGGCATGCTTGAGCCGGCCGGGTTTGAGCCAGCCGCGAACATCGTGGTGGTCGGCTACATCCTGTGGTCGATCTGGCTCGCCTCATTCGGCATCTTTTTACTGCGTCGTGGAAGGGCCGCTCTCGGAAATAGTTCGCCTAGATCTCGGTAACTCACACGCCATGAAAAGAGCCGAAGCCGTAAACCCCTGCCTGCCTTTGGCTAATGGTCCTACACAAGGTTCACTTGGTGCATTTCTTTCCATTCGGTCTCTCAGGGTAGGGTCAGGCGTTCGCTTGGGCGCGGATGGCGCTGCGGATCAGGTCCGCGACGGCTGCCGGCTGCGACACATAAATCGAATGGCTGCCCGAGGCCTCCTCGACGGTAGAACCCGTCCGCTCGGACATCGAGCGCTGGGCCGGCGGGGGGATCATCCGGTCTTCGGTGGCGACGAGGTACCAGCTCGGCTTGCTTCGCCATGCCGCCTCGCTGATCGTCCCGCTCAGGGCTTCAACGCCCCATGGTACCTGCGAATCGGCCATGAACGCCCCCTCATCGGCACTCAAGTCGCCCGCGAATTGCTCATGGAACTTTTCCCGCTCTAGGAACAGGAAGCCGTCCTGCGGCGGCAGAATAGCGTCTCCCGCGTTCGGCTCGCCGGGCGGGAAGGTTCCGAGCAGCGTCTCCACCGACTCGCCCTGGTCCGGCGCGAAGGCCGCGATGTAGACGAGCGCCGCCACTTTGGGATGGTTGCCCGCCTCGGTGATGACCGCTCCGCCATAGGAATGGCCAACGAGGATGACGGGTTCGCTCTGCGCGCCGATGATCATCTTGGTGGCGGCGACATCTCCCTGGTGTGAAAGGTTGGGTTCCTGGACGATCCTGACGCTGTAGGCGTCCTTCAGGAGGTGGTAGACGCCCTGCCATCCGGAGCCGTCCGCGAACCCGCCGTGCACGAGGACGACGGTGGGGGCGCCTCAGCCATTTCTCCACACTTTCTTTCGCTTTCCCCAGCGAACTTAACATCAATAGTAGTATACCTAGAAGACCTTCCAAGAGGAGCACTTCACCGACACCCCCAAACGATGAGCGTGGCCGCGTGGAGTCTGTGGCATAGAATAACCTTGTGGAAAGCGATGCATCTCTCAAGGAGCCTTTGGCCGTCTTTGATGTGGACGGCACGCTCTTTCGACGGGGACTCTTGCCTGCCTTAACCCGACGGTTGGTTGACGAGGAGGTCTTCCCCGAGAGGGTGCGAGAAGAGCTTAGCGAAGACTACTACGCTTGGGTAGAACGCCGGGGTTCCTACGAGATCTATGACGAGTTGGTGGTGCAGTTGTTCTTGCGGGAGCTCAAAGGCGCGTCGGTGGCGGAGCTTAAGCGGTGTGCCAAGGTGGAGGTAGAAGCCCACGGCAGGAGGCTGCACATTTACACCCGCGACCTTGCCCACCGCCTCAAGCAGGCCGGTTACTACCTGATAGCCATCTCTGGGTCCCCCACGGATATACTAGAAACCTTTCTCCACCCTTTAGGCTTTGACCGTGCCTGGGGCACGGTTCTGGGTGAGGAGGAAGGCCGCTACACCGGGCAGTTGCTCCACCACCCCTTCTCCGATAAGCGAGGGGTGCTCAAAGGATTTCTGGACGAGACAGGAGTTAACCTCGACGGGTCGGTTGGCGTGGGGGACACTCATTCTGACGTAGGATTCTTGGAGTTGGTCCACACTCCCATAGTCTTCAACCCCAACCGCAGATTGTTTGATGTAGCCCGTCAACAGGACTGGCCCATAGTGGTGGAGAGGAAAGATGTGATCTACAACCTGCAAATGCGACTAAAGGATTCCCTCCTCGGCGAGGGCACCATGTGGGTGGGGTGATGATCGGCGAGATCCTCGAAGATGGCGTCCGCTGGACGAGGTTCGGGGGAGCTCGAGAGGGCGTGGGAGCCGTTCATGATCGTCGAGCGCGAGGCGCTTTTCAGGTTTTCGTGTACGCAACCTCAGCCCGAGATATATTAACAGCCGTAGCTGTTTAGTAGTTCTCAATGTAGTAGGAAGTTAACTTGGCTATGCGGCTAGGGCATGGAGTAAGATCCTGGTGATGGGAGCCGACGATTCTACTTGGGGCATCGCTGCCCAGCGTTGGGAGGAGCTACGAAAGTTCCGGGCCACACACCAATCAAAGCACATCACCGTCAGAGGGGTGAACTGGAACTACATCGTAAGCGGCGAAGGTGGCGAGGCGCTCCTGCTCTTGCCGGGCGGGGCGATGGTCGGCGAGTCCCTCTTCACGCGCATCCCGGCCTTCGAGGATCGCTACCGGGTCATCGCGCCGGACTATCCTTACGTGTCTTTCGGAACCCGTATTCGACGAAGTACCCACCCGCCACCTCGATTGCACGTACTCCTCAACACGAGAGTCTGAAAGCTCCTGCAGAAGTCGCCGCCAGGGCTCTGCCTGATACGCAGAGACTCCCCAGACTAACAGCGAGGTACTGTCACCATCGCCAGTAGCATCCGCAGTTTCCTTGGACCAGTGTTGCCGCTTCTTTCGTGCTTGACGTCTTAGATATCCTCTGACGTGCCTTCCGTTGCGAGTCTCCTGCGGGGAACTGTACAATACAAGTGGGAAAGCACTCAAGCAGCGTCCAATACAACACACATGCCACCGTAGCCGTGGGACGTAACAGAAGCGTAGTACGGGAGATTAAAGACGGAGGCCCAAGAAGAAAAGTTGCTGAGGATCAGGCTGCTGGGACCACCTGAGGCTAGCCTTGAGGGAGTGCTCCTCCGATTCGAGATAAAGAAGGCGCTCGCGCTCTTGTGCTACCTTGCTGCCAAGGGGGGAAGGCACCCAAGAAGGGAGCTCGCCAAGCTTCTGTGGCCAGAGAGCGAGGAGCGGCGCGCCCGCGCGGACCTGCGCGCTGTCTTGCACAAGCTCAGGAAGAACTTAAAGGAAGACGGCGCCCATGACGGAGTGGCCCGCTTCTTCGTCATCGAGAGCACCCGCTTCGGACTAGAGCCGTGGGGGATCGACCTCGACCTAGAGGCGTTCGAAGCTGCCGTTTCGCTGGCAAGTAGAGAAACCTCGCTTGGAGGAAGAAGCGCCGCTGCTGGAGGGCGCCGGGAGCTCATCGGCCGGCTGCAAGGTGATCTGGAGCTCTACCGGGGTGAGTTCATGGAGGGCTTCTCATTAGAGGAAGCCCCGGAGTTCGAGCTGTGGCTTGAAGCTGAGCGTGCGAGGTGGCGGCAGGTTTTCGGAGAGCTATGCGAGAGGCTCTCTCGCCTCGAAAGGGACGAGGGTCTAATAGAGGAGGCCATAGGGACCGCCCGGCTGTGGACGAAGCACGCCCCTTCAGAGGAGGCCGCCCAGCGGCGGCTGATGGAGCTCCTATCCAGTGCGGGCGAGAGTGAGAGGGCTCTGCTGGCCTACGAGGGGTTCCGAAATACCCTAGGCAGAGCGCTTGGGAGTGAGCCCTCTTCTCAGATGCAAGAGCTTGCCGCTCGTTTACGGGAGGAGGTCGAGGAGAGGGCTTTCTTGGGCGCGAGCCTTATACCCTCAGCAGCCACTCCTACCATTACTTCTCAGCTTTCGGTATTGGAGGTGCCGCTGGTGGGCCGCCATGAGGAATTTGGGGTGCTCGTTTCCGAGTACCACGGCGCCCGCGAAGAAAGGGAAAGCCGCGTCGTGGCTGTACTGGGTGAGGCAGGTATAGGCAAGACGCGTCTGGCCGAGGAGTTCCTCCTCTGGGCCAGGACCCGAGGGGCGGACGTCCTAAAAGGGGTGGCTTCCGAGGGTGCAGGATTGCCTTACGGATCGCTAATGGAGGCCATTAGGCCTCGCATGGAGCGAGAAAGGGCCCCCGACGACCTCTTGGAGGATACATGGCTCTCCGAGCTCTGTAGGCTGCTGCCTGAGCTTAAGGAGAGGTATCCTGACCTCCCTACGCCGCTATCCGGCGAGAGGGAGACGGCCAAGGGGGCGCTCTTCGAGGCTATCGCAAGGCTGGTGGGGGCGCTTTCCTCGAATAGAGCCCCTGTGGTCCTGTTCCTGGACGACTTGCAGTGGGCGGACGCGGCAACGCTCGAGGTGCTCGAGTACGCGGGGAGGCGCTGGGCGGAGCGAGGAGCGCCTGTGCTGGTGCTGATCGCCGCGCGCCCTGAGGAACCGGACGCAGGCTCGGCCTTCGCGAGGTGGCTCTCGGCATTGGGGCGGAGGTTGCCCGTGAGAAGCGTAACTCTTAGTCCTCTGGGAAACGAGGACGTCGAGGGACTCCTTGGGCGGCTGACGACGAGGGCGGGCTCACCATCGAAGCCTGCCGCGGTTCTGGGGGGCTCAAACGAGGTGGAAGTATCCGGACTTAAGCGCCTGGGAGAACGGCTGGCTTTGGAGACCGACGGGCAGCCCTTCTACCTGGTGGAGACGCTCAAGGCCCTGCTCGAAGAGGGCATGCTCCTCATACGGAGCCGCGCCGACGGAGAGACGGTCGTGGAGGTTGGCCCGGCCTTGTTAGGGGCCTGCTGCCTAAGAGCGTGCGGAAGGTGATCCGCGGGCGCCTCTCTCGGCTCTCGCCCGCGGCCTCGGAGCTGCTCAGGGCCGGGGCAGTGTTGGAGCGAGGCTTTAGCTTCGAGTCGGTGGTGGAGGTGGCGGGCCTGGGAGAGGCAGAAGGCCTAAGAGCACTAGAGGACCTGATCGAGCGCCACCTGCTGCGCGAGGAGGCCGGTAGCCGAGAAGAGGAGCAGCTCTTATATCCCGGGGTCACCTATACCTTCTCCCACGAGAAGATAAGGCAGGTAGCCTACACCGAGAGCGTACATGCGCGGAGGCGGGTGTTGCACCGCAGGGCATTTGAGGTACTCGAGGAGAAGGGTGCCTCTCCTCCGGCAGAGCTGGCACGTCATGCGCTTGCGGGAGGTCTGGCGAAGCCAGCCTTCGGGCATTCGATGGCGGCGGGAGATGCCGCGATGGAAGTGTTCGCTGCACAGGAAGCCATCGAGCACTACGAACGGGCACGCTCCCTGCTGGCAGAAGAAGGAGGGCGAACCGGCGGTGGGCGGCCGGTCGAGCCATCGATTCCCAAGCTCGAGCACCTCTACACCCAGCTGGGCCGGGCATACGAGATCGCCGATGAGTGGGGGAAGGCTCAAGCGGCCTATGAAACGATGCTCGCTCTTGGGCGACGATTAGGGGAAGCGAAGCTCGAAGTGCTCTCCCTCAACCACCTGGCGATCCTCTCCTTCGCCCAGCAAGAGCCCGACCTCCCGAAGGCTAAGGCCCTCTTGGAGGAGGCTAGACTGGTGGCCGAGCAGGCAGGCCTCAAGGAGGCGCTGGTAGAGACCGAGTGCAATCTCGCGGACCTCATGACTCTCTGGGCGGGCGAATACGAGCACGCTGACCCTCTCGCCAAGAAGGCTCTGGCCTCGGCGCGGGCCCTAGAAGAAGAGCGCCCGGACCTGGTAGCGCGGGTGCTGTTGACGCTGGCACGGCTGGAGCTGACCGGGAGAAGGCTCGAGCAGTCGGCGGCCTACGCCGAGGAATGCGCTGAGCTGAGCCGGGTGCTGGCCGAACGTCCGCCCCCGCGCAGGCTCCTTCCTTCGATGGGGACTGCGGCCGTGGGGCTCGTTGCCTCGTGGAGAGCGGGCATCAAGACCTTGGAGAGCCGATCTCTCAATATACTTGCCATCGACAGGACTATGCAGGGGCGCCTCAGGGAAGGGATAGAGATAGCGCGGGAGGCGCTGGCAATTTCCCGCGAGTTGCCCGAGCGGGCCGAGGCGCTTGGCATCTGGGTCCTTGGCATGGGGCTCTGTGAGATCGGCGAGCACGAGGAGGGGCTCAAGCTCTGCCGGCGAGCAACTGGGCTGACTCGCAAGGCGCAAAACGCGTTCTTGCTGTGGTTCGACCTCGACAACCTCGGGCGGGCTTACGAGGCGTTATTAGACCTGGAGGAGGCGCGTAGGATACATGAGGAGGCGCTAGAGCTGGGCGGGGCACTGGGGCCGCGGTATGTGAGGATATCCTCCATCAGGCTCTGCGCGGTGGCCGCCCTCTCGGAGGACTGGGAGGAGGCTTACGCCCACGCACTCAAGGCACATGAGGGAAGGACTTCCTTGGACCCGCTGGACAGCCTCTACCTCCATCACGAGGTCGAGGCGCTGCTGCGAGGAGGAGACGAGAGAAGCGCCAGAGAAGAGATCCACCGTTTCGCCGAAGGCGCCGAGGCTAACGAGCGGGAACGGGTAGCCTGCTTACGCTCTTTAGCAGTCCTGAGCGAGTTCGAAGGCGACATAGGAAGGGCGATAGAGTACCTGCACGAAGCATGGACGCTAGCCCAGAAGATCGGGCTACCCAAGGAACTGTGGCAGATCCAGACCAGGATCGGCAATCTTTACGAGCGGCGCGGGGAGGACGGCGAGGCGCGGGAGGCGTTCTCCTGGGCCTCGCAGACCCTGAGGTCGCTCGCGGGGAAGATCGAGGACGAAGAGCTAAGGGAGAGTTTCCTTTCGACACGACAGGTACGCCGCGTGCTCGGGCACACTACTTCTCGCACCACAGAGTAATAACCTTCCATAGTTTTCACGGTCGCACGTAGGAGCAGCTCCCCTTCAAAGGGAACCCAGAGGCGTAATTATAGCGCCTCCGCCACGGGCCCTTACCACGCTTGGAACAACTCCTCACCACGCCCTTACTACGCCCTCGACCCGTCGCCGGAGATGCTCCTCGAGAGGATGGTCGGGCTCGTGAGGTTGCGTCGGGAACACTTCACGAACCTCCTTGTGTTAAGGGGTAGTGGACTTGCTTCGCTTCCGTGGACTGTTGGAAACTTGGTGACTGCGGTTCGCGGAGAGGGGAGAGGTGCCACTAACAAGCCCAACGTATCCACCCGAGTTTCGCCGTGAGGCGATCCGGCAGTTTCGAGCTTCCGAGCAAGATTATCCCATCCCGAAAGTAGCCAGAGAGATCGATGTCTCTCCAGAAACGCTGCATAACTAGGTAAGTCAGTAGGAGATAGACGCTGGAGAGCGCCAGGGGCTCACCACCGAGGAGAAAGAATAACTGCGCAGGCTTCGTCGCGAGGTCAAAACCCTGCACTAGGAGTAAGAAATATCCTCCACATTCCAGCCAGCGGTCCTCGCTCCCGCTTGGTAGGCGCTCTCCATGAACTCCAGCAGAGTAGTCTTTGGTGAGTCGGCATTGCGCAAATCGTCGTACATAAGAAGCGCCATACCGCCTTCGGGGGCCCAGAACGCTGCGTCTGGACGCAGAGGTTGCCGGGTCAATCCGCCCGGTTCGGGGGCTGTGTAGGAGTAGAAGGCCGGCGTCGGAGTATTGCGGTCTCCGGGCCAGAAGCCGAAAGATATGACCTCATGGGAGTAGGCCTCGCGCGTGACCTTGTCAGCACCCTCTCGCTCGGGGGCGCGTCTCCCGGAGAACCGGGTGACAGCGAGATCGAAGCCGTGCCAGAAGAGATGGACCGGGCTGGACTTGCCTATGAAGCGGCCCGAGAACTCCCGGAATACGCAGTCTACCCAAGTCAGTATCCTGCGATAGCGCTCCACGTACTCCTTGTCGTAGGAGGCGTGCTCGGTATCCTCCTCGAAGTGCCTCTCCTCGTCTTCTAGGTCGAAGGGGCTAGGTTTGGTCAGGTCAACGTCTATGCCAAGGGTTTCGAAGATGGAGACTAGCTTGCCGTAGAACTTGGCCACGGAGAGCCCGTCTCGAAGCGGGAAGGAAGCTCTGTCCCCGGCACCGGTAATCACTATTAGCTCTTGAGCTATGAAATCGAAGGAGATCTCGAACGGAAGGTCGCTACTGAACATGTGACGCGCGCTGAGACCGCGAGGATCGACGTAAAACGTTACGTGCCACCAGTGGTTTTTGAAGGGTGAATGCTCAAGGCGCACCTTGCCCACGATCTGGACGTAGCGGTGGAGCGTCTCTTTGGTGTCCTTCCAATCCTCCAGTGGTAGGGATGGCAGCGCAATCGGCGAGTAGGGTTCATCGACTCTCTTGGACATCCGATCCTCCTCTCGTTCAACAGGCTCTCGCCGTACTCGATCGCACCCTAGCATACGTTGTGGTTCACGCGCCCTTTCCGGGCACAATTCTTCTTGGCACTTCGGTGAATAGCCCTCAGCAGGCAGGCTGTGCACCTACGTATCCTGTTGTGGACTTCCTCCCGCTGATTCTTAAGACGACTTTGTGGCTTCCGCCTTTGCCTATCCCCCGCATTGTGCCACGTGGTCGTGAATGTCGAGGGCCAATGGCAGTCAGTCCACGTACGGCCCGTTGAAGACAGGCCGCTCTCCGTAAGGCTTCCCGGCCATCAGCATGAAGCGCGTCCCTGGCTGCGCATCGACCACCGTAAGCGCGCCACCCGCTCCGAGAACGGCAATCTGCGAGCGGCTCGCCCGCCGTCTGTTGGCACCGAAGCTCGCCTCGCCTTCCAGCATGTACACGAAGCCATTGAACTCAGACGGGACCGGTCTAGGCGCTTTCCCAATGGCCCTCTCTCCTGTGGGAGCCCTCCCGTAGCGCGGGTTAGGGCCACGTTGGTGGAGGACTTGTCCACGAAGATAAGGCGCTTCGGATCGACGCCTTTCAGAGGCTCCCGGAAAGCACCTCTCGCTTGTTCGTCTCGCTCGGTGGCACCCAGCGTCTTTTCTTGTAGCTCCAGTCCAGCTTCTGTCGTATGGCCCGGCTCATGGCCGAGATGGATACCCCTTTGTGGGCAAATAAGTTGTCCATCACCACCACCTGGCCTTCGCGCAGGGTTGGCCCCAGTACCCGCTCCACGTAGGTCTCGATGAGTGCGGCGGTGGTATCGCCTCCGACGGCCATAGAGTAGGCCCCATCCCTTCGATGGTCATGCTCGAAAGCAGCGTGGTGTTCTTGCCTTAAGGTTGCGGGGCACCGAGCCGTAGACCCTGCGTCCCCACTTGGACCAACCGTACAGGGGAGAAAGCGAAGTGTTCGTCCCCATCTCGTCCACGAATACCACAGAGCGAGCATCGAGGGCGCCGGATACCGTCACCTTTCAAGCGGCCCTTCGCCACTTGTCCCGTTCCAGTGCCCCCACAGTCCTTCTTTTCGAGAGAAGCCCATCCGCTTTAGGAGCCTCCTCAAGGTCGGCTCGCTAAGGCTCTTGCCGGCTATCGTTCGCAAGAAGTGGCGTCTCTTTCGACGGTGGTGGCGGGTCTCATGAGTACGTCCTCCTCGAGGAGCTTCCTCGTAGCGTCGTCCGCCTTGGGGGGTCTTCCGCCTCCCTTCCTGGGGGTAAGGGGCTCTCCTCGAGAAGCGAGTCTGGTGTAGCGCTTGACCGAGGAGAGGATGATGGCGAACAGGCGGGCGGCCTCGGACTTGGACGTGCCGTGTTGCTCGACCGCCTCGACTACCTTCTGTCTTAGACCTTCGATGCGAACTATCTGATCGTCGCCCGTATAGGTATAGATTCGATCACTGTAAGGAAGCTACACTTGTGCAGTGTTCTCGAAGTCTGCGCGATTGTCGGAGTAGCTCAGAATGCGAGTTAGCCTGCATAGGGATTTTTGGCGGGTTTTGGCAGCAGCACTCACTGCCCTTATCGTCGTCTATGCGCTGCGACTTTGGGTTATAGGGTTCGGGCTTGGGCTGGAAAGCTTTGGGGATATCTGGGTACTGAGATTGGTGACCTTCTGGGACGTCTGGGCACTGGTCTACTTGGGTCTTACCTGGTTACTTATCATGCGCTCCTCCGCCCAACAAACCCGTCAATGGGCCTTGAACCAGCGAATCCCACCTCGTGTGCATCTTTCCATACTGCGCTCGGTGATATTGAGAGTATTGCGGGCACTGTTCTTGATCAGCCGCACGAGCTCTCTGTTTTTCATCGTCTTCGTAAGCGTGGTGAGTATGGCGCTAGCGATCAGGCTGGTGCCCGCTATACGAGACCTGGATACTACGGGTGGCCTCCTTGTGGCTGTTATGGCCGCTCTGGGGGTTATCTCAGCGTGGGGAGTACTTCACACCTCGTTTACGCTGCACTACGCTTACCTTTACTATCGATCCGAAGAATCGGCCGGAGGGCTTGCCTTCCCAAGCGAGCAGAACCCAGACCAACTCGACTTCGCCTACTTCGCGTTCACCATCGCTGTGAGCTTTGCCGCCTCTGACGTGGATGTAACCGACCGAGCGATACGCCGAACGGTCCTTGGACATCAAATTCTCTCGTTCTTCTTTAACGCCTCGATCCTGGCCCTGGTGATAAATCTCTTCACCGGCACTTGAGCCTACCGAGAGCAGTGATGCCTTCGGTATCTGTAGATTAGGACACGAAAGAGCCTGAGCCCCGCTAAGAACGCCTACCCCGTTACTGGCTATTCCGGCTCCTACTGGTTTGAAAATAGCCTTAGTAGCAGTCCATTTTCATGACTTCGGGGTGACCTGGCAAGAGCCATGGAACACTCGGGTGAATAAGTGTGTTTTGCTTCAGAAGCGCTATCTTTCCGATACCCGGCTCTCCCCGAAAGACCAGTGCCTCGCCACCGTGGTGCAGGCTATCGAGGTCGGCATCCAGGCGCTTCATCTCGGCAGCCCGTTCGACTAGGTCAAGACGCGGATCGCTCCAGCTCGATGCGCTCATCGAAACCACAGGCACGCTACCACGCCAGACCCCGCCCTGCAGCGAGGTGCTTGAAGTGTGTTCAAGCGTATGATTGAATAACCTGCTATGCAAGAAGCAAGTGTGGACCGTCGACGCGAGGCGGGATCGCGGACGCGGATGCGACTTATGGATGCGGCGTTGGACCTGCTCGCTGAACGCGGCGAGGAGGGCGTTACTCTCCGAGAACTGACGGATGCTGCAGGGGCCAACGTGGCCGCTGTGAGCTACCACTTCGGCTCGCTGAACTCTCTCTTTGACGCGGCGATCGAGGATGCCCTAGAGCGCTACCTCGACGCCCAGCAACAGACCGTGAGCGAACTGGACTCCGAGTCCACCCTCGAGGATTTGGCCGCAGCCTTCGCTCGACCGATGATCCGCGCACTGAGCGTGGGAGGTCGTGATCTCGCAGTAATGCGCCTGGTGGCCCGCAGCGGAATCGATCCTCCAAAACGATGGGATCGGCTTGCCGGCAGGTTCGATCGGATCCGTGTCGATTGCCTTCGTGTGCTGAAGGCGAACGTCCCCGATCTCAAGGACGAAGAGTTGGACTTGCGCACGCGGTGCGTGGCCGGGATGTTGAACTGGCTGGCCCTCGCACCCGTCGGAGCTGAGCTCCGGAACAAGTCCGAGAAGCACATCGAGCGAGTGCTGGTCCCTGTGCTCGCCGGAGCCTTCCGTGGCGCCACCTCCAGCTGAGTCGCCAAACGAGATACCGCGACGGGCCTCTGCTCCCAAACAATTCAAGCAATTGCTTGACAAGATCCGCGGCCTGCGATAAGCTCAAGCAAGCGATTGACTATCGACCCACATAGGAGGAGCGATGAGCACCGACGACACGACAACTGAGGCATTTGCCAACACGCGCCCCAGCAGCGCGGAAGAGCTGCCGGATTACGCGCCGATCCCTCGGTCAGCGTTCGGGCCTGCGCTGAACGAGCAGGGCTACTACGTCGGACGCGTCGAGCGGAACCTCTATTGGGTCACTGACGGCACCTACCAATCGGCGTTCCTGACCACCTCGGATGGGGTAGTCCTTCTCGACGCGCCGCCCACTATCGGTCACAACATTCAGCGTGCCGTGGACGAGATTGCTGCCGCCAACGGTGTCAGCAACAAGGTGACCCACCTCATCTACTCGCACCACCACGCCGACCACGCCGGCGCGTCATCGCTCTTTGAGAAGAACGTCGCTCGCATCGGTCACGAGGAAACGCGGACGCTCCTGCTGCGGGACAACGACCCGGCCCGGCCCGCGCCGGAAGAGACCTTCCAGGACCAGCGGACCGTGGAGATCGGAGGCGAACGGATCGACCTGACCTGGCACGGATCCAATCACTCGCCCGACAACATCTTCATCCACCTGCCGGATCACGACACGCTCATGGTCGTGGACATCGTCAACCCGGGGTGGGCGCCGGTCTACCAGAGCAACCTCACCGAAGACGTGCAGGGCTACATCAAAGCTCCGGACACCGCACTGAGCTACTCGTGGAAGCACTTCATCGGCGGGCACATGGGCAGGCTCGGGACGCGAGAGGACATCGCGCTGCACCAGCAGTACATGGCAGACATCGCCGAGAACTCGCGGAAGGCGCTCGACACCGTCGATCCCACCCCGTACTTCGTCAAATATGGCGAGAACACCTGGGCCGCGCTGCGTGGCTACCTGGACGCCATTACGGCCGCGCCGCAGAACCGGTCATCGAGAAGTACACCGGCACCCTGGCGGCCGCTGATGTGTTCACCGCCAGCACCACGTTCCACGTCATGCAGTCGATACGCCTCGACCTCGGCTACGGCTCGCAGGTTCACCCCTGAGAGGGTGTTATGAACTCCCACGCTGGAGGCAGTAGCATGACCAGGTCGAAGTAGGCCCACCACAGGGCGGCGAGCGCAATCCCGACCAAGGCGCACTTCGCTTCCTACGCCGGCACGGCGCCGGTGGAGGTCTCCAGCGGTGAAGTGGTGCACCTAGTTAACAGCTCGAATTTCAGCCACGCTCCGACGCCCGCCAGGCGCAGCTCGTCCATACCAACCAGTGGAGGTATCATCATGCCCAGCCCTCAGATGCAGGAGGTCATCAACCGTCTCAGACAGCGCCGAGAGACACCCTCCAGTCAGCCGCCCCAGACGTATGAGGAGATACTGGGACCGTACAGCCTCGCCGACCAGGTGAATCCGCTGCCCGCGGACGTGAGCGTCACCGACCTGAACGCAGATGGAGTCTCGGCCCATTGGCTGCACATCCCGAACGCCGGCGACGGCCGCGTGCTGATGTTCGTGCACGGCGGTGGATACTCCCTCGGCTCGCTTCGCAGCGACGGTGAGCTGGCCGCGCAGATCGGACGCGCCGCCGAAATGCACGTGTTCTTCCCGGAGTACCGGCTCGCACCGGAGCACCTATTCCCAGCCGCCTTCGACGACGTGCTGGCCTCCTGGCAGTGGCTCCGGGGCGTGCGCGGGGTCGCCGCGGAGTCCGTCGTCCTGGCCGGCGACTCTGCGGGTAGCGGACTGACTCTCGCGCTGCTGCAGACGCTACGTGACGCTGGTGATTCTCTCCCCGCTGGCGCCGTGCTGATTTCGCCGCTGCTCGACCTGACCGCGTCGGGCGCCTCGATTATCGAGCGAGCTGACGAGGACTTGGTCTTCACCCTCGACTTGATCAAGAGTATGGCGCCCACCTATCTCGGCGACGCCGATCCCAAGACGCCCGCCGCCTCGCCGCTGTTCGGATCGATGGCAGGACTGCCGCCCCTGCTCGTCCAGGTCGGAAGCGCCGAGTTGCTGCTCAGCGACTCCGAACGCCTCGCGAGCGCGGCCGCTGAAGCCGGCGTGGACATCACCTTGCACGTCGGGGAAGGACTCCCACACGTCTACCAGGCTGCGGTCGCAACACCAGAGGCTGTCAGCGCCATGCGCCAGATCGCTGATTTCATCCGCCGCTTGTGAGCCGACGGGATCGCAGCCAAGATAACGGCCTACACTTACGCTTTTCTCATAACCGGGTGGTGGGTCGTCCTCAAGGTCGCATCAAGGAGGTGTGGGCATGAACCTGAAAGCACTGAACTAGGGGATATTCACCCAACGTCCTGGAAGGGAAAGTCTCGGCTCCTCTTTGTCAAGCGACACCCCGCAAAGGCACCTGCGAATCTGCCATGAGGCTCCTGAAGACAGCGTCGGAGATGCGCCTCTTGAGGCACCGCAGTGCCTCCTTACGGGATTTGCCCTCCGCCATCTTCTTGCGGTAGTAGGTCCACCTCGGGCGTCCGACGTGGCCTGGCAGGTGGCGACCATTTGCAGGGCGCTCTGTTGAGCTTGCCGTTGCCGGCAAGCGAGAGCCCGTGGCGCACCACCGTACCTCCATCAAGGTCGCCCGCTGCTCAGTGATTGGAACTACGGTATC
>CAWEQZ010000048.1:0-45368 GCA_963811295.1 uncultured Rubrobacteraceae bacterium | reverse complement strand
CCGGGGCTGCCGCAGCCAGCACCACGGCCACACCCGCTGCCAGCAACATCATCTTCCTCAACATACTACCCCCAGATCTAGAAGGAGGACAGGAAGCCCTGTCCTAGCGGTCCTGCGCCTACACCGCGGCATCAACTTGCCCCGCAACGATTACACAGCATAGACCCTAAGCAAAAGACACGCCTCACGCAAATGAGCTAGTTCTCGATCCTTTTGACGAACTTGGGAGAACTCCGTACATGCGAAGTTCGCAGAATACCTATTCCACGCACTCGGGTGAATAAGGGCAAGAGATAGGGCCGGGGCTGCTAGAGACCCCGACCCTCTCCTAGACTAGGCAGCTCTTCGGAGGGAAGCCGCTACGGCTGACTTCCACACGAAGGGAGACTTCGCCAACACTTCTTCACCTTCCCTTATTACCTATACCTTACGGATGCCCTATCCTTCTTTAACGGTGATCGTAGTCTCCATGCCCTTGTCCTCGTGACCGTCCACTGGGCAGGTAAGCCCGTAGGTGCCGGGCTTGAGATCCACTCTCAACTTGGTACTTTCACCGGGTCTCTGATCCTTGTCGCTAAACTCTTCGATGCCTTCTCCCTCGACTTCCAGTGCATGGGTCGTTTCACCGGAGTTCACAGCCTCCAACACATAGATGCCGGGCTTCTCTCAAGGCGCGCTGGGTCGGCTTGAGGCTGTACTCCGTCTCCTCTACTCGGATCGTCTTGATGACCGAGCCTTTGGATTCGGTCGGGGCGTTGCCTCCACCCCCACCGCCGTTGCCGCTGCGTGCAGCGGAGCAGCCCGACGGCCAGTGACAGCGCCACCGTCGCCGCGACAAACCACACAACGATCGCCCCGCTCTTCGATAGCCCTTCCTTCTCGCGCATCGTGGACAGGCACGTCTCTGTTCACACGGCGGATGACGTAGTGGAGGACATTCTGCTCGGGCTTGTTAGGGGCGGAAGTCGCCTAAGAACATCCTCTGGAGTATCTTGAACAGCGACTTTAACGCTTGGCGCGTGGGCTCCGATCTGCTGGGCACTCGGACTCTCCTTCTCTTTCGGCGTTCGCGGGGCTGGAGCCCCCCGTTAGGTGCGCATGGGCGCAGGGGCAACCCCACAGTCGGAACACACCCAAAAGAGGTCTAGCTTCAAGGGCGCTGAGGGACCACCTGAGTCGCTCATCGATGCCCAAGGATCGAAATGTCCCTTTCACCCGACCATCGACTAGCAACCATACGACGGTCGCCCAGAAGGAGACCGCGAGTAGCAGGAGCGCACTCAGGAGCTCAGCATTCACGGGATGCTTATCTACCTCCTCCGCCTCGCTCAGAGCAACAGCAGGTAACTACCCTCCAGCGGATACGACTCCCCGTTGGGCGCTTGTTTGTCGTGGGACGAATGCGCCTTCATAAGGACAGCAGGAACTTCGAGCCCGGTTGGGAGCAAAGAGAGGAATGCCCCGATGCAAAGCACACAGAGCAAGCTAACTATTGCCAAGAGCGGTGGCGTGCGAGCGAACCGCCACGATTTAAAGAGCATCATGAGCCAGCAGTGTAAAACATGGACATCAACCGGTGCCCGGATGAGTCCGGGATACTTAGGTCATCCGTCTGTCCAAACCTAACCTAACCCTAATTTTCTTGGGGCGAAACTTCCGAGAATTCGTCTTCCACGCACTCCCGTGGATAAGGACCAGAAGGGCCCACGCTGGTGATCGCGGTCCCCGGCCGACTAGGGCCTGTTTGCAAAACGCTTGTGTGGGAACGCTCGTAGTATGACACGAGGAGATTTGACAGACCAACAATGGGAAACTCTAACCCACATCTGCCTCCAAGGAAGCCCCATAGGGGCCGTCCGAATGCCGATCATCGGCGCATCATAAACGGCATGCTCTGGATAGATCGCACCGGAGCTCCTTGGCGTGACCTTCCCGAGACATACGGTCCTTGGAGGGGATTTTTCCGAGCCGTTTCTACCGCTGCAGAAGGCCGGAGTGTGGGATCGCATACTAAAAGGCTCTTGCAGAGCCAAAAAGCCAACAAGGAGAGCTCGATTTGGAGGTGCACTACCTGGATGCGACCAGCCTTAAGGCTCATCAGCACGCAGCAGGGGCAAAAGGAGGAACCCGAAAGAGCGAGACGCTAGGCTACTCTCAGGGTGGTTTCTCTACCAAGATACACCTAAGAGCGGAAGGTGGGGGCACGCTTATGGTCTTCTCGCTTAGCGAGGGCCAAAGAAAGGAGGTAGGCTTCTGGCCCCTGATGGACAATGCAGAGGTGCATAGGGCGGGTCGTGGAGTCCGAAGCTACGCCCGAGGCGTATCTGCGCTGACAAGGGCTACGCCAAGGGGGTGGTCAGACGCTATCCGCGTCTGGGATAAGGATAACCATAGCCAGAAGGACCAACGAGCATCGAGGCGGAGCCTTTGATCGAGCTTTATACCGCACAAGGAATCTGGTGGAGAGGCTTATCAATCGGCTCAAGCAATTCAGGCGGGTGGCGACCCGCTACGAGAAGCGAGCGGAGAACTACGAGGCGATGCTGAAGCTAGCAGCGATCAAGATCTGGCTATGATTTGCAAACAGACCCTAGATGCTTAGGGGTGTTGAGAGCCCTGATTTTGGTCCGCCCCGGAGATAGCGCCCAGCTGCTGCAACATGCCCATCATGTCCCAGTTGGCCCAGCTCTCCAGATTTTGCCTTCCGAGATGCGGTCGATAGTTATCCCGGTCCAGGTCAGTTCTCGGTTCGTCGGCTCCACGCCCATGAACACGCCCCTGTGGGTCCCCATAGACGTAAAGCGCGTGGCTACCATGTCTGCTTCGGCGAGCTGAATGTCGATGGAGTCGTGGAAGTCGGGGAAGGCTTGGCGGATCTCTTGGGCGAAGGTCTTCATCGCCTGCACTCCGCGCAGATCGATTGAATCCCCTCACGATGAGCCAGATGCCAAGCGACAACTCCCGAAGGACCTCCGGGAGTGTCGCGATGATCTGCCACACAGAGCCTGCATCGATGACCCCGAACAGGATGGCGACCGCAGCAGCGACGAGCACGGGGCCGCCGATGAGCCCCAACACGGCCATGCCCGGTGGCACCAGGGCGGACTTGTACATCAAGTAACCCAGCATCAGCCCGTTCCCGACGCCAGCAAGGATGCCGGGACCAAACAGGAACGTCCAGTCATGCAGCGCGACCAGCGACTTGCCGACGGTGACGAGCAAGGCATCATCTGCGCCGGCAGTGCCGGCGAAGTCTTCCAGAGGAAGTGCGGGATGTAATCCGCTTCGCAAGGACACGACCGTTAGGAGACTGAAGGCGCCGACCATGATGAAGGCCCCCTCAAGGACACGAGAGGTGACGTATCCAAGGGCGAGGATTTCGTTCTGCCGCTTGACGATCGGAAACAGCACGACGGCGGTGCCGATATTGGCGATAACGACGATGAATTCTAAGAGCGCGCCCAAGGACAGGCCAGGGTCGGCGCCGGCACCGACGATGTAGTTGGGGTCGTCCAGCACAGGGGCGTAGAGAACGACGCTGCGGGGATGGAGGCGACAATGGTGATAATGAAGAGTACGCCCGTAACTCTTGCGATCTGTTGAGGATTGATCTGGACTCCTTTCCTTGATGAGATCAACGACAGGCGACTATCACGCTTCAGCTACGGCGGGATATCCCCTCCACAACACAGACCTCGCCATAAACTCTGCTACACATGCGTGTACTTAGAGCGTGGCAGAAACAGTGAGCACGCGAATCTTCGCAATCCCGATTCCTATAGGGTTCCTGGGTCACCGCAACGCTCGCAAGAGCGGGTTTTCCTGCCATCGCAACTCCACCTATACGCCGCACATTTAATGGCGAAGTTTGCACAACAAGCATGATGCCACTAGCCGAATCTCGGAGCTAACTTCGGAGAGAGCCAACTTCGGAGAACGCGAAGTTCGCAGAATACTCCAGCGTGTTGAAAAACCCCGTTGGCGCCCACTTTCGCCCTGAATGGGGTACCAAACACGCCGGTTTTGGAGCTTTCCAAGCTCGATTCCTGGTCATTCTCCGCTCGACATCGACATTTTCAACACGCTGACTCCTTCTACGCACTCGGGTGAATAAGGACAAGAAGAAGGGCCTGAGCATCTTACCCCGCCCCTCTCGGGCTATGGGAACCTACTGTCTCGGCTAGCTTCGCTCCGGTGAGATGGCGACCTCATACCTCTCCACGCCCGCAACTTCTTGGCTGCCGGCCTCCGCGGTAGGGACTTGATCCCACTGCCCTCTATGCTCGCTGCGCAACTGGGTTGTCTCCTCCTCGCTGGCGCGCAGGGCCTCTTCACTCTCCCACAGCGTTATGGTAAGCACCTTGCCGCTTTGACGGTCGACGAGGAGATAGACTCCCTCAAAGCCCTCCACCTCTTGGAGGCTGGGCACGATGTTCTCTTGAGCGTAGCGAAGGCCATCGTCTATCTGGTCAGGAGGACCTTGGTAGGTGGATACACTCGCAAACATGTTGCCTCCTTCATCCCCCGTATTCCCTACCAGAGCGGTTGCGCTCAAGGTACTATCAAAGCTGGAGGGCTGACGCTACTTCCGAGAATTTACCTTCCACGCATTTCGGTGAATAAGGGCAGTAGGAGCTCAAGAGCCGGGGCTCCTACTGCCCCGGCTCTCTCACATCATCCAGCTCTCGAACTCTCTCACCTACCTCCCCTTGTATGCGACAACCTCACCGGCTGTGACTTGGGGTGGGTTCGGGGCCAACTGACCCAGATCCTGCGCCACAAACTCTCCCGCCCTGAAGGTCGACTGCTCCTCGGCGTCCTTGTGCTCGAAGACGCTGGTCGAAACCATCACACCGTCCCCGGCGTCGACACAGTAGTAAGCCACGAATCCCGGCATCTCGCTGATGATGGGCAAAAAGTCCTCCTCAACCAGCCGCGCCACCTTTTGGGAGTCGGGCACGCCCTCGTAACGCCGCACCGCAACGTACATAGCTTTATGCTACCTCCTTCACATAGAGGGCGGGGTGATCAGTCCCGCCACGTCGATCAACGCGCCCACGCTAGCAGTTATCGGCACCAGGCGCATCACTCAGATGAGTGATGTTCGAGATCTTCACCGGTGAACTTCCTAGAACGCCGTTTGGGCGAAGTTCGCAGAATTGCGCTTTTCCGAAGTTCGAAGAATTCACCTTCTACGCACTCCGGTGAATGAGGGAAAGGAAAGGGCCGGAACCTTGAGGGGCCCAGGGCACTTCCTGAGGACGAAACTTCGCTAGTTAATAACTACATTGTTCATCAATACGACCACTAAAATTATCCCTGCGCCAAGTAACAACACCAGCAGCCATGTCGGAATTCGCATGCTCGCTCATCTCTCCAATAACTTTGTTCTCAGGAGGCACTCTAAGGCACTGCCTCAAGGCCAGCCTCCCCCAAGATCGTATTTCACCTAGGGGAATCTTTTCTGTGGGTGTCTCTGATAGACATCCATGATGCTAGCGGATAATCCGCACCAACCCTTCGTTCTCAGAGGTCGCTGAGCTTGCTGCTCTAGAACCTCCCTAGCACCTGTTCGAAGGCATCCGGATCGATACGTAGGTCGCCCTTGAACGGGTAATCCAGAGCACCAACGGTGAAGATCACCAACGCTATGACCAACGTCAACGATGCGACCATTACCATATGCACCGTAGTGCTCTGCAGGCCGAAGAGGTAAGTGAAGCCCACCACGTCGACCGCTCCAACGAACAACATCACCCACAGGATTGCGGGCAAGCCTTGCTCGGCGTCCAGCAAACGTTCTCCCCTGGCGTCTGCCAGGTCGTGCACTTGCTGCAGTCCTTGTTCGTAGAGAACCTGCTGGGTTTCCGTGGCGGGCTCCATCCTCTGTATGCTGTACCTGATCTCGTCAAGTATGGCCCATGCCTTGGGGCTCACCTTTCCCCGCTCCATAAGCGGCCACTCCTCCTTTAGCACGGTCCGAGCGTATGAGCGGGCGAGTTCCTGAAGGTGACTACCCTCGGGTTCGGGTAGCCTGTGAGCAAGCCAGTAGACCTCAGCCACCTCGCCGGCTTCCTGGTCGACCGCCTCGATGGCCGCGATCCATTCTTCCCAAACGGCAACGACAACGAGCCCCAGCAGCACAGCGTAGGCGACCCCTAAGACCGCAAAGATGAAGCCAGCAACGTCGTTGTGTCGCAGGCGCGGTCTCGTAGGCATAAGGCGCTGCACCAGCATCAGGCCGCCAACCGCGACCAACATAGCCAGGCATATCAAAAGGAGGCCAGTAACGATGCGCATCGAGAGCCTCCTTCGCGCCCCCACCTCGTGAGCTTCCTGACGCAGGACAAGATACTAACTTCTCACAGGAGAGGCAAGGATCTCTATCATATTGACACGGGTTTAGGGGGAGTAAGCTCACGAACCTCTGAGCACACTCCATCCACGCACTCCATCACCACGCAGCCTCTCTTCCTGTACATAAGGCGACGCCAACATAGGAGCGAGGCTGCGCAGGATCGTGCATAGGGACTTCGGAGAAATCCTTCAATACGAAGTTCGTGCAGAGGGTCGCGCCGGGAAAGCGGGGAATCGGAGCGACCGTGGGAGTTCTACGGGAGGCTACTGCTCCTCCACCAACTCCTCGAGGGGCACGCCGTATGCCCTGGCGATCTTCGTCACGGTCGGCATATAGGGAGCTCGCTCGCCGGACTCCAGACGGATCAGGGTCCACTGAGATACCTTGGCAAGCTCCGCCGCCTCCTTGTGCGTAAGACCGCGCTCCTCACGAAGAACTCGCAGCTTCACCGCGATCGGTTGAGGTATCATTGTGCTCCTCCTGATGTAAGAGGGCCGGAGCCCCGTAGAGCAACGGTCCTGAGAGCCTACCCCTGCGAGGGACCATAATACTTCGGGGGTGAATTATCAGGCCTTATGTATAGATCTAAGTTTGGTCGGCTTCGCTTTGCCGCTCTGCCTCTCTCATAGCTATGATCTCCTCCCCGCTGCGCCAACCTCCGGGATGATCCCTTCTAACAACC
The DNA here is from genome assembly GCA_963811295.1 of uncultured Rubrobacteraceae bacterium. GTDB lineage: Bacteria > Actinomycetota > Rubrobacteria > Rubrobacterales > Rubrobacteraceae > Rubrobacter_D. The sequence continues at coordinate 38,328 of CAWEQZ010000048.1, read as the reverse complement.
CGGCGCATCAGCAGATTTATCAGAGCTGTGTGATGATCGACCCAATCCTGTAGGTTCACGTCGTAGCCGTAATCTTCTTCTTTGGCAATCTCGAAGTACACTTCGAAGGCATGACCGAGGTGGTAAAGGATTAGGGCTTCGCGCTCCTCTACCCCGTGACGCTGGGCTATGTCTGCAATCCTGTCCCTGTCGAGCTCCACGTATCGCCCCCCTCTCTCTGTGCTCGCTGCCCACCACCGCGCATCTTAATACCTTACCCGGCCATGCTCTGCCCGTCAGCGGCCATCCGTCGCGGCGCAGCTGCGCTTGAAGCAAGTCTCGTGCGCTGGGGTGCGACGGGCCGGCGCGTGCGTTCGGGGGGTTTCTCGGACCGGCCTGGCGCCAGGGTGCGGGTAGGGGGGCGGTCCGCTTGCCACGGCGAACTTCCGAGAATTTATCTTTCCACGCACTCGGGTGAATAGAGGAGAAGTGCTGTACAAGCAGTAGAATGCTTCCATGACTAGTGGGCGAGAACAGGGCTCAGATGACAGGCAGATGGCAGAATCGCAGCTTTCGGAGCTGCAGAACATGCGTGTGCTCCTAGAAGAAGCTAGAGGGTTGAGCCGAAACCTCGCCTATCATCGGAGGGTGCGCCTGGAGGACAGGCTCGGCGAGGCCCTAGAGGAGGTGGACCGGCAGATAGAGGAGTTGCGATCCGCCAGGGGCTAGAGTCCTCTCCTCACAGCCAGCGCCGCACCAGCACGTACAGCACCAATACCACCGACACGGCTATTGCTGCCCCCAGCACTGCCCACACGACGAATAACATAGCGCCTAACACTCCCCTGTGTCGCTCTTAGACAGCCGTGTGCACCATTCCTTTTAGCCTACGCTGTAGGAGAGTGCATGCCCAAACAACTTATCTTTGGAACTAGAAAAGGCCGGAGCTCAGTGGGGAGGGCCCCGGCCGTATGAGAGAAACCGGTGCGCCGAGCACGGAGGAAGTTGCAGTGCTATAGGAAGTGTGCCCTCCCAACCGGGGGTGTTCATGGTCGCACCGCCCGAGTTCCCGCACAACGCAGGACGCAAAGCCAAGGCCCGTCTTTTACGGGGCAGTCTCGCGCTCGATGCGCTCCACCTCCTCCCGAGGGATGTGGATCGCGCCGGCGAACTTCTCGGCCTTGAGCACCCCGCGTTCCACCATTTCCTGAACCGTCGTAGGAGTGAGGCCCAGATACTCGGCCGCTTCCCATATGGTGACTTTCATGCGGTTTTCGTCTTCCACCCTAACAAAACCTCCCCGCCCGGCTAAGTAATTGTCCAGGAGCGTCCTCGTCGCTCTGAGGCCTGCTGCCATCACGGATGGGTATCACACACCTAGCACGGTTGCGTGCCCCGAGCAAGGGAGCATGCGCCACAGCAGCGCCTACGAGCAGCATGAGGAGGGTCGAGGTTCTCGTTGTGCGCCTGGAAATAGTTGAAGTCGAGACACCAGGTGCAACCGACCAGCGACGCGACGGCCATGTGGGCAAACGACTTCAGGTTCTCCTCACATGTGTCCCACGGTTTCCTTGCAGGCGTCCCCCCAAGTGCCACCGTCGGCACCGCCGGCCACGGCCTCGAGATCCCGGTCGGAGATCTCGCCGCCTTCGCCTACCGCCGTGGCGCTGGGAAGCACCAGGTAGATGGTCTGTGCGCTCTCCTCAACCACCCTTACCTCAACGCCCTCAGGCAGTTGCGTCCCTAGCTCCTGCTCCACGGCAGCCTTGGGGTCATCAAGGAGCATCTGCCTGAATGACTCGTCCTGAAGGCTCCTCTGTACGATAGTGCGCTCAATCTCGGCGCGGGTGCCCCCACCTGCTGCTTGGCTCATGGCCCTCTCTCCCTTCGCTTTGTCCCCTACTACGGCGTCGTGTGTTAGCGACCCGACGGTGCAAGGGCTTAGTATCCCAGAAGCACCTTGTTGGCCGCAACGTCTTCGGGATGGGGAGCGCCCCATGGATGGGGCAGGGGCACACTCTAGAGTAGGCACGAGGCGCCGTCGAGAAGGCGAACACGGAGCTTTTCTAGGATGTGGGGTTGGACGCTTCTTTATGCCCTTATTCACCCGAGTGCGTGGAATAGGCATTCTGCGAACTTCCGCTTTACGGGGATCTAGGAAGTTCGCTCGCAAGGGGGACACAGAAAACGAACTTTCGTGCCCTCCGTGGGAGAGGCCCTAGCGTAACCGTCTCGGCCCTCTCGCGAGTCCAACGAGCAACATAACTAGATCTTCGGTAGAGGCTAAGAAGCCCTTCCTGCGCTTGGGTGCCTTAGGGGCGGGCTGAGCCAGTGGCGCAACCGGCTACCTCGAGTATGGTCAGGGGGTAGCCCGAGTGAGACGCATCTTATCGGTCCTCTTGGAGGCGTTGGGGCGCCCGATCGGGTACGGGTGCTGGGTCGATCCCACGATGCGAGGGAGAGCTAACACGGTAGGGAGCGTGGAAGTGGAGTGCCCGCCCGAGCACCATGATCATAGGATGCCTATTGCCGTAATAGTGGAACCCAGCACTCGCGAAACGTTCTCGCCTGGCGAGCTTGCCGACGCCTACGAGAAGTTCATGAACCACGGGCCACAATATCTGGACGCCGAGAGCGGTATCGAGGGATCGGTGTACCGGTTCGGCGCGCGAGTACTGGTCGTCTACGAGGAGATCGAACCCAGGGTGGTGGTCCTTATCCACCCAATCTTGTAGAAGGGGTGTTCGCCGAAGTTGGACTTCCGTTTAACGGAGTTCTAAGAAGTTAGCCTTGGGGGCCTCGGAGAAGTTAGTACAGTGCCGGTAGTAGCGGCTAGAATGACGGCCAGTCCGATCCAGGAGGGGAGTTCTCACCGTGCTACTACACACGGTAGTCTATGGCGTCCTGGTGGTCGGGGGGTTTGCCTCCTCGCGCTTGCGGGTTTCGAGCTTGTGCAGCGCCTCGTGCCCGCCGCCTCCCGACGGCAACACAACGACGTGGCAGGCTTCATCTACGCGGCGTTGGGCGTGATCTATGCCGTGCTGCTGGCGCTCGTGGTCATCGCCGTGTGGGAGCAGTTTGGGGCCGCCAGAGAAACCGTCGAGCTGGAGGCCAACGCAGCGGCTGACATCTTCTGGCTGGCCAACCAGCTTCCAGAGCCTCGGGGCACCCACCTCCAGCAGCTCGTCCGATCCTACGCCGAAGAGGTGGTCCACAGGGAGTGGCCCCTGATGGAGCAGGGGCGGGCACCCTTGATATCGCAGACTAGAGGGACTCCCGCTGGGTGGACCATCATCGACGACATCCTGCACAACATACAGGGGTTCGAGCCACGTACGAAGGGCGAAGAACAGCTCTACGCTGAAGGGCTCGACCAGGTCGATACCCTGGCTGATGCAAGGAGGATGCGCCTGGTGGCGGCGGAGGAAGGTGTTCCCGGTGTCCTGTGGTCAGTCCTGATCTTCGGGGGTGTAGTGGCGATCGGCTTCACGTACCTGTTCGGCTTGGAGAACACGTTGGCGCACAGGCTGATGGTTGTGACCCTGGCTGCGGTTATCGGGCTTGTCTTGTTCACCGTGGGCGCCATGGAGCACCCCTTCTCCGGGGGAGCTCGCATCGGGACGGGGGCTTTTGAGCTGATCCTGGAGAGATTCGAGACCAGCAAGCTCAGTGATCTGTGAAAGGATCCGCTCCGGACTCTATTCACCGGAGTGCGTGGAAGAGGTCTTCTCCGAAGTTGGACCTCCGGAGTTGCGCGTTCTCGGAAGTTCGCACCGGCCATCAGCATTTGGCATCATGTCCCTTCATCGCCCAAAGGATCGATCCGACGAGCAACCATGCTCGCGGGAAGGGGGCTCCCAATGCGCGTCGTCACTGGCCTCTTGATAGTCGCCGTAGTGACGGTAGTCGCAGTAGGTGGGCTGGTGTTGGTGCAGCGCCTCGTCCCTACCGAGCGGCGCAAGCAACACAACGACGTGGCAGGCTTCATCTACGCGGTCCTGGGCGTCGCCTACGCCGTGTTGCTGGGGCTCATGCTTATCGCCGTCTGGGAACAATGGAACGCGGCCGAGGACAGTCGTTTCCGATGAAGCCAACGAGCTGGCCGGGATCTTCTATTTCGCCCACGCCCTACCCCAACCCGAGGGGCGCCACATCCAAAAGCTCACCCGCTCCTACGCTCAGGTGGTGGTAGAGGAGGAGTGGCCTGCTATGGAGCAAGGCAAGCTCGAGCCCGAAGGCGTGGGACACCCTCGACGAGCTTAGGGGGACCATCTTGGGACTCGACCCTCCCACGGATGCCCAGCAAGTGCCCTACGGCCAAGCGCGCTACAACGAAATGTTGGTCCAGCTCCACGGCGTGGGAGACGCAAGGAGGGAGAGATTGCTGGCCGCAAGTGGGGGGCTGCCCACCATCCTTTGGGTCGTGCTAATAGGCGGAGGAGTCATCACGATAGCCTTCACCTACCTATTTGGCTTGGACAACACCCTGGTGCACACGCTCATGGTGGCGTCGTTGGCGCTGACGATCGGCCTGTCGCTGTTCACCGTGGCCTCCCTCGATCACCCCTTCCAGGGCGATGTGCGTATCCACCCTGCGGCCTTCGAGCAGGTGCTAGAGAGGTTTCGCGAGAGCAAGCTCAGCGGCCTCTGAGGCCTAAGACCTTGGTGCTCGTAGCCGAGAGGCCCTATCTCCGGCATGGCGCGCTAGGGTCATCTCGGCTACGTCCTCCATAGTGCGCCGTCTTCGAGCCTATTCAGCGGAGTGCGTGGAAGGGGGATTCTGCGAACTTCGCCTTTACGGCGTTCTCGGAAGTAGCACACTCTTAGCAGCCTTTTTCTACAATGGGTGCGACCGCTCCGGTGGGGAGCGAGGGCGAAGGAGGAGGAGGGCTTAAGAGAAGATGTCAGCCGAACAAAACAAGGCTACCGTCCTTCGATTCTATGAGGAAGTCTGGAACAAGGGCAACGTGGACTTCGCCTTCGAGGTCTTCGCCGAGGACTACATCCGCCATGACCTCCGCCCGACCGAAGTCCTCGCGGGTCCCGAAGGGCAACGCAAGATCGCCGCCGAGTTCCGGGCGGCCTTTCCCGACCTGCGGTGGGAGGTGGATCTGATCTTGGCCGAAGGGGATCTGGTGGCGGGGTGCTGGACCGCGAAAGGCACGAACACGGGGCGGTGGGGCGGCGCCGAACCGACCGGCAAGAGGGCTGAGTTTTCGGGGGTGAATATCTTCCGGTTTGCGAACGGGAAGGTGATCGAGATCTGGAACCACCGCGACGATCTTGGCTTGAGAGAGCAGCTAGGAGCACCCATCTTCGCGGGTAGCAGTGGCTAAGGTGTACTCTAGCCCTTAGCTACCCAACCTCGTAGAGGGCTTTTTCTGCGAACTTCCGCTTTACGGTGTTCTCCGAAGTTTACCCCCAGGAGTAGCCCCGCCTAGCGTACAAGCTCGCCCACCTGACTTGAGAAAATGCCAAATGGCAGATGGACTTTGATTCCCTCTGCGTACATACTTACGGCGCTAGAGTGAACAGAGGCGGGGGTCTGTAGTCACCATTCTTCCTCTTCTCTACTCAAGAGGGGTGCTAGCTATGAGAAAGCTTGTTCTACAGGTGTCTTGCGTGGCCCTAGCTTTGCTGCTCTCTTTAGGTATCTTGGGCATGCGGCCCAAGGATGTTGAGGCGCTCACTGCGAAACCCAACATAGTCTTCATCATCGCCGATGACATGCGCAAAGATGACCTCAAGCACATGCCGAAGACGCGCTCCGTGCTGAAGGACAAGGGCATGATCTTTCACAACGCCTTCGTCTCTACACCCCTGTGCTGCCCCTCCAGGGCCACCATAATGCGCGGCCAGTACGCCCATAACAGCGAGGTGTGGAACAGCCGTGGTTCGAGCGGCGGATGGCAAGCGTACCGGGCCAAAGGCCTCGAGCGAAACAACGTGGCCACGCGCCTGGACGCCGCTGGCTACAGGACAGGCCTCTTTGGCAAGTACCTCAACGGCTACAAGGGCACCTCCAACAAACCGCCGGGCTGGGACAGATGGTTCGCGCACGCGGGCCGCCCCCATTACTACGACTACAAGATCAACGACGATGGCAGAATCATCCACTACGGCTCGACCGCTGCAGACTATGAAACGGATGTGATAGCGGATCACACAATGAACTTCATCGGCGCCTCCGCGATGGCGAGGGTGCCCTTCTTCGCCTTCGTGGCACCCAAGGCTCCGCACAGCCCGCATAGACCCGCCCGGCGCGACAAGCATGCGTTTGACGGAATCAGGGCCCCGCGTCCGCCCTCCTTCAACGAGCGAAACGTCTCGGACAAGCCCCCCTGGATACGAAAGCTGCCGAGGCTCAGCGATGCCAGAAAGGCGAACATAGACAAGCGGGCCGAAACGCTGCAGGCGCTCGATGACCTGGTGGCCGGGGTGGTTGGCAAGCTAAGGGAAAAGCGCGTGCTGGGCAACACCTACATCTTCTTCACCTCAGACAACGGCTTCCAGATGGGGGACCATCGCATACATCCGGGCAAGGGTCGCCCCTACGAGGGGAGCGTCCGCGTGCCGCTACTGGTGCGCGGACCCGGTGTTGCGGCCGGACGCAAGGCCCAGGAGAAGCTCGTCCTCAACACTGACTACCTGCCCACATTCACGGACCTTGCGAGCGCGCAGACGCCGGGCTACGTCGACGGGCGCTCCCTCGGGCCCGTCTTCAAGGGGAACACCGCCGCCTGGAGGAGCGCCGTTTTGCTCGAAGCCCACGACGCGCCGCGTAACACCCCTCCTTATTCTGGCATCCGCACCAGCAGCGGGCGCAAGTACGTAAAGTACGCGGGCGGAAAGAAGGAGCTGTACTACCTCGACCGCGACCCCTACGAGCTCCACAACTCTTACGACCCTAATTCCCCACCCGCCACCCTGGCGACGCGCTTGCAGGCGCTGAAGAGCTGTGCTGGCGTACGTTGCCGTATAGTCGAGAACGGACCGTAATTTTCAGGAAGCCATAGTTCGATCGCGAGGGGACGGAGTTCGAAGGGCTTCTGTAACCCCGGCCCCTTATTCACCCACCTTCGGGGAAGGTGAATTCTGCGAACTTCGCACTAACGCAGTTCTCGGTAGTTGCTCTCGTCCTTGTATGCCATCATACTATCTTCATTGCGCAACGGGGCGGGGGTTCCCACTTTTCTCCTTCACCCCACACAAGGGAGGATGGAGGGGATGAGCAAGATCGTTGTTGCTGTCGGTGCGATGGCCTGTGCGATGCTGCTGGTATCCATGGCCGCCGTGCTGACGGCAGTGGAGGGCGCAGGCACGCCGCGCACGGTGACGCTGGTCGGCGCGGGGGACATCGCCCAGTGCGACGAGAAGTCCGACCGCAAAACGGCAAGGTTGTTGGGCAAAATAGGGGGAACCGTCTTCACCCTCGGCGACCACGCCTACCCCGACGGCACCCGCGCGCAGTTCCGCGACTGCTACGATCCCACCTGGGGCAAGTACAAGAAGCGCACTAGGCCCTCGGTCGGCAACCACGACTATCACACTGCGGGGGCGAAGCCCTACTTCGATTACTTCGGATGGCGGGCGGGGAGGCACCAGGGGCTACTACTCCTACGATCGGGGAGCCTGGCACATCGTGGTCCTCAACAGCAACTGCGAGGAGGTCGGTGGGTGTGACTGGCGCTCCGCCCAAGGGCGCTGGCTCCGCAGAGTCCTGCCCAACCACCGAAGGAGGTGCACGCTGGCCTACTTCCACCACCCGCTCTACGCTTCCGGAAGAGGCGAAGATAGCCCCCAGGTGAAGCCCTTCTGGGACATCCTTTACAACCATCACGCCGACGTGATCCTCTCCGGGCACGCCCACCGCTACGAGCGCTTCGCCCGCATAAGCCCTAGTGGTAAACCTTCTTTGGCTAGGGGCATCCGCCAGTTCATCGTGGGGACGGGTGGTGCGCAGGCCGAGTATCAACAGGGCCAGGACGACCCTCGCGTGCAGGCCAAGAAGGCCGGCGCCCCCGGTGTGCTGAAGCTCGAACTCGGTTCGGGCTTTTACGATTGGAAGTTCGTACCCGTGGTGGGTACGAACTACACCGACTCGGGCAGGGCCCGCTGCCACTAAGCTATCTATCGGGGATTATTCACCCGAGTGCGTGGAAGGGTAATTCTTCGAACTTCGGAAAAGCACCATTCTCGGAAGTTCGTTGAGGTTGCCCCAAAAATTCCATACCTGCTATTGTTCGTACTTTGACATAGGAGACCGGCCCTCCTAAGGCGGGGTAGAGGCCGTGGACCACACGCCCCTACACACACAGATGAGCGCTTGCTAAAGGAGGTGGGGAGCCAGTAGCGCAACCGCTATCATGCCAGAGAGGGCGTATCCGGGAAGGTGTTGTTGATCATAGCGTATGCACCGCAGGCTACAGAGATAAGGAGGAGGTACAGAGCGCATGAAGAGATATCTAGCGGCCCTATTGATGGTGTTGGGAGTCTTAGGCCTCCTGGGAGTACTGGCCGTCGGCAGAGGCTTTGCCAGTGACGAGAAAGCCACCGGGGCGAAGTGCTCGGAGGCCACGCTCAAGGGGACGTATCTGTTCGCCCAGAATGGGGTTGAAATCAAGGGCAATAGTGAGCAGAGGCCCTTCGCCATTGCAGGCTATGATGTCTTTGACGGCAATGGTGAGGTGAGAGGCGTTTCTTCAGGTAACTTCAATGGGGAGGTTTTTCGTAAGGACCCCTTCACCGGGACGTATACGGTCAAGGCCAATTGCACAGGCACCGTCACCTTTAGGGATGGTGCCGCTGCGCAGGGCGACATGTTCATCGCCCCTGATGGCTCTAAGTTGGCGTTCGTGCGTACCACCCCCGAGGATGTCTCGGCGGGGATTGACTCGCGGGGGAGTGCCAAGCGAGTGGGAGAGTGAACCGCCAAGAAGTGCCTCCTGGGCGGAGGTAGTGGGGGAGGCTAATGCTGCGCCTTTTATATCGACGGCCGGGGCAATAGTAGTGTAGTAGTAGACCTGCTGCCAAGGGGCCGGGTATCGAGTATCCCGGCCCTTCCTCTTGCCCTTGTGCACCCTTCTTCGTAGAGTCCAAATTCTAGGCACTTCGGTGAATAGGGCACGAAAAGGGTCGAAGCTGCTAGAGCACTCGACCCTCCTCATGCTGCTCGTAGGCGCTGCTGTGGCGCATGCCCCCTTGCGCGCAGCAGAGAACTATGCTAGCTGTGATACCCATCCCCGTGATGGGAGCAGGCGTCTGCGCCGACACAACGCTCCTGGGTGGTTGGGGACACAGCGAAGGGAGATCGGACAATGACCGAAGCCAGCGGTGGCGGCAGGCGCGACTTGCTCCGCTCCCTCAACAAATCCCGGTCGACCGCAGCCTTTGGTGGCACCTGGGAGATTTCCGATGGATGAAACCGACATCGCCTCTCTGCGCTCTCGGCGCGAGGGCGTCAATCGCGGCCTTTGGTGGGGAAAAGAGGGAGGGGTCCCTGCCTCCCTGCCCGCCAGGCGGTTCCACCTCATCGGGGTCGGCCTGATGAAGTCCGGCACGACCTCGCTGGCGTCCCTCTTCCGGCCCTTCCGCTGGGGCTACGAGTTCCTCGTAGCCGAGTCCATCGTGCGTCTCATCACCTGGAAGGGTGGCAGGCTCGACCGCGAAGGTATGCGCCGCTGGCTGGCAAAACGGGCCGAAGCTGGTGCGCTGGAGCTGGACTCCGCCAGCTTCAACCACTATTTCCTGGAGATCCTGGTCGAGCTGCACCCCGCAGCCCGCTTCGTCTACACCCGCCGCGATGCCGTCTCCTGGGCCGACTCCCTTCTGAACAAGGCGTTTTGGTCTGCTAGGCACCACAGGGGCCAGGGATGGCCCAAATGGCAAGTCGCCTTTTTCAGACTCATGGCTCCCAGCTTCGATCCCGGACACCTCGCCTCTCCCGAGCATTTCCGACGCGCGCTTCGCCCGCTCGCGGAGGAACTGCTGGAGTTCTACGCGCGAGAGACGGCTCGTATCGAGGCCGCGCTTCCACCCGAACGGTCGTTGGTGATCCCCACCGATAGCCTTTCTAGTCACCTCGACACCCTCGCAGAGTTCGCCGGGGTGCCGAGGTCGGCCTTGAACACGGCGGGATCCCACGCGAACCGCGGCCACGGCAAGATCCCACTCGTGGCCGCGCTGCCGGACCTACCTCATCTGCTGGAGCAGAACGGGTTGGGGGCGGCGTATGCGTTGCCCGGGAGCGGGTAGGGTGGGATACTGGCCCTCGCACCCTGAACACGCGAGCCGGTTTGGCCGAGAATCGAGAGGGGAGCGTGCCTCTCCTGGAGTAGCTGGCCCTACCGGGGCAGGTTCTCCAAGACCGGGAGTTCCGACAACTTCTTGAGATCCATCTTCCGCCCGTCCCTAAACAACCATCTGACATTCGGCGTTATCTCCGTCGGCGGCCCTCCTCATGCGGACGAATTCTCCGGAAGTCCATCGGCATCAAGTCGCAACGGCTTGCCACGATTCCTGGTAACGCCCGTAGCCAGCTGAGGCGTTGGGACCGGCTGGGAGTACGCTTTGCCCCGGTCCAAGTCCCTAAGCCCCTACCGGACCGGTTGAGCTTGCTACAACGTACGTCCGAGAATAACCTTTTTTTCCACGCAATCCGCTGAATAGAGGCAAGCCGAAGGGCCGGAGCGGGAGGCTTCGGAACACCAGAAAACGCCGACGCCAGACAACACAAGCGGCAGAAGGTCGGGGTGGCGTCTCGAGTTAGGACGCCACCCCGTTTAGGTTCGGTTACTCTGCGGTGGCCTCGCTCGGTGCTTGCGAAGAGTGAGCTTTAAGGCTCTCTTCGGCGACGTCCAGAGCCTCCTCGTCCAAGTTGGACTCTTGTGCCATGTTCCATATCTGGGCGATTATCACGGGCCAGAATACTAGCAACGTGATCGCCGTGGGGATTGCCTGCTGGCCGAAGATCCCTACCCCCGCATCTACCGTGGTCCCGTTCGATACCGGCTCTATCTTTATGTTAAGGGCGGTCTTCATCCCTATGATGGCTTTGAAGGTGCCTCCCTTGCGGATGCTCACCTGCGTCCCTCCGGTGGGGATGTTCGTCTCGGTCACCTCGAAGTCCTGGCCCTCGAAGTGATCCATCACGTCCCGAGCCACGGGAGCGATGTCCTCGACGAAGTAGGGAAAGGTCTTGGAAGAGTTGAAAGTACCCATCTTTAGAGTGCCTCCTTTCGTGCAAGTAAGTGGCCGTGCGTTGTGCCCATACTTCTGGCGCTGTCTTCTCTTCTGCGGGTCGGGTTGTTACGGGAGCGGCGAAGAAGCCTGCAGGCGAAGCGCCTGCAGGGCGTTGAGCACACCCATCTCGCCAAAAGCCTCGGTGGCTAGGCCTTTGGCCTCCGGCGAGAGCGCCTCTTCTAGCTGCCTAAGAAGCGTAACCACCCTCAAGGTTTGCTCGAGGAGCTCGGTGTCGGTTATCTTCCCGTCTTCGACGATCCTCTTGTAGGAATCCATCTCGACGATGTACTCGTCGATCAGCAAGACATCGGTCTCTTGATCGAACCATGGCCTATCCATAAGAAAAGCCTCCTTCCCCACCTATAGTGATAAATCGGTCTACTCTTTGAACGCTTCGATGCGTCTCATAGACGCCACCCCCTTTGTGTGGGTGAGGCTTTTCCTAGCCTCGCCAAGGTGCTCAACGGGGTCAAGTATGACCACGCTCAAGGGCTGGCGCAACTTCGTAGAGCACCGCTTTAGGCGACCTTCGCAGAAAGAGCCTTCCACGCACTTGGGTGTATAAGACTTCCGACGACGGTTGGCGGGGCCGATGCTCCTTATAAAGTGAAGGGGAGCGCCACCTCGTCCGCTCCCCCTTGATGATCGACTCTGTGCGTCTACCTACCTGCGGGCGTGGGGCCCCTTGAACTCTTTGTAGACCCCGGCGGAGGAGCGCGTCTTGGCTCTGCTTGGGCCGACGAACACCTCCTCGTCCTCGGCGTAGGTGAGCGTGGCGTGCGCGACGCCGTCGGACATTTGGTCAAGGGCCCCGAGGCTCAGGTTGGTTATGTCGTCACAGGCTTCGTGGTAGCAGGGGTCGTAGGGCTCGCCGGAGGTGCCGCCGTAGACGTCCTCCTGGCGCGCGCTCTTTATCTCCTCGGCACCTGTGAACAGACCGCCAGCCGGGTATGCCCACCGCGATGAACGGGCCATAGTCCGAGCGGCCGTCGAAGGGGGTGGGATCCGTGGGCAGGCCCTTGGCGGCGAAGTAGCGCTTGAAGACCCGCTCTATCGCGGCCGAGCCCGCAGGTCCCGCGTCGTCAGGGTCGTCGGGCGTCGCCGAGCCGTCGCCGTCGTAGACGAAGCGCACGTAGTTCGGGGAGCCGAGCATGTCGAAATTGAGGTTTAGGGCGATGTTGCCGAGTTGTCTGGCGGAGAGACTCTCCACGTAGTGCTCGGAACCGAGCAGCCCCGACTCCTCGGCACCCCAGAACGCGAAGCGCATCCTGTTGGTCGGCTCTATGCCGAGCTTGGACATCTGCAGGGCGACCTCGAGGATGGTGGCTGAGCCCGAGCCGTTGTCGTTTATGCCGGGGCCCTCGATCACGGAGTCGAGGTGGGCGCCCACCACGACCGTGCGGTCCGCGCGGCCCTGCGGCGTGTCGGCGATGACGTTGGAGGTCGTGCGCGTCTCCGAGAGGGTGGAGGCGAACACGCGCACGACGACCTTGCCCTCTTGGGTGGCAGCGTAGAGCTCCTCGCCCGTCGCGAAGCTCGCTCCGACCACAGGTATGGAGAAGTCCGGTGAGCCCAGGGTGCCCTCGACGACCTCGGTGCGCTCCTCCTGGCCCTCGTTGAAGATAATCGCCGCGTCGTAACCGGCTTGCTGGGCGTTTTTTGCCTTCACGGCGAACTCGCAGGTGCCGCGTTGGATTAGCGCCACCTCAGGTTCGGTCTCAGACGCAGGCACGAAGTCCTGGGGCTCGCAGCCGCTTGTGGAGCCCGGCTGCGCGGGAGGCGGAATCAGAACATCCTTGGTGGGCACCAGACGACCCGTGACGTCGCCGCTACCCGAGTACTCGAACGTAGCGGTCTCGTAGTCCTCGTCTTTCGGCGAGACCTGTTGGAGTTGGGCGGGCTTGAGCTCCTGGAAGAACGGGAACTCAAAGCGCTGCACGCTCACTTCGTAGCCCGCGTTGCGCAGCTTGCGCGCAACGTAGCGTGCGGAAGCACCGTAGCCGGGGGTGCCCGAGGCCCTCGTGCCCTCCTCGGTGTCATTGGCTATCTGCTGGAAGCGGCGCTCGTGGACCAGGATAGAGGCCGGCGTCACGGCCTTGCGTAGCTTGGCCGAGGGGATCAGCGTCACGGCCTTGGGTAGCTTGGCCGAGGCGCTCAGCGCGGCGTCCGTGTTCCCGGGCGCAGCCGAAGCGACCCCGACCGTAAGTAGAGCCGCGAGCAAGGCCAAAGCCAGGACCGAGCCGATCTTCGTCTTTCGCATCTCTCTAGAGTCCTCCTCTTCTCTAACGAAGTATAGTGTCCGCCGCCGGCCTTCTGAAGAGCATCTCGTTGCAGATGGAGGGTTTGGTCACGACCCACCGCCTCGGTCCAGCACCTTGATCACTAGAAAGCCGGTCTCTTTTCGATCTCCCCAGGAGCCACTCCTTCCTGCAATTTCAGCTGCCATGCCGACTACCACCTTATCGGTCACCGATGAATACCGGATGAATTCGGGATGATTGGCGACCAAGGTAGTGAATGGAGCGACTATTTCTAGCCGCACCACCGCCGGAGCAGAGCGGTTGGCAGAGGGCTTAGGGGCGGGGAATTACATGGTCTTATCCAGGAACTCGGATATGGACTTCGCAGAATTTCTCTTCCACGCACTCGGGTGAATAAGGGCATAAAGAAGCGTCCAACCTCACATCCTAGAAGTCCTCCGTGTTCGCCTTCTCAACGGCGCCTCTTGCCTACTCTAGAGAGTGCCCCTGCTCCCTCCTTGGGCAGTCCCGATACCCCGACGTTGCGGGCTACCCTGAGCTTCCGGCATACTTAGCCCTACTACGCCGTCGGGTCGCTAACTGACGACGACGTAGTAGGGAAAGTAGGGCGCCGAAGAAAAGAGAGAGGGCCGTGAGCCAAGCAGCAGCCGGTGGCGGGCGCGCCGAGGTGGAGCGAAGGCTCGTAGAGAGGACCCTTGAGGACGAGGACTTCAGGCAGAGGCTGCTTGCGGACCCCAAGGGAACCGTGGAGCAGGAGCTAGGGAGGCGGCTGCCCGAGGGCGTTCGGGTAAGGGTGGTGGAGGAGAGCGCAGACACCATCTACCTGGTGCTTCCCAGCGCCTCAGCGCTAGGCGAAGGCGAAGAGATCTCCGACGAGGCGCTAGAGGCGGTGGCAGGCGGCGCCTCAGCTATGTGCCCATCAATTACCGACGACCAGGTTGGAGAGTGTCCACAACCGCGTGAGACGTAAGACTTTCGATGAGACCGGGCGCGCAACGTGCGCTGCTACTCCCCCACCCGAATACGTATAGAACCGTGGCCACGCGGCGGAGATGCTACCGTGAACTTCTGAGAATTCATCTTTCCAGGCACTTCGGTGCATAGAGAGGAGAAGAGGGTGAGCAGAGCAAGGGACGTGGCTGCTCTTGACCCCCAATCAGCCCCGCCACATTTCCCAACGGGCTCTCACCACATAATAGTAGTGAGCATTAGATACTCTAGGCTCAACCTTCTTCACGACGCAGATCGCCCTCGAGCTCGGCGTACTTGATGCCCACCTCGCTCATGGAGACGATGCTGTAATCGCTGGCTACTGGCCATATGTAGCCAATCTCGTCGAAATACTGCGCAATCTCAGCGTAACGAACCTCATCGTCGGGATTGTCGGGCTCTAGAGCTATACGCTGCATGATCGCGTTAGCCATAACCTGGCCTGTGTTGGGATCTCTGAGATCGTAGACGGCACGGATGAATTGATCGCGCAGCTCCCTTAGCTGTTGAAAGCTATCGGACACGAGAACGAACCTCCCTTTCGACCACCTGCGCCTAGAGGGTACACTCTACGCTCTGTGATTAACGTCCATAGGCGCATCCCCCCGATTGCGTACTTTTGTTGTTAGTTGGGAATTTCTTGCTGTAGCAAACTTCCGAGAACTCATATACTCGGCAGTCGGGTGAATAAGTGTAATAGTAGCAGGGCCGGGGTGCTAAGAGCCACGGTCCTGCTACTTCACCTCCCTCCGAGGCGCGTTGCGCGCCTCGAGCAACCGTCCGTAGCCCAGGCGGCCTCTGGTCAGGACGATGATCACGAGCGCCGTCACTCCGAAGCCGATCAACGAGGGGATGAATTCCCGATGAATACCTGATGAACCTCTCAGAACTCCGTCAACGCGAAGTTCGGACAATTCTCCTTCTGAGACTGTCCGAACAGGGTCTTCAGTAGTCTGTGGCACCTCTATTCTGTTGGCTCTCAGCACTCAAACAAGCGGGATTCCGGCCGCTGAGGTTGTCGATCTCGCCTGCGCCCAAGCGACTGACGCGCAGCCGCGCGTCCTGCACCGCCTCATCCGCCTCCCCGAGCGACCCCACCATCCTGTAGGCTACCGCCCGCAGACGGGTCCGGTGCTCCTCGAAACGTTCGGCAAGCTACGCCTGCTCGTCCATCCGACTCGGTCTCTATACTTACGATCGGCCAAATTGGAAGAGTATGACGATCTGCGCTCCTTCAGCGCCGCTCTATGCCCCGCGACCCTCTCGCACCTGAAGCAGATTCCCGTCCGGGTCCTTAAACCTCGCGGCGTAACCCCAGGGGAACTCAAGGATCTCGGGTGGCTCGAAGTTCACTCCGCGCGACTTCAGCGTCTCGAACGCCATCCGGCAATTCTCCACCTCGATGGTATAAACCGCGGAACCCGACATGGCCCTGGCGGGTGTGCCTGGCCACAGAACGAGCTCGAAGTCCTGCCCCTTGACGCCGACGGTCAGGAATCGCGGTCCGTCGGGTGTTGGGTAGTCACCCCGCTTCTGGAGACCGATGACATTCGTGTAGAAGTCGAGCGCCTTGTCCTGATCGCTCACCAACAGCGCCACGTACACCACTTTTTTCAGCATCGTCGTTCCTCCGTTCGGATC
Source organism: uncultured Rubrobacteraceae bacterium (assembly GCA_963811295.1). Classification (GTDB taxonomy): domain Bacteria; phylum Actinomycetota; class Rubrobacteria; order Rubrobacterales; family Rubrobacteraceae; genus Rubrobacter_D. The sequence goes on along the minus strand of CAWEQZ010000048.1, from coordinate 22,216 downwards.
ATCGCTTCAGCGAACATAAAGCCAGCAGCGAAAAGACAAAAGAAATGATGTCCAGAGGTTCTCTCTCCTTTCGTTTACCATCTCAAAGGGAAGACACCCGGCGGCGCAAAGACGTGACGTCAGTCTGATTAGACGTCACGTCACATTCAGCGCCAGGGAGGGGTCTACAGATATAGATGGACGAGCGCGACTGGCTGACACAACGATTCCAAGAGCACCGGCCCCGCCTTAGAGCCTTAGCCTACCGGATGCTGGGCTCCACCAGTGAGGCCGACGACGCCGTCCAAGAGGCGTGGATCCGCTTGAGCCGCTCCAACGGCGCCGAGATCGACAACCTCCAAGCCTGGCTCGTGACCGTAGTGGGACGCGTGGCGCTGAACATGCTCCGCTCACGCAAGAGGCGAGGCGAGCAGCCACTGGAGGCACACCTGCCAGACCCGATCGTCGACCGCGCAGAGGGCATCGACCCTGAGCACGAGGCGCTGCTCTCAGACTCCTTGGGCGTGGCGCTGCTCGTGGTGCTCGAGAGGCTGACCCCCGCAGAGCGGCTCGCCTACGTCCTCCACGACATGTTCTCCGTTCCCTTCGAGCAGATCGGAGCCATCCTCGAGCGCTCGCCCGAGGCGGCGCGCCAACTCGCCAGCCGCGCACGCCGCCGCATCCGCTCTGCGCACACGACCCCCCACCACGCCGACGCGGCCGCACACCAAGAAGAAGAAGAAGTCGTTGAAGCCTTCCTCGCCGCCGCCCGCGATGGAGACTTCGACGCGCTCCTCGCCGTACTCGATCCCGACATCGTGGAGCGTGTGGACACGGGCAGCGGGACCATCGTCGAGGTTCGCGGCGCCTTGAACGTCGCCCGCAGAGCGATGGCCGCCGCCTCGCAGAGAGAGGGCCTGGTGGGGAGGCGAGCGCTTATAAACGGCGCCCCCGGCTGGATCTCAGTGCTGGACGGAGAACTCTACGCGATAGCCGCCCTCACGCTGCACAACGGGCGGATCACGACCATGGACATCCTTCTCGACCCCGCCCGCCTGGCCCGCCTCGACCCCACAGACTTCGAGTCCCGACTATGAGTCGGGACTCGAATTGACCAAATAGCCCGAGAGTGGAGCCCTTCTGAGGCGCTGTGCCCTGGTCCTATGGGCCAGGACACTCCCTGTGTTGGACGGGGGCTGCGCTGTACTACCGAGAAACTTATTTCCACGCAGTACGGTGCATACTGTAGGCGGCACCCCAACCGATAGCCAAGTACGGGGTACTGCGCATATGCTACGACTCCCCTAGATGTTTCCCCTTCTCGGACCCAGGGCCCTCTCGCAGTCGTCCAGGGTCCGATCATCGCGATGTATCGTCTCGACCTCATCGAAGCCGCCCCCGCAATCTATGGTATCCAGGCTGTCGGCGTCCCTGGCGTAGATCTTGTCGTTGCCCGCTCCGGCGAAGACGATGTCGGCGCCTTCTCCTGGATAGATCTCGTCGTTGGCGCCACCACGCAGTAGATCCTCCCCTGCGAGAGCCCTGATGTAATCGTCTCCCCCACGCCCTCTAATGAGGTCGTACTTTATGGTTCCCAAGAGGTAATCGTTATCGGGGGTGCCACCGATAATCTTGGCATACGCCACGCCCGGCAGGGCCGTGGCCGTAAGCGGGAGCGCGAGGGCCACCGCAACCCCGCACCGTCCGATGTGGTGCGAGGCCGTCACGGCCAGATGGGGTTGCCCCAGGCCCGCCTTCCCACCTCGTCCACGACGATGATCCGGCAGTAAGAGCCGCGGAAAGGCGCCAGGTCGAACTCCGCATCCGTGATCGGTTGGCCGTTCTCGTCGTGGCGCTCGGCCCCGCTCCGCCACCGGTCGCCGCTCGTGGTCAGCGAGATCGCGTACGCCTCGCTCGTCTCCACGCGCAGCCGTCCGCCGTCCACCACGAGCTCGCGGATAGATGGCCCCTGCGTCGAGTAGTAGCGCCCGGCCTTCATGGACTCCACCAGGGCCTCCGGGTCGAGCCGGTCGCAGAAGACCTCGACCCACCCGCCGAAGCGGTCCTTCGGGTGGCCCCAGTGCGAGTCGTCCGCGGCGCTCACCAGCAGCCTGCGCCCGTTCTCCAGGAGGCCGTCGAGCATGTAGGCGCCGTTGTCCCTGTCGGGGATGGCGGCCATCGCCGCGTTGTGGTTGTAGACCTCGACGGCGTGGACGGCGTCGAGCGCGGACAGACCGTCGGCCGCCGCGAGCGGGAGGTTGTTGATCCCGGGGTGCAGCATGACCACGAACGCACCCGCGTCTCGTGCCCGCCGGATGGCCTCGGCGTGGTAGTCCGGCGGCGGGGGATCGAAGTCCGCGGGCAGCCCGGCGGCAACTACCCAGTAGCAGAGGCGGTCGTCCCACGGGGCGGAGGAGAGCTCGGCCCCCACGATCGTGGTGAAGCCCTCGTCCCGAAAGGGCAGCGTATCGACCACTTGCCATCCGTACTCCTCCTCGAAGTGGTCGGAGAGGCAGAGGAAGTCGTAGCCGGCGGCGCGGTAGGCGGCGACGACCTCCTCAGGTTCCCGCAGGCCGTCGGACCTGTTCGAGTGGCAGTGGAGGTTGCCGCGGAAGAAGCGGCCCTCTCCTCCGTCCTTGAGCAGGTCCCGTGCCACGGCGGTATTCTACGGCAACCCTCTTCCGCCATACACGTCGAAGGCTTTGCTGCCATCCCTCGCTCAGTGCGGGCGTTGCACGGTTATTGGCGAGGTCTGCAGCGGAGTGCATGGATCGTCCCACCAAACCGCTTCTGTGGCACTCATCCCTGTTTTCGGGTATCGAAGCCCCCCACTACATGTAATGGTGCGAATGGATATGCGCCCCGGTCAATACCGCCGTGATGCCTCGAACCCGAATATCTCCTCGCTCTTGGTCACGCGCGCGAGGGTGGCCAATACCCTGGCGCCGAAACCTGTCCCATGCCACAAGGAGCCACACGAACGCTCACCCGCCATAGCATGCCACGTCGCGACGGCCAGATAGGGTAATCGGCACTCCGACCCTTCAGTCCTAGTACCGGAATTGGCTTCCCTAGCCAATTCCGGTACACGCGCTGTGGTGCGCCCCTTATCTTGGGGACATGACAGAGGACAGGCACACCACCTACAGGATCTCGGAGGCGGCCCGCGAGCTGGGCATCTCCATCGAGTGGCTCAGGGCGGGGGAGAGGAGGGGCTTCTTCCCTCCCGCCCTTCGCGACCGCAACGGACACCGCTACTACACCCAGGAAGACATAGAGCGCATGCGCAAAGGGAGACGCCGGCGCCCTCCGAAGCGTAGGCATGGGTAAGGCGGCCCACACAGACTCCCTGAAGGTTCGCATCGGGCGGCTCGCCTTGCGTGAGCAGGACGCTATCCGCATGCGAGACTGGTCCACGGCCAGGAGGACCGTCCTTCAGCGCTGCGCGCTGCAAGAACACCTGCACCATCTCGCTGCGAGTAGGTGGTCGAGCGATCGTGGGTAGTGCGTCCTCCGGAACCCATCTCAGGGACCCCTCCCCGAAACGAGCATCCGCGAAGCCCGCCTCCGCGCGTGGCTCTACGCCTTCGAGTGCTACGAGAGGAAGAAGGCTATTGCTGGGAGCACGGCCCGTACCCGCCACTAGGCGAAGGGAGAGTACGATGTTTGCGGCGAAATCGGCACACAAGGCTAACCAGCAGATCCCACCCTCATCGCTCACCTCACTTCCGTGCGGCATCGGCGGGGGATTGTCGTGAGTGCGCCATCTCGGCCCGTCGAGGCGTTCCTCGCCCGCCTGGAAGGCGTAAGAACCCAGAAAGGCTTCTACCGGGCCTTCTGCCCCGCCCACGACGACAAGAGAACTCCGAACCTCGACGTCAAGAAGGGAGAAGATGGCCGTGTACTCCTCCTCTGCCGCGCGGGCTGCTCCACTCAAGAGGTCGTCGAGGCCCTCGGCTTGAAGATGCACGATCTGTTCTCCTCCAACGTCTCGGCGAACGGCCACGGCGGGGGAGAAGGGAGCGCCGTTCCGGATCCGCCTCCGACCCCACCGCCCTCCTGCACCCTCGAAGCCTACGCCGAAGCCAAGCGCCTGCCGGTGGAGTTCCTTAGAAGCCTTGGGCTCTGTGATGTTACCTACTCCGGCTCGCCGGCGGTCCGCATCCCTTACAGGGACCGTGAAGGACGGGAGAAAGCCGTACGCTTCAGGTGCGCTCTGAACAAAGGCGCTCGGGGCGACGATCGCTTCCGGTGGAAATCCGGTAGTAGGACCCTTCCCTACGGTCTCTGGCGCCTGGAGGGGGCGAGCGAGGCCGGATATGCGGTCCTGGTCGAGGGCGAGAGCGACTGCCACACCCTCTGGCATCACGGCGTGGAGGCCATAGGCATCCCTGGCGCGAGCAACTTCAAAGAGGAGTGGGCCGAGCACCTCCAGAACATAGAGAAGCTCTACGCCGTCGTGGAACCAGACGAAGGCGGTGCGGCCCTGTGGGAGCGGCTCGCTGCCTCCACCCTGCGCGAGAAGCTTCATCGTGTAGAGCTCGAGGGTGCCAAGGACCCGAGCGAGCTCCACCTCCAGGATCCGGATCACTTCAAGGAGAACCTGCGGAAGGCGGTCAAAGCGGCGAGGCGCTGGGCCGAGGAAGTCCGTCTCGAAGAAGAAGCCAGAGACCGCAGAGCGTGGCAGGCGTGCGAGCATCTGGCCAGAGAAGGCCGCATCCTGGAGCGCTTCGCAAAGACGCTCGAACAATCCGGAGTCGCCGGCGAGGCAAGGGTCCTCAAACTCCTCTATCTCGCCCTGACTAGCCGCCTCCTTGAGAAGCCCGTAAGCGTTGCCGTCAAGGGTCCCTCTTCGGGCGGAAAGTCCTACCTGACCGCGCGCGTTCTGCGCTACTTTCCCGAGAGCGCCTACCACGCTTTGACCGCCATGAGCGAACGCACCCTAGCCTACTCCGAGGAACCCATAAAGCACCGCTTCCTCGTGATCTACGAGGCCGAGGGGATGGCAAGCGACTTCGCAACCTACCTGATGCGCTCACTTCTCTCGGAAGGAGCGGTGCGCTACGAGACGGTCGAGAGCACCAGGAACGGGATCAAGCCCCGCCTCATAGAACGTGAAGGCCCAACAGGCCTCATAGTCACGACCACGGCCGTCAAGCTCCACCCCGAGAACGAGACCCGCCTTCTCAGCCTGACCGTTACAGACACCCGCGAGCAGACCCGCGGTGTGCTCGCGATGCTCGCTAGAGAAGAGGAGGAAGAGGCAAACCTCGAGCCTTGGCACGCCCTGCAACGGTGGCTGGAGAGTCCTTCCACCGCGCGGAGCGTGACCATCCCTTACGCCGAGGCCCTCGCCAACCTGGTTCCACCCTTGGCCGTAAGGCTCCGCCGCGACTTCGGCGCCCTTCTAAGTTTGATCCGCGCCCATGCCATCCTCCACCAGGCCACCAGAGAGCGCGACGACCGCGGCAGGATCATCGCCACCATCGAGGACTACGCGGTCGTCAAGGGACTCGTATCCGACCTCGTCTCCGAAGGCATCGAGGCCACCGTGCCAAAGAGCGTGCGCGAGGCAGTGCACGCCGTTGCACGCCTGCACGCCCAGGAGGATGCACAGCCCGTGACCGTGATCCAGGTAGCGAAAGACCTCAAACTCGATCGCTCCGCCGCCTCCCGCAGGTTGCGTTCCGCAAAAGATCGCGGATTTTTGCGGGATTTGGAGGACAATCCTCGCAAACCCTCGCGGCTTGTCCCCGGAGACCCCCTCCCAGAAGACCTCGAAATACTCCCCAAACCGAAAGATGTACAAGCATACAAAGCGTGCACGCGTGCAGACGAAATCGGGGGGATACACACCCCCTCCCCCCCCAAGACGACAAAAAGATATGGAAGAGGGGGGAGTGTGCACCTACCCCCCGGAAATCCAGTGCACGCTTGCACGCGTCGCCCGACGAAGACGAATACGTGGAGTTCACGGTATGAACACCGGCGCCCTGCTCGAGGAGCTGCGCAGCAAGGGTGTGGCGCTCGAAGCCTGTGGCCTCACCCTGCGAGTCGCCGCCCCCGAGGACGTAGCCACCAAAGAGCTCCACGAGACCGTCTCCCGCCACAAGCACGCCCTCATCCGCCTCCTGGAGCGCGAGCGAAAGAAGCTAGAAGAAGCCGAGCGCATCGGCCTCCTCATAAAGTGGAGCAAAGAGCCCGGCTACATAGCCATCCACGACCCCACCACAGGAGAGTGGCACGAGGTACTCGCCTCGGAATGTCCACCCTGGGTGACAGAGGAAGCCAAAGCTCGTCGCCAACGACGCGGGCGGAGATGATGTACGCCGAGGCGGGTCCTGGATGCCCTCTGTACCTGGAACTCAGAGCCAGTCGCCTCACGGTGCTGGTCGAAGACGGTCTCAACAGAGCTGGCGGCATACTGGACTATGGCATCGTTGTGGTTGGTCTGCACTCACGTTCCGTGGCGTACGCGAGTAGCGTGAAACGGCGCGTTCAGGACAACGAGGAGGAGCTGGTGCGGTTACTCCTGGACACGACAGGATCCGGATCTCGTCGCGATCCGGAAGGAGGCAACTGTTGATAAGAGACGGACCGCGGCGTGTGTGAGGGACCTTATTAAGAGAGTTCAACACACATACAAAGTCGATCAAAGGAGGGTAGAGACATGGACTTCGACACTACAAAGTACAATGATGGGGAAGGGCGACGTCCCCGGCGCGGCCTCTCCCGCTTTTCCACAGGCTCGCAGGGTGACAAGGGCCGTCCTGATTCCTCACTTGTCAGTTCAGAAGAGCGCCTGGTGATCCCCGCAGGCTCCAGGAAGGAGGCCTTGGTCCACCTGGCACTCGAAGCCTGGCGCGTAGGACTGCTTGATCCCAAGACTCTGGGCCAGGTGCGAGGCAGAGACGTGAAGGAAGCCGGCTTACAGAGGGCACTCTACCGCTCCTCCGTGATCGAGATCGAGCACATCCTCGGCCCGATCGTAAAGGGACGTAAAGTGGTGGTCAAGGGACGCCTCGCAGGCACGGGACGCTCCACCTTAGAAAGACTCGGCGCCGAGGTCCAGGAGCTGAGGCTAGAAGACGAGAAGCACTACGTGGACATGACTCCGGTGGTCTTCGTCTTCGCCGCTATCGCTATGGCTGTCCGGTACATCTCCCTGGGCCTCGATGACCAGAGCCTCTACATCCTGGCCGGGATATCCTTCGCCCTGATGTATGGGCTGCGTCCCTTCTTCTCCAAGTTGCAGCGTCCCAAGGACTAGCGGCCCTGAAGGTGGTAACCCACCTCATCTTCGCGGAGTGCTGCTGGTTCGCTACCTCTGCCGTCTTAGTCGTCCCCTACGAGGTCCCCGAGGTCTTTACCGTGGCCGCAGCTTCCATGCTCCCCGATGCAGACTACCCCAAGAGTTGGCTCGGTCATCAGCTTGGTAGCGTCTCCGAGGAGATCAACCGCCTCTTCGGTCACCGCAGCTTCCTGCACTCCCTCTTGGCCTTGGTGCTCATCACCTTGGTTCTTGGTGCTCCCTTGTGGCGGATCACAGGCAACCTGGCACCTGCAGTGGCCATCTTCGTTGGCTTCGGCTCGCACCTTTTCGCCGACATGATGACCCTCGGAGGAGTCCAGCTGTTCTGGCCCCGCCAGGCGATAGCCGTCTTCCCTGGCCGCGACGAATACCGTGTGGTGACAGGCTCTGGCTCCGAAGCAGTGTTCATCGCCGTAGCGTTCGTCCTGGCAGGCTTTTTCTACCCGGTTTCGAGGATGGGCTTCGACGGCCTTCTATACCGTCTTGGTGGAGCGGATCAAGTCTATGGCAAAGTTACCAGAGTCACCGATGGCGACACCATCTCCGTGGAGGTCTACGGTCAGATCCAGCCCGTGAGGCTAATCGGAGTAGACACCCCCGAGACCGTGGCCCCAGGCCAACCCGTGGGTTGCTACGGGAAGGAGGCCTCCGCCTACACCAAACGCGAGCTAACCGACCGGCTGATCCGCCTTGAGATCCCGCGCATCGGAGACTCCGAAGACGCCTACGGCCGCACCCTCGCCTACATCTATCTCGACGCAGGCAAAGACGGCTCCTACGAGCACGCCTTCAACGAGGATCTCATCATCCTGGGCTTCGCCCGCACAACCTCCTTCTCCCACACCTACCGCCGCAAGTTCGAGCGATTGCGCGAAGAAGCCGAGGAGCGCGGAATGGGATTGTGGAGTGCGTGTCCTGACACGATAATTTACTGAATGTGCGGGTAGCCAGACCGAGTGTATCTCAGCGCTGTCGCGCAAGGATAGAGAAGGTGTCTCCGCACCCTCTGGGCGAGGCGTGGGCGCGTGTCGTCTTGTTCTACCTGAGCCAGAGCTGGAGTGAAGTTCAGCCGAGCAGTAGACCTCTGAAATCCGCCGACGCTCTGCAGCTGGCAGCCGCCTTCGTGTGGTGCGCGGGGCAGACACGGAACCGGGAGTTTGTGTGCCTCGACCGGCAGCTGCGCACCGCCGCAGAGAACGTGGGCTTCACTGTCATTCCGTAGGGACGCAGTCCACTTACGCGAGGATCAATTCTTCGCTCCTCTGAGGCGTTCGTTGATGCACGACATCACACCGCGTACCGCAGGCACGGAGGGGCAAACCTCGATGCGCTGTGAATGCCTTGCTCATGCAGCGCGGTGTTCGGCTCGACGCCTGTATCGGGACCTGGATAGACTTCGCGGAATGAAGATCATCTACCTTCCACACGCCAGGCGAAGGATGGATGAGCGCGGGATCGCCCAGTGGGAGGTCGCGGCGGTGCTCGAGGCTCCTGGCATCGAGTATCCCGGACACTTTCTGGAACGTACCGTGGCTGAGCGGGTTCTGCCGGGTAGGAGACTGGCGGTGAAGGTGGTCTACAATCTGGGCGCGGAGGACGAGCGTATCGTCGTCACCGTGGAGCTGGGCAGGCCCACGCTGCTTCGCAGGAGTCGCAGCCCGGCGGAGCCGGAAGGAGGCGAACAATGACCTACACCTTCGAGCACGACCCCGAGTCCGGGGCCTTCTACATCCGCGTCAGGGAAGGCGACTACCATGAGACCATCCCTCTCGGGGAACCCGGCTTCGGCGCCGGAGTAGACGTGGACGCTGAGGGCAACGTCCTGGGCTTCGAGTTCCTGTCGTTCGAGGAGTACGCCCTAGCGATAGACCACGCCGGCGTCCTTGAGGTGCCCGAGCGGTTGGAGACGACGCCCGACGAAAGTGGGGCTGGCGAGAACCTCAGCCCCGTAGAGATCATGGCCACCCTCACACCGCGTGAGCGTGAGGTCTTGCAGCTCCTCGCCGAGGGCCTGACCCTACGGGAGATCGCTGACCGCTTGTCCATCTCTCGGGACACCGTGAATCGGCACTTCCGCCGCGCGATGGAGGTCTTCGGGGCAAGCAGCACCCACGAGTCCAGCACTCGCCTGTCTGCCCGCGAGCAAGGGTAAGGAGCGCACCTTACCCCGGTACAATCTGCCGATAGCAGGACCGCCGTTCTCCCCGGAGGTCCTCTTCTTATGTACGTTTCTAGTCAGTGTTCGGGAGCGACGTACATAAGACGCCCCGGGAGTGCTGCATAGCTCCCAGGAACGTCCCGACCTGGCAGTTGATCGTGTCGCCGGCGGTTCCCGTGTACTGGCGGGCCACACCCACGCTCATCCCTCCGTACCGGAATCCACGAACCCGTCCGGCGCGACGGGGATGTCCACGCCGGGGCCGGACACCAGGTAGCGGCCGGTCTCGCCGATCGCGGGCAGTCCGTCCGCCTGGTCGACCCTCATGCCCCGTAGCACCCTCAAGGCGCGTCGTGCCGCACGCCGAGACCCCGCCGTATCTCCTCCTCGGTCGAGCCCCCGACGTAATCTTTTTGGCTGAGGAGCCAGTCCACCGCGACCCGGATGAGGGTGTTCTCGGTGATCCGCTCGCCCCCGCGCGAGAGCTTTTGCCGGTTGACACGGCGCGCCAGCGACGCTAAAGAGTCCACCTGGTCCCCCCTCAGGCGCGCCTCCTTGCGCTCGAGCGCGAGGTACTTCGGGACCCGAGGTGGCACCCCTGACGTCGCGGCCTCATCGCGGCTCTGCTCCCTCGCGGTGGCCTCTCCCCCGCTCCCCGGCCGGCTCTCGCGCGCCTCCCCACGCCTTTCCGGTGCGGCTTCTGTCGCCGCACTCTCGCGGCCTCGGCCTTCGTCCTCGTGTTCCTGTGGCGCGGCCCCCACCTCGCCTATGAGGTCGGCCAGGCCCCGCCGGCGCCTCCCGCCCATCAGTCGTGCCCCCCTTCGAGGTCCGCCAGCAGCTCGCCGGCCACCCGCCTGTAGTCGTCCTCGGCATTGCGGCCCCTGCGCAGCCCGAGCCGGCTTACGGGGATGCCGAGCAGCGAGGCTGTGCGGTGCGCCTTGTACTCCCTGACCATGTCCTCGAACACGGGGATGCCCGCCCCCGCCAGCGCCCCGCGCGCCTCCTCGGCCTCTCCCCTGCTCCTGGAGTCAACCCGCGTGAGCAGGACCCGGTGGCGCACACCCGTCGGGCGCACCTCCTGGCGGACCGTCTCTATCAGGGCCACCATGTCCATCGGCGCCGGCGGGCTCGGCAACACCACGTAGTCCGCCGCACCTATCACCGTCCCCAGGGCCTCCGCCCTCAGGGCCGGCCGTGTGTCCACCAGCACCACGTCGTAGCCCCCCACCTCGCGCACCCGCCCGAGCATCCGCGAGTCCGTCTCCTGCACGACGTCGGCCGCCCCAGGTCCCTCCGAGCGCTCCATCCACCACGTCGCAGACCCCTGCGGGTCCGAGTCCACCACCAGCACCCGCATCTGTTCCCCAAAGATCCCGGCCAGGTTCACCGCGGTCGTGCTCTTCCCCACGCCGCCCTTGCCGTTAGCCACCGCGATGATGTTCACGTGCCCTCCTCCCCGCCGACTTCCCCTTCGACCGACCCAAGCCTAACAGAACTACCGAACTCTGTCAGGTACGAACTCTGTAAGTCTGCAATTTTCGTCGGCTCGTGGAATTAGCGTCGGGACGCGCCCGGGCCATTCGCACAGACCAGGATCCCGGCCGGCGTCATAGGCCGGTTCGAGACGCTCCACGATGCTTCCGGTCCCTCCGGGCATCCTGTTATCCTCCGACCGCCCTCGAGACGCTCATACGGGCGTACAGAGACCTCTCGCGGCAGATTTACGACGCTTCCTCGACCCGCTGTGCGCTCAAACGTTCCGATGTTCGGCGGGGTGCCGCGCGGGCGCTACGGCCGGTAGCGGACGGCTCATGGGCGCTCCAGGTGCAAAGTCGGTCCTCGAACCCTCGGTTGCCAACAGAGTTACAGACTTACGAAGTGACAGAGTATGGGGTAAGGATCTACGTATTGGGCGGGTTCCGGTGGAGAGGGTTTCACGGGAGATGACTCTTGGATCTAGTCGCGTTATTACCTATAATACCTGCACTACCTACAGGGTCTAGTGGCATCACATGAGACATCAGAACCAGGGCAAGAGATAGAGGAATACTGCAAAGGGTAAACCTCCTAGTATTATGTTGATTCCCATCCTCTCCTGTTCTATCAACCAGCACCGACGACGACGCGCAGGGCCGCGTCCTGCGAGAGTTCCTGACGTAGTGCGTCTTCGAGCGTCGCCTTGAAGCGTGTCTCGATGTACTCCTTGGCGAAGAGTGTGGGCACCGAGATCGTCAGGGAGTTGGGGCCTAGGGCCACCGCGGTGACGGCCTCGAACCACACCCGGAGGGAAGAGGCGTCTAACTCTTCCTCGGCGTGCTCGAGGACGCGGCCCCAGAGCTCCTCGGCGGCCGGGTCCGACGGTGGGGGAGGGGTGGGCTCGATGGTGTGCGGCTTCGTTTCTCGCTCCTGGGGGGCGTCTGCGATCAGGGAGGGCTCCTGGGCTGGCTCCGGGGGCTCGGGGAGGGCGTAGCCCTTGCGGATGGCGCTGACGAGGAAGCTTGCGCGGTTGCGGATGCCCTCCTGGGCGTCGAGGGCCTCGGCGTAGCGCAGGCACCTTTCGGCGCCGTGGGAGACGACGAGGTCCCTCGCCGTATCGCCGCGCACCCCCTCGCGCATCAGGCGCTCTATGGCGAACATCTCCTGGGGGGTGCCGGAGAGTTCGAGCGCCTTCTGCCGGCGGGCGAAGGCCTGCGAGATGCGGTAGAGCACGCTGGCGTTGGCCTTGTACTCGACCCCCGAGAGAAACCCTTTCTCCTCAAGCTCGGCGTGGGCCTTACCCAGGGCCCGCTTTATCTGCGAGGGGTAAGGGTAGTCGAGCGGGATTTGATCCCTCACGGCGAAGAGGTCCGTTCTCCACGATAGGCCCCCGGCCCTTTGGAGATCTATGAGGCGGTAGAGGCGCTTGCTCAGTGGCATCCTGAGAGCCCAGAAGAAGTCCGCGTCTAGGCCCTTGAGGTACTGCGCCTCATAGTTACGAATGAAGACCGGATGGAACCTGAGGACGTGACGTTCCTGGGTCGTGCGGGCACGCGTTCCCGTGCCGCCTTTCTTCTTGCGCTGGGCGAAGTGTACGCTCCAGACGTTGAAGGAATCGGCGATCAACTGCTCGTCGGCCGCCGAGTAGAAGGCGTTCGTGCTCTGCACGCCGGTCAGCTGGATCCTCACCAGCGCGTCCCGGATCTCGCGGTAGGCGCCCCCGGAGTCGTCCGACCACCCCAAGACCTTCCTCAGCTCGTAGAGCGAGAAAGCCAGCGCCCCATCCTCGGGCATTCCGCCCCGCTGCTCCAAAAGCTGCAGCACCGCCAGGTAGACGTCCTGGTCGACCGGGCCGGGCATGCCGTACTCTCCGGAAGGGATGACCTTCCAGGTCTGCCTTAGCGAAACCCCGCCTTCTCCCTCGACGACCCTTTCGAAGAGCCTTGCCTTAGAGCCCCTATGCCGAGCTTTCAGCTCGAAGAGCGGGTACTCCTCTAGGTTCCTCTCGGCACTCACTAACGTCGAGTATTCCGGGAAGAGCGTCAGCTCGACGCGATCGGTCCCCACGGGTAACCCTCCCCATTTTCCTTGTAGTTGTTGTTTAAACAACATAACACTACAAGAGAAACAATAACAAAGGGACCCTCAGAGCAAAGACAAAATGTGCCGTTTTGCAGCATATTCCGCAGAGACGGCTTGTTGGGCACCCCGGTAATATTTGTCGGGCGCCCCGGTAGTACTTGTTGGGCACCCCGGTAATATTTGTCGGGCACCCCGGTAATATTTGTCGGGCGCCCCGGTAGTACTTGTTGGGCACCCCGGTATCGCTTGTCGGGGACCCCGGTAGGTTATCGTAAGGTCGAGCAGGGGTGAATTTCGGCTTGTTTATGCGGATTACCGTCGCGGGTGGCCGACAATCGCACGAAGACGCTTGTTGGGCACCCCGGTAGTACTTGTCGGGCACCCCGGTACGTGACGCCGGAGCCCGTGCGTTGCTGCTTTTCTTGGTGAAGGACCCGGTTGAGGGGCGTACCCGGACGGCTCCCGATCCAGATTCGATACCCGCTTGCAGTCTCGGTAGTACGAGACTGGTATGAAACTAGAAGTGCTTGCGCGAGGCCTCCGAAGGGTAGAGCATAGGGGCGTGGGAGAGGACCAGTCGCAGACCGGCCGTAGGGAATGTAGGCGCGTCACCGTGGCGGAGGCCTCCGAGATCCTGGGCGTCACCGTCGAGGCTGTTCGCGGCCGCATAAAGCGCAGAACACTCGACTACTAGCGCACGGATAAGGGCGTTTTCGTGCTCTTGGACACCGACCAGTGACCAGTCGGTGACGGTATGATAGCGATGTGCAAGAGAAGACAAAGCGTTATGATGTGGCGTCCCCTAAATGCGGACATACCCTTGCCGAGTGGCTGGCCGTGCGCAGACACTACGGAGAGAAATGCCTGAGATGCGGCGCGACTGATAGGACCCTTACACGCGACCGCGTTGTGCCACTCGCCCTCGGTGGTGCGGACACCATTGACAACATTCAACCGCTCTGCGGCCCATGCAATTGCTGGAAAGGCGCCAGGGTAATAGACTTCCGCGATGGTTGGGAGGAGGGTAAGCCAGTGCCGAAGGACTTCCGGGTAGCTGAGGGTGAGGGGCGATGGCTTCCTGTCAACGAAGCCGCACAGGCTTTGGAAGTAAGCGTAGAAGCGCTCCGGGTGCGAATTAAGCGAAACACTGTGCTATCCGACCTGGTGGGCGATAAGCGCGTTGTATGGGTGTCAGAACCGCGACCAGATACCGACCAGACCACAGACCGGCCGAGACCTGCTAGCGATGCGCTCATATCCGAGCTGCGGGACCGCATCGAGTCCTTGGAACGCCAGCTCGAACAGGAGCGCCAGGCCAACAGCGAGCACCGCCGGCTGCTGTCCGCGGCAGGTGTACATAAGACGGCAGCGAAGCAAGGCCGGGGCTATGCGGCCCTTTAGTCCTTCGCTTCTTGGACCAGCGAGCCGCACCCCGGCACCGGACACCTCACGTCGTCCAACGCCCCCTTTGGGATAGTAGAAAAGATGGGCTCGTCGTGGTCCTCGACGTAATGCACCTTTTGCCATACCCGCTCCCTAAAGCGGTGGCTGTTCTCGATTCACTGTAGCTCTGCGGGCAAGAACTCATCCTTTTCCGGCATACTCCCCCCTGCTGTATCGAGGCCTGTCGCGACCCCCCAGTATGCACCATTTACCTAACCACGCAGCAGGCTATTCATCTTACGTCCTAGAAATGGAATTCCCGGAAGTCCGCCTAGCCCCGTCCCAATCCCCTAAAGTCCCGCTCCTAGCACTCGCTTGTGCATGCACAAGCCGACCATAATACCCCGCGATAGGTACTATCAAGAATAGCACTGCCGAGGACAGGTTTGGGTACAATAGAACGAGTCCCCGCCGGCGACGGCCTCCAGCTCCCGGTCTGAGATCTCGCCGCCTTGGTCGCCTACCGGCGAGGCGAAGGGAAGCACCAGGTAGATGCTCTGTTGGCTCTCCTGCACCACCCTTACCTCAACGCCCTCAGACAGCGGACTCCCCAGCTCCTGCTCCAGGGTCCCCTTGGGGTCATCGAGCAGCCTCTGCCTGAAGTTCTCGTCCTCAAGGCTTCTCTGTACAAGAGTGCGCTCAAACTCGGCGCGCCCTCCGCCACCTGCTGATGCTTCGCTCATGGCCCTCTCCCTTCGCTGTGTCCCCACCCGCCCAAGAGCGTCATCGGCGCTTAGGCCTGCTCCCTACACGGATTGGTATCACTGCTAACATAGTTCTGTTCTGAGCGCAAGGAGGTGCATGCCCCAGAGCAGCGCCTAGGAGGAGCAGCATGAGGAGGGTCGAGTGCTCTAGCAGCCCCGCCCCTTCTCTGTTGCCCTATTCACCCGAGTTCGTGGAAAAAGAGAAATTCTCCGAAGTTCACGGTAGCAGGCGACCCATTAGGTACATCGCCAAGCATTCGACTACAGTATGAAGGCACTCCTTCAGTGTCGAAACGCTCCGACTTGGTAGCAGTAGTTGCACCATTGTGTATCAAGGAGTTGCGACTCGTAACGATGCAATTACCCGAGAAATTCTCGCCCATCGGACCGGGACTCAACCGATAAGGAAGGACTACCCTCCTGTGGGCCACCCCTCTCCCCTGTCTACTGCTCTGTCGTCTTCCGCCTCTAGGTGACTCAGCTGCTCGTCGAGCCTGCGCAGCCGTTCTCCCATGCGCTTTAGGTATTCCTCCATCTCTTGGAGGTGCGTCTGCATCTCGCGCACGTGTTCTCTGGGTGGGGCATGTGGAGGCAGCTCAGGCTCGTGTTCTCCTCGCTTTGGATTAGGGTCGCTATCCGACATCTGTGCGCTCCTTTCCCGGTGGGTTGTGGCACGTGCGTACAGGATGCCACCCAACGAAGTCCCCCGCATCTTCGAAGGCTCTATTAACCGAAGTGCCTGGAAGGTAGATTCTCCGAAGTTCGTTTTCCCATTTAACACAAAGTTTACAAGAAGTAGTCATTTGGGTGATGCGCCCTCCCGCCTCCTGATGCTAGCCTGTCTTCAGTGGGGGTGTGCTACGACCTCGCAGAGCGCACCCTCAAGGTCGAGAGAAGAGCAACGTCAGGAGGATCCGGTGACCACCGAGACCACCATCCGCCCCTTCCGCGTCGACGTTCCGGAGGAGGCCCTGGACGACCTGCGCCGACGCATCGCCGCGACGCGCTGGACCAGCAAGGAGCTCGTCGAAGACCGATCCCAGGGCGTGCAGCTGGCGACGATGCAGGAGCTCGCGCGCTACTGGACGACGGACTACGACTGGCGCAAGGCCGAGGCGAAGCTGAACGCCTTGCCCCAGTTCACGACCGAGATCGACGGGCTCGACATCCACTTCATCCACGTGCGCTCCCAGCACGAAGACGCGTTGCCGCTGATCATGACGCATGGCTGGCCAGGCTCGGTCATCGAGCTGCTCGAGACCGTCGGCCCGCTCACCGACCCGACCGCGCACGGCGGACAGGCGGAGGACGCCTTCGACCTCGTGCTGCCGTCCCTGCCCGGCTACGGCTTCTCCGGCGAGCCCACCGAGCTCGGCTGGAACGCCGGCCGCGTCGCGCAGGCCTGGGCGGAGCTGATGAACCGCCTCGGATACTACGCGCTACGTCGCCCAGGGCGGCGACGTGGGCGCCCTCGTCACCGACGCGATGGGCCGCCAGGCGCCCGAGGGGCTGGTAGGCATCCACGTGAACCTGCTCGTGACGGTGCTGGCCGGCCCCCAGCCGGAGGAATCGGAGGAGGAACGCGCAGCGGCGGAGCAGCTCGCCACATTCAGGGAGAGCGGCTTTGGCTACTTCCTGGAGATGGCCACGCGGCCGCAGACGATCGGCTACGCCCTGCTGGAGTCACCCGTCGCCCTGGCCGCCTGGCTGCTCGACCACGACACGGACAGCTACTACAAGATCTCAGGCGCCTTCGTCGACGGGGAGCCCGCGGGCAATCTCAGCCGGGAGACGATCGTCGACAACATCACGCTGTACTGGCTGACGGGCACCGGCGCCTCGGCGGCCCGGTCGTACTGGGAGGACGGACGAGCCCTGGCGGCAGCCCAGGCGTCCGGCCAGGCTCCTCCGGAGGTCTCGGTTCCGGTCGGCTTCACCACCTTCCCCGGCGAGATCTGGCGTACCCCGCGCAGCTGGGTCGAGAACTCCTACCCCAACCTCACGTACTTCAACGAGGTCGACAAGGGCGGCCACTTCGCCGCGTGGGAAGAGCCCGAACTGTTCGCGACGGAGGTCCGAGAGGCGTTCAGATCACTGCGTTAGCAGGAGAGAGGTCTAATTCACCAAAGTGCCTAGAAGGTGAATTCTGCGAACTTCGTGTTGAGGCAGTTCTAAGAAGCTCGCGCCACCAGGCTAGGATCTCGTCTAGTAGGATGATGCGCGGAGACCTCAGATGGGGCACGCTCACGAGCGTGAGCAGACAGCAACGCTAGGAGGAGAACCTATGACTGCCGAGAACACAGCGGATGCGGGTGCTCCCGATACCATCGTGCTGATCCATGGGCTGTGGGTGACCCCCCGAAGCTGGGAGAAGTGGGTCCAGCGCTACGAGAACAAGGGTTACCGCGTGCTCACCCCTGCCTACCCAGGCTTTGAGGTAGAGGTCGAAGCGCTAAACGAGGATCCCTCCCCGATCGAGGCTTTGACTATCCCTGCGGTAGTCCAACACCTTCAGAACATCGTAGGCGAGCTAGATAGAGCGCCGATCATCATGGGCCACTCGGCTGGAGGTCTCTTTACCCAGATCCTGCTCGATCATGGTTACGGTGCAGCGGGAGTTGCCATAGACTCCGCGCCGGCAGAGGGCGTAAGGGTAACCCCGGTCTCGCAGATCAGAGTCTTCTTCCCGATCCTGAGGAACCCGGCCAACCGACACAGGGCAGTGGGCTTCACCAAAGAGCAGTTCCACTACGCCTTCGCCAACACTTTGAGCAGGGAGGACTCAGACGAGGTCTACGAGCGCTACCACATCCCCGCTCCGGGCAGCTTCGTGTGGGCGGGGCCGCTGGCCAACTTCACGCCAGGACACCAGGACACCTACGTGAACTTCCGCAACGAGGATCGGGCGCCCTTGCTGTTCATAGCGGGAGGGGAGGACAACCTCATGCCTCCAGCGGTAAACCAGTCCAACGTCAAGCACTACCGCCACGTCAAGAGCGTTACAGACTACAAGGAGTTCGCTGGCCGCTCGCACTACACGGTGGGGCAGGAAGGGTGGGAGGAGGTAGCAGACTATGCGCTGGAGTGGGCGCTAGAGCACGCGAAGCGTCCAGCGGCCTGAGCGTAGCGTCGGCGCTATTTACCGAGTTGCCTAGAAGTCGAAGTCTCAGAAGTCCGCGTGGCCGAGGTCAAGCACCCCTGAGCGCTACGGGCTCTGATCGGCTGTCTTCGGGTATTCGCTCGACTTCCTCATAATACCCCGCGATGGTCCTGCCTCCCCGGTGTTCTTGGCCCGTCTGGACCACGGCCGAGCTGAAAGAACGGCTTAGGGTATCGGCCGCTCCTCCGAAGCTGCGAAGAGGATCTCCACATATGGCAAGATGAGCCTAACCGCGCCGCCTTTAGTCAGGCGCGATGAACACAGGGGGTGGATGATGGACGTCTCCGACCACGGGGGGCCGCTGCGAACTCCTGACAGTGGCGAGCAGCGCGTTACGCCCCTGGAGCTGTTCTTCGATCTGGTCTACGTCTTCGCTGTGACCCAGCTCTCCCACCTGCTGCTGGACCATTTGAGCATCAGAGGAGTTTTGGAGACGCTGTTCCTGTTACTGGCGGTGTGGTGGGCGTGGGTCTACACGGCCTGGTTCACCAACTGGTTCGACCCAGATCGGCTGCCGGTTCGCCTGGTGCTGGTAGCCGTGATGCTCGCGAGCCTGCTAATGTCGGTCGCGATCCCAGAAGCCTTCGGCGAGCGCGGGTTGATGTTCGCCCTGGCATTCGTCGCCATACAGGTCGGGCGCACCGCCTTCGCTGTGCTCGCCCTGGGTGCGTCCCACCCACTGAGCCCAACCTTCTGGAGGATCCTCGCCTGGTTGGTGGCGGCCGGCGTGTTGTGGGTGGCGGGGGGCCTGGTCGAAGGCGGGGCGCGCTACGTGCTGTGGCTGCTCGCGTTGGCCGTGGACTACGCCGGACCGGTGATGCGCTACAGGACACCAGGGTTGGGGAGCTCGCGCACGGAGGAGTGGACCATCGAGGGAACGCACTTTGCTGAGAGGTGCCAGCTGTTCATCATTATCGCACTGGGCGAGTCTATCCTGGTGACCGGCACGACCTTCGGCGAGATCGAAGCGTCCGCGCTAACGGTCTGTGCGTTCGTGGTCGCCTTTTTAGGCAGCGTGGGGCTGTGGTGGATCTACTTCGCGCGCAGCGCCGAGGCAGCTCGCGAGGTCTTTACCTCCTCCGAGGACCCTGGCCGGTTGGGTCGCTCAGCCTACACTTACTTCCACCTGCCGATGGTGGCGGGGATCATCGCGGTCGCCGCGGCCGATGAACTCACCGTTGCACATCCCGGCGAGCCTGGAACGCTCGCGTCTATCATACTGACTCTCGGAGGAACGGGACTGTTTTTGGCCGGGCACGCGTTGTTCAAGTGGGCGGTACTCGGGGTGCTGTCCTGGTCGCACGTGGTCGCTATCGGTGCGCTGATCGCCTTGGTACCCGTGGGCCTTGTGATACCGACGCTCGCGCTCAGCGGCGCAGCGGGGTTGATCGTTGTGGGCGTTGCCCTGTGGGACACCCTCGCCTATGGAGGACGCGTGCGCTCGCCACGCCGGGCAACCCCGTGAGTGCAAAGACGGGACTATTCACCAGCCTTCCGGTAAGGGGCCAGCCTGTTGAAAAACTCTCCCGCTGGGAGAGCGCGAAACCTGCATCCCAGCTAGCATGGCCTCCCGTCCCACGCAGGAGGCCAAGCCATCATGATGGGCACGATGCGCAGCTTCGATGAGGAGCTCCTCGAAAGAGTTAGAGTCTACCGTTAGACCGGGCCCTACAAGAAGGCGTTGCGCAAGCGCAAGGTGTGGGTGGAGCCGATGTTTGAGGAAGCCAAAGAGTGGCACGGGATGAGGAGGTTTAGGCTCAGGACGCTTTGGCGGGTGAACGCAGAGGCGCTATTGATCGCCACGGGACAGAACATAAAGCGAGTGCTCACTTTCTCGGGCAGGGGACCGAGGAAGTTGGCGCAGGCACAGGCCCTGCGGCCTCCGGTACCGACCCCTTCAGCGAATAGCCGACTCCTCAAGAGCAGCCATCGTCGGAGATCCACACCGCTCCTCGCACGTTTTTCAACGGGCTGGGGCGTTCTACGAACTTCGCCATAACGGAGTTCTGAGAAGTTCCCATATTCGGCCTTCTGCGAAGTCGATCAACTTCAACGCCTGCAACTATCTCATAATAGCCGACGATATAGGCTCCCCTTCTGGGTCGCTCGCCTATCGGGGTGGGGCTATCGAGGAGTTCTTCGCCCATACAACTTGTGGTGCTGTTAGTATGCCTTCCGGCAAAGAGTCCCAGAGAGAGTCCTCTCCTTCCTCTCTGGGCCATCACACACGAGGAGGAGGACCACGATGAACCGTAAAGGGCTATGGGCAGGGGGTCTCGCACTGATCCTACTGGTCGTAGGGGCAGCAGCCCTACTAACAACTGTTGGAGCAGGATACGCTAAGGATGAGAACGCCTCCAGCAGGGCGAAGTGCTCTAAGGCCACGCTCAAGGGGACGTATCTGTTCGCCTTTAATGGGGTTGAAATCAAGGGCAATAGTGAGCAGAGGCCCTTCGCCATTGCAGGCTATGATGTCTTTGACGGCAACGGTGAGGTGAGAGGCGTTTCTTCAGGTAACTTCAATGGGGAGGTTTTTCGTAAGGACCCCTTCACTGGGACGTATACGGTCAAGGCCAATTGCACAGGCACCGTCGCCTATCGGGATGGTCCGCAGATCGATGTGTTCATCGCCCCTGATGGCTCTAAGTTGGCGTTCGTGCGTACCGACCCCGAGTTTGTGGGGGCAGGGTTTGACTCGCAGGTGACGGCCAAGCGGGTCGGAGAGTGAACCGCTAAGAGAGCCTGGGCGGAGGTAATGGGGGAGGCTAATCCTCCGCCTTTTCTCTTCTTTTCTTGCCTTTATTCACCCAAGTGCGTGGAATATGGATTCTGCGAACTTCGCCTTTTGGTCATTCTCCGAAGTTGAATTTCCACTTTACGGAGTTCTGACAGCGGCACCCGTAATGTATGGATCCCTAGTGTGGTAGCCTCTAAGGATGAAGCCATATTCGAAGGATCTGAGATTGAGGGTGCTCTCAGCCGTAGACTCAGGTACTCCCAGGGAGCAAGTCGCAAAGACCTTCTCGGTATCGATGCCCACCATAAAACGCTGGCTAAGAAGACGAAGAGAGACTGGGGATGTCGAGCCCGAGCCGATCCCTGGCAGGCCCTCTAGAAAAGGAGCGATGCTCAAAGAGTGGCTGCCAATCACCTTCAGGCCAACGACGATCTCACCCTAGAAGAGCACCGCGAGGCTTTCGAGGGGGAGTTTGGGGAGGAGGTCTCTACGTCCACTATTGGGAGGGCCATAGCCGGCCTGCCTGATGGCGGATGGCCGACTCAAAAAAAGTCAAAGATAGCCTCTGAGCGTGAGGAGGAGGCCAGGGGTTTGTGGCGCTGGCTGGCTTCCCGCTTCGACGCAAGAAGGCTAGTGTTCGTGGACGAGAGCGGCTTCAACACTTCCATGACGCGCCTGAGAGCCAGGGCTCCCAGAGGAAAGAGAGCCTACGGCAAGGTTCCGCGTAACCGCGGCAAGAACACCACCCTCATTGCCGCGATCACTCTGGAAGGAGCTATGGGAGAGTCGATGACCGTAGAAGGAGCCACGGACGCAGCAGCCTTTGAGGCTTACGTCGAGCACTTCCTTGCACCGCCCTCATAGTGAGGGCAGGTGGTGGTGCTCGATGGGCTTGGGGCACACAGGACGCAGAGGATTAGGGAGCTCGTCGAAGCGAGGGAGCAGATCTTGTGTTCTTGCCCTCCTACTCGCCGGACTTAACCCCATAGAGGAGGCTTTTAGCAAGATCAAGCAGCTAGTGCGCAAGGTGGGCGCCGCGGGCGCGAGGCGCTAGTTGAGGATATAGGACGAGCGTTGGCAGCCGTCACGCCAGAAGATGCAGCAGGCTGGTTCACCCACGCTGGTTATTGGCCACAGGATCAACCCTTATGAGTACCGCTGTTAG
>CAWEQZ010000047.1:0-198342 GCA_963811295.1 uncultured Rubrobacteraceae bacterium | reverse complement strand
CTAGAGCTTCCCTGGCAGGTAGGATTTGGTAACGGAAAGAAATCTTCGAGCTTTGACGCAGGCGCCACGCGAGATGGACCCGAAGGCGGATACCCCGAGAGAAACTGCGAAGAGGTTTCTGGAGGACGGCCGGATAGTCGAACACGGAAGCCATGACAACCTAATGGCCCAGAGCCGACACTACCGTCAGCTCCACGAGCTGAAGCCTGGCCGGCACGGGGTCAGGTAGCTTACATGAGCGTTAAGCTTCTCTTGGCGGACCCTAGTTTGCCGCAGCTCCAGGTAGCTGGCGATCCTGAGTCGATGCGGGGAGTCTTCCAAAAACATCTGCGGCCTCTCAATAATAAGGCCTACCACGTCCGGGATTGCCGTCTCTCCCGGATCCGCTACCGCCGAGGCGACCGCTGTGTACTGCAATACACCCTACGCCTCGCGGAGGCCGACACAGGATACGAGCGGATCCAGTGGGTCACTGGTGTAATGTACGCTGATGATAAAACTCGGCGGAAGTGGAAAAAGCTGCAGGTCTCCTATCCTAAGGATATTTCCAAGATCATTTCGACTTTTGAACCGTTCTCCTTCATCCCTGACCTCGGAATGCTGGTGCAAGTATTCCCTTACGACCGCCGGCTACCAACCCTCCCCCTCTTGATCGCAGAACCATTACCCGAGGTCAAGCTTCCGCTTCTCGCCCGGTTCGGACCGGGCAATTGGCGCACCGGAGTGTGGAATGTCGAACCGGTTAGGTATCGGGCAGGATTGGGGGCTGCCTTGCGATTGACGGTGCAAGGGCGGGATGACGCGACAGGCAGAAGAATAGAGAGGCGCTTCTACGCGAAAGTCTATCGCGACGAAGGTCAGGGGCAACAAACTCATCAAGTGCTCCGAGCGTTGTGGAAGCAGCCCCGCGCCAATGGAGAATGTTTCACCGTAGCAAGGCCTGTCGCCTATCTGAGTGGCCTCCGGACTCTGCTCCAGGAAGAAGCTCCCGGGACCCCACTCGAGGAGATCCTTCTCAGGGACCGCGACACCACCGAAGCGGTGCGTAGAGTCGCTCAAGCCCTGGCAGCTTTTAATCAGCGCGATGCGCCTGCGACGACGCGGCGGCACCTCCTCGCGGACCAGGTCGCCGATCTGGAGAGGGCTAGTAGACTCCTCGGGTGGGCCTGCCCCCATCTGAGGTTGGAGGTCGAGTCTATCATCGAGGGTGTCTTGGCGGGTCTCCAAGAGGTCCCACTGAGGCCGACCCATCGGGATCTGAAGGCTGATCACATTTTTCTGGATGACGACCGCACGATCTTCATAGATCTCGATTCGTTCGCCAAAGCCGACCCCGTTCTAGACCCTGCCTACCTTCTGGCGCGTCTCGCCGCCATGCCCGCTCTATTCCCTATACCTCGACAGCGGGCGCGCGCGGCGGCGTGGGAGTTCGCCGAGGAGTACTTCGCCCACGTCCCGAGAACGTGGCAGGACAGGCTTCCCCTCCACTACGCCGGCAGACTCCTCGAGGTGGCCCAAGGTTTCTTTCGTCGCCAGGCACCCGACTGGCCAGGCAGGATCGCAGGCCTGGTGGAGGAGGCGAGGGATTCGCTTGCGGGCAAAGTGTGGTAGTGAACATAAGAGTTGAGATTTCATAGATGATTCTGGTTACATGACTTTACTTGATACTCCCCAAGACGATCGGCTGCCAGGTCTAACCGCATTGTTGTACACCGATATAGTCGAGAGGCGCCTCGAGCCACACATCCGTCAGGCTGGTTACGGACTTCTCGACTGCCGGGTGGCTTACATACGCTATCGACCGAACGGCATTGCGTTGTCCGCTATGTGATCACGTACCAGAAACGGCTCGGCGGCACCCCTCAAGAACTTTTCTGGTATGGAGTGTGCTTTACGCCGGAGACTTTTACCAACGCCCTACAGAAAGTGTTACTGCCAAGCCCTGGGTGAAACCGACGTTCGGTCCACCCTTCATCGCTCTCACCGAATACAAGTCGCTATTGTTTGCTTACCCGAACGATCGTAGGCTGGACGGCTTGAGGATCTTGGACTGTGAAGACACGTTACGGAAATTCCTTTGTAACCATTTGCCTGAAGAACGGTGGCCTTCGGCAGACGAGAAATTGGCAACTACTGTCGTGCGGTACAAACCAGAAAATCGAGCCGTGCTGCGCTGCGAAGCCGACTCCCAGCCACAATCCTCTGCCGCAGCCGTTTACCTGCGAGTTTATCCTAGCGAGCGTAGCGCTACGGCAATGCACAGCATCATGTCTGATCTCCTTGGATGGCTTGGCCCTCAAGCTAAACTCTGCATTCCTAAGCCGCTCGCATCCGATCGAGACCAGAACATTCTTCTCCTGGACTCCCTACCAGGCTGTAACCTAAGTCGCTCGTGCGGACTGCGCGCGGGCGCGAAGCACTCGAACGGACCGCAGAAGCCTTAGCCGTACTTCACGGCTACAAAGATCCCAAGGTACCGCGCTGGACCGTTGCCGATCATCTGGCGAAAGCGCACCAGGTTATCCACTTACTCGCGCAGTTCCTCCCGGAACTAAGAAAGCAAATCGAAGAAATCGGTCATGTTTTACGCGTGCAGGCGCCCCGAGATCAGGATTGCGCGTCCGGTTTTGTTCATGGCGATTTTCACTACGGTCAGGTCCTGATCCACCCGACAAAGGTCGGCTTTCTCGATTTTGACCAGGCTCACACCGGTCCCGTCGTGGCCGATCTCGGCCGCTTGTTGGCGCACCTCCGCTACCAGCACATTAAGGCCAGCCGGCCGAAGACGGTAGTGTCGCGGACGCTTTTTTGGAGGCTTATGCCAGAGCCACTCAAAAGCCATTGGTTCCTCAGGTTATTTCCTGGTGGACCGCTCTAGCGCTTCTCCAAATGAGTGTAAAGCCGATCAGGCGGCTTGATGCCGACGGGCCTAACAAGGTAAAAGCGCTTATAGAGGAAATAGAAGGAGTACTTCAATGCAAATGAGTCCTTCTGCGATAGAGGAAGCGGTCGGAAGTTGTCGCACACCTGGCCCGATGCTACGCGAACCCATTCTACAAGAGGGCCAGTCCCTCGGAAACGGATCTTGAGGTAAGCTCTCCAGGAAGGCATGTAACATACATGATGAAGCGAACACCAGGTACTTCGAGAGAAACCGCAGGGGAGACAATAGGAGATCTAGACCATAACCCCTACGTCTTTATCGTGGGATGCTCGAGATCCGGCACCACGCTGCTGCAGCGATTGGTCGACGCGCACCCGCTCATAGCGATCACCTCACAGACGAATTGGGTCACCCGCTATTATGAGATGAGAACTGGCCTCACGCCCGAAGGTCTGGTAACGCCGGAGATGATTCCTAGGTTGATCGAGTACCATAGGTTCTCTTTCCTGGGGATCGACCGAGAGGACCTTGAGGAGTTGATTACACCCAGCGAACGCGTCTCGTATTCGAACTTCGTCAGCGGCGTCTTTGACCTCTACGGAGAAACCAGAGGCAAGCGCCTGGCGGGAAGCAAAATTCCGGCCTGGGTGCGCAGGATCTCCATCCTGCACGCCCTCTGGCCCGAAACGAAGTTCGTCCACCTAATCCGCGACGGCCGAGACGTGTGTATGTCCATCTTGAGTTGGAGAAAGGCTAACCGTAAGGTCGGTCGTTTCACCATGTGGACCGAGGACCCCTTGTCGACCACGGCGCTCTGGTGGGAGTGGAGTGTGAGGCTCGGGCGAGAAGACGGGAGTTCGCTAGAACCCGGCCTATACTATGAGATACGCTATGAATCCCTGATTGCCCATCCGGCAGACGAATGTGTTGCGCTCTGCACCTTTCTCGGACTACCATACGACGATGAGATGCTCCGATTCCATGAAGGCCGGGAGCGGACGGAGCCAGGCCTCGATGCGAAGAGGGCTTGGCAACCGGTCACCTCAGGTCTCAGGGACTGGAGGTCACAGATGCCTACCGGAGATGTCGAGCGCTTTGAAGCAGCGGCCGGTGATCTTCTCGACGAACTCGGTTACGCGCGGGCCGTCCCACGCCCATCGCCGGAGGCACTGCAACACGCGTCGAGGGTCCGTACCTCGTTCGTCCGAGATCTTCGGCAGGCGGGGGAAGCGGGTACCGGAGGGCTGGTAGTAGTGAACCCATTTGTATTCATTGTAGGGTGTCCGAAGTCCGGAACGACGGTGCTGCGACGAATGGTCGACGCGCACCCGCTCGTAGCGATTCCCAATGAGCAACACTTGGTTACCCAAATGGTTCGAGCAGCGGAAAGGCGTAACCCCCGAAGGCCTCGCGACCGTCCGGAGCTCCTCTCCAAGTTACTCGAGTACGAAAGGTTCTCTCGAATGTGCATCGACCAGGAGGAGCTTGAGCGCTTGATCGACCTGATGGTCCAACCAAATACTCGAGCTTCGTCAGCGGCGTCTTCGACCTCTACGGAAAAGCGCGGGGCAAGCTCTTGGTTGGAGACAAACCCCCCTCTATGTGCGCAGCATCCCCACCCTGCACGCCCTCTGGCCCGAAGCCAAGTTCGTCCACTTAATCCGCGACGGCCGAGACGTGTACCTTTCCACCATTAATTGGGATAGAGCCTTTAAGATCACCCGCCGCTTTGCAGCCTGGAGCAAATACCCGGTAACAACCGCGGCCTTCTGGTGGGAATGGAACGTACGCCTGGGCCGCGAGTCCGGTGTGCTGCTGGAGCAAGATCTCTACTACGAGCTAAGCTACGAAGC
Source organism: uncultured Rubrobacteraceae bacterium (assembly GCA_963811295.1). Lineage (GTDB taxonomy): Bacteria > Actinomycetota > Rubrobacteria > Rubrobacterales > Rubrobacteraceae > Rubrobacter_D. The sequence continues at coordinate 193,605 of CAWEQZ010000047.1, read as the reverse complement.
CCTTATCGCCAATCCCCCGGAGGAATGCGCTAAGCTCTGCAAGTTCCTAGGCGTGCCCTACGAGGACGCTATGCTCCACTTCCGCAAGCGCCGGGAACGGACGGAGCCAGGCCTCGACGCGAAGAGGGCTTGGCAACCGGTCACCTCAGGTCTCAGGGACTGGAGGCCACAGATGCCTACCGGAGATGTCGAGCGCTTTGAAGCAGCGGCGGGTGATCTTCTCGATGAACTCGGTTACGCGCGGGCCGTCCCACGCCCATCGCCGGAGGCGCTGCAACATGCGCGGAAGATTCGCCACTCCTTCCGGGCAAGACCTGCGAGATCGGGGGGACCAGTTGCTGGAGCGTGGGCGAGCGTGAACCCGTACGTGTCCATCGTCGGGGGCGCGGTCGGGGACGACGCTGCTGCAGCGCATGGTGGACGCTCATCCCGAAATCGCCGTCATCCACGAGTCACATTGGTTCCGCGCTTCTACGTGAAGCGGATCGGGCTGGCCCTCACGGCACGGTCACGCTGGAGCTCACTGCGAGGCTGCTCGACAACCGCAGGTTCGTCAAGTTGGGCATCGAAGGGAGAGACCTGGAAGGTTTCATCCCTCGGATGCGCCATCCCCTATGCGGATTATGTCACGCGTATCTTCAACCTGTACGGGCAGGTCAGGGGCAAGCGCCTCGTCGGCGAAAAGACTCCGGGCAACGTACGGAACATACCCACGCTGCATTATCTCTGCCCGAAGCGAGGTGAATCCCTGACCTCCTCCACCCGGAAAGCGATTTTCTCCGCTTGGGGCCATAAAACGTTGGATAGTGGAGCGAACCAACTCCTGGCACGACGCTACACAAGAAGCTTCTGTAGTGTACGGAGAGGGAAGGACGGGTCATCGACTTCTGGGTGGCCTTCTCCGAGGTGATCATCACCGTAGGCAGGCTCATCCCAGAAGCCTGGAGTCGCTACCGTTGGGGAGTCGACCCCGGCTCAGGCCGTGATGAGTCACCTATTGGCGAAAGCTATTACTTGCTTTGTCGCTTGACTGTATGATTAGCTATCCGGGATGGGCGTACCTGTGGGGAGTGGTTGAGGAAGATAGCATTTATCAACGCGAAGGGCGGGGTCGCGAAGACCACGTGCTGCGTGAACATTGGCGCTGGACTCGCCTTGGAAGGCTACCGGACCCTCCTCGTCGACCTCGACTCTCAAGGGCAAGTTACGAAGAGTCTGGGCGTGCAGGCTGGTGAGGGTCTGGCGGAATTGCTGCAGGGCGACGCCGGCCTGGGAGACGTACAGATAGAAGCCCGCGAGAACCTGTTCGTGATCGCTGGCGGAGCGGCTCTCTCCGGCGCCAAGCGCATGATCTCCAGGATGGATATGCGCTCCGAGTTGGTTCTGAGCGAGGCTCTCGAGGACCTGCGGGGATACGACTTCGTGCTCCTCGACACGGCGCCCTCGTGGGACGTCCTCAACGTTAACTGTCTGTTTTACGTCGATGAGCTCCTAATCCCGGTCTCCATGGAGGCCCTGGCATTGCAGGGCATAGGCGACTTCCTCGGCCGTGTAGATCAGGTCCAGCGCTACAGGGAGGGCCTGCGGGTACTCAGCATAATCCCCACCTTCTACGACGGGCGGGTCAGGAAGAGCGCCGAGATACTCGAGCAACTCAAGCGTTATTTCCCCGACGCCCTGTGGCCTTGTGTGCGCTACAATTCGAAGCTCTCGGAAGCGCCAGGGTTCGGCCAGCACATCTTCGAGTACTCGAAAAGGAGCAACGGGGCCGCTGACTACGCCCGTCTGGCGGAGCGGCTCGCGAAAGGGACGTGAAAGGAGACATGGGCAAGACAAGAAAAGTGCCGGAAGACCTCATGGGAAGCATCTTGAGAGAGATCTCCGGGCCTCCCGGAGGCGACCGGGATTCTCTGGAGTCTGTCGGCCCCGCCCGCATCGGGCGGCGAAGGCGCAATCTCCTGGGAGGATCAGCCCTGGCTGGTGGGTACCACGTTCAACCTCTCCAAACAGGTCGGCAGAGAGCTGGACAGGCTTAGGTATGACCTGCAGCGTCAGGAGGATATTCACACCTCCAACTCCGAGATCGCCGAAGTGGCGCTCAGGATCGCAATCGAAGACGCGCGGGAGAGGGGGAGAGGGAGCGAGCTGGCCAGGAGACTTCTCAGCGGACTGGGCGGCCGGCCCGCTGTATCGGGCCGGCGAGGCAGGCCTGGCGACCCGGCGCAGCGTCGACGGGTCAGGACGCATCCTCGAGACCACCTACAACGAAGAGGGGGAGGTAGTCGACGAGGAGGAAGTCGGCGATGTCACCGACCTGCCTGTGGAGACGGAATACCTCGACGCGCAGGGGAGGCTTATGAGCCTGGCCAGTGACGAACTGGGGAACACCTTCGAGTGGGTTACGGACGAGGAGCTAGGCACGCTCGAGGCGAGGATCGTCCGGACCTCCGGATGAGAAGATCTCGTCCTTAAGCTCCCTGACGCCGCCGAAGTCAGACGGGCCGAAATCGCTGGTAAAATCGGTGAAGCATGAGCATTCCACGTTACTATACCCTCGGGGCCGTCGCGCAGGACCTGCGGGCGCTCAAAGCCCTGGACGAACGTCTGGAGGACCTTGGGATCCACGCTGACTCGCTGCTCGTGCTCTCGCGGCGCAAGGACGAACGACTCGTGGACGTAACGCTCCCTGGCGTCAGGACACGCCGGGTCGGGTCCGGGCTCTCACGCACGCAGTGGTTCGAGCTGGCGAGCACGTATCTCGGGGTGACGGCCGTGAGCGTCCTCATGGGCGCCGTCCATCCGCCGACCGGGATCGCCGTACAGGCCGTCATGACCCTGGCAACGATCATCGGTCTGATCCTCTACCACCGCAGGCCGCACCTTCAGAAGAAGCTCCTCGCCATGGGCCTCCCCGAGAGATTCGCCGAAGAGTGGGAAGGTGCCTTCCATAAGGCTTCGCCCTGGCCCTGGCCACGGTCACCGCAGACCTCTTCGACGAGACACAGGACGCATTTCTAGAAGACTCCGAACTCAGTCTCCGCTCGCCGTAGACAGACGGCCGGTGTTGTAAAGCATTTCAGCACTTCAGCACGCTTCGGGCCCTCGGCCCTCGCTTGTCAGCAGGTCAGCTTCTCCCGCTCCAGCCTCGCCCTGCTGCGCCGACGAACCGCTTCCAGCGGCTGTCAGGCCCCACGTTCGCGCGAGGTTATGGGACGACTTGCTGAAATGCTGACAAGGCGCCGACCGGAGGGAGGCGGCGTGCCGACAAGCGGAAGCGGAGGCTGGAGCGTGCTGACAAGCTGCCAAAGGCAGCGTGCTGACAAGCTGCTAAGCTTGGCCCATGATCGTTCGCGAACGGCCAGACTCTTTCCTGCTCTTCGAGCAGCACGAGCACGCCTTGATAGCGGGCGAGTTCGCGCGTCGGTGGAGGGAGAGACCGGCCCCTTCGAGTCCACGGTCTACGCTGTCGCCAACCACGACCTCGCCTGGCGCGATGTTGACAGGGAGGTGCTGTGGAACGAGGAGAAGGATAGACCTTACTCCTTTGTGGATTATCCCCTGGACCTCAAACTCCCGGCCCAGAGACGAGGGATAGATCTGATAGAGGATCACGACCCTTACGCGGGATGTCTTTGCAGCATGCACTACGCCCGGTTCCTGCTCGACTCCGTGTGGCCTGAGGAGGTCGAGTTCCGCGAGGGCGAGATGGGGCGGCAGGGCAGGCTGGAGGAGAGGATGGCCGAAAAAGAGGTGGAGAATCTCGAGCGAAACTTCCGCTTTCTGCGGCTCTGTGACGGCCTCTCGCTGTACTTGTGCCTCAACGAGCCTGGCGGCGAGGACAGTCCGCCGCCCTATCCCGGAGGGTTCGAGTTCGAAGGGACGCGCTTCGGGCCGGTATGGGAGGATGGACAGACGTTGCGCCTCGATCCCAACCCTTTCTCGGAGGCATTTGGGATCGAGATTCCCTACAGGATCATCGGTACGGACCGGCGGCCGCTCGGCAGCGACATACTCGAACTTCGGGTAACCTGTTAGGAGCGCCGGAAGGCGCTTCTTTAGAGATTCGCTTCCACCATAGAAAGGACCCATTGTGAGAGACGCGTCGTACGATTTCTTGAAGAGGCTGCTTTCGACGCCGGCGCCCAGCGGTTACGAAGAGGCCGCCGCGAAGGTCTGGAGGGAGGAGGCCGGGAAGTTCGCCGAGGTCAAGGGCGACAGGATGGGCAACTCCTTCGCCACCATCGGGGCGGGCGGCTCGCCGAAGGTCATGCTAGCCGGGCACATAGACGAGATCGGGGTGATGATTACCCACATAGAGGAGAACGGCTTGCTCCGCTTTACCGGCGTCGGCGGCTGGGATTCGCAGGTGCTCGTGGGACAGCGCATTCTGTTGCTCGCGAAGGACGGCGATGTGTCCGGCGTGATCGGCAAGAAGGCCATCCACGTTATGGAGCCCGATGAGCGCAAGAAGGTCTCCGAGATAAAGAGCCTCTGGATCGACATAGGCGCCAAAGACGGTGAAGAGGCCAAAGGCATGGTCCGCGTCGGGGACGTTGGCGTAATCGACCAGGACCTCGTAGAGCTTCCGAACGGACGTCTGGCTTCCCGCTCTGTGGATAACCGCATGGGCGCGTTCGTTGTGCTCGAAGCCTTGAGATTGCTCTCCGAAGAGCAAGATCTCGGCGCCGAGGTCGTGGCCGTGGCCTGCGTACAGGAGGAGATAGGACTCTACGGTGCCCGCGGCGCTGCCTTCGGGCTGGACCCCGACGCGGCCATCGCCGTTGACGTGACCCACGCTACGGACACCCCCGGCGTCTCCAAGAACGAGCACGGGGACCACTCTTTAGGCGGCGGCCCCGTTATAAAGCGGGCGTCGAACATCTCGCCCATCGTCTCGGAAGGCCTCATTGCGGCGGCGGAGGGCGAGGACATACCCTACTCGCTGGAGGCCGACTCGCGCTCGACGGGGACCGACGCGGACGCCATACAGTTCGCGAGGGCCGGGATCGCGACGGGGCTCGTCTCGTGCCCCAACCGCTACATGCACTCTCCCAACGAGGTCGTCGACGTAGAAGACGTCGAGAACTGTGCCCGTGTGATCTCCGCCTACATAAAGACCCTCAGCGCGGAGACGAACTTCGTCCGTTGATGCACCAGTCCTTTTGACCACTGAGGAGGAGCCAAAGCGGCGAGCCTCGATAGGAGTCGAGGCCGCGCTGCTGTTGACGGTCTTCTTCTTCGGGACGAACTTCACGGCGGTAAAGATCGTCGTCCAGAGCGTCCCGCCGATCCTCTTCGCCGCAACGCGCTTCACCCTGGCCGGACTCCTCTTGCTCCTTTTCGTTCCTTTCCTCGAACCGGGGAGTCGCCTGCGTCGCGGGGACTTCCTCGCCGTGCTCGGCCTCGGGGTGGTCGGCGTCACGCTCACCCAGACGGTCTTCACCATCGGGGTGAGCCTGACCACGGCCGCAAACACGGCCCTCGTCTACTCGACAGCCCCCGTGTGGGGGATGCTCCTAGGATTCGCGCTCGGGCTCGAGCGGCCGAGGCTCGCGGGCATCCTCGGCATCGGGCTCTCCCTCCTCGGGGTCGGGTTCATCGTGTACGGCGGACTCGAGTTCGCGGGTACCAGCCTGGTCGGGGACGCTCTCATCCTTATCGCGGCGGTGTTCTGGGGTTCTTACACCGTCCTCTCGCTCTCACTGCTAAATCGCTACTCTCCTATTGCCCTCGCCGCCTACGCTATGACATTAGGCGGCCTCGCCGCCTTCCCGCTCGCGACCCTCGACCCCGGCGGTCTCGACGTCGGATCGCTCGACGGCCTGACCTGGGGAGCGGCGGCCTACTCCGCGCTGTGTTCCTCGGCATTCGGCTTCGCGGCGTGGGGATGGGGCGTCTCCCACGTCGGGGCGAACCGCGTCCTGATCTACCAGTACCTCGTCACCCTGATCGGTGTCACCACAGGCATCGTACTCCTCGGCGAGGATTTCGGACTGCAACAACTCCTCGGTGCGGTCGTCATCCTCTGCGGAGTCTATCTGGCGAGAAGACGATAGTTTCCGCCGCTCGCACCTGACGTGGATCCGGAGATCAACCCGTTTACCCTCTGACAGAGCGCCGTCTGGTCCGGCGAGGGCTTCTGGAGCCCTCCGGTTCGGGCAAGACGAAGATGAGGGCCAGGATGACGATCAGCGCCAGGCTCGCCGCCGCGCTGAAGAAAGCGAGCGCGAAGGCCAGGATGTAGAGGAGCATGCCGAACACGTAGCGGCGCGTCATAGCACGCAGAAGTGAAGGGTCGATGGCCCTGTCCACGAGGCGGTGGTTCCCGGCGGCATACAGCCACAGCGTGGTGAAGAATATGGCGGTTACGGCCAGCGTGCCGCTGTACACGGCGACGGCAGTGGTCCGGTGCTCATCGGTTCCTGTCATGTAGTCGGCGAGCAGGGCCGTGGGGAAAGGGATAAAGGCTACGCACATCAAGAACACGATGTTCAAGAAGAGAAGGATGTGGTCCGAGCGCGAGATCAGGCGGAAACGGTTGTGGTGGTTCGCCCAGACCGTGCCGATGACGAGAAAGCTGATAGCGTACCCTAAATAGGAAGGCCACAACTCGACGAGCTTCTCGGAGAGGGATTCCGTGCCTACCACGTGCGGAACCCCGATCTCTATGATAAGCAGCGTGATCGCGATGGCGAACACCCCGTCGGAGAAGGCCTCTATTCTTCCCGTATCGGCATCTTGTCCGCCGCTTGAGGTGATCGGGCATCTCCCTTCATCCTTATTCCTAGGCTCGTAGTTTGCACCACCTGTGAGTCCGGGCGCAACGACCCGGCGTTCACCAGATCCGACAGATAGCCAGCAACGCCGAAGAGCGCGCCCCGGTTCAAGGGCGCGCTCTTCAGCGGCCGATGTTCGGCCGGGGGACGGCGCGGAGCGCCTTACTGAGGTCTCTCGACGAGATCTACTTGGAGCGTGATCTTTTCGCCGTTCCTGAAGATTTTCAGTCCTACCGTATCGCCCGGCATGTAGTTGCGCAGCGCCGAGAGCAGGTCGCCCGAGCTACGGACCTCCTCAGAACCTGCGGCGGTTATGATGTCGCCGCGCTTAATACCGGCGGCGTCGGCCGGGCTACCGGGCTCGACCTCTTCGATCAGGGCCCCCGAGTCTACGGGGCTTCCGAACCTGCTCGCGGTCTCTTTGGTGAGGTCGGAGAGGTAGACGCCGACGTAGGGGTGGACGGCCTCGCCGTTATCGATCAGCTGGTCCGCCACGGAGACGGCCGTGTCAGAAGGTATGGCGAAGCCGATGTTCTCGGCCCCCGTTTGGCCCGGCGGCAAGTAGGCCACGTTTATACCTATCACCCTGCCTTCACGGTCTGCCAGGGCGCCGCCCGAGTTTCCCGGGGAGATGGCCGCGTCGGTCTGGATCAGGTCGACCAGAGAGGTTTCTTGCCTCCCTCCGGTAATCTGGGCAGGGACCTCGCGCCTCGTGCCGCTGATGATGCCCGATGTGACCGTAGACTCGAAGCCGGACGGACTGCCGACCGCGACCGCCGTCTGGCCCACAATGGGGTCTCCGTTCGTGAAGCTCGCGGCCGGAAGCCTGTTGCGGTCTACCTTGACTACGGCGATGTCCGTCGTCGGATCCGTACCCACGACCTGCCCGCGTTCCGTCGAGCCGTCGGCGAAGGCGATCTCGACGCTGCGCGAGCCCTCGACGACGTGGTTGTTGGTGATGATGTAGCCGTCTGAGCGGTAGATCACACCGCTCCCTATACCCTCCTCTTTTTGCGCCCCGTATGGGGTCTGTTGGATCCCCGTGACGTTGATCTGCACCACAGAAGGGCTAAGTACGGAGGCGACTTTGGCCACGGGTTCGTCCGCCGGGATACTTGCTGGAGCCGACGTGACCGGCTCGGCGGTCTGCGTCTTGCCCGGGTCGAGATAGATGACGCCGAGCACGAAAACCAGCGCTGTCAGTACCACGAGCGCCAGCAAGACAGAGCGCTGTAAAGTGTGTCCCTTCATAACGTTACCTCCCGGGGGCCACTCCCTCGCGGCCCCGATTCCAGAAGCGACTTGAGAAGTCGCTCCGCCTTACGCTGCACCTGCCTGAGACCTTTCTCGGATGAGATTCTCCTCCTTGTGGTGCGATCTCTGCGTCGTAGTCTGGAGTACCAACATGTGAAGAGTCTGTGCGGTCCATGAGCGTTTTCACAGGAAAGGTCCCACGGGGGGCAGATCTGGTGCGGAGCGGCGATAATACACAGGTGATGCGGATACTTGTAGTAGAGGACGAAGAGAGGCTGGCGCGTCTGATCTCGCGGGTCCTCGTCGAGGAGGGATACGCCGTCGAGACCGAGGCCAACGGCCGGCAGGCGCTCATGCGGGCGCTGGCAGATGATTACGACCTCCTGATCGTGGACTGGATGCTCCCTGATCTGAGCGGCGTCCAGCTGGTCAAGAGGCTAAGGGCCGCGGAGGTCGGGACGCCGACGATCATGCTGACCGCCCGCGACCAGATCGAAGACCGCGTGGAGGGCCTCGACGCCGGCGCCGACGACTACCTCCCCAAGCCTTTTGCTTTCCCCGAACTGCTCGCCCGCGTTCGGGCTCTCGCCCGCCGTCCGTGGGGCGAGGAGAGAGACGGCGCGATCCTCGGGGCCGGCGACGTTACGCTCGACCCTGTGCGTCACGTGGTCCGCCACAGAGGAGAGACCGTGGACCTTACGGCCAAGGAGTTCGCACTGCTCGCCACCTTGCTCCAGCGTCCCGGGCAGGTCTTCACCCGCCCGGTCTTGCTCGATACCGTGTGGGGCGCCTCGCCTGAAGTCTACGCCAACGTCGTCGACCTCTACATATCCTACCTGCGCAAGAAACTCGACGGTGACGGCGACACCTCCCACATCCGAACCGTCCGTGGTGTCGGCTATACCTTCGAGCCGCAACCAGGACCGCGTTGATGTTCGATCACATCCGGCGACGCCTGACGGTGGGCTATGTGGGCATACTGGCCCTCACCCTGTTGGTCTTCAGTGTCGTGGTGGTGTTCATGTTCTACCTGCGGGCAAGCGAACAACAAGATGACTTGCTCCTGCAGAAGGCGGAAGACAAAGCTAACAGCGTGTTGAGCGGCAAAGACAGGTACAGCGTCGTGAAGGCGACCGCCGATTACGATGTGGCCGTGATCGTACTACTACCCGATGGTTCGACCTACGGAGATCTGGACGAGACAACCTTTTCTCTCGGCCTCCCTTACGCATATTTGGCCCAGAGTGCCGGGCAGGAGAGGCGGACGATCAAAGGAACGGTTCCCGGACCTGGTGGCGCCGTTAGGGTGATGAGCATTCCCGTAAAGAGGTACGGAGAGTTCGGGAGTGTGGTCGCGGTGGTACAGGCCGCCCAGTCGCGCGAGGCGGTGACGGAAACGGTGGAACGGCTGAGCTTCGTGCTGGTCCTCTCGGGCTTGGGAGGGCTGGTACTTGCGGCGGCCGGCGGGTTTTTCATGTCGCGGCGGGCGATGCGTCCGGTCCAGGAAGCGTTCGGCAAGCAGAGGACGTTTATCGCTGATGCCTCCCACGAGTTGAAGACGCCGCTGACCCTGATCCGGGCCGACGCCGAGGTCCTCTCCCGCGGCATCGACGACCCCGAGAAGGCCCCTGACAACCGTGAGCTCCTCGACGATCTGCTCGGCGAGACCGACAGGATGAGCGCCGTGCTCTCCGACCTCCTACTGCTCGCGCGACTGGACGCGCAGAAGGTCTCCGTCTCCCGCGACCCTTTCGACCTCGCCCTCGTCATCTCCGAGACCTCGGAGCGATTCGCCGTTCGCGCCAGGGCCGAAGGGAAGAACCTCGAGGTCCACCACTCAGGCAAACTTCCTGCGCGCGGCGACGCGCCCTGTACGGGCCAGAGCCTCGCTGCCCTCCTCGATAATGCCCTCCGCTTCACGCCCCCCGGCGGGACCATAACTGTGGAGGGCCTTATCGCGGACAAGCAGGTCGAGGCGACCGTTACGGATACCGGACCAGGTATCGCCCCCGAGAGCCTGGATCGAATCTTCGAGCGTTTCTACAGGGACGACGCGCACAGCGCCGCCAGGAGCAGGGTGCCTTCCGGCGGTGGAACGGGCCTCGGTCTCGCCATCGCCCGCGACCTCGCCCGCGCCCAGGGTGGTGAAGTCAGCGCGGAGAATGCCCAAGGCGGGGGGGCAAGGTTTACGCTAAGCTTGCCCGCAGGTTCCTGAGCCTCACCCTTGCCAGGTCGTCCGCAGAACCCTGATCCAGTTCCTACAGCGGTACTCATAAGAGTTGATCCTGCGGCCGATAGCCGGCGTGGGCGAACCAACTTGCCGCATCTTCTGTAGTGACGGCCGCCAAGGCCCGTCCGATGGCCTCCACTAGCGCCTCGCGCCCGCGGGCGCCCACCTTGCGCACGAGATGCTTTATCTTGCTGAAAGCCTCTTCGATAGGGTTCAGATCCGGCGAGTAGGAGGGCAAAAACGCGAGATCCGCCCCCCTCCCTTCGACGAGCTCGCTGACCTTCTGCGTCCTGTGCGCACCTAGCCCGTCGAGCACCACCACCTGACCCTCACAAAGAGAGGGTGCCAGAAAGTGCTCCACGTAAGTCTCGAAGGCCGAGGCATCCGTGGCTCCCTCTACGGTCATCGACTCACCCATAGCTCCCTCGAGGGTGATCGCGGCGATCAGGGTCTGGTTTTTGCCGCGGTTCCTCGGGACCTTGCCGTAGGCCCTCTTTCCCTTCGGCGCCCTAGCTCTAAGGCGCGTCATGGAGGTGTTAAAGCCCGACTCGTCTACGAAAACTAGCCTTCTCGCATCGAAGCGGGAAGCCAGCCACCGCCACAGCCCTCTGGCCTCCTCGTCACGCTCTTCTTGGGCTATCTGCGACTTTTTTTGAGCGGCCAGGGTCCATCGGGCAGGCCAGAGATGGCCCTGCCAATAGTGGACGTAGAAACCCTCTGCCCGAAGTGCTCCTCGAAAGCCTCGCGGTGCTCCTCTAGGGTTAGGTCGTCGTTGGCTTCCAGGTGTTTCGGCAGCCACTCTTTAAGCATCGCTCCTTTCCTTGCGGGCCTGCCAGGGATAGGCTCGGGCTCGACACTCCCGGTCTCTCTTCGTCTCCTTAGCCAGCGTTTTATGGTGGGCATCGACACCGAGAAGGTCTTCGCGACCTCCTCCCTGGGGCTTCCTGCGTCCACGGCGGCTAGCACCCTCAATCTCAGGTCCTTCGAATACGGTTTCATGCCAGGAGGCTACCACACATGGATCGATACTTACGGGCGCCGCTGTATGCGCAAGCTTCTCTAGCGCATTCTCATTGTAGCCGCCGGCCCGGAGCACGGCGAGAGGTTCTGGCAATCCTGATACGTCCCCGATCCCTTCGGGGACCTTCGCCCCGTCGAAGTCAGAGCCGAAGCCCACCCTGTCGATGCCGACGCGCTCTACGAGATAGTCCACGTGCCTTACGACCGTCTCCAATGTACTCGCGCATCTTCGCCTCGATCGGCGCCAGGGGATAGGATGGCGAACGCAACTCGATCACGAAGTCGGGATCAGGGGGAGGGACCTCTGCTTCTGTTCCGCTGTGAGGTCTGCCAGCCGATCAGGCCGTATCCACGCGGTGTCTGGAGCCCGCACAGCGCCGTTGGGAAGCCTGAACCCGCCGGAGGAGTAAGCGGCGATGCCGGTGCTGTCCTGCTTGGCCCACGACGTGCCTAGCTGAACAGCAAGCTTCATGTTGCGGTGTGCGGTTTCCCATCCTGCTGGCGGCATAACCTCCAGGTCTCCCTCCGCGGTGCGTTCTATGCGCAGGTCCTTGTTCTGCTGGCAGAACCGGAAGAACCGTTCCTCGTCCAAGTCGAGCACAGGGTATGTGTGCAGCACAACGGGATAATACTCGGTCCTGACCTTTACCTTCGTATCCGTCATACTGGTCTCCAGGAAGCACTCACACAACCAGTATACCCGTGCTCGGGAGAATCCAGAACCAGAGAAACGGGGCCGCACGAAACGACCCCGCCACAAGACCCGATGCCTGAGACCTTAGCCTACTAGTACTTCGGGACGCTCGGATCGATCTCCTCGCTCCAGGCCGTGATGCCGCCCTTGACGTTGTAGACGTTCTGGAAGCCCGCGTCCTGCAAGAGCTTGACGGCCTTCGCGCTGCGTCCGCCGGTCTTGCAGTGAACGACGAAGTACTCGTCCTGATCCAACTCCACCAGGCGCTGCGGCAACTCACCCAAGGGTATTAGCTTCACGCCGATGTTGGCGACCTCGTACTCGTGCGGCTCGCGCACGTCGAGTACGTTGATGTCCTCGCCATGATCCATCTTCTGCTTGAGCTCTCCGACCGTGATCTCAGGCACGCCGTTCTCCTGCTCGGCGGTCTCGGCCTGCGGGATGCCGCAGAACTCCTGGTAGTCGATGAGCTCCGTGACGGTCGGGTTCTCGCCGCAGACGGGGCAGTCCGGGTCCTTGCGGAGTTTCATCTCGCGGAAGCGCATGCTCAGCGCGTCGTAGAGGAGGAGCCGTCCGATGAGCGGTTCGCCGATCCCGAGTATTAGCTTGACCGTCTCGGTAGCCTGGATGGTACCGATGGCCCCAGGCAGGACGCCAAGCACTCCGCCCTCGGCGCAGCTAGGGACGAGGCCGGGAGGGGGCGGCTCGGGATAGAGGCAGCGGTAGCACGGACCTTCCTCGGCGTAGAACACGCTCGCCTGGCCCTCGAAGCGGAAGATCGAACCGTAGACATTAGGCTTACCCAGGAGGACGCACGCGTCGTTCACCAGATAACGGGTCGGGAAGTTGTCCGTGCCGTCGACGATCACGTCGTAGTCCTCGAAGATCTCTAGAGCGTTCTCGCTGGTTAGCGCTTCCTCGTGCACCCTGACCTCGACGTTGGGGTTTATGTCCTTGAGCTTCTCGTAGGCGCTCTGGACCTTGGGTCGCCCCACATCCGAGGTGCCGTGGATGATCTGGCGCTGCAGATTGGACTCGTCGACCACGTCGAAGTCCACGATCCCGATGGTCCCGACTCCTGCCGCGGCCAGGTAGAGGGCGAGCGGGCTTCCGAGTCCGCCCGTGCCTACCGTGAGTACCTTCGCGGCTTTGAGCTGCTTCTGCCCTTCGAGGGCGACCTCGGGCATGATCAGGTGCCTGCTGTAGCGTGCTATCTCTTGGTTGCTTAGCTCGAATCTCCCGTTGGGCGATTCGACTAGTGGCTGTCTTGTCTGCATTTGAAGATAAACCTCTTGTTCGGAAAAGTGAGAAAAAATGTCCTCCTGAAAACTACCTACATCGTCCTCCGGCGGAGCCACCGGCGATGGAGGGGATTATGGAGATCTCATCGCCATCGGCGACGTCGGTGTCCTGGCCTTCCAGATAACGGATATCCTCGTCGCCCTTGTAGACGTTGACGAACGAACGCAGCTTGCCGTCACCCGTATACAGATGCTGCCTAAGGTCGGGGTGCTCTGAGGCGAGGTTCCCGAGAGCCTCGCCCGCCGTGGCGCCGCCGACCTCGACCTCGGCGTTACCGCCGGTGTACTGTCTGAGGGGGGTTGGGATCTTGACCTTGGGCATATCTCTGAGTCTCCTTATCCTACGATTGTCTCTTCGTCGTAACCCGAGCGGTCGTCTCTGAGCGTCCACGAGCGCATGTCTTCTATGGTCTCGGCGCCCAGCGAGGCTATCACGTAGGAGTAGCCAGGCCAGGCGTGCTCGCGGTCGTACTCGGAAGGCTCGGCCGGGTGGTCGGGGTGTGAATGGTAGAAGCCGAGCAGCCCCAAGTCCTGCTCTTCGGCCCGCTCCTCGAATCTCTTTACCTCCAGCGGTTCGATGAGGAAGCGGCGGCTGCGCTCCTCCTCGTGCGTGTTCTCGGCCCGCCACACGTCGACGACGACCTTGATGCCGCCGCTGTCGATGCCGACCAGCGCGCCGGCACACTCCTCGGGGTACGCTTCCCTGGCGTGGTCGTGGATCTGCCCCAAATCCCCTGCGCCTATCTTGAGCGGCACTTACTCCTCCCAGAAGTTCTCGGAGAGGTACTTGTCGGCCCCGTCACAAAGGATGGTGACGACCGTCCCCGACTCTATCTCCCTCGCGACCCCGAGCGCCGTCGCGACCGCCGCGCCGGCCGAGAGGCCGATGAGGATTCCTTCCTCGCGCGCTACCCGCTTGACCATCTCGTAGGCGTCTTCGGTCCTCGCCGCCCGGTTCTGATCGGCGATGGTCGGGTCGTAGATGGCGGGCACGATAGCGCTCTCCATGTGCTTCATGCCTTCCAGACCGTGGAATGCCGAGTCGGGTTCGAAGGAGATAACCTCTATCGCCGGGTTGTACTCCTTGAGGCGGGTCGCCGTACCGACGAAGGTGCCGCTCGTGCCAAGCCCGGCGACGAAGTGCGTGATCCCGCCGTTCGTCTGCTCCCAGATCTCGGGCGCCGTCGATTCGTAGTGCGAGCGCGGGTTGGCGGGGTTGGAGTACTGGTCCGGATAGAAGTAGCGTTCCGGGTCCTCGGCGTAGAGCCTCCGCGCCTCACGGATGGCCCCGTCCGATCCCTCGTCAGGGTCGGTCAGCACGAAGTCCACGCCGTAGGCGCGCAGGATCTTCTTCCGCTCCTCGCTGGCATTCTTCGGCATGCAGAGCCTTACCCTGTAGCCGAGCGCGGCCCCGATCCAGGCGTACGCTATCCCCGTGTTCCCGCTAGTGGCGTCCAGGATAGTCTTCTCGGGCGTCAGAGAGCCCGTCTTCTCGCCGTCCCTGATCATCCACAGAGCGGGCCGGTCCTTGACCGATCCGCCGGGCGTGTACCACTCCGCTTTGCCGAGGATGTCGACGCCAGGGACCTCGGCCGAGATGCCAGGTAACTCCAGGAGCGGCGTCCCGCCGACAAGCTCCGTCACGTTCGTCCCCGCCCGCGAATTAATCCGAGTAATCATGTCGGGATTGATTATACAGGGTGTAGGATCAGCGTCCAGAGAAGCGAGATGACCTGGCCAACGTTATAGCCGAGAGGCGAAATGGGAACCTCCCGGCTATGGTTGGTGCGTTGCGGAGCATTATACCTGAATCTCGTGCAGCTATTCTACGGCGAGAACGCCGATTATCCCAACGTGTCCAGAATTTCTGGCAGGGTACGGCGGCGGCAGGTGAAGATCGGGGTATCCAGCTCGGTGTAGGAGCTTGCTTCGCTCTCCCTTAGCTCCATCATCAGGTCCTGGAACTTCTCGGGAGATTCGGCCTCGAAGGAGAGGATGAACTCGTAGTCGTCTATCCCGAAGCAGTAACCCGTGTTGTTCTTTACGGGATAGTGTTTGCGTCCGATCTGCATATGCTCGTTCATCATGCGCTGGCGCTCTTCGATGGGCAACCCGTACCACGACCGCGTCTTGACGAAAGGATAGACGAAGAGGTATTCGGCTTCTCCCGGGACGATGTACGTGCGGTTCTCGAAGCCTGGCGTGTGCTCGCCGACGTAGATGGAGCGCCTGCTGAGGGCGAAGTACGAGTAGGTGACGCGCAGGTACTTCCCGAGGCCTGTCTTCAGGAGGGCGCCGGTCATGCTCTCGAAAGCGTCGAGGTCGTAACCGATCCTCCACAACATGAAGTCCGCATCTGCGCGTAGACCCATGAGCGAAAAAGTGCGCAAGAGCATCTCGCCAGAATGCATCTTTGCAGCTTCCAGGAACTCCTGTTTGCCCCGCGCGCGCTCCTCGTCAGGGAGGCGTCGCCAGAGGGGATCCAACCCGAAGAAGACGTAGTTTATGTACTGGGCCGGAAGCTTCTCTTCACTGGTCTGTTGTTGACGTGGCCTTGTCTCGGTCATTTCGACTCCCTTCGGTCGTAGCACTTCAGCAATTCAGCACGCGCCTTCAGGCCCTTTGCGGCATTTGCTTTCACCTTGCGATCCTGGCTGTTGCTGAGACCCGCGATCAGCGGCGTGCTAACTGAATTGCTGAAGCCGCGAAGCCTGATGCCTGATGCTGACCGGCTGACTGCTTCTCCAGCCCGAAGTTGTCCTCGTACAGCTCGACGACGCGGGAGAGCTCTTCTGGCGTAAGGTCCGGCGTCTCCGAGGTCGCTGCGAACTCTTCTATCTGCTCTTTGCCGTAGATGTTGGGGAGGGTGGAGACTACTTCGGGGGAGGCGAGGACGAATTTGAGTGCGGCCTGGCCGAGGGTACGCCCTCCGGATTCGGTGAGGAAGGAGAGTTGCTCCACCTTCTTCAGGCCCGTGGTGAGCCACTCTTTCGGACGGTGACGACGGTGGTCGTTCTTGGCGAAGGTCGTGTTCTCGTCGTAGTGGCCTTCGAGCATCCCCGAGGAGTGGGGGACGCGTACGATCAGGGACGTGTCCGTCTCTCTGGCGGTCTCGATCAGGCCCCGGCCGGGGTCCTGTTCGAGGAGGTTGTAGATCATCTGCACGCCTTCTACTCTGCGCTCGCGCATCGCCCTTACGCCTTCTTCGAGCCACCCTATTTTGGGCCCGAGGGCGATGCCGTAGGCCCTGATCTTGCCCTCGCTCCGAAACGCTTCCATAAGGGCGAAGAGCCCGTCGTCCTCGATGGCGTCCATCTTGGTGTTGTGAAGCTGGAGGAAGTCTATGTAGTCCGTGTCGAGCCTCTTCAGGCTCTGCTCCAGGGCGAAGCGGATAAACTCTTCGGACCAGTCCTGCGGGCGCTCCTGCTGGCCGCGACGGGCCGTATGATTGTAGAAGTCGTAACCGATCTTGGTCGAGATCACCACCTCATCGCGCACGTGCCCGAATGCCTCAGCGAGGAGCGTCTCTCCTTTGCCCGAGCCGTAGGTGTCCGCGGTGTCGAAGTAGTTGATGCCCCGCTCGTGGGCCTCTCTGAGGAGCCTCACGGACCTCTCGTCGTCCACCTCTCCCCACCAGCCGGTCGAAACCGTCCACACTCCGAAGCCTACTTCGGAGACCGCTATATCGGTGCCGCCCAGCGTACGGTATTTCATCTTCCGCTCCCTGTTCGCGTTCGGATCTTGGACAGATCTACTACATTTTAGCCCCGGACGCTGTTGACTTTCTCTCATTCCACGCCCGGGTCTATAATCTTCTCGCGATGCTGGAGAAGTCTCTGTATCCCGCACCATGATCGCCCGCTACGCGGGCGGGGAGAGCGGTGCGCGGCGGGCGGCTCGCGCCGGTTCTGTGGTGGTCGTGGTCGACGCCTTCAGGGCGACCACGACCATAGCAGTCCTCGTCTCGAAGGGCGCTCGGGTGGTGCCCGTCGCTTCCATCGATGCTGCCGCGGCCGCCAAGACGGACTTCCGCATCGGGGAGCGGGGGAGCGCGAAGGTGGCCGGCTTCGACTTCGGTAACTCGCCTACGGAGATCCTGGGTTCGGAGATAACGCCAGGTTCCAAGATCGCACTCTCGACATCGAACGGAACGCGCGTCGTGGAGGCCGCCCGCGGCGCCGGGACCATCCTGACCGGTGCCTTCGTAAACGCCGGTATCCTGGCCGATGAACTGATCGGAGGGACCCACGACGGCGCAGAGGTAGTGGTTGTCGGGTGCGGCTGGGAGGGTCGCCGCGCTTCGGAGGATGAGGCGGCGGCGGGAGCCATTCTCCATCGGCTGCACTCTCGTGGTGCTGAACTGGACGAGCGGGCCAGGCGCGTCGTCGAGAGTTATTTGTCTCGCCCCGTGGGGGCACTGCGGAACAACAGCGCGGCACGTAGGCTGAAACGTCTCGGGTACGAGGAGGACATTGAATTCTGCCTCGCCGAGGACTCGGTGCCCGTCGTGCCGCGCCTCGTCGGCGATGCCTTCGTCAGGTAGGTTGCAGGGTCCCGGCGGCCCGGCCAATCTTCGGCCCGGCGGCCAACACAAAAAGCCAAATTTCTCCTTGACAAGGGGATGGCGCGCCATTACCCTGGAGTCAGCAAAGGCGGATCAAATGTTACAAGCTCCGTCGAATCCGCGACGGAAAGGAGGTGAGTAGACACGTGACTATGACTATCACCCACGAGAAGACCCGCGAGGTCACCCGCGAGGACGTGGACCGGGCCATAGACGTCATCGAGCGTCACCTCGAGAAGGAGGCCAGGACCCGCAACCTGCTGGACGAGCAGGCGATCATGCGCCCCAAGGACCTGTGTAAGCAACAGGGCCTGGATATGGTTGCCGAGTTGCGCGGCATGATGTAGGTTGGCGCGAATAGCAAGGGCCCATGAAGGGGGATGCACAGTAAAATGACCCCTGAGTCTCACATGGAGACGTTCGAGGGCTGTCCATCCCCCTTCACGAGGCTGACGGAGGGCCGGAGAGATCCGGCCCTCTTCGCGTTTCGACGCTTCAGATTGCTGCCGCGTGGCTCAAATTCGGGCAGCGCTCTGCAAAACTGCGTTGCCCTGGGGCACCACGTTTCGCTTGTGTAGACGAAGATCGGGCCTCAGGGTAGAGGCGATCCAAATCGCCGCGGTACTCGTTGACATCTGACTACGCACGTCGATATTATTCCTCGCCCAGATCGCGATCCAGGTACTGGCGCATGGCGTCCTCGATGCGCTGTCCTGTAACCAGGAACACGGCGCTTCCGCCGACGTCCACGCCGTGGTCGGAGATGCGCTCCAGGTAGTGGACCATCAGGGCTGCCCGCATCCTCCACTCAGGCGCGCCGCCGTCCCCTGACGGATTGGCTATCAGGTTCATGGCCTCCGAGTAGAGGAGGTCCACCTTATCGTCCTTTGCCTGGAGGTTGCGGGCCCTCTCTATGTCGCGGTTCTCGAAAACGTCGAGTCCCTCGTTGAACACGTTGCGCGCGGTCCTGGCCATCTCCACGAGGGCGGTCTCCAGATCCTCGTCACGATCGCACCCTTCTGTGTCCACGATCGCATGGCAGATGTGCTCGCAGAGGGTGCCTGACCGCACGAGGTGGTTCGTCACCGACTGCACGGTGTAGAGCAACCTCAGGTCGCCGGCCACGGGGGCCTGGCGGGCCTGCAAGATCATGCACTCCCTCTCGATATCCATCCCCCGCGTTTTGTAGCGGATGTCCACCCCTAACTCCTGGCGCGCCACGCCAGCGTCGCGGCCTTCCATCGCCCTTACCATGTTCTCCAGAGAGGCCTCGACCTCCCTTCCGAGATCGAGCAAGTCCGAGGTCAGATCAACCAGCTCTTGATTAAATGTCTCCCGGGGCATCTTCTAGCCGAACCGTCCTGTCACGTAGTCCTCCGTCTCCTTGCGATCGGGATTGGAGAACATCTTCTCCGTCTCGTCGAACTCCCAGAGCTGGCCAGGATCTCCCATATTCTGGATGTAGAAAAAGCCTGTGTAGTCCGAGATGCGCGCCGCCTGCTGCATGTTGTGCGTCACGATCACGACCGTGTAGCTCTGCTTCAACTGGTCCATGGTGTCTTCGATCTTCTGGGTCGAGACCGGGTCGAGCGCGCTCGCAGGCTCGTCCATTAGGATCACTTCGGGCTCCACCGCCATGGTGCGTGCGATGCAAAGACGCTGCTGCTGGCCGCCTGAGAGTCCGTGACCGCTCTCCTTGAGGCGGTCTTTGACTTCGTCCCAGAGGGCGGCGTGCTTCAAGGAACGCTCTACTAGCTCGTCCATGTCGCCGCGGTAGCCGTTGATCCTGGCCCCCCAGGCCACGTTCTCATAGATGGACTTGGAGAACGGGTTGGGCTTCTGGAAGACCATCCCGACGCGGCGCCGGATGACTACAGGGTCCGAGGTCTTGGCGTAGATGTCCTGCTCTCCGAGCAATACGTGTCCTTCGGCGCGCGCGTCTGGTATCACCTCGTGCATCCGGTTCAAACAACGTATGAAGGTGCTCTTGCCGCACCCGGACGGCCCGATTAGCGCCGTCACTTTGTTGGCCCGGATATCTATGCTCACGTCCGTGACGGCCTTGAAGGTGCCGTAGAAAGCCGAGAGGTTCTGGACCTTCATACCCAGGGTCAGACCGTCGCCTGAGGGTGCGCCATCGCCCTTCTGATTCACGTCGCGCTGGTCCCTCGACACCTCGGACACCTTCAGCTCCCTCCCGGTCTTCTGAGACTCCATTAGACTAACACCTTTCTCTTGGATAGACTGCCACTACGAACGTTGCTGGTAGCGGTTTCGCAGCCAGATCGCGAAGGAGTTCGCCAGTAGCAATACCGCCATGGCCACAACTATGCCGGCTGCGGCGGAGTCCTGGAAGATCTGCTGTGGACGGCTGATCCAGTCGTAGATCTGGGTGGGCAGCGCCATGTAGCCGTCGAAAGGTCCCGTAGTGACGTAGGTCTGGTATAGCGAGACCCCGACGACCAGGATCGGAGCCGCCTCACCGACCGCCCGGGAGAGCGCCAGGATGATGCCAGTAAGAGCGCCAGGCAGCGCCATCGGGAGCAGGTGACTCCAGATCACCTCCCACTTCGTGGCCCCGAGCGCGTAGCCGCCCTCGCGGATGGAGCCCGGGATGGCCCGCAACGCCTCCCTGGTGGCAACGATGATCACCGGCAAGATGAGCAAACTCAGGGTGAGCGCTCCGGTGAGCACGCTCCCGCCCCCGGTTACCGGCGCCAGGAGCTCTACGAAGATACCCAGGCCGAGCAGGCCGTAAATCACAGAAGGGACCCCGGCGAGGTTGGAGATGTTGATCTCGATTATCCGGTTGATGCGCGTGTCCTCGGCGTACTCCTCCAGGTACACAGCGGCCCCTAGTCCCAGAGGCACGCTTATCAGGGCCGTCAACCCGAGCAGCCACAGCGATCCGATCAACGCGGGGTAGATGCCCCCGTTCTCGGGAAAGATCTGCGATGGGAAGCTCGTCAAGAACTGCAGGCTGAGCATCGTGGAACCGTCCCTGATCACGTCGACCAGGAGCAACGCCAGAACGGCGATGCCGACCAACGCCGCCCCCGTGACCAGCGCGGTGAAGGCCCTGTCCAGACCGTACCTGGTGGTCTTGGAAGCCTTGAAATCCGGCCCTCCCGGACCGCCTTGTTGCTGGGCTTTCGTGGTTCTCTGGGTCACTAGTAGGTCTCCCTGTAACGCCGGACGAACCAGTAGCTCGCGAGGTTGAGGATCAGCGTCATCACGAACAATGCAGATCCCACCGCGAAGATGGACTCGTAGGTTATGGAACCGCGTGGCGTCTCCCCGCCCACAACCTGAACGATGTAGGCCGTCATCGCCTGCATACCTTCAAGAGGACTTCCGAGCCAGTTCGCCTGTGCCCCCATCGCGATGGTTACTATCATCGTCTCCCCGATGGCGCGCGAGATACCCAGGATCACGGCCGCCACGATCCCCGATAGCGCCGCAGGCACCACGACCTTCGTCGCCGTCTCGCGCTTGGTCGCGCCGAGCGCGTAGGCGCCTTCCCTGAGAGAGAGCGGCACCGCGTAGATCGCGTCCTCGCTGACCGAGGCCACCGTCGGGATGATCATCACCCCCATTATGAGTCCGGCGGAGATCGCGTTGAAGGACTCTATTCCAGAGAAGAGGCTGTCCCTGAAGAGCGGGGTGATGAACGTCAGCGCGAAGTATCCGTAGACCACGGTTGGCACGCCGGCCAGGATCTCGAGCGCCGGCTTGAGCCACCGCCGCAAACGCTGCGGGGCGTACTCGCTGAGGTAGATGGCCGTGAGCAATCCTATCGGAAGTGCTACGGCTATGGCGATGATGGTCGCCATCAGCGTGCCGTAGACGAGCGGTAAGACACCGAAATCGCCCTGCGGCGGCGCCCACCGCGTCGAGGTCAGAAACTCCACAGGGGAGACCTTCAGGAAGAACCGCGAGGTCTCCTCGAAGAGCACGATAACCAGCCCGAACGTGGTAAAGATCGATAGGTACGCGCAGGCGGTGAGAAGGACCTTTATGACGCGCTCCCTGGCCTCCCTGGTGCGACTATTGCGCTTCCAGGTATCAGCCCCTGACCTCGTACCTTCAGCCCTGATCGCCACCCAAAACCCTCCGAAACCTCGTGGTCAGTAAGATGGGGACCGGCTCCCGAGACGGCCCCCCATTGCTACAGGCAATTGTGTCGCGGCACAAACGATTACTGCGATTGCTTGAGTGCCGTCTCCAAGTCGCCGCCTTTCGGCTCGCCATCCTTGTTGTACACCGTACCTGTGGTGCGGTCCTCGTAATGCGCCCGAGCCTCGTCCTCAAGGCTGGCCGGCAACGTCACGTACTTCGCCGCCTTTACGAGCCGGTCGAGGTTCTGCGGCGCGAGGTAGAAGTCCACGAAAGGCTTTACGGCCTTGTTGTTCTTGAGCGCGTCGGTGCTCACGTAGATGAATAGCGGCCGGGAGAGCAGATACTCGCCACTACGGATCGTATCCTCGGTGGGCTTGACACCGTCCACCGCCAGAGCCTTCAGAGTATCCAGGTTGTTCTCGTAGTACGAGTACCCGAAGTAGCCCAGTCCGTTCGCGTCGCCAGAGACGCCCTGCACGAGCACGTTGTCGTCCTCGCTCATCTCGACGTCAGACTGGCGGCTAACCTCTTCCTCGTTTGCCACGATGGTCTCGTTGAAGTACTCGTAGGTGCCCGACTCGGTGCCAGGGCCGTAGAGGTCCAGCGGCTCATCCGGCCAATCGGAACGCACTTGGTTCCACGTCGTGACCTTCCCTTCCGCGCTCGGTTCCCAGATCTTCTTGAGCTCCTCGCTCGTGATGTCCGTTGCCCAATCGTTGCCCTGCTTGTTGACGACGACCGAGATACCGTCGTAGGCGATCGGGATCTCGATGTACTCGACTCCGTTCTCCTTGCACACAGGCACCTCCTCGGCTGCGTCTATGGGCCTGGAAGCGTCCGAGATCTGGGTATCGCCCTGGCAGAAAGCCTCGAAGCCGTCGCTCGTACCCGCGCCCCCGACCTCGATACGCGCGTCGGGGTTCTCTTCCCGGAAAAGCTCTGCTGCAGCTTGGGTGATCGGGTAAACGGTGCTGGACCCCTCGATGCGGATCTCACCGGTGACCGGCTCGCCGCCACCACCATTCTGTTGCCCGCTGGCACCGCAACCCGCCAGGACGAGCGATAGAGCCACAATGAGGCCAGCCACCACAAACGATTTCAAACGCCCGGCTCTACTCAACCTGTACACTCCCTCCGCTAAAGGAACACATGTCTTGAGGGCCAACTCTGGCTCGTTTCGATAGTAGGGCAAGGATTTATGGCTTGTGTTACACGCCGGTAAGAAGCACGTTAAATCTTCGTTTCATGCTTCGATGAGCATTGAGACTACGGGCGCTAGGCATGCAAACTTTGGTCGACATGGCAGAAAGGCACTCGACCGGAGAGTCGCACAGGTTGCTCCTTGCGGCGGAAAGCGTTATTGAGGGCTTCTCTGTCGCGGATTGGCTAGAGCGCGAGGGATTCGACATCATTACTGCCTCCGATGGGCAGGAAGCGTTGCAGATCGCGTGCTCCTCCTGGCAACCTGACGTCGTTCTACTCGATCTAGAGCTGCCGGGAGTTGACGGGTTCTCGGTCTACAAGCAGATCCGGGCCAAAAACCGGAGGGCCGTGATCTTCGTGCTGGGCGACGGATCTGAAGAGGATGAGGTCCGAAGCCTGGAAGCCGGCGCTGACGACTACGCGGCGAAGCGCTTCTCCCCGAGGTGCTGCTGGCCCGTGTGCGGACGCACCTGCGTAGCCGCCGGGCCGCCGGCAGCCAGCGAATCCTACAACCTGGAGACCTCTGGCTGGATGCGAAGAACTACGCCACCCGGGTAAAGGGCGAGTGGGTAGACCTGCGACCGCAGGAGTTCCGCCTACTAATAGCCTTGGCTCAGTCCTTGGGGGTGCCCGTAAGTCGTCGAGAGTTGATCCGGCGTGCAGGAGCGACGTGGCGAGGCGTCTCCAGCCGCACGGTGGATATACACATCAGCCGGATCCGGGCCCGCATCGAGCCCCCTTCGGATTACACCTACATTCACGGTGTCAGAGGCTTTGGCTACCGATTCGAGCCCGTGCCAAAGGCGCGGCTGGACGTGGACGGATTGGTGGGGAGCTAGGGCAGGATCTTCTATCCATTGCCTGGAAACGTTCTCCGAAGCTTAGTCCTCGAGCACTACGTCCAAGAACAGGGCCGCCGTCCACGAGAAGAGATCCGAGCCGTGCCCGAAACCGGTCGTGGGATCGTAGTACTCGTAGAAGCCCTGCTCCTTGCACAACGCGATAATGGTATTTCGCAGTCGCTCGGCTTGTTCTTTGTAGCCGTAGCGTTCTAGGCCTCGCATGAGGAACCAGTTTATGTTGGCCCACACCGGTCCGCGCCAGTACTTCGTCGGGAAGAAGGCGAAGCCGTACCGGTCGTAGCTCGGTACCGGCGTGAGACTGTCATCCGAGAGACCAAACCCGGTGTTCTCCAGGCTGTCAACCATGCGACGCGCCTGCACTTCGTCGGGTATACCTGCATACAGGGGCACGAAGTTCGGCGCGACGTAAACTTCCAGTAGTCTGTTCGAACTAAGGTCGAAGTCCAGGTAAGTGGAGTGCTCCTCATCCCAGAGCTTCTCGTTCATCGTCTGGGCCGTCTTCTTCGCCCGCTGCTCGAAGGGCGAAGGAT
This sequence comes from uncultured Rubrobacteraceae bacterium, assembly GCA_963811295.1. GTDB lineage: Bacteria > Actinomycetota > Rubrobacteria > Rubrobacterales > Rubrobacteraceae > Rubrobacter_D. The sequence goes on along the minus strand of CAWEQZ010000047.1, from coordinate 169,051 downwards.
CCTCGCCCAATGCGCGTGCGATCTCCGCAAGATCCATGTCTGCCTGGCACATGAGCGCGTTGAAGAGCACATCCTGGACCAGGAAGGGGCAGTCCTTCCTTATGCGAGCCTCGTCGTAGTCGCGGTCTGCGAAGAGCTTGACGAGGTAGGCGAAGCGGTCGTAAGCGGCATCCAGGGGCCGGTCCCCGGCGGCCACGAAGCGCATGTCGGTTCGCCGGTATTGCGGGATCTGGTCTGGGCGTAGCTGTATGCGCTCCATGATCGAATCCCACATCGGGGAGTTGTCCATGCCCGACTCCCAGGGGTGGCGGATGTAGACCAAGCCCTCTTCCTCGGGGTCGCGTTCCCGGTGCAGGTACTCATGCCAAGCCCGCAGCTTGGGGAAGGCGCGTTTGAGAAACCCTTCGGCAGCTGCTTCGTCTTTGGCGTTTTGGTAGACGTGCAGTACGGCCGTTGCGTGAACGGGCGGTTGGACGACACCCGAGGTCTTGCGGTCGCGTGGGGCATCGGGGCTGCGCTCGGCGTGCCAGAACTCCAGGCCAGGGAAGTACTCGCTGAAGATGGGATTGAACACTATCTGCGGCAGGAGCCCGCTCTTCCACTGGCTCTCGAATAGGTGGAGGAGCTCCCTCACGGCGCGTTCCTGATCGTAGTGACTGTAGCCGATGGCGATGAGCGCCGAGTCCCACGACCACTGGTGCGGATAGAGCCTCGGACCCGGCATTGTGTACTCACCGGTCCAGTTGAAGTCGAGCACCATCCGGGCTTGCTGGACGAGTCTTTTATCTGCTTTCTGCATCGGATCTTCCTCCTACTTGGGATGCACTTCACCACAGTGAGCAGTCTGCTACCTCCTGGCGGTGCACTTTCCGGCCTCCGTGATCTTACGCTACTTACTCGCTGGATCACCTTTGTAGACGGCCGAACCGGCCACCAGGACTTGAGCCCCGCCCTGTACCACCGGAGGTGTGGTCTCGGCGGTGATCCCGACGTCCACGCCTATCGGTAGGTCGGTCATCTCGCGGATGGGCCGCACCTCAGCAATGAAACGCTGCCCGTCGAAACCATCTTTCCTCACTCGGCACGGCTTCTTCTGCCCGCCGGGTCTCGCGTACCCGGCCTCGGTGCGCAACTGCCAGCGGTTGCCCGAAGCGCTAACCGCCGGGACGCGGTCTCGTCCAATTCATCCGAGTGTCGGGTAGAAAACGACGGCGAGCGGCATGGGTAGCCAGAAGTTGAAGAGACGGTAACCGAGGATTGGTATCACGGCCTCGGAACGAACCCCGAGCCGGGCGAGGGTAGCGAGCATGTAGATGAGGCTCTCGCGGAACAGCATCCCTAGGGCGCCGTAGGTCACGGTTGCGGCCGTGCTCACCGCCCCCAGGTAATGCAAGAAAGAGCGTTCGCTTTCCACGCCTCGCAGCTGCTGGAAGAGGGCGATGACGTCGGAGTCCGAGAGGTGCTTGAGGGATTCGTAGCAGTGGGCACGGATTTGAGTTGAGCGTGAGCGTCGTCGATGAGGCAAGAGAGCACCGTGAGGGCCTCTTCCGACTCGACGAGACGTGGGGTATGGTTGGGTTGGGCCATCTTTTGCTCCTTGGTGAGGGGAGACTATGATGGCCCCTTTTTATCTCGTGACAGACATCTAACGGCGTCGTTTCGGATCTAGCTCCCCAGAGGCAAATATGTGCTCCAGGTGCTCCCTGCAATGGTGGACGAGCTCGGGGTCCATGACTATCTCGTCGATCTCGTCCTGGGAGCAGATGCGGCGTACGTAGGGTTCCTGGAGAACGTCGTGAAGGTCGGCGTCCTCGTTTACGCGGTGGATGATGTACTGGAGTACCTTCTCCTCGCGCTGAGCGCGAGGTCCGTGCCTCCTGCCGAACATGAGTCGTTCCAAGAAGGGTCGCTGTTCGGGCACGCCTACTACCTCCTTCTTCGGCGCCTGCGAGGTTAGCTGTCGGGTTCGGGCCGAAAGAGCTAAGCCCTACGCCAGCGGGTGCTAGCTGGCGATTCACCCCGAAGACCTGGTAGGTCCCAAGTGGGTCCCCCACCCCCCGGCGCCACCCGGGAGTTCGGCGTCTTCTTGGCATTCTGTTGTCAACCACTGGTATACGCCTCGCAACAGCCGTTGTCAACGCCGGCGCTCGGAGATCTATTCACCCGGGTGCCTGGAACGAAGGTTCGCGGAATGTCATCTCCATAATCCTGCATCTGAGGAGACATGCAGACGCCTTTTGGTCGAGCGAGGCCGGGATGCGCCACGATGGCGACCACAACTTCTGGTAGCCGTAGATACAAGTTCACGGCCACCAATAAGGGCATTCTGGCCGTACGCCGCTGTGCGTGGTGGAAGTCAGAAACCCGCATAGACAAAGCAATTACAGAATATTGTGCTCGCGGTTGTGTGTGCTCGCTCGTGGGCGGCTTCTGACCGCGTTGGTGCAGTGGTTGGTGTACCGCAGTCAGGTCTTTCCCATGAGACCCTGCTCGATCTTTGCTCTATCAGTGAACATTCCGCGCCGCTCGTCTAACAGCGTGGAAGGGTCTTCGGCGAACCTCGCGTGTACGCAGGTCTAAGAAGTTCGCCAAGCATTCATTCGGAATTCATCGCTTCTTGCTAGCATGGTTGGGTGAAGCAAAGCTGCGTCTGTGTGGGAAAGGGTGGCACGGATGTCACGTTTTTAGCAAGCATTGCGGATGTGGTTAGGCAAAATGGAGCGGGGGTCTAACACCTATGGTGCTCCGCCTCAATAGAAAAGGAGCATGCCCGATATGTCGGTAAGCAAGTTCATTAAGGATCCGTTGTGGGCGACCTTGGTAGGGGCGGTGGTCGCCGCAATGGTAGTGTCTCTTATCGTGTTTGTGCAAAGCGGAGAAGCCGCACCGCAGGCGGCCGATGAGCAACCTCCATACGCTTCCGTAAGCCCCATGATAGTAGGCGGTACTGCGGTGCCCGACGGCAAGTACCCCTTCATGGCGTACGTAGAGCTATACAAAGGCAAGCGCGTCTTTGCCTGCACGGGGAGCTTGATAGACCGAGATAGCGTGTTGACCGCCGCCCATTGCCTTATAAGCACGACAGGTGCGAAAGTGATCGTCGGTCGGACGGACCTAAGGAAGAAGAACCAGGGCCAGGAGATAGGAGCCAGTCGGCCCTTCATCCATCCTCTCTACAATGGGAATGGATACGATGCCGGGGTCCTAAAGCTCAGGCGTGCGGTAAAGGGCATCAAGCCGATCAAGCTCGCCGCCGCAAAGCAAAACAATCTAGAGAAACCAGAACACATCCTGACGGCTGCCGGCTGGGGGGCAGTGAAACAACGCCCCGACATGTACCGGTATCGCATGCACGAAGTGTCGGTCCCCGTGGTTTCTGACTCTCGCGCCAAACGGGCCTATCAGCAGTCTCAGGCCCCAACGTACTTGCCGAGCCTCCACGTCGCTGCCGGCAAGAAAGGGAAAGGCCCCTGCTTCGGCGACAGTGGCGGACCTTTGTTCGACTCTGGCAGCCGCATTCAGGTAGGGATCGATAGTCGCTACGCCGTGCAGAAATGCGCCGCGCAGGCCCGCTACCCTGAGGTGTTCACGGAGGTGAACAACCCGGAAATCAGGAACTTTATCGTCTCGGCTGCCAAACGTTAGAGCTGACCCCACGCGACTCCAGAGGAGGAAAAGCGCAATGCTTGTAGAAGGCTATCGCGGAGGTAGGAATGGTCAAATATGGGGAGACACATCGGTAAGCCAATCACCGTCCATAGAAAGCTGACTGGGTTGGCGTCCTAGGTCAAAGGGCTCCGGCCTTTCATCTCATCATGCACCCAACTTCTAGAGCGTGTTATGAACTCGATTAGAAACGGCTTAGGTATGCGGAAAACGGAGATCGTGAAGGAACCAACCCGACCGTGGAATCCGCATTTCTATGCGGATTTTCGCCCGAGTTCATAACACGCTCTAGGAAGCCCAGCGCACCCGAGAAAGGCCTATTCACCGAAGCGTCTAGCCTAGATATACGCACTCTCGGTGGTTCGCTACCCGCTTGGCTTCGTAACGCATTTCGTAACGTTTCAGATACAGTAGTGATGTAGAGTGGGGTTGTGACAGACGAGGCAAGGGAGCAGGATCGAAGAGTCGGTGGGATGAGCCGCCGCACCGCCTCCTGGCTGGCCTGGTCGCCGGGCCTGTTGTCTGTGGGGTTGCTCTCGGCCTCTGCAGTTCTCCTGGTCCTGAACAGACCGACACGGGTTGTGGAGAGTGCAGGCGTCTGGGGTACGGCGAACGTCCCCTTCATCTTCCTGGCAGTCACCCTGGACTTTACGCTGGTGGGCGCCCTGGTTGCCTCCCGGCGTCCCACTAACCCCATCGGCTGGATCTCACTGGCCGCAGGTCTTGCCCTGGCACTCTTCAACGCCTCGGGCGAGTACGCCATCTACGCGCTTGTCACCCAGCCCGCTTCGCTCCCGGGCGCACAGGTGGCGGCTTGGGTGAGAGAATGGATTTGGGTGCCGTTCGTAGGCTTGGTCGGCACCTACCTCGTTCTGCTCTTCCCGGACGGACGTCTGCCCTCGAGCCGTTGGCGGATGGTGGCAGGACTCGCCGTGGTAGCGTTGGTCTTCTCGAGCCTCTCGAAGGCATTGCTCCCGGGAAGGCTTGAGGAAACCCCTGGCATTGCGATCGCGAACCCGTTCGGCATCGAAGCAGCGAGGGAAGCCTTGGAGCTGCTCGGAACCATCGGCTTCTTCATCTTGCCGTTGTGCATTGTCGCTTCGGCGGTTTCGATGATCATACGCTTTAGGCGCTCGCGGGGGATAGAACGCCACCAGCTGAAGTGGTTTGTCAGTGCCGCTGCTCTCTTAGCAGTGACATTCGCCGCCACGGCGGTCCCTTGGTTCGTCGTCGGAGTCCTCTCAGACCAGAGCGCACCGTTCCTGTCCGGCCAGAGGACACCGTCGCTTGCCCTCAAGGTCACCCAGGACATCACGAGCCTCACCTTTGCGGGTCTACCTATAGCTGCGGGCATAGCGATCCTACGCTACAGGCTCTACGACATTGACCTCCTCATAAACCGCACGCTGGTCTATGGTTCGCTCACCGTCGCGCTGGCGCTGATGTACTTCGGGAGCGTGGCGACGACCCAGGCTATCTTCCGGGTGCTCACCGGCCAAGAGCAGCAGCCGCAACTAGCCATAGTGATCTCCACCCTCGTGATAGCCGCGCTATTCAACCCCTTAAGACGCCGCATCCAGTCTTTCATAGACAGGCGCTTCTACAGGAGGAAGTACGATGCCGCAAGGACCCTGGAAGCCTTCTCGGCAAAGCTCAGGGACGAAACGGATCTGGACGCCTTGAGCTACGATTTGGTAGAGGTGGTAAGAGAAACGATGCAACCGGCGCACGTCTCGCTATGGTTGCATCCCGATCCTGCCCTGAAGGACAAGAAGAAGGGAGCTGCCATCCGAGAATCCGGGCACGATGAGTAAGCCTTCGCAGAGCTCTGTTCACCGAAGTGAGTGCAAGGGCAGTTCTCCGAGGTTCGCGCGACAAATACCTATGGCACCCTCAAAAAGACTTGCTTCCATCGGGAGACAAGCGTCCTCCAAGGAACGTGACGTTGAAAGGAGACCAACGAATGACCGATGAACACGGAGACCACAGCCTGAGCAACCGTCCTTGAGAGGATGACACCCATGCACGACGAGACAAAGGCGAACCACTCCGCCGACGAGGCAGCGGTCCGCGCCCTCTATCAGCAGTTAATGGATGGCTGGAACCAGGGCAGCGGCGACGCCTTCGCTGCGGGCTTCACGGAGGATGGAGATCTCATCGGGTTCGACGGCACACATTTCAAAGGGCGTCAAGAGATCGCTCCGTTCCACCAGCAACTCTTCGACAAGTGGCTGAAGGGGAGCCGCCTCGTGGGGCAAGTCAAGGATGTGCGCTTCCTGAGCCCTGATGTGGCCTTGATGCACGCGGTCGGCGGGACGGTGATGCGAGGCAAGACCGACCCTGTACCCGAACGCGACTCGATCCAGACCCTCGTTGCTACGCGCCAGGACGGTGAATGGCGGCTTGCTGCGTTTCAGAACACCCGGCTCCACCCCATAGGTCATGGTGCTGGGGTGTTCCTGATCTGGACGCTTTCGGACCTATTGTGGAAGGTTTACCGCCTAATAACTCAGAGAATGAGACGTCGACAGGGTGGCTGAGCCGGCAAGGTCCTCCAGCACTGGAGCGAGACGGATAGTTTGGGGATAAATCGGCAGCTCCGCGCCGTAGTTGCGCTAGGGGAGCTTCATGGAGATCAGCACTTCGATACTCGTTCTTTAAGCGGAGGGACCAGTATGGTTTTGATGCCCAGCTCTCCTTGTTATGCACCGCTGAAAGCAGACCTCTGCACCCTCGAGCGAGGGTTTAGCCGCTATGCTCACCTAGTTGGCGACGACAACGCCTTCAGCGCTGCCAACCACGACGCCAGAGTTAGAACATGACGACCGTAGTTCAGACGCCTCCATTGCGACAGGGTGGGCTTGACCTCCGATTCGGGCAAGTATTCAGTGCTCATTAGCCGGATCATCGTCGGAATGAAGTACGAGAAGGTCACACTAGGCTCCGCGATGGTGATTGCAACCGCGCCGAGCCACCAATAACGCCTCGGCCTCTGATCTTGCCAGGATCGCCACTTCGGCAAGCGTGTTGAGGACTGACTCGTTCATTCCATCACAGGTACGTGACGCCACCTAACTTGTGATTATGCGGAACCGCATAGGGCCGTCCCAAACCCAAATCTCACTCTTGTAAAGGTGTCACCAGCGGCTACCGACGGTCCTCGCGAATCAGGCAGGCGCCCACGAGGGCGACGAACGCCAAGGATGAGAGGACCGCGCGCACCCCATTCCAGAAGTTCCATGGACCTTCGTATCCGGCCCTCGCTCGCGCCAGCTCGCCCGCAGACGCGTCGGCGACGCGCGCAAGCTCCTCGTTGAGCGGAACGTTCACGACGACAGTGAGCAGGAAGCCTCCCCCCACGTAGAGCGCCGAGGCCAAGGCGATGAGCCAGAAGCGACTCGACCGCGGCTTCGGCAAATGTACCGCGAGCGCCGCAAGCAGGAATATGACGGCTCCGAAGAAGCTGAGGAAGAACACGGGGTTCTCTATCCTCTCGTTTATGGCCTGCATAGTGGCGACGTAGGAGGCGTCAGGCTGCGCCGCCAGGCCGAGGTTCACCGAGACCGCGTAGGCGTAGAAGACGCCGGCGATAAGGCCCGTGGTGAAGGTTGCGCCGGCCAGCGTGAAGACGCGGACGGCCGACCCTCTGCGGAGCGGGGAGCTTTCTGGCTAACGGCTTCGATCGTTGTACGTGACATGGCGTGTCTCCTCAAATCGCTTCGGTTCCTTATGCCGCGTTAGATTTCATCCCTGCCCGGGAGATCTCGCTTCGCCTGGCGTAGGGGTATTCGGCTCGATACCCGAGCAGACGCGCGACTTTGGCGAGCGCCCCGAAGATCATCCTCTGGACGGCCAGCGGGGGCCTGACGAAGTAGATCTCCTCCTCGAAGTGGTGCAGAACGAGCGCCAGCAGCAGCGGGTTCCTGGGGGCCCCCGCCTTGTTGGTCTTCCCGTCGCGCGCCAGCCCTGCGAGGGTCTCGAAAGCGATCTCGGTTCGCAAAGCCGGCCTGAAATCGACCAGGACGTGTACTTCGTCGTCGCTGCTCGCGTTCCAGGCTGCGTGCGCGGAGCCCGCCGCGGCCACGATCACCTCCCCGGCGCCATGGATACGCTCGATGCCTTCCACCCGCAGTCCCAGCTTGCCGGAGATGACCTCGAATTGCTCCTCCTGGCGTGGATGGATGTGGTCGGGGCCCGTGGTCCATCCAGGTTCGCCGATCCAATCGACCTGGAGCAACTCACCGCCTGTCTCGCGGGCTGTCTTCCGGAACACGGTCCTGAGCCCGGTGACCGGGTTGACGAGCTCGTCGCCTGCTCTTCGCCATGTCTTGTCCTCCTTTGCTACCTTGTGATTCGATCTTTCCGCTCCCGGCTCTGCTTCGACCGGAATTACCCGCCGCCGATCTGGCTAGATTCTCTAGATACTGAGCGCGACGGTCAGCAGGGCCGCCGCGGCCAGAGCGGCGATGGTGCGCACATGGTTCCATGCGGTCCACCTCGTGACGTACTCGACCCAATAGGCCCCCGCGCCAGCGTCTCTGGGGGTGCAGCTTCGCGAGCCTGTTGTTGAGCGGGACGTTGCACACCATCGTCACCCCGACGGTGCCGATGAGGTAGAGGACACAGCCGGCTAGCACCAGCGCGGTCATCCGCCCGTCAGCAGAGATCACGGCCCACGCGGTGAGCCCGAGGCAAGCTACGGCCGTCCCGAAGAGCGCCGTCATGAAGACGGGAGTGACCACCACAATGTTGATCGACTGCATCGCGGCGATCCCCTCCTCCGGCTTCAGTCGCCTCAGCGCTGCCATTACGAACGTCGAGAAGGCGAAGAAGACGCCAGCGACCAGCCCGCACCCGAGGGCGGTTGCCAGCGTCGCGGCGTAGAGGAGCCCGCTCATCGTCCGCCGTCCCAGATGCCGGTGGCAGCGACCTCGCGTGCGTAGTCGGCGAAGTCCTTGGGCTCCCGACCCAGGGCGCGCTGCACCCCGTCGGTCAGATAGGCGTTGCGGCCGTCCAGGACTTCGCTGACCAGGTAGGTGAGCAAACCACACGAACTCCGCCGGCACGCCTTGCTCGGACAGCATGGAGGCGTACTCCTCCACAGAGACCGGCACGTATCGGATCTTGCGCCCGGTCGCCCCGGCAATCTCGCTGATCGCCTCGGGGAAGGTCAAGAGCCGGGGGCCGGTCAGCTCGTAGATCTGCCCCGCATGCCCGTCCTCCGTCAGCGCCGCGACGGCGACATCGGCGATATCGTCGGCGTCGACGAACGGCTCGAGGACGTCCTTCGCAGGGAATACGACCTCGCCGCTGAGGATCGGCTCCAGGAGGTAGTTCTCGCTGAAGTTCTGGCATGAACCAGCTGCAGCGCACGATCGTCCACTCGGCGCCTGCCTCCTGCACGGCTAGCTCGGTGCGCTGGGCCTCCTCCTCGCCGCGGCCGGATAGAAGCACGAGCCGCCTGACTCCACTCTCCACGGCCAGCTCGGCGAACGAGCGAACCGCCGCCAGCGCACCCGGGACTGCGAGGTCTGGGAAATAGGAGACGTACACCGACTCCACGTCACGCAGCGCGGGCGCCCACGTCGCCTCGTTTTCCCAGTCGAAGGGCGGCTCGCCGGAGCGGGAACCGACCCTGCGTCGGCACGCCTCGCGCCGCGAGCCGCATGCGCCACACGGCGGCCGGTCTTGCCCGTTCCGCCGAGGACCAGCGTCGTCTGCTTCTGTTGTGCTCTTTCCATCTTCATCGTCCGCTCCTTCTTCCCGGTACGCTTTACTGTCGCCAAGAACATATCGTCCGGCTGTAGAGGGAGGCATCGTCCAAAGGGTGGAGCGGGGGGTGGAGATCCATCGCCGGGGCGATCGAGGGGTGACGTGTTGAGGCCCGGCGCCCTATCCAACGGTTTCTCGTGAACAGGCTCCTCCATTGCGATTCAACCAAGGCAAGTGAAGGTTTGATCCGGCGCTCCCTCGTAGTAAGCTTGTGTTCAGGAAGAATCGAGACGGACCAGGCGTCGTGCGCCAAGCGCTCGTAACGACCAAGCTGCGCGCCCCGCGGACGCGCCCGAACCTGGTGGAGCGCCCGCGCTTGCGTGAGGCCCTCGTCCGGAATGAGGGACGCAGGCTGACCCTCGTCTCCGCCCCGGCAGGTTTCGGCAAGACTACCTTGCTGAGCGAATGGTTAGAAGTCCGTTCGGGGGATGGTGGATCCATTGCCTGGCTCTCCTTGGAGGAGGCAGACAACGACCCGGCGCGTTTCCTGACTTACCTGGTCAGAGCCCTACAGCCCGTCGAAGAGGGGATCGGGGAGGGGGTCCTGGCCTCGCTGCGTTCACCTGATCCCCCGCCTGTCGAGGTGGTGGTGGGCGCTTTGATCAACGAGCTGACTCGCGCTCGAGCAAAATATCACGATTGCCTTCGACGACTACCACCTGATCACCTCGAAGCCCGTCCACGAGGCCGTCTATTCCTTGATCGAGCACATGCCAGAGAACGTCCACCTCGTCATCTCCGGCCGCACGGACCCACCCCTCTCCCTCGCGAAGCTGCGCGCCAGGGACCAGATGGCCGAGATCAGGGCCGCCGACCTGCGCTTCACGTCCGAGGAAGCAACCGCTTTCCTGGGCGACGTGATGGGACTGACCCTCTCGGCGGGGGACGTAGCCGCACTCGAAGAGGTCACTGAGGGATGGGTAGCCGCTCTCCAGCTGGCAGCCCTCTCCATGCGCGACTGCGCGGACGTCTCAGGCTTTGTCGAGGCTTTCTCAGGGAGCAACCGTCACGTTCTGGACTTCCTGACCGAGGAGGTCCTCGAGCGGCAGCCCGAAGGCGTGAGGAACTTCCTGCTCAAGACGTCTGTGCTGGGGCGCATGAGCGCACCCCTGTGCCACACACTGACCGGCCGCAATGATGGGCAGGAGATGCTGGAGATGCTCGAGAGAGAGAATCTGTTCGTCGTCGCTTTAGACGACGAGCGGCGCTGGTACCGCTACCATCACCTCTTCGCCGAGTTCCTCCGCTCGCGCTTACAGCGAGAACATCCCGAGAGAATCAGAGAACTGCACCGCCGGGCGGCGGCTTGGTACCAGCGAAACGATTGGACCTCAGAAGCGGTAGGGCACGCACTGGCGGCGCAAGATCACCTTCGAGCGGCCTACTATCGTAGAGCACGTGGTCGACGAGATGTGGAGCCGCGGAGAGGTTATGACGCTCTTGGGCTGGCTGGAGGCGTTGCCCGAGGAAGTGAATGCGCCGTCGGCCTCAGCTGTTGATGCAGTACGCCGCGGCGCTTGCTTTGGGTCGGCCGGTCGGACGACGTCGAACCCCTCGTGCGGGAGATCGAGCACGCTGTCGGCGTCAACGAGGACCCGCGGCCGAGCGCGGATGAGACCCTCCGCCAACGTCTCCTAGGAGGCGTCGCAGCCATCCGATCCTGGCGCGCTTACCAGAAGGGAGAGCCGCACGACGCGATCGCTTTTGCCCGGCAAGCGCTGGCCCTCTTGCCCGAGAATGACCCGTACATGCGAACGCACGCCGCCTTTCGCCTGGCTGAGGGCTACCGGACCGCTGACGACCTTGGCGGCAGCGAGCGCGGCCTTCGCAGAAACCGCTGAACTCGGCCGGGTTGCAGGCCACGATTACTTGGTGCTCAGGGCTATGAGTCGCCAGGCCAAGCTACATATGGCGCAGGGGCGATTGCGCAAAGCGGATCACGTTCTCCGGCGTGCTCTACGATTTGCGGTTGAGCGGGGTGGCGATTCGCTTCCCGCCACGGGAGAAGTCCACGTGGCCATGGGAAAACTGCTGTACGAGTGGAACCAGTTGGAAACCGCGAGCGTCGGCTTGAGGATGGCATAAGATTGGCCGAGCGGATGGGTAAGTTTGACACTCTGGTAGACGGCTACGTCGCCCTCTCACGGGTGGAGATGGCGCAGGGCAGTGCGGAGAGCGCCTTAGAGACGGCCCGCGAAGCGAACAGGCTGGCGCAAAGCTCCGGCGCGGGAGAAGCGACCATCGACGCAGCGGCCTGGAACGCGCGGTTGCACCTGGCCCGGAGTGACTTGACGGCAGCCGTCCTCGAGCTGGAGCAGGCGGCGGGCGGAGGCGACATTTCGCTCTCCGTGATGTGGGAAACCGAGCAGATCAGCCAGGCGCGGTTGCTCGTGGCTCGCGGTGACCACGACGAGGCACTGCGGTTGCTGGAGGAATTGCGTCAATCGGCGGAGGCAGCAGGCCGAACGGGAAAGCTGATAGAGATCCTGACGCTGCAAGCGTTGGCACTGTGGGCCAGACACGAGAAAGTGCAGGCTGTGCGTACCCTCACGCAAGCCCTCACCCTGGCGGAACCGGAGGGCTACGTCCGCACCTTCGTGGACGAGGGACCCGCGATGGCCGACCTCCTCTCGGCGACGCTGGAAGTCCGCCAGAGAGGCCATGCCGACCCTGCGAGCCGCGTCCCGGCGCGTTACCTGGCGAAGCTCCTGGCTGCCCTCGCGCAAGAGGACGCGGCGCCGGCCGCCGGTCAACACCTGCACCAGCCAGTACTGAGCGAGCGGGAGCTGGAGGTGCTCGCGCTAATCGCCGCCGGCAACTCCAACGGGGAGATAGCAGGCAAGCTCTTCATCACGGTAGCCACCGTCAAGACGCATATCAACAACCTCTACCGCAAGCTGGGGGCGCGCAACCGCACCCAGGCGGTTGCGCGAGCCAGGGAGATGAACCTCCTCTAGCACAGCAGAGAAGACCAAGATCGCGTCCGAGACGTCCGGAAACAGATCGATCTCCACCCCCAGCTCAACCGTTCGGACGATGCCGCCCACCCTGGCCCTCGATATAAAAAGTGGGAGGTCCTCGAGAAGCGCTCGAGTAGAAGATCGCAGGAAGGGTGGCTTTGCACCGGGAATGGATGATAAGGGCGTTCGCTATAGGGCTCGCCGTCGCCACTCAGCGCGTGATATTCATTCCGGCTCTGTTCGCCGTGGCAGATCCGACCGAAGGACCGGTGGCCACGCTTTCGGCAGTATCGTTTTTGGCGGCGTTCGCCGTGCACGTCTCGGTGGCGGAAGCCTGGATCCGCCTCACCCGGAGGAGCGGCGTTGCGAGAACCCTTGCGGCGAAAGCCGCATGAGCAAAGAAGATTTTCATCGGAGCTTGGAGCTGGGAAAGACTCCGAGTAACAGTGGCCGGAAGGTGCCCCTGGCTCTCTAATGGCCTCAGCTCTGTGCCTGCTCGTAGGTGAGATAGACCACGCCCGTGCTAAACTACCTCGAGTCCACGAGCTTCAGTGCCTTCTGATCGCCCCCATCCTCGAAGAGGCGTTTCTCTCTGCCCAAGACGATCGGATGGACCATGAGCCTAAGCGGGCTGGTCCTACCAGTTCATCGCACAACTGGGCTTCGTGCGCGAGAGCTGGACCGCTCCCATCGACGTGCGGCGCGTCCGACCCTCCCAAGACGCCAACGCGGTCGCCGCCGAGCAGGTGAGGTCTTTCCTGCGGCGGTCCCTTCCTTCTCGTAGGACCGACGTTGCCCCTCTGTTCGTCTTCGATGCGGGCTACGACCCCGTCAAGGTGCAGCAGGGACTGGAGGGGAGCCCTTGCCAGATCCTCCTCCGCTTGCGCGCCGGGCGCCGCTTCTACGGCGACCCGAGCCTGTGCGACCCGCCCGCACACATAGGACGCCCTCGTCGCCACGGGCCCAAGATGAAGTGCGCTGAGCCGAGCACCTGGCCAGAGCCCTCCGCCGAGCATCGCTGTGAGGACGCCGCTTACGGATGCGTGCGCGTACGGGCGTGGGCCGAGCTGCACCCGAAGGTTAGTAACCATGCAGGAAAGGGCACTCGAGGACCCCTGCCCATCGTGGTAGGCACGCTCATCCTGGTTGAGGTCGAGCGTCTGCCCCGGGGCGAGAGGAGGCGCGAGCCGAGGGTCTTGTGGCTGTGGTGGCACGGTCCGGAGGGGACGGTGCCGGAGCTCGATCTCATCTGGCGCTCCTACGTCAGGCGTTTCGACCTGGAGCACACCTTTCGCTTCCTCAAACAGGCTTTGGGATGGAGCACCCCTCGGGTTCGCCACCCCGAGCAGGCGGATAGGTGGAGCTGGCTGGTGGTGGCCGCCTACACACAGCTAAGGTTGGCGCGCACCCGCGTTGCGGACCTGAGGCTGCCGTGGGAGAAACGCTACGACGCCGGTCGACTGACACCGGTGCGGGTCCATCGGGTGGTTTTGTCGCTTTTGGCGGAGCTCGGCACGCCGGCGAAGGCACCGAAACCCTGCGGTAGGTCTCCCGGGAGGCCCAAAGGGCGCCTCTCTGGCCGGGCCAAACGCTACCCGGCCATCAAGACGGCGGCCTGAGGCGGTGGAGAGGGCGAATGAGAGGGGTTTTGCGATGAGCTTTATGTACATCGCAAAACTCTCGTGCTTAAAACGCAAGCTAAGAGGCTCCGTCAATAGGCGAGTAGCTAATGTGACAACGGTCGGACAAGAGGCGGTCCAATCGTTCGGAGAGCTGTCAGGCAAGAACGGTAGCCAGCCTATTGACGGAAGCTCTAAGTTCGTCTAGGAGGTCCTCGGCCAGCAGCGACCGGAAGAGTGTGGCGCTGCCCACGATCGTGATGTCCTTGCCCGGCTGCTCTTTGAGCCCGGAGACTTCTTCTGCCCCGTTCCCCTTGATCAGGGTCGAGTTCTGCCACTCCAAAGGCTCATTGAGCGTTCTCGAGACGATGTACTTGGGAGTGTTGTTGAGGTAGTCTGTGTATGGCTACTCGGCCCTATCCTGGTAAGGGCAGAAAGCAGCGAACTCTTCGTAGGTCACCCTTCCGAGCAGCATGGCGTCTGAGGCGGCCATCCCCGATGCGTTTGCCTCCTCCATCTCATCGTTTGAGTAGGAGAAAGCCCACTCTTCTGGCTTCTCCATCACGCCGTCCAGCGACACTAATTCCGATGCGACTCCTTTTCTCAGGTCAATCCTCCTTTATGGCGCGCCCCGCTGCACTACTAGCGCTCACTTTGTTGCCTACCCCTGCCGACTATGGTGATAGGGCTCTTGGCTCCCTTCAGGCGACTCCTCTTAAAAGGCGGCTGCCAAAACACCATTTGTGTTTTGTAGGGGAGTATTTGGGGGTCGCAGTGAGAGAGCGAGCCGCAAAAAGACTCAAGGGCCATAGTAGGGTGGCTAACCTATACGGCTTGTCACACGGCCTAATGGCTAGAGTCGAGCAAAAGGGAAAATCTCGGAAAGTCGTATCCAGTATCCTGCATACCAGGAGACATAGAGACACTTTTTGCTCGAGCGAGGCCGGGATGCGCCGTGAAGGCGACCACAACTTCTGGTGGCCGTAGATGCATATTCACGGTTACGAATGTGACTTTCGTGGCCACCAATAAGGGAGTTCTGGCTGCGCTGGTGTAGTAAGAGCTGGAACTCCTTTCAACCCTTATTATGAACTTCCCGTTTATGCTGCAAATGGGCGACTCTTGAAGCGGAGGAGGAGGGATTCGAACCCTCGATACCCCGTTGAGAGGTATAACACCTTAGCAGGGTGCCGCCTTCAACCACTCGGCCACTCCTCCCGATCACAGGAGTATATCAAAGACGTGTTGCCACTTCGTGCGCCGGCTTTTGATCTTCTGTGTTCCTGATCTATTAATCGGTAATGTCGGGTTTGTCGTTGGCGGGCTCGGCGTCGAGGATCTGCTCGCCGGAAACCTCCTCTTTTATTCTGACGAGCGTGGCGTTGAGGGTGGCGCCGAAGAGGATCGTAAGGGAGGAGATATAGAGGTACAGGAGCAGGATGATGACGGTGCCTATCGAGCCGTAGGTCTTGTTGTAGGAATTGAAGTCGCTGCTCAGGTACAGGTTGAAGGCGACGCTGGCCAGCACCCAGAGCAGGATGCCAACGACGCCGCCGGGTGTGATCCAGCGGAACGGCTGGTTGGCGTCGGGGGCGAAGTAGAAGATGAGGGCTACCGTCACGACCATGAACAGGAGCGCCGCGGGCCAGCGCACTATATTCCAGACGAACATGAACTCGTCACCGAGGGTCAGTGCCTCGGCGAGCGTCCTTCCGATGGAGGGGCCTGCGACGAGGAGCAGTACTCCGATCAGTATGAGCGCCGAGAGGCCAAGCGTCAAAAGGATGGCGATCCCCCTTACCTTCCAGAACGGTCGCGTCTCCTGCACGTCGTAGGCGCGGTTGAGGGCGTTCATGAGGGCTGCGAAGGCGCCAGAGGCGGCCCAGATCGTCCCGAGGATGCCGATGGATAGGAGGCCTGGCGCCGTGTCCGCGTTGCGGAGCGTGTTCTCGGTGTAGGTCTGAATCAGGCCGAAGACCTGCGCCGGCAGCAGCCGCCTGAGGTAGTCGAAGAGTTCCGTGACGAACTGCGGGCTTGCGCTCGAGAAGGCGTCGAGGATAGCAACGCAGAACAGTATGAAAGGGAAGATGGCAAGGATCAGGTAGAAGGCGAGTTGCGCGCCGAGGCCGAGGGCGTCATCGCGCATGAACTCCTTTATGGTTGCCTTGAGCGTCTCGTAGCGGAGTAGGTCTCTGAGATCGCCGAAGAAGTTACCTAAAGACCCGCGCGCAGGCCTCTGGGCGACCTCCCTGAGCTTCTTCTCTGCCGTGTCTGATTCCATCCGGGCATGCCTCTCTTCTCGTAACCGGTCAGATTTTAACCTCGATCCTGATTCTGGACGGCGAAGAAGCTAATCCGGTAAGCCCGGTAGGTCGTATAAAACCTTGTATGGAAAGGTTGGTATCGGGGAGTAATTCTTATCTCGCGTCGGAGCACGGGCGCGGATGGGATATCATCTGCTCCGAGGGGAGCGGGACAAGAGAGTCCGTTCTCGCCGGCGGTCGGGGAAGGCTCTGGATGGACCGTGTAGAAGACGAGGTTCTGGTGCAGAGGGTGGCATCCGGAGACGAACGTGCCCTCTCTGGTCTCTACGACCGCTACGCCGGGCTGGTCTACGGGACGGGGTTGCGTTACCTGGGAGACAGGGGAACCGCCGAGGAGCTGGTTCAGGACGTCTTCACCTCAGTGTGGAAGAACGCCGCCGGCTTCGACCCCGCGCGGGCGAGCTTCGCCACGTGGGTGTACCGTATCACCCGCAACCGGGCGACGGACCTGATCCGGCGCCGCAAGGCGCGCGTCAGGACCGTCGAGGACGAACCGCTCTTCGAACCAGGAGAGACGGATCCTTCGGGCGATCTCTCGCGCAACTTCGACGTGGCCGCCGCGCTCTCGCGGCTGACACCGGTTCATAGGGAGGTGCTCGTCCTCGCCTACTTCCACGGCTTCTCGCAACGTGAGATCTCCGACCGTACGGCTACGCCTCTGGGTACGGTAAAGAGCCGCACCACGGCGGCGTTGCGCGCCTTGCGCGAGACCATGGGCTTCGACGAGGATCGGTTCTCCGCTGATGAGTGAGCACCCTGACACGCGGGATCTCCTCGGGCCCTACGTGATGAGTGCCCTGGAACCTTATGAGGAACGGGAGGTCGAGGATCACCTGCAAGGATGCGCGAGTTGCAGGGAGGAGGCGCAAGAGCTACGGCTGGCCCACGAAAGCCTCGCCGACCTTGCGTGCAGCACCGGGGCGCCGCCGGAGACTCTCAAGGCCAGGATCGTGGCAGGGATACCGCGGCGTGAAGCCGGCCGACGCGTCCCGACCTGGGTGGCTGCGGTCGCCGCGGCCTTCTGCGTGCTCGCGGTGCTCGGGGCGATCATAGCCCCCAACCTGTTTGGGGACCAGGCCATGGTCTCGGCGAACCTGAACCCCACCGACCGCGCCCCCGGTGCTGGCGGAGAGGTGAGCATCAGGGGCACCGGCGAAAACATGGAGCTGCGCCTCGAAGCGTGGGGACTGCCACCTTGCAAGAGCGAACAGTACTACGAGCTGTGGCTCGTCGAGGGCGACGAACGGGTAAGCGCGGGGAGCTTTACGGTCGGACAGAGCGGCCAGGTCGACGTGACGCTGAACGCACCGAACTTCTCCGCTTCCTACCCCAGAGTGGGCGTGACCGCCGAGTATGACAAAGACCCCCGCGCCGGCGACGCTAAGGTGCTATCAGGCGAGTTGCACGAACTCTGATAGCAGTTTTCCGGAAGTACTTCCGGAAAACCGCGCTTGTCAGCACGCTACGCCCTTCGGGCTTCGCTTGTCAGCCCGCCGCCTCCCTGCGGTCGGCGGCTTTTCAGCCAGGGCTCGCGCAGGCGAAAGCTGAAGTGCTGACAAATCGCCTGGCGAAGCCGGGCGACGTGCTGACTAGCTCACATCGCCCTCGTCCTGTAGCAGTGGCAGAACAAAGGACATACGGGTTCCCTCTCCTAATTGGCTCTCGGCCTCGATTCGACCGCCGTGGGCTTCGGCTATGGTCTGCGCTATCGAGAGACCGAGGCCGCTGCCCGGCTCCTCGATTTCGGCCAGGCGGTAGAAGCGCTCGAAGATGCGTGGGAGTTCGGTTTCCGGTATGCCTGGACCTCGATCTTCGACGTCGACGCGCAACTCCCCATCGGAGCAGGCGGAACGTAGGGTTACGCGTTGTCCTTCTGGGCCGTACTTCACCGCGTTGTCCACGAGGGCCAGGATCGCCTGTTCCGCCCGCACGGGGTCCACCCTGACGAGACCGGTCGCAAGGAGCGAAGTATCGAGCGTCGTAACTTGCTCCGCGGCCAGCGCGCCGGCCCGACGCTCGAGGCCCGCGAGCAGCACCTGCGCGTCCATGGGCTCCATGCGGAAAGGCGGCGCGGCCGATTCCGAACGGGCCAGGAAGAGCAGGTCCTCGACCATACGGGACATCGTCGAGGACTCCCTTACAATCTCGCAGAGGACCTCCTCGTGCTCGCAGTCGCTGTCGAGTTCCAGCCCGACCTCCGCGTTGCCCCGGATTACGGTGAGCGGGGTTCTGAGCTCGTGGGAGACTTCGGCGAGGAACTCCGCCCTGGCGCGGGCGGCCTCAGCCAGCGCGTCCTCGGCGCGCTTGCGCTCGCTGACGTCTCGCGAGGACGTCTGGAGACGGACTACATCACCGCTTTCGCCGAGTATCGGCTCCGTGAGGGTCTCGAACCAGGTGTATTCTCCGGACTCTTTGCGGATACGGTAGGTTACCGAAACGGCCCCCTGCCCTTCGAGGGCCTTCTCGTGGGCTTCGGTGCGGATGCGCTCCAGGTCTTCGGGATGAAAGAGATCGTAGGGGTCGGTGCCTAGCAGGTCTTCCGGATCGTAGCCGAGCAGTCGCCGGCACGAGGGGCTGATGTAGAGATAACGTCCGTCCGGTTCGTGCAGGCAGACTAAGTCGCTGGTCTTCTCCGCGAGCAGGCGGAATTGCTCCTCGTTCTGCCTGCGTGCCTCCTCCGCCAGTTTGCGCTTTGTAATGTCCCTGGCGATACCTTCCAGGGCGATGACGTTCCCGGCCTCGTCGTAGATCGGCTTGTTGCGCTGCTCGGTCCAGAGCAGACCGCCGTCCTTGCGGTACCAACGCAGCACGAGCGGCTCTTCCGCGGGAGAGCGCATCAAGCTCTCGAGCAGGCGTCTGTCCTCAGGGTGGACCAGCTTGAGGCCGAGATCCGGGTCGGCGTAGTGTTCTTGCGGGGTGTAGCCGGTCATGACGGTGGAGGACGGGCTCACATACTCGAAGCCGGGCTTCGGGTGGAAGCGATAGCGGTAGATGAGATCACTCGCATTGTCCGCGTAAAGCCGGAAACGCTCATCGTTCCTCCGCCCCAGATCCAGGCCTCCCCACCTGCCATCGCGCAGTAATCTGAACCCCTGATAGGCCAGGCCGGCCAGCACACCTCCGGCGAGGATGCTGCGAAAGCGGCGGAGCTCTGTGGGAAGCCTCACGGGACGGCCCTCCGAAAAACACTTGACTCGCTCGTATCGAGATGGATTATACTTGCGACAAGGAAAGGAAGGGCAGTGATGCTGATCCTGATCATCGAGGACGAGGCCGCGATCGCGCGCTTCCTTAAGCGCGGTCTGAACGCCCACGGCCACAGGGTCATCTGCGCGTACGACGGGGAAGAGGGTACGCGGCTGGCCGTGGACGAGCCGGTGGACCTTGTTCTCCTGGATATCTCGCTGCCTCGGCTCGATGGCCGCGAGGTGCTAAGGCGCATCCGGCTCCGGCGCCCCGCCCTTCCGGTCCTGATGCTCACGGCCCGCGACGACACGCGCGACAAGGTGGGCGCCCTCGACGCAGGGGCAGACGACTACCTGACCAAGCCTTTCGTGTTCGAGGAACTACTGGCGCGCGTGCGCGCACTCACCCGTCGCTCGGGCCAGGCCGCGTCGGCATTCATACAGACCGACGGCCTCACAATAGACCTCCTCTCGCGCCACGCCTGCCGCGGAGACGAGAGGATAGAGCTCTCCAGCAGGGAATTCGCCCTGCTGGAGTACTTTATGCGCCACGGCGGGCAGGTCCTCTCCAGGCAGCAGATACTCTCTGCTATCTGGGACTACGACTTCGAGCCCGCCTCCAACGTCGTCGATGTGTACGTGCGCCACCTTCGTAATAAGGTCGATCCTCCCGACGGGCCGTCCCTGATCCAGACCGTCCGCGGTGCCGGTTACCGCTTCGACGCCGCATCAAACCCTTGACGAATCGGCGCGTCTACCAGAAGATTTCAAGATGAAAGAAATTTAATCTCCGTTTCATGGTGGTTTCACACACGGGGCATACAATCCTGCCATGTGGGCTGCGAGCGGTGATCAACATTACCAAGATCGTGTCACCGCTGCCGGTGGTCGACCATTACGGGGTCCGGACGCGGGCGATTCCTCCTTTCCCTACTCTTTTCCCATCGCATCTTCGCCCCCCGGACTCCCATCCGGAGATCACACGCTGCCACCCTCAGTGGAGTAACTAAACCAAGGGTTCTGCCCGTTCGTGGTGAGGAAGAAGGTCCTTCAACTTCGAGACCTTGCCTCTGCCCAGGATCACATCCGTATCCAGGTTGTCTTCGTCGATCTGGCGCAAGAATTCCCTACATCTACCACACGGGGACAGCACGTGGGCGGCACCGTTGTCGTCCTTCCAGACCGCCACGATCTTCTTGACGTTGTACTCCCCGGCCGTGACCCTGGCTGCGATGGCGCTGTGTTCCGCACAAAAGCCGGTGCTGGAAGCCGTGTCTATGCAAACCCCGAAATAGAGGTTGCCGACTCGGGTGATGAGCGCGCATCCTACGTCGCCGAAAAGACGATCGCCGACCATCTTCGCGCCGACCATCTTCGCGCCGACCATCTTCGGGTTGATGACGCTTGCGGCGGAGCTGATCAGTTCCTCGTCTGCAGGCTCAGGCAATCTCATCTGGCTATCATCCCTTCTGTACGTATACTCCTCTGTATGAGGCTCATTGTCGCCGAAAAACCGTCCGTCGGCCGGGACATAGCGAGTGCCCTGGGGAGGCATCGGAAAGATAAAGGATCTCTGGCCGGCGAAGGGTGGACCGTTACGTGGGCGCTCGGCCACCTGGCCGAGCTGGCGCCTCCTGATGCTTACGGCGAGGTGTACAAGAAGTGGCGTCTGGAGAGCCTGCCGATCCTGCCGGGACGTTTCAAGGTCAGGGTGAACCACAAGACCCGCGAGCAGTTCGACGTGGTGAAGGGACTGATGAAGAGCTCTTTCGTGACGGAGGTCGTCAACGCCTGCGACGCGGGCAGGGAGGGGGAGTTAATCTTCGCCTACCTGTATGGTCTCTCGGGTTGCAGGAAGCCTGTGCTGCGGCTCTGGATCTCCTCCCTTACCCGCGAGGCGATCCGGGATGGTTTCGACGCCCTGTGGGAGGGCGCTACGATGAAGCCCCTCGAAGACGCGGCCCGCAGCCGCGGGGAGGCTGATTGGATCGTCGGCATGAACGCCACCCGCGCCTACTCGGTCCGCTTCGGAGGCCGTGGAAACGTACTCTCCGTGGGCCGCGTCCAGACCCCGACCCTGAAACTCCTCGTCGACCGTGAGAGGGAGATACAAGACTTCGAGCCCGAGAAGTTCTGGACCGTCCACGCCCGCTTTTCGCGTGACAGGAGCACCTACGATGGCGTGTGGTTCAAGAACAAGGAGAACCGTCTTTCCGAGCGAGAGGCTGCGGACCGTATCGCGGAGAAGGTGCGCGGCGGGACGGGAACCGTCCGCAAGGCGCAGAAGAAGACGGCCACAGAGAAGCCGCCGCTCCTCTATGATCTGACCGAGCTGCAGCGCAACGCCAACGCGCGCTACGGCTTCACGGCCGAGCGCACGTTGCGGGCAGCCCAGGCGCTCTACGAAGAGAGAAAGCTCATAACCTACCCGCGCACCTCGAGCCGGTATCTCTCCGGGGACCTGGTGGATGGCCTGAAGAAGCGGCTCGAGGCCGCAGCTGCGCTCCCCGAACTTGCGCCCTTCGCGGAGAAGTTGCTCGGAGTAGAGAAGCTCCCGATCAGCAAGCGCATCGTGGACGACTCCAAGGTTACCGACCACCACGCGATCGTCCCGACGAACAAGAAATCATCGGGGGGGCTGCCGCCGGACGAGGCGAAGGTCTACGACCTGGTTGCCAGGCGTTTTGTGGCCGTATTCTTCCCTGTGGCACGCTTCGAGAACACGACCGTCGTGACCGAGGTCCAAAAGGAGACGTTCCTTTCTCGTGGGCGCGTCGTGCTCGAGGCGGGGTGGCGGGCGCTTTACCCAGAGGGAGTCGGAGGGCGGAAGGAGAAAGAGCCGCCCGTATTGCCGCCGATCGAGGTTGGGCAGGAGTGGGCCGTGGCGAAGGTCGGTGTCAAGGAGGGGGAGACCAAGCCACCCCCGCGCTACTCCGAGTCCGCGTTGCTAGGGGCGATGGAGACGGCGGGCAAGCTCGTCGAGGACGAGGAGCTCAGGCAGCAGATGAAGGACTCGGGCCTCGGGACTCCGGCCACCAGGGCAGCCACCATAGAGCGGCTCATAAAGGTAGGTTACATCGAGCGAGAGAAGAAGATCCTCGTTCCCACCGAGAAAGGAAGGTCCCTGATCAGGCTCCTCGGAGAGAGCCCACTCTCGTCCCCGGAGCTTACGGCCCGCTGGGAGGAGCGGCTCGCGAAGATGGAGAAAGGCGCCGAGAGCCGACCCGACTTTATGGCCGACATAAGCGGCTTCGCCACCAAGCTGGTCGAAGAAGTCCGCGGGATGGAAGGTGAGCGGCTGGCGGCTCCCTCCCGAAGCCACGAGACGCTAGGCGCTTGCCCAAAATGCGGTGCTCCTGTCATCGAGACCAAGAAAGCTTACGGTTGCTCGGCGTGGAGGAAGACCGGGTGCGACTTCGCGATCTGGAAACGAGTCTCCGGCAAACGTCTCAGCGTAAGCCAGGCCAAACAGCTCCTAACAAGAGGGCGCACCGCACAGTTGAAAGGTTTCAAGAGCAAGGCAGGCAAACCCTACGCAGCCGCGCTCAAGCTCGACGCAGAGCACAAAGTACGGCTGGAGTTCGAGAGCAGCCGCAAGTAGGGCCTCCTCGCGTCAAAGGGATAACTGTTTCTTCTGAGTTGTGCGCTACACTCTCGCGGGTATGAAAACTATTATCGTCGGGGCCGGGTTGGCCGGCCTCACCTGCGCAAAGGTACTCAGAGAACGCGGAGCGGAGGTCGCCGTCTTCGAGGCGTCAGAAGGCGTCGGCGGTCGCGTGCGGACCAACGGCCTGAGCACTCACCGGTGAAGCGGTGCCTCAGGGGTCTATGGGGGAGGTATGTTTGTACTATGAGACGGACGGTCTTGGTACTGGAAAGAAGATACTTTTGAACGCCAAGGATGGAGCATTCGTGAACAATGCCGTGGAGATGAGCAACATCTCCGAGAAGTACGCACGGCCGGATCGCCACCTGCTCTACGCCGTAGCGCTTACGGGGATGGACCTGTCCGATGAGGACCTCTACCGCCGGGGCATCGAGGACCTGAGCCGCTGGTATCCCGGAGCGGACTTCAGGCCGCTCGCGCTGCGGCGCATCCCTTATGGACAGTTTGCCCAGCCGCCTGGCATTCACGGCAGGCTGCCGGAGAATACGTCACAGACGCCGGGGCTCGTGCTAGCGGGCGAGTACACCGAGGATTCTTCCATAAACGGTTCCATGCTCTCCGGAGAGCAGGCTGCCGGGGCGGTGATGGCGTGAGGGCCAACGGTACTCCGGCGCTAAAGATAGAGAAGCTCACGAAAACCTATTCCAACGGTTTTCTGGCCCTTGATGGGGTCTCGCTCGAGGTAGAGGCAGGCAAGTTCTTCGGGTTGCTGGGGCCGAACGGGGCAGGAAAGACGACGCTCATAAACGGCGTGGTCAGCCTGGCCAGGCCAGATTCTGGCTCGGTCGAGGTCTTCGGGAAAGATGCCTATCGGGAGTTTCGGGAGGCGCGGCGTATGATCGGGGTCTCCCCCCAGGAGGTGAACCTGGACAAGTTCCTGACCGTCGAGGAGACACTATTGTTCCACGCCGGATACTACGGCGTTCCCAGGAGGAAGGCCCGCGAAAGGGCCGAGGAGCTTCTGGAGCGGTTCGAGCTAACGCAGAAGCGCGCCCAGAGGACCAACACGCTCTCGGGGGGTCTGAAGCGGCGCGTGCTGTTCGCCAGGGCGCTCATGCACGCCCCGAAGGTGCTGTTTCTGGACGAGCCGACGGCGGGGGTAGACGTGGAGTTACGCTACAAGCTTTGGGGCTACATAAGGGAGTTGAACCGTGGGGGGATGACCATCCTCTTGACGACGCACTATCTGGAGGAGGCCGAGGCGTTATGCGAGGAGATAGCTCTCATAAACGGGGGCAACATCGCGGCCCAGGGCAGCAGCGAAGAGCTCAAGGAGCGCTACGAAGCAAAGAACGTCGAGGAGGTCTACATGAAGGTGATCGGCCATGATCTTCACTGATAGGACCTTCCAGACCCTTCTCTCGCGCGAGATACTCCGCTTTACACGGGTCTGGTTGCAGACGATAGTTCCGCAGCTCTTGACCTCGCTCCTCTACCTCGTGGTCTTCGGCATCGCGCTTGGCGGCCGCATAAAGCAGATCGAAGGCATCCCTTACCTCGACTACATATTGCCTGGCATTGCGCTGATGAGCCTTATAACCAACTCTCAGATGAACTCATCCTGGTCGGTCTTCGACGCCAAGCGCGAGCGTTACATAGACGAGGTGCTCATCAGCCCTATGAGCGACCTGCAGATCGCGCTAGCCTACTCTTTGGGCGGTATGCTGCGCGGGCTGGTGATGGGGGCCGGGGTCTTCATCGTCGGGGTTCCTTTCGTCGGCGTACAGATCAAACACCCGCTGATGCTCGTGGTGATCGGGCTTCTCGCCTCCTTCACGTTCTCCTCTTTTGGCACGATGGTCGGCGCACTGGCGACGAGGGTAGAGCACATCTCGCTCATAACGAGCGTCATTATCCAACCCCTCGCATTCCTCGGAGGAGTGTTCTACTCCGTGGGTATGCTGCCCGGCGTGCTCAAGGTGGTGACATTCTTCAACCCGATCTTCTACACCGTCGACGCGGCCCGCTACGTGACACTGGGCGTCTCCGACCTGAACCCATACCCGACCCTAGGCATGGTCTGCCTCATAGCCGCCATCTGCTTTGGGGGTGCATGGTGGGCCATAAGCCGAGGCCCGAATCTTCGATACTGAGGCGGCCCAGGTAGGGGACTTCCCGATCTACGCACCGTCACGCGCTAAACACGATCCGGATGGTACTCGTAGGATCAGGGAGTGGCGCCAAACACCCTGTTCGAGAACATAGATACCAATCAACGCCGCGAGTTGCGGGCCTCCAGCACGAGAAGCGCTAAGAGGACGATCTCGATCATCTTGTCCGTGTACCCGATAGCGTTACGCGCCCCGACGAGTATCCAGAGGAAGATCGTAAGCGCCGTGTAGCCGACGAAGACCCAGC
The DNA here is from genome assembly GCA_963811295.1 of uncultured Rubrobacteraceae bacterium. Lineage (GTDB taxonomy): Bacteria > Actinomycetota > Rubrobacteria > Rubrobacterales > Rubrobacteraceae > Rubrobacter_D. Next base: position 143,500 of record CAWEQZ010000047.1, on the reverse strand, counting down.
GTACCAGGTTACGGTACTGTGAGATGCGGGGTATCGGCAAAGTCAGGGCCGCGAGAAGCGTAAGATACCCCAGCCCGTTGAGAATAAAGAGCGGGAAGCCCTGGAGGCCGAGGTAGAGGTGGATCAGGGCCGTCCCGATAGTCAGGACGATCACCCCGACCTTTAGCGGATTGATCGCGAGGTCACCAGTGGAGGCCATGCTCTTTCTCCTTTCCAGCCTACCCCGAGGTCCTGGCCTTTTGTAGAGTCTCGGCCCCCCGTCCCGGAAGCAGATCCGCCCCCGAGACGATCAGGGCGAAGAGGGCCAGTATCCCGCCGATAAGGTATGGTGCAGGGATGCCGAGACGGTCGAAGGCGAGCCCGGCGGTGACGGGGCCGAGGATCATGGCGAGGCTGAGGATCGCCTGCATGCCTCCCATGAGCCTGCCCTGCACCTCGGCCGGGGTCCGGTTGGAGATGATGGCTGTGAGGCTAGGGATGGCGAGCCCCATCCCTAGTGCCAGGAGACCGACGATAGGGTAGAGGAGGACGCCGGAAGGGACCAGTGCCACGAGGAGGAGGTTTAGGGAGGCGAGGGCGAGTCCGCCGAGGAGGAGTCTGCTCTCCCCAAAGCGCGGCTGGAGGCGTCCGATCAGGAACCCCTGCGTGACGACGGCGCACACCCCCACGAAAGCGAAGAAGAAGGCGTTTGACGTGGTGCCCCACCCGAACCGGACTTGGCTGAACAGCGGGAAGTTACTCACGAGCCCAGCGAGTGCCAGGTTGAGCAGCAGCACCGCAGCGAGCAAGGCCCGAACGTGTCTCATCCTCAATATGCGGGCCAGTTGCGAGATAGGGTCGAGAGTCAAGAGGGAGACCTTCTTACGCAGGTGGGGCGCGTGGGATTCGGGGAGGGTCAGGTAGCCGAAGGCGCAGTTGGCGAGGGCCAGCGCGGAGGCGAAGAGGGCTGGGGCGCCCAATGAGTGGAGGCTGAGGAGGCCGCCGAGGGCCGGTCCTGCCATGAGACCGAGCCCGAAGGCCGCCCCGATCAGGCCCAATCCCCTCGCCCTGTCCTCCTTCGTCGTGCTGTCGGCTATGTAGGCCTGGGCTGTCGCCAGCGTGCCGCTCGCAGCGCCTGCCAGGACGACGGCGAGGACGAGATTGGCGAGCGTCTGGGCGAGGCCGAGCAGCAGGTAGGCGAGCGAGGTCCCGAGCAAACAGAGCAGGAGGACCGGGCGCCTCCCATGACGGTCAGACAGCCCGCCGAGGAAAGGACCGCCGGCGAACTGCATCGCGGCGTACAGGGAACCGAGCAGGCCGATGAGCACTGCGCCGGAAGCGTATGGGCCCGCGTAGAATGGCAGCAAGGGTACCACGATGCCGTACCCGATCATGTCCACGAACACCGTGACGAACAGGAACACTAGCGGCGACCGGCGGCGCCACACGTCCGGCGTCACGCCATTTCCCTATACTCCATCAACCGCCGCGTCTGCTCGATCACCGCGTCGCCAACGGTGCCAGGTTCGGCATGGATAGGTCGTCCGAACTCGACTCTGGCGTTTACATTGCGCAGGGCCGGGACGAGCACCTGGAGCGTGGCGGCGAGCCACTCGCGGTCGCGCCTGCGGCGGCGCAGGTGGACCAGGGGGTTTCGCAAGGCCGAAGGTGAGATCACACCGCTGACCACTACGGGGACGACCTCGAGCCCCGGAATCAGGCGGGCGAAGAGGTCGGCGCTCGAAGACCAGTGATTCAAGGCTTCGACAGCGCCTGGCAAGACCGCAGGGTCGGGCTCGATCCTGCCCCCCGGGAACGTGAGTACGGCCCCGCCGCTCCGCAGGTGCCTGGCAGCCGCCCGTACGACGCCAGAGCGTCCCGCAGAGGCCCCCCCGATGGTCAGAAGGTAGCGTGAAGTATTCGGGAGGACTTCTAGAAAGGGGCGGTCGGCGGCGATGACACGCAAATCGTCCCTCGGTGTAGCTGCGAAGAGGGCGACGGCGTCTGCGAGGCCGGGATGGTTGGAGACCAGGAGCAGCGGTCCGCCTCGCGGTACGTTCTCCTGGCCCTCGATGGTAGTGTTGCGGGAGAACCTTTTCAGCGCCCACGCGCCTCCCGTCCCCAGGCCGGACTCGCCGACTATTGTGTCGTAGGTCAGGATCTGGCGCGCCAGTCGCCGGGCAGGTATGCGCGAGATAGATTCCATTACCGCGCGCCCGCGGCTCGTTTCGCCCAGGCCGAAGGCGGAGATAAGATCTTCCACACATAGCTGCGTGAGACGTTCGAGATGCTCGTCGCTCCCCGGAGAGGCGTGGAACCCCTCGGTTGAGGTCGGCAGCTGGGAGACACTATCCAAAGCGCTTCCTCGTGACCTTGTACATACCATCGACGCCAGGTAAAGCGGTATCCGTGAGCCTTGTGATCGCCACGCGTGCCACCCTTTCGCCTGCCCCAAGCGATGATCGGGGCGCCTCCACGTTATCTATTGGTACGCACGTGCCGCAGGTGCGGTTCGGGTACCACTATGAGGATACCCTATGGTCTGAAAGCCTAGCTCTCCGGTTCGGCTTCGCGGCGGCGTAGAATCTCGACGGCCGAACCGGCGAGTACGGTGTCCTCGAGCCTGACGTGAGGCTTGGCGACCTTCACCTTTACAGCTTCGACCGCGGGATGTTCGTCGAGCGTGCCCTCGGCGATCCTCTCCGCCAGGGTCTCGGTGAGTTGCACGGGAGGTCCCTCGACGATGTTGCGCACCATGCGGTGGACCTCGCTATAGTCAACGGTCTTCGTCAGATCGTCCGACGTCCCCGCTGGTCGCAGATCGAGGCGCAGCTCGACGCTCACGACAAACGGTTGGCCAAGCTCGTGCTCGGCCTGCAGCGTCCCGTGGTGGCCGTGGAAGACCATGTCAGCAAGAAGTATGCGATCCTCGCTCATCGCTTCCTTGTGCTCCTTTCCGTCCGAATCAGTATGCCAGAACGTAAAGACCGGTATACCAGGGATGCTGTTAGTGCGGAAAGTCTATTGTAGTAAAATCTCGGGCTACTCGACCACGACCTAGATCGGACACAGGACCATGCTCCTGCCTTCTAGAGGGCTAGCTAACGTACGGCTCGCCGGTGGCCCGACGAACGGAGCGTCGTGATAGGAAAGGAACAATATCCTTCGGTCGGCGGCGAGGCGTCGACCCGGCCTTTCGTCACCGTGAGCTACGCGCAGACGCTCGACGGGCGCGTGGCGACCGCGACGGGTGAATCCAAGTGGATCAGCTGCCCTGACTCTCTGCGCTTCGCCCACCAGATGCGCGCCGGTAACGACGCCGTCCTCATCGGCGCCGGCACGGTCTGCAAGGACGATCCCCGTCTGACGGTTCGCCACGTCCGTGGCACGAGTCCCTTGCGTGTGGTCGTTGACAGCACCCTGCGCACACCCCCCGACGCGGCCGTGCTCTCGAACGGCGCTGCCTCGGGAACGGTGCTCGCCGTTACCGAGGCAGCGCCGGCAAGACGCCGCGAAAGAGCCCTCTCTCTGGGCGCCACCGTCCTGATGCTGCCTTCCGATGCCGACGATCGCGTGGACCTCGTGGCCCTGCTTGGGGAGTTGGTAGCATTCGGCATCGGCTCGGTGATGGTCGAAGGAGGGGCTACCTTGATCACGTCTTTTTTCAGGGCTGGGCTGGTCGACCGGCTCGCCGTGTGCCTCGCGCCCAAGATCCTTGGTGACGGTATAGAAGCCATCGGCGACCTGGGCATACGCGACCTGTCCCGTTCTCTCGTCCTCGCCGACGCCGCGGTGGAACCCTACGGGGTGGACCTTATCCTGAGCGGACGCGTCGAATACCCCGATGGCATCCCGGATCGGTGATGATCTGAAAGCCAGGGCTCTTTGGTTTACCGCTCCACGCACCGCTGCGCTCCGTGCGGAGACGGTAGGACCTCCCGGTCCCGAAGAGGTGCGCGTCGAAACCATCGCCTCGGCCGTGAGCGCGGGCACGGAGATGCTGGTCTACCGAGACGAGGTACCGCACGATCTCCCGCTGGACCTGCCCACTCTCGCAGGTAGCTACGCATTCCCGATCAAATACGGCTACGCCGCTGCAGGGCGTGTCCTCGACACGGGTCCTGGCGTCGAAAACCTCTCTCCGGGAGATCCCGTCTTCGTCCACCATCCGCACCAGGAGGTCTTCGTCGTTCCTGCACAGATAACCGTGCGACTCCCCGAGGGCCTCGACCCCGAAGTTGGTGTGTTCGCCGCCAACCTCGAGACGGCCCTGAACGTAGTCCACGATACGCCCGTGCGGCTCGGGGAGACGGCCCTGATCTTCGGCCAGGGCGTCGTCGGCTTCCTCGTGGCCCTGCTCCTGAAGCTCTCCGGCGCAGGGCCCATACTCGTAGTCGACCCTCTAGAGGAGCGCCGCAACTTGGCGCTCGCCACCGGCGCGGACGGCGTGTTTGCGCCGGGAGGGCTGAATGAGCGTGTCATGGAATTCACGGGCGGGCGGGGGGCTGACGTTGCGGTCGAGACCAGCGGGTCCGGGGCTGCTCTGCAGAGCGCGATCGACGCCGTGGCGACCGAGGGGACGGTCGTCGTGGCTTCGTGGTACGGCGTCAAGCCCGTCACGCTCGCGCTCGGGGGCCATTTCCACCGGGGAAGGGTGAGGCTCCGTTCCTCGCAGGTCGGTCGCTCCAACCCCGCGCTCGCGCCGCGCTGGGACAGGGCCCGGCGTATGGAGACGGCTCTCGGCCTGCTAGGCCGGCTGAAATTGAAGGAGCTCATCTCCCACCGTATCCCATTCGAAGAGGCGCCTGAGGCATATACGCTCCTCGAAGAGAGGCCAGAAGAGGCGTTGCAGGTGATCTTTACCTACGAGGGAGTCCGAGGAGGCCAGGATGTATGAGGTTTACGTCGCCGCGAGGTTCGAAGCTGCCCATAGGCTCGTCGGGGACTTCGGGCCTGCGACCAGGACGCACGGACACACCTACAGGTTGGAGGTGATCGTGCGCGGCCAGCATCTCGGAGACGACGGCACGCTCTACGACATCGGCGAGCTGGGGCAGGCTCTAGAGAGTCTGGTCGGCTCCATGCACTACAGGGACCTGAACGAGGTCCCCGGCTTGCAGGAAGTCAACACGACGGCCGAGGCGGTGGCCTCCTACTGTTGGGAGAAGCTGGCAGAACCCCTCCGCGGCCAGGGCCTCGACTCGCTTACGGTGCGCATCTGGGAGTCCCCCGACGCCTACGCAGCACGCGAAGACGCGCTGGATTGAGGGATTTCTCCTGCGCGTCGCTTTCATCACGGTGGGGGGCACAGGCCGCAAGACCGGCGGCTACATGTACAACGGACGTGTGATCTTTGGCCTGCGCAAGAGGGGGTTCGAGATCGAGGAGGTCGTGGCCGGCGGAGCATCGCCCGACGAGCAACGAACAGCCGCCCCAGGATTCGGATCTACGTTCGACCCTTCGAGGTACGATACGATAGTAGTCGACGCCCTCGCCCGCATCGCGGTCGCGCCGCACCTGGACCTTTGGCTGTCCTGGCGGCCTGTCGTTGCACTGGTTCACGAACTACCTAGCGTCGCCAGCGGCGGGTCCGGACCTGAGACCGTACCCAGCGAGTGCGACTACGAGGAGCCGCTGCTACACGCGGACCGGCTCGTCGCCGTGAGCGACCACGGAAGGAACGTGCTCTTGGGACGGGGTGTCTTACCCGGGCGTATCCACGTCGTGCCGCCCGGCTTCGACGGCATTCCTGAGGGTGTTGGACCTCACGTTCAGGGCGATGGTCCCGTGCGCGCCCTCTGCGTTGCGCAGTGGATAGAGCGCAAGGGGATACTGACCCTGGTCGAAGCGTGGGCGCTGCGCGAGCGTAAGGGCGCGGTGCTAGAGCTGATCGGGGAGACGGATGCGGACCCCGATTACGCCGTCCGGATCGGGGACGCCATCGAAGCAGCGCCACGGGACTCCATCGTCGTATCCGGATGTGTGGATGACGCAACGCTCGGTGCCTCCTACGCCTCGGCCGACCTTTTCGTCTTGCCCTCGCGATACGAGGGATACGGGATCGTCTATGCCGAGGCGCTAGCCCGCGGGCTCCCGATAATAGCCTGCGAGATTGGTCCTGTGCCCGATCTCGTCGGTCGAGAGGCCGCGGTGCTGGTCCGGCCCGATGATAAGGAGGACCTCTCTGCGGCCCTGGATCTTCTGCTCGGAGACCCCACGCTCAGAACGAAGATGTCCGCCGCCGCAAGCCGCCGCGCCTCTCGCCTGCCACGCTGGGAGGACACGATAATCGGTTTCGAGAAAGCATTGAGAACCGCAGCAGACCAGAATGCATGAAGCCCATAACCTGATACCTTCCTACGGCGAGAAGAAGAACGCGAGGGCGGCGATAATGTAGACGCCGCAGAGCATCGCGCCTTCCAGCCAGTTGGATCTGCCGTCGAGGGCGACGAAGCCCGTCACGACCACGGCGGCCCCGAGGGCGCCGAGTTCCAGGGGGGTGAAGATCAGGTGCAGGGGATGGCCGAGCAGGGGCCCGAGGAAGACGAGGATGGGGGTGACGAGCAGGGCGACCTGGATAGAGGAGCCCAGCGAGATGCCCATCGAGAAGTCCATGTCATTCTTGTAGGCGATCTGTACACCCACGACGTGCTCGGCGATGTTGCCTACTATCGGGACGAGGATGACCCCGACGAAGAGCTCGGAGATCCCGTACTCCTCGGTCAGGGGCTCTATGGCTCCGACGAAAGCCTCCGAGACGTAGGCCACCGCCGCCGTCGCCGCGAACAGCAGCACCAGTGAAGCCGTTCTGCCGAACGGGGCTTCTCCCTCGCCCTGCGTGCCACCTGCAGGGCTGCGGAGGATGTAGAGCAGGTAGAGAACGTAGAGCACGAACATCACTATGGCCACCTCGATGCTCAGGGTGGTGGGGCTCGGACCGGGACTGGTGACGGCGAATATGGTCGGCAAGGAGAGAGCGGCGGCCACGATGGCGAGCATCGAGGCGTTGATGCCTGCGATCTCGGCCGAGAAGTGCTGGATGCCGTTCTTGAGGCCTCCGAACAGTAGGCTCGCCCCGAGTACCAGCAGTACGTTGCCGATGATCGAACCGATGATCGAAGCCTTCACCACGGTCGTGAGTCCTGCAGAGAGGGCGAAGATGGTTATGATGAGTTCGGCAGCGTTGCCGAAGGTGGCGTTGAGGATGCCGCCTATGCGTGGGCCCGAGTGATGGCCGAGGCTCTCGGTAGCCTGACCGAGGACCCAGGCCAGGCCGATCAAGGCCAGGGCGGTGGCGGCGAAGATCAGGAGCGTCGGGGCGTGCAGAAGCTCCGCGACCACCACGGCCACCGTGAGTGCCGCCGTTGCGCCGTAGGCTATTCTGGCGAACAATCAGACCCCCTCCAGATAAACATGACGACTATCTTATAAGATTAGTGGGTCGAGAGTAGCGACTTCTGGAGAGTAGCCTTTGATCGACTACCACCTGCACGTCATAGCCCACGGCGACCGTCCGATGACCGTGGAGAACATACTGAAGTACTGCGAGGTCGCTAAAGAGCGGGGCGTTAGCCAGATGGGCATCACCGAGCACGATCGCTACCTCGAAGAGATAGACCTCGCCGCTTTTCAGGAGGCCCGAGAGCACTCACAAGACGTGGATCTGCGGCTCGGGATCGAGATAGACTACGTACCAGGAGCAGAGGAGCGGATGGACAACGACGCCACGGCCCTCCCTTACGATTACGTGATCGGTAGCGTACACAGGGTGGATAACGAGGAGGTAGACAGGGCCACGGATCAGAGGATCTACGACAGGTACGAGACCTACGAGCTCTACACGGCGTACTACGCGAACGTCCGCAAAGCTGCGCTCTCGGGACGGTTCGAGATTCTCGGTCACCCAGACCTCATAAAGATCTTCCGCCACTTCCCCACTAGGGACATAACACCGATCCTGGAGGAGACCGCTGACGCCGTCGCCGAGTCAGGCGTCGCCGTCGATGTGAACGCCGCCGGACTCAGGAAGCCCATAGGCGAAGTCTATCCTGCCAGAGGATTCCTCGAAATGTTCCACAAGAGAGGCGTCCCTATCGTCCTTTCCTCGGATGCGCACGCCCCGAATCAGGTCGCATTGGGCTACGATACGAGCCTCGCGCTCGTCCACAAGGTCGGCTACCGCGAGGTCGCCACCTTCAGAAACCACGAGCGGGGGACTCTACCACTATGGGGATTAAGCACGCCTGCTTCGCAGGCTTGTCAGCATTTCAGCCTTTAGGTCGGCTGAGGAGGGGGTTGGGAGAAAGGACGGGAGAGAATGAGTAGTCCATGGACATCTGCGATCCAGACTCAAACCGGTAAGCTGAAATGCTGACAAACGAAGCCCGAAGGGCGAAGCGTGCTGAAATGCTGAAATGACCGAAGAACTCTTCCAGAAGGACTCCTACACGAAGGAGTTCGAAGCCCGTGTAGCAAAGCTGGAAGGCCGTGAGGTGATACTCGACCGGACCGCCTTCTATCCTGGCGGCGGAGGCCAGCCGCCGGACAAGGGATCTCTTGGCATCGGTCCCATCGAGGCTATGGTCGTGGATGTGAGGCGAGAAGGCGGCGAGATCGTCCACGTCATGGACAAACCTATCCCTGATACCGTGCAAGAGTTGAAGGCCGAGCTGGACTGGGGACGTCGATTCGCCCACATGCGGTACCACACGGCGCTGCACGTCCTCTCGGGTGTGATCTGGCGCAACTTCGACGCCAGGGTCACGGGCGGCCAGATGCGCGCGGACCGCGCCAGGATGGACTTCTCTTTCCCTGGCGAGTGGACCGTTGACATCGTCGGTGAGATCGAACGCCTGACGAACGAGGCTCTCGCCGAAGAACGTCCTGTAAGGATCTACGAGCTAGAGCGCGAAAAGGCCCTCGCGAACCCCGATCTCATCCGTACCCAGGTCAACCTGGTGCCCGAGCGGGTGCGCCATATTCGGATCGTGGAGATACAGGGCCTCGACACTCAGGCCGACGGGGGGACCCACGTCGCCAACACACGCGAGGTCGGGAGGATAGACATCACGGGCCACAAGAGCAAGGGACGTCAGAACAAACGGATAGAGTTCGTGCTCCAGTGAAACTCTGGAAAATCGTCCTCGTCCTCGTCTTGCTCCTGGCCGGCTGTAATGGTCCCCAGGCCGACCCTGACACAGGGTCCCAGAATACCCCGCAGTCTTCCGGCACCACCGCTGCGGGGAAAGAAGAGACGACCTCGGGACCATCGGGGCCAAGTACACTGGTTATCGACGCTTCGGGAGGAAAGAAGGTCGAGGTACGCGTCGAGGTGGCAGACGACCTGGCCGAACAGGCGAAGGGTCTCATGGACAGGACGACTCTAGGGGAGAACAGGGGCATGCTCTTCGTCTACCCCGAAGAGCGGGTGCTCTCTTTCTGGATGAAGAACACCTTGATACCACTCTCTATCGCCTTTATCGACTCGGAGAGGCGCATCATTGACATCCAGGATATGAAGCCTCTCGACGATGAACCGCCGCACTACGTCTCCGCCGAGCCCGCCCAGTACGCCCTCGAAGTAAACCAGGGCTTCTTCGAAGATCGGGACGTTAGAGTCGGGGACCGCGTGGCGTTGCCGGAGTAGGCGGAAGCTGGCTCAGTGTTCCGGCTCTTCCCGACTCGAGCAGGTTCGTCTCGATTACGGGCAGACTCTCGTCTGTGGGGACGCCGACGTGGACGGTAGGGAAAGGCAGCCCGCTCGCCGACACTAGCTCGAAAAACCCGTCGGGGGTGTCGAAGATCAACTCCGGAAACCCTGGATCTGCGTTCAGCCGGAGGATGCTCTCGATGTTCATCCTGGTGGGACCTCCGCCGTGATTGCCCACGCCGTAGAAGCACATCATGCGCTCGAACGGATCCTTGATCTCGCCCGCGCACCGGCGCACGTGCTTCTCGAGGTCTTCGCCCGTCGTGCAATACCCGAATGAGATACGGAAGGCCAACACCCGTGAGCCGTCGTCTGGCTCCCACCAGAACAGGTCGCCCGGCAAGCCCTTCTCGTGAGGTTCGGGACGCATGAACACGTAGTAGTCGAGCCCGCTCTTCGTGAGGAGCTGGGGCAGCATGCCGTTGTGACCGAAGGAATCTACGTTGTAGCCCACCCTTGCTCTGGTGCCGAACTTCTCCTCGAAGTAGCGCAGGCCGTAGAGGGCCTGCCTGACGAAAGACTCCCCGCCCGGGATGTTGCAGTCGGGCTGTATCCACCACCCACCAACGATCCCCCAGCGCTCCTCCGCGACCCTGGCTCTTATCTCCTCGAACATCCCTGGGTCGCTCTTCTCCACCCACTCGTAGAAGGCCGCCGAGCTCGCCATAAACAGGAAACCTTCGTACTCCTGCATGCTGTCGAGGGCCTAGCGGAAGGTAGACATCACCTCCTGAAATCCCTCCTGCCACTGCCAGAGCCAGACAGGGTCGAGGTGCGCGTTCCCAATCATATGCAACTTCTTTTTCTTCATCTGCTCACCCTGACCTCCGCCCCGGTGTAGAACGGTTGGAATTCCGTATCCCTCCAACCTTGAACTGGTTTCTCAACCGGTGTTTTCGTCCACCGCCGGCCGCATGGCCCCCAAGGCGGAGCCTGATCCTCGCTCGCGCAGCGCTTCGGCGACCCGGAAAGGGTCGGAAGCGACTACTGAGGCTGCGTAGAGCTCCATCGCCCCCATGTCCGAGGTACGGTTGGACGGATCTCCGCGGTCCACGATGTAGACGACCGTCGGGAAGTCTGCCCAGTCCTCCTGGGTGGGAGCGAGTGGGGGTATGTAGAAGGCGACGTTGAAGGCGCGGACGCCGAGATCTTCGACGTAGCCTTGCAACAGGGCGCCGACCGCGCGGCTAAGGGAAGCGTCTGCGGGATCTTCCCCGATCACGACCAACTCTTTCTCCTTGATGGGGGAGAGGCTCGCGAACGCGCGTGTGCCTTCCAGCGGGACGTTCAGGCCGAGAGATGCGTGGATGCTGTGGAGATCCTCGAAGTAGTCGGAGCCGTGCTCTCGTTTGTAGGCCGAAGCGTTGCGTCGGAGGCGTTCGACCTTCGGATAGTGGGAGCCTCGGGTCGCCGTGACCTGTGCGTGGCCGTGGATGATTGATCCGCCGGCCCGCCAGAGACAGTTCCACATCAGGAAGGGGTAGCGCGCCTCGGGATCGGCTTCGAGGACCTTGCGGCCCCATTCCAGGCCGACCGAGACGTAGCCCGCGACCTTCTCGGGCGTGAGGTGGAGGGGGTTATGGTCGTCGAAGACGATGACACCGTGGAAGCCGTCGTACTTGGCGACGTTCGAGGCCGTGATCGCGTGGTCGCCTTCCACGCGGCCGAAGACGTCGGCTGGCGTGCCTTCCTTTGGGTGGCAGAACGGGTCTCCCTCGGTCGCCGCTATCTCGCGGTCGAGGTCGAGACTGACGCCCGTGTCTAGCGGGCGGGAGGCCCGCAATTCGTTGAAGAGCGTGCCTTCCAGAGTAACGCGGTTCATGACCTTCACGATACGCTGGGTTGTGACGTTGTCCACCGAGCCGAAGGACTTCTCGATCCAGGCGTGCATCGCCTCAGGCGGATCGAGGCGTCCCGTCGTCGTGGAGACGTCGAAGATGCGGTTTGCGAGGATGCGGTCCTCCGGGGAGAGGCCGGAGATCAGAACGGGAAGTTCCGTTATCTTGGGCTCGGGTGCCATCGGTTATCGCGTCCTCTGTCTGGCAGACTTCAGCCCTGCGTAGAGGCTCTCGCGGTCGATCATACGCTTCACGTGACCCTCGACCCTCAGTTTCAGGCTTGCTACCTCGTGGGCGAAGCGGACTGCCTCCGGCCAGTCCTTGCCGTCGAGGTGGGCCATGAGGAGCGCCGACCAGAAGGCGTCGCTGGCGCCCGTGACGTTCGAGACCTCTACCTTCGGCAATGGGCCGACGCGCTCGACGATGCCGTTGTCCGAGACGGTGACCACGCCGCCAGAGCGGGTGAGGATGACGATCTTCGCGCCGAGATCGTGGAACTCTCTCAACGCTGTCTCCTCCAGCGTCTTCTCGTCCATGTTTACGTCGAAGAGGTGGCGGGCGTCCTCGAGTGAGGGCTTGACGATGGTTACGTAGGGCATTACCTCGGCGAGGACTTCCCAGGCCTCGACTTTATCGGGCCAGACGCGCGGATTGTAGTTCGGGTCGAGGGTGACTATCTTGCCGAGGCGACTACCCAGCCTCATGGCCCGCCTGACGGCGAGGCGCTGGGGGTCCTTGGAGAGGGCGAAAGCCGAGGTGTGGACGATGCGGGCCCGGGAGATCATCTCCTCGTCTACCTGGCGCACGGCGAGGAGGGCGTCGGCTCCCCTGTTGACCTGGAAGTCAGGTACGCTGACGGTGCGTGTGACGAAGGTGTTGGTCGTCGAGGCCCGGTCCGTGCGGCTTATGGCCTCGGTGTTGACGCCGTGATGCTGGAGCTGGTCCTCGACGTACTCGCCGAAGTAGTCGGACCCGAGCTTCGTTATTATGGCCGAGCGTCCCCCGAGCTTGGCGACGTAGACGGCGACGTTCGCCGGCTGGCCGCCTAGGTAGCGGGAGAACTGGCCCGCCGTCCTCAAAGAATTGGCCATCTCGTGCGAGATGAAGTCGACCACAGTCTCCCCGACGGCGAGAAGATCGAGCCTGTAGTAGAGTTCGTCCAGCCCCTCCAGCGAGACACCATCTCCCGAGGCCGGGTCTGTGAAGTAAGGTGGGATCCGCAACCGTCCCGGGGAATGGGCGCCGTTCTCGGAGATAATCCCCTGGTCGTCGCCAGCGTGAAGCGTCGTTGCGCCCTCCTCGCGCCCCCTCTCGGCGTCGCTCGCTCTGCCCGAGATCGCTTCTAGGTAACCTTCGGCGGTCCTCTCCCAGGTGTAGCGGGCGAGAACCCGACCGTAGCCGGCTCTGGCGTAACGTTCCCAGATCTCCGGGTTGCCTGTCAGGGTGTGGAGCCCAGCACCGACCTCCTCGGGGTCGGTCGGATCGACGAGGATGCCGTACTCCTCATCGCCCTCGCGCATGGATTCGCTGGGGCCGCCGAACTTGGTGACGACCGCGGGAAGGCCCGCGGCCATCGCCTCCAGCGGCGCTAGCCCGAACGGCTCGTAGAGCGCCGTGAGCGCGAACACGGATCGCCGCTCCGCGAGGTAGCGGTATGTGGCGGCCAGCGCGCGCTGGCCGCGAACGGCGAACATCGAGACCTCGCCCCCCATCCGCGCCCGGTCAATAACCTCCATCAGGGAGTCCAGGACGGCCCGTTCTTCGTCCTTGGCCGCACCGTAGTCTTCGAGAGGGTCGTCCAGGCTTCCGGTCAGAATCACCAGGTTCGCCGACTCGCGCAGGGTAGGGCTCCCTGCGAACGCCTCGACGAGTGCCAGATGGTTCTTCTTGGGATCCAACCTGCTGGAGGCGAGTACACAAGGGAGGCCGGCACGGTCTGGACTCAGGTCGCGCTCCAGTGATGCCTTGACGTGATCCCGGACCGCTTTTTCGTCTTCGTAGCGGACCGACTTGTCGAAGATGTGCAGGGCGACACCTGGCGGCACGGCCGCGAACCTCTTGTCGTCCGTAGGGTCGACGGCTCCCCTGTAGGCGTTGTGTGTGTACTGGTTGAAGCGCTCCTGGGAGGAGCTCGTGACGTTAACGTTCGAACGGTTCATCGCCAGGCGCTCGGCCACGATGCGGCTGGAGAAGTGGTAACGGGCGTCGACCTCGGCGATGTCGGAGCGTGGGATCCCCATCTTGTCCATCTTCTGCGCGCCCAAAGAATGGGCCGTGAAGCTGAAAGGGATGCCTGTGCGCTCCTCGATCAGGGCCGCGCAGAGTCCACCGTCGCCGTAGTGGGCCGTGACGGCGTCGGGCATCGCTCCTTCATTCTCGTAGAGCTCGAGCAGGCGCGGCACGAACTCGGTGCCGAGATAAGGCCAGAGTTCCTCTTTGGCCAGGAACCTCTCGGGACCGCAGGGGATGCGGAGGATGCGTACGTTCGGGGCGTCAGGATACGCGTCTGTGGCCGAGGCGAACTCGGACCACTCGGGGTCCACGATCCGGCGCGTCACGATGTCCGCCTTGTGACCTAGGTTGCCCATGGCCAGCGCCAGCTCCTTGACGTAGACGAGCTGCCCGCCGAAATCGGGGTGGGCCGTCCAGTAGGAGTCCTCAGGATCGAAATTCCCCTGCGGGTTTATGAAGGCGACGTGCATCCGCTCATCCTTTCTGCCGGGCTTCCCAGGCTTGACTCTCAGGCAGGCCGGCGTACAGCTCTTCGCGCTCGATCTCGGAGGGCAGAGGGCCTTTGGTCGTCAGCTTCCGCTCGACGACCTCACGGGCGAAGAGCACAGATCTTTCGGCCGAATTGCCGTCGAGGGTGGCCGTGAGGAATCCCGCCCAGAAGGCGTCGCCGGCGCCAGTAACGTCGACGACTTGGACGGGCCTGGCGGGGATGTGGGCGGTGATCTTGCCGTTTTCGGAGATCAGGTTGCCCTCTTCGCCCATGGTGAACACGACGGTCTCGGCCCCGAGGTCGTGGAACATATCGATGTACTGTTCGGGTTCGTAGTCGGGGCCGAAGACCCGCCTGGCGTCGTCAATGGAGGGCTTGGTCACGTTGACGTAGCGATAGGCATCGCGGATTACTTTCCTGGCCTCTATGTAGTCGGGCCAGACCCGCCTGCTGTAGTTAGGGTCGAGCGAGACGATCTTGCCCATCTCGCGGGCTTTACGGAAGGAATCTAGCACCGCCGAGCGGCAAGGTTCGAGAGAGAGCGCGAACGTCGAAGCGTGGACCACCCTGGCGCGCGAGACGGCCTCCTCTGAGATTTCCTCTGGCCTGAGCAGGTAGTCGCCGCTTCGGAACTCTTCGAAATCAGGAGTAGCCGCGGTGGAGGAGATGAAGATGACGGTGGTGTGCGTGCGATGGTCCATCAGCAGGTAGTCCGTCGTGACGCCGTGGCGCTGGAGCTCGCTCTCGAGGAATTTTCCGAAGGCCCCGATCCCGGTCTTGGCGACAACCGCCGAGGTGCCCCCGAGCTTGGAGACGTAGACCGCGATGTTGGCCGGCGACCCTCCCAGATACCGCCTGAAGGTCGACGCATTACTCAGCGTATCTGTCTTCTCCACGGAGATGAAATCGACGACCATCTCCCCGATGGTGAGGACGTCGAGGGGTACTGTCTCTGCCGCCATAGGCAGCCAGTCTAATTACCCTTTGGGCCCCGCGTCCACCCTCGGGAACACTTCACAGAAGAGGAACGGACGGGAATCGCGTGGCTCCGCTCACGGTGCGCGGACGCGAAAGCGGTATAGACTCAAGGTGATACGAGCTTTTCAGAGCAGGAGACGTCTTGAATTATCCGAGTGGCGGTATGGGAGGTAAGACGGTCCTCATCACGGGCGGCACCTCCGGTATCGGGAAGGCGACGGCGGTGGCACTGGCGGCGATGGGCGCGAACGTCGTCGTTGTGGGGCGCAACCAGGAGCGCGGTGAGGCGGCGGTCGGGGAGATAAGAGCCCGGAGCCACAGCGAGTCTGTGGAGTTGATGCTGGCCGACCTGTCCGTGCAGGCCGAGGTCAGGGGATTGGCCGAAGAATTCCAGGGGCGCCACAACAGGCTCGACGTGCTCGTCAACAACGCAGGGCTGGTTCAGAGCAAGCGGACCGAGACAGCGGACGGCATCGAGACGACGCTTGCGATAAACCATCTTGCGCCGTTCCTGCTCACGAACCTCCTGCTCGGGCGGCTCGAGAAGAGCGCGCCGAGTCGCGTGATAACGGTTTCTTCAGAGGCGCAGCGTTGGGGAACTATGAACTTCGAAGATATGCAGTCCAGGCGAAAGTACAGGGGCTTCCCCGTCTACGGCATGACCAAGCTCGCCAATATCATGTTTACCTACGAACTTGCGGAGCGCCTGAACGGTACCGGTGTTAGTGCGAACTGCCTCCATCCCGGCTCGGTAGGCACCAACTTCGGCCAGAACAACAGGGGGCCCATGGCGCTCTTTTTCAGGACTTTCAAGCCGTTCATGCGCTCGCCAGAGCAGGGGGCTGACACCCTGGTCTGGCTCTCTTCCTCGCCCGAGGTCGACGGGATTAGCGGGAAGTACTTCTCCGATCGCAAGGAGATCGAAGCCAAGAAGGTGGCTTACGAGCACGCCGCCCGCCGCAAGCTCTGGGAGATCAGCGGGGAGTTGACGGGCCTGAAGGCGGCCGCCTAGTGGGCCGGGAGAGGGGCATAGAGGTCGAGAACCTCGTCAGGGAGTTCAAGAAGGGACCGCGAGCCGTGGATGGGATAGATCTGCGTGTGGAGCCGGGAGAGGTCTACGGCTTCCTCGGTCCGAACGGGGCCGGGAAGTCGACGACCGTTCTGATGTTGACGACGCTCCTTCCTCCCACGAGCGGCACGGCCACCGTGGCCGGCTACGACATCGTGCACGAGGGGCCGCAGGTGCGGGCCTCTATCGGGGCGGCGCTGCAGGAGGCGGCGCTGGATCCATTCCTGACCGGCCGCGAGCACCTTCGCCTCCAGGCGGCACTGCACGGGCTCTCGCGGAAGGAGCGCAGGCGGCGCGGGCAGGAGCTACTGGAGCGCGTAGGCCTCGAAGAGGCTGCGGACAGAAAGGTGCGCGGCTACTCGGGAGGGATGAAGCGCCGCCTCGACCTTGCCCTCGCGTTGGTGCACGGTCCGCGGATACTCTTCCTAGACGAGCCGACGACCGGCCTCGACCCGCAGAGCCGCAGCGCGCTCTGGGCCGAGGTCAGCAGGTTAGCCCGCGATGAGGGCGTCACCGTGTTCCTGACGACGCAGTACCTCGAGGAGGCCGACGTGCTTGCTGACCGGGTCGGGATCATCGATCGGGGCAGGATCGTCGCTGAGGATACCCCGGAGGCCCTGAAGGCCGAGATCGGACGCCCCAGCGTCGAGGCGACGCCAGCAGAGCGCTCGGAGCGCGACGCCGTAGTACGTGTACTTCGACGGTTCGGGGAGGAGATCCCGGCCCAACCAGGCGCCGTGGCCGTCAGGCTCTCGGGCGGGGCCGCCGGCCTTGCGGATGTGGTGCGCGCCCTGGATAGGGAGGAGGTCCGCGTCGCCAACCTCCGTCTCGACGAACCCAGCCTCGACGACGTCTTCCTCGCCAAGACGGGACGCTCACTGGAGGGAGCCGGGGAGGACGAAGAAGGTGGGATGGAAGAGGCACGCGCGTGAAGTTCTCGACGTTCCTTACTGAGGTTCTGGCGATCGCGCGCCGCTCCACGGTTCGTACCCTGAGGCAGCCTGCTGTCATCGTCCCTTCTCTACTCTTCCCGATGTTGTTCTTCTCCATCAACGCGAACGGCCTCGACGCCGCCTCGAAAATCCCTGGTTTTCCCACCGACTCATACCTCGATTTCGCGTTCGCTTTTCCTCTCATACAGGCCTCTCTCTTCGGTGCGATCACGGCCGGCGCCGACCTGGCCCGCGACATCGAAAGCGGCTTCTTCGACAGGCTCTCGCTCACCCCGATGCGTCCCGTGGCATTGTTGGGAGGGATGCTGACCGGCGTGGTCGCGCTTGGGTTTTTGCAAGGGACCGTCTTCCTCACGGTAGGGACGCTGATGGGCGTCGACGTGAGTAGTGGGTTTTTCGGTATGGTCGTGATCGTGCTCCTTACCGTGCTCGTGGCCCTGGGGTTCGGTGGGATAGGAGCCATACTCGCGATAAAGACCGGTTCCGTCGAGGCTGTGGAGAGCGCGTTCCCGTTGTTTTTCGTGGCCATCTTTCTGTCGTCGATCAACCTGCCGCGAGACTTGATCGAGCAGGACTGGTTCCGGTTTATCGCGACCATCAACCCGATCTCCTACCTGGTCGAGGGCATCCGCAGCCTGGTGATCACCGGCTGGGACGCGCACGCTCTGGTCCTCGGATTCGGTTTCGCCCTGGCGATCGTCGTGGTCGCCATCGGCGGGGCTGCAGCGTCGCTCAAGACGAGGGTGGCGTAGGGATGGGCGGCTTCTTCGATGTGGCGTTTGCCGTAGCGGGGCGCCAGATCTACAAGTACTTCACCAATCCCGCCTTCCTCGCGCCAGCGCTCTTCCCGCTGTTCTTCTTCGTCGCCTTCGCCGGCGGCCTCACGAGAGTGGGCGACGTGCCAGGCTTCGACTACGCGGCCGGCTACATCGCGTTTCAGTACGTGTGGGCCCTCTTGCAGGCCGTCTCGATGGGCGGGGCTTTCACGGGATTTTCGATCGCGGGTGACTTCGAGAACGGATTCGCCAGGAGGCTCATGCTCGCCGCTTCGAACCGGTATGGGATCATCCTCGGCTACACCATCGCTTCGATCGTGCGCGCCACCATGACGGGGATTCTCGTCACCGCTGTCGCGCTGGTCACGGGGATGCCCATTAGCGGCGGCTTCGACTTCTTCGGCCTCGTCGCCCTCGCGCTGCTTGCCAACATAGCGGCGACCCTATTCGGGGCAGGGGTGGCGATGGTACTCCGCACCCAGCAGGCAGGCCCCGTGATACGCACGCCGATCTTCCTCGTCCTGTTTCTGGCACCGGTGTTCGTGCCGCTGAAGTTGCTCTCGGGTTGGATCGAGGCCGTCGCCCGTCTCAACCCGTTTACCCACATCCTCGAAGCCGCTCGCGGTTTCCTGGCGGGCGATCCGACCAGCGTCGCCTCCGCCTTCACTATAAGCGCCATCCTCATTTTGGTACTCGCCCTCTGGGCTGTCTTCGGCCTCCGCCGCGCGGAGAGAGCTGGATAGGAAAGGAGCACGAATGACCGGAAGCGAGCGCGAGACTTCCACGGAAAGGGATCTCTCCGGACCGGCCAGGTTGGCCCTGAAGCTGGGGAGCGGCGTGCACTCTGGAGTGTACCGCGCCACAGGCGGCAAGCTATTCGGCCGTATGGGCAATAGTCCCATCTTGCTTCTCAATACCACGGGGCGGAAGTCCGGCAAAAGGCGCACGAGTCCGCTGCTCTACGTCATGGACGGCGAAGATTTCGTGATCATCGCCTCGAAGGGCGGCGCGCCGACCCACCCTGCATGGTACCTGAACCTGAAGGCCGACCCAGATGCGTCGGTCGAGGTTGGGGACCGCGAGGTGCGGGTAAGAGCGGAGGAAGCAGATCCAGAAGAGAAAGTCCGCCTCTGGCAGAAGATGGTCGAGATGTATCCGACCTACGACGACTACCAGAGGAAGACGAAGCGGGAGATCCCACTCCTCATACTGCATCCTGTGGAAGGGGGAGGAGCATCGTGAAAACCATAAGTCGCGAAGACCTGAAGGAGAAGATCGAGAGCGGCGACGAGTTCGTCCTGCTCGAGGTGCTCTCCGAGGCCTCCTACAAGCGGGCCCATCTACCAGGTGCGATCCGGTTCCAGGATATGAACCTGATCCCCGACCTCGTGCCTGACAAGAACACCGAAGTGGTGGCGTACTGCTCGAATTTCAACTGACACTCCTCGACGCGAGTCGTCCGTGAATTGACGGCCATGGGTTACGAAAACGCCCTCGAGTACGAGGGCGGTAAACGGGACTGGATGGACGCCGGCTACCCTACCGAGAGCGGCTGAAAGTCTCCAGTACCGAAAGCATCGGTTAGAGACGAATCTTCGAAAGCGGGTGAACTCTCTCACAACGCTTTCAAATGCAAAGGTTGAGACGGCAAAGATCGGACGTAGACTACTTCTAAGAGTTGCTGTCGTCAGAGGTCAGAGGATGGTAGAGGGACAGAAGCAAGAAGAAGTTCTCGAGGGCGTGCATCCTGTACTGCCTTCGCTCGCGCTGGCTTTCAAGCGGATGGTTGCGACGATAGAGCGGGAGTCCGGGATCGGGGGCATGAAGTGGTTCTTGCTCACCGTGCTCGGCCGGAGGGATGGGTTGAGTCAGGGAGAGTTCACGCAGGAGTATGAGATGGACCCTTCACGCGTGACCCGTAAGGCCCAGTCGCTCGAGGGTGACGGGCTCATTCGGAGGGAGCGGGACGTAGAAGACAACCGTGTGATGCGGATGTATCTGACCGAGGAAGGGCGCGAAGTATTGCGGAGGCTCCCCGAGATAAACGAGCAGCTCCGGCGCAGGGTTCACAATGTATTGAGTGAGAATGAGTTCGAGGAGCTCAGGCGGATGCTAGGGCTATTGGCCGAGGCGATGAAGTCGTAGGTCTTGAGAATTTTCGGGGTCATAGAGTTTTTATCAGAGGGAGAGCGACGGTGAGCGTGAACTCATCTCGAGATAAGCAGTCGGGGCGTCGGGCGACCGTGCTTGCGGTGGCTGGGCTCATGCTCGCGCTATTTCTGGTAGCGCTGGACCAAACGGTGGTGGGCACCGCCCTGCCCAAGATAATCGCTGACCTCAACGGGTTCGAGCACTACGCCTGGGTTACGACGGCGTATCTTTTAGCTTCGACGGCCATGATCCCCGTCATCGGCAAGCTGGGAGATATCTACGGCAGGAAGTGGTTCATCATCGCCGGGGTGGTGATCTTCCTGACAGCCAGCGCGCTCTGTGGGGCGGCCTGGGGGATGACGGAGCTGATCCTCTTCCGGGGTTTGCAGGGGCTCGGGGCGGGCATGATCTTCTCCAACATATTCACCAGCGTTGCCGATATCTTCCCCGATCCTGCGCGTCGGGCGAAGTACCAGGGCGTCTTCTTCAGCGTCTTCGCGCTGACCAGCGTCATCGGCCCGACGATGGGGGGTTGGATCACGGACAACCTCTCCTGGCGGTGGGTCTTCTACATCAACCTGCCTCTTGGTGTCTTTTCGTTGTTCGCCTTGCCCGTGGTGCTCCGCCAGAGCACCAGGCGGCCGGGGGTGAAGATAGACTACCTCGGGGCGGCCACCATAACGGCCTCGGTGGTTTCATTGTTGCTTGCGCTCTCATGGGTTGGTGAGGGCTACGACTGGGACGCCACCCGTGTCGTCATCGGATTCGTGGTCGCCGGCATCCTGTTCGCCACCTTCATACCCGTAGAGCTAAGGGCGACCGAACCCCTGATACCTCTCTCCCTGTTCAAGAGCAGGGTCTTCAGCTCCGCCGCGCTGCTGATGTTCATGGTCGGCATCGGGATGTTTGGGATCATCCTCTACACCCCGCTCTTCGTGCAGGGTGTGCTAGGCAAAACGGCCACCGGTTCCGGCACGGTACTCACGCCGCTCGTGCTCAGCATGACGGCCATGGGGGTGATCTGTGGCCAGCTAATAGCCCGCGTAAAGCGCATCAAACCGTTCATGATCGCCGGCTCGATAGTGATGACGTTCGGCGTCTACCTGCTGACGACGCTCGATGTGGACTCCACACAGAGGACCGTCGCCTTCTACCTCATGGTTACGGGTCTCGGCCTCGGACCGCTCATGCCTTCGGCGACGCTCTCAGTCCAGAGTACGGTCGAGAAAAGACTACTCGGCGTCGCGACCTCAGCCACGCAGTTCATCCGTTCTTTGGGCTCGACGGTTGGCACGGCCGTAATAGGCTCGCTTGTGACCTCTGGCTACGCCGATTACCTGAAGAACAACGCCCCTCCACAGGTTCCAGGCCGACTGATAGACGCCCTGAAAGACCCTAACGCGCTCGTTAGCGAGCAGGCCCGCAATGCATTGGACCGCGTCGCTTCCGCCTTCCCCGGTGGGGAGCAGCTCGTCGATCAGATCCTCCAGGTCTCCCGCGAAGGCCTCTCGCGGTCTCTCCACGACGGCTTCGTATTCACCTTCGTCGCCGTCGCGGCGGCCATCGTCGCCTCCCTCTTGACGAAGAATATTCGCCTGGGCGATCAGGAGCAAGGTACTGCTCCGGTCGCGAACGACAGACTGGTGACGGGGATCACACTCGAGTACCTGGCCAGACGCATCGAGAGCGCCAACGGCGACTCTCGGAACCTGATCTCCGCCGCTTCAAAGCTCGTCCCCGGCGCCGAAGGCTCCGAGAGGGAGCGCGCCCAACTCGCTGCAGACCAGGTACTGCGGCCCCTGGCGCTGAAAGTCCTTGGTACGAGCCTCGAGCGCAACGGAGCTCGTCAAGAGACCCTCGACGACGCTCGACAGACAAGGTAAACTCCCGTCGCCCCGGAGAGGTGTCCGAGTTGGCCGAAGGAGCGCGATTGGAAATCGCGTAGGCGGTGTTAAGTCGTCTCGTGGGTTCGAATCCCACCCTCTCCGCTTTCTCTATGTTTTGCAGGTGAAACGCGGAAGACCTGCAAGGTGAAAACGAGGTCCCGAGCTCATTCGGGACCTCATTTACTGCAAAGCGTACTGCAGCCGAGAGGTTCTCATGGACTCCATGGCACGGGTGCTCCCTCAGATGATCTTCTAGCGCCACAGGTACACGAGCATCCCCTCGGCCAGGAATGTACTTAGCGCCAGGATGGCGTAGAAGCCGTAGCGCCAGTTGGATTCAGGTATGTAGGAGAAGTATATGCCGTAGATGCCGGTTATGAAGGTGAGCGGCAGGAAAATGGTCGGAACCTTGGTCTTCATCAGGTCGCGCACGCTAGAGTACCTCTCGGGGAGTGGGCTGCGGCCATGATATCGTTGCGCGTGATCATGCCGACGGCGATGATCGGCCATAAGCCGACCACCCCCGTCGCCTCTGGTAGGTTGAGGTAGGTCATCTTGCACAAGGAGACCACCTCGCCGAGAAACACCCGAAAGCCTTCCTAATACGACTCGTCCCGCGTCTCTGCGAGCGCTACGGCGGCGGCGATGTGTGATAGGTGCGTAATGCCTTGAGGAAAGTTGCCGAGCATCTGGTCGGTCTTCGTGTCGTACTCCTCGGAGAAGAATCCCAACTCATTGCCGGTGGAGGCAGCCCGATCGAAGACCACCCTGGCCTCCTCTATGCGTCCTTGACGGGCCAGGCACTCGGCGAGCCAGAACGAGCAGGCCAGGAAGGTGCCCTCCTGGCCCTCGAGACCGTCCCTCCTCTCCTCGTCGGGACGGTAGCGCAAAAGTAACCCGTCCACTTCTAGCTCCTCCCGGATGGCATCTACGGTGCGGACCATGCGCTCGTCGTCGTATGAGACGAACTCGACGCTCGGGATCAAGAGCAGCGCAGCATCGAGTGCTTTGGTGCCAAACGCCTGCACGAAGATGCCCCGATCGCTGTCGTAGCCCTCGGCCTCCACGGCCTCGCGTATGTGGTTCTTGGTCTTCTCCCAGCGCTTGATCGGAGCTTTTCGCAGGCATTCCTCGGCGAGCATGATGCCGCGATGGAGAGCCGCCCAGCACATGACCTTGGAGTGGACGAAGTGCTGCGGTTCGCCGCGAACCTCCCAGATGCCGCGGTCGAGCTCCTCCCAGTGCTCCGCGGCGGCATCCACGATATCGAGCAGGAAGCGCCAGTAGTCATCGTCGGGAGAGCGTCCGCGCTGATGCCAGCGCCACGTCTGATCGACGAGTAGGCCGTAGGCATCGAGCTGGCGCTGAGTCATGGCAGCGTTACCGACGCGCACAGGCCTGGCGCCCCGGTACCCTTCCAGGTGCTCAAGGGTCGTCTCCGTCAGGCGCCGCTCGCCACCGACCCCGTACATAATCTGCATTCTCTTCGCGCTTCCTGCCGCACTGCGCTCGATAAATCCCCTGAACCCGTCGGCTTCGGACTCGCACCCTATGTCCGCCAGGGAACGCACGCTGAAGGCGGAGTCTCTTATCCAGCTGTACCGGTAATCCCAGTTGCGGTTTCCGTCTATAGACTCGGGCAAAGACGTCGTGGCGGCCGCGGCGGTAGCCCCCGTGTCGGCGTTGGTTAGCGCCTTCAAGACCATGGCCGAGCTCACCACTCCCGGCTCTTCCGGGCCCTCGAGCTGCACCTGCGAGGTCCACTCGCGCCACCACCGGATCGTGTCGTCCAGATTTCGATCGAGTTCCGCCGGCTCCGTGGATTGTGGCGTGACCTTCTCGAGCTCATGGGGAGGGACGAAGGCGATAGAGATATGCGCCCGTTCGCCGGCTCGCACGGAGAAGGTGGTCTCGAGGTCATGCCTGCTCACCATGTTGAGGCCAAGGTCGCCGGAGATCACGAGCGCGTCGTCGCCGCCAGTGGCGCTGTAGATGTGCATCCCATGGTGCCTCAGCCACGGTTCTACCTCTCCGTAGTCGAAGCGCGGGGAGAGGCGCAAGCGAAGATCCATGTGTCCTCTCGTGCCCTCGATCACCCGGAGTAGGCGGCACTGCGGCTCTTGCCCGTTGGCGACGTCTACGACGAAGCAGTCAAAGAGTCGGGCCTCCCCGCCGTTGCTTCGGAACGTGGTCTCGAGTACGAGGGTACCTTCCACGTAGCGCCGGAAAAGGGTAGTCTCTTCTCTATCGCGCGCTGGGGCGATGGAGCAGTAACCGCCCTTTTGCCAGTCGAGCAGCCGTCCGAAGCAGCTGCCGTGGTCTATGCGCGGCATACAACACCAGTCTATGGAGCCCTCGCTGGAGACGAGGGCCACGGCCCGGCAGTCGCTGATCAGGGCGTAATCGGCTATGGGAGGATAAGTGGAGTTATCTTCGGGCATACTTGCTCCTCTCGTCTCTGCCCAGAAGGGCGAGCGCTGCCAGGAGCTCCTTCCACGTTCGGTGTGGGGTAAGGTGTTCGGGTTAAGTTCGGCCATTTTCATGGACTTTCCTTTCCATGTGTGGTGGTGCCAGTTATTTGAGTTGCTTCCGGTCCCGCAGCGTATTCCTCGATCAGGCGCTTCAGGTGATTGGCGTCTACGGTCTCGTACTCGATCAGCTCGGCTGAGAGCTTGTCCAGAAGCTCCCGATTACGAACCAGTACATCCTCGGCTGTGTCGTAAGACTCGTCGACGATCCTGCGGATCTCCTTGTCTATCTGGAAGGCGATCTCGTCTGAGTAATCCGGCTGGTTGTTGAAGTCGCGCCCCATGAACACCTGTCCCTGCTGATGTCCCAATGCCATGGGTCCTAGCTTCTCGCTCATCCCGAAGCGGGTGACCATCTGCCTGGCCGTCTGCGTCACCCTTTCGAGGTCGTTGGAGGCGCCTGTGGTGATCTCATCGAAGACCACCCGCTCGGCTGCCCTACCGCCTAGCATCATGGCGAGCTGCGCCATGAGCTGGCCGCGGCTCATCATAAAGCGGTCCTCTGTGGGCAAGCTCATGGTCACGCCCAGCGCCTGGCCACGGGGGATGATGGTGATCTTGTGCACAGGGTCGGCATCGGGAAGGAGGGCTCCTACGATGGCGTGCCCGCCCTCGTGGTAGGCTGTTATCTCCTTCTCCTTGTCGGAGATGAGGCGGGTCTTCCGCTCGGGACCGGCGATCACGCGGTCAATGGCCTCTTCCATCTCGGACATGTCGACCTGGTTCTTGTCGTGGCGGGCCGCAAGGAGCGCGGCCTCGTTGACCAGGTTGGCCAGGTCGGCGCCGGTGAAGCCCGGCGTCCCCCTGGCGAGCGTGCCGATCTCCACGTCTGGGCCCAGGGGCTTGCCTCTTGTGTGCACCCTGAGGATCTTCTCCCTACCGGGGAGGTCAGGCCTGTCGACCACGATCTGCCGGTCGAATCGGCCCGGCCTCAGGAGCGCGGGGTCGAGGATGTCCGCACGGTTGGTGGCGGCGAGCATGATGATCCCGCTCTTCGAATCGAAGCCGTCCATCTCCACCAGCAGCTGGTTGAGGGTCTGCTCGCGCTCGTCGTGGCCGCCTCCAAGACCCGCCCCGCGCTGGCGGCCTACGGCGTCGATCTCGTCCATGAAGATGATGCAGGGCGAGTTCTGCTTGGCCTGCTCGAAGAGGTCACGCACGCGGCTGGCGCCGACACCGACGAACATCTCGACGAAGTCCGAACCGGAGATGGAGAAGAAAGGCACACCGGCCTCCCCGGCGACGGCGCGGGCGAGGAGCGTCTTGCCCGTCCCCGGAGGCCCGACCAGGAGCGCGCCTTTGGGAATACGAGCGCCTAGCTTCTGGAACTTCTGGGGGGCTTCGAGGAACTCCTTGATCTCGGTGAGCTCCTGCACGGCCTCGTCGGCCCCGGCTACGTCTGAGAAGGTGACCTTGGGCTGGTCTTTGGTCATCCTACGGGCACGGCTCTTGCCGAAGCTCATGACCCTGTTTCCGCCACCTTGCATGGAGCTCATGAACAGGATGAAGAACAATACGATGAGCAGGATCGGGGCCAGGGTGCCGAGCAGGGTGAGCCAGATTTTCGAGAATCTACCCATTGTCCGCACCTCCTTTCCCGCAGGATGGTAGGTTCAGAGCTACCGGTCCCTCGGGTGACGTCTGGCCGGACTGCTCAGCCTCGTCGACCACCGAGAGCAGATCGTCCAAACGTGGCTCTATGAACACCAGGATCCTCGTCCGGTCCTTGGAATTCGTTACACACCCGGTGGGTATGGGGATGTCTTCTCTCATCATCGAATCTCCTAGATACTCATGAAGTCGGTCGCGATGAAACCCAGGAGTGCGAGCACCAGCAGCTTCCCCGGCCAGAAGGAGAGCAACTTCTCAAGCATCGCAATAGAGCCCTGCCCGTGCGGACTCTCCCAGGCGACGCGTCTGTACATCGGTACCATCGCAAACAGGGTGAGCGCCACGATGAGCACGGTGGCTATGGGCGAGAGAGCTCCTACCGCTAGCGCCGCGAAGGCGGGTTTGTAGCCAAGGGTGGAGAAGTAGTCCACGCCCGTCAGGCACACCACCTTCCACCAGGGCTGCTGGCGCTCCTTGGTTCCCCTCGTCTCTGGTCCCTCGATCTGCTCGATCCGCGCTTTGAGAAGCCACCGCTTGAAGCGGGGGGCGAACGGCTCCGGAGCGGAGGTCAGCGCGCCCATTACGCCCAACCGGTCTGGCGACGCCGATTGGGAACCAGCTCTCCCGAGCGGAACGTCCGCTCCAGGTGCTCCCTGGCTGCGTACACGAGATCGGCGCCGCTCGCCATTCCTCACTGTCCCTTCGCTACGCCCGGCTCACCCTCCCCTGTGGCGATTGACGGAGCCTTCTGGGCGAGCCAGGTCTTGCCGACCGGCAGAACCGCTTTCCCAGAGACCCCCTCGAACATCAGTGCACTCGCCGTGTACCAGGCGCAGATGGCTGAGACGATCAACGTGTAGCCGGCGGCCGCCTCCCAGCCCACGCCCGGCGAGCTGCCCAAGAACAGTGCCAGCGCGGCAAAGATCGAACCAAGGGAGAGTGTGCCCAACGTCAGCGTCAGCGCCAGGTTCTTGGCTGTAGCCGCTATCGTCCCCATGATAGTGATCGCGGCCAGCGCTATGAACCAGCATCCCAAGGCGGGGAAGGAGGAGCCTGCATTCGGGGGGATCGTGCCGGTGGCCATTAGCAGTTGGAGGATGCCGAAGCCGATCCAGAAGGAGCCCCACGTTCCATGCATGGCGGTGGCGATCGCGTCGCGCGCCTTGTAAGCCCACATTCCAGTCGCGAACTGGGCGATTCCGCCAAAGACCGTGGTGAACGGTATGAGGTAAAGCGCGGTGTGCGGGTTGCCGTACCAGCCGGCCATGTTTGCGGCGACGATCAAGGTAGACCCGGCAAGGGCGTAGAGCCCCAGGATCGACGGCGCCGCTATCGGCTGCAGGTTGATCCGTGAATTCATCGTTTGCTCCCTTCTTGGAAAAGCCTCACAATTCGGTCCCGCTCAAGCGGCGCGATGCTCGACGCAAGAGTCCTCTTGAGCGATGGGGGGACTTCACTCTGATGACGCTGCCAGGGTACCGGGTTGCTGCAATGTTGAGAGCCTGCTGGATGGTGGGAGCCTGCACCGCTACGGCGAAGCACGCCGTTCCGGAGCGTAGCTCGATTGAGATCTTTGCCATTTGGATGGCCTCCTCTCCATCACCTTCAATCTCTATTGGTGCCGAGTGCCCATCTAGCTGCGGGTCAAACTCGTCGTAGCCATCAGACCTTCCTGAGGTATAGCAACGTGGCGTGATAAGGGCGTGGCGAGGAGCGACGCTAAGCGTGGTGAGACTCTCAGGTGAAGGGCGCCGCCGTCACGCCCATGGGTCCTCTCCGAGCAATTACACGCTCTCGCGCTCGTATCGGGCGGGACTAACTCTCCCTGGCGCAACGACCCAATAGTGGCGCCACCACGGGCCTCACTACGTTGGGAGCAACTACTTACCACGCCCTTACCACGTCCTGGCGCTAGGTTCCTGAACGATCAGCGCTTCGAAGCCCGGCTGCGCGAGGGGAAGGTAGAGGGCTCCCCGTAGCAGCCTACGCGCGGAGAGACCCTCCCGGAAGGGAGATGCAGCTGCTCGATACGCTCTTGCTACGCCCCCTTAGTAGATTCTGGAGGGGATCGAAGCTAGGAGAAAGGAGGTGATCCTAACGGTCGAGGTGCCCTCGGAGCGGCACGCTTCGCGGTAAAGGCAAGAACTGACTAGTAGAAGAGGCGGAAGTAAAGGAAGGAGCAAGCGATGACTTTGAGCCCGTTCAGAGATGGATTCAGGGACTTCCTCCATGCCGTTCACCGCGAAGCCTGCCGATATGTTGCGATGATAACGCCGGTACCTGTGATCACCGAGTCGACCAGGCTGAAGTTCGTGAGCGGGCTGCCATCGGGGAACAGGCGGCGTCCTTTGCCGAGCACCAGCGGGTGGATCTGCAGTACGTACTCGTCGATCAGATCGCCTCGCATCAGCGACTGGACCAGCACGCCGCTGCCGAAGATCACCAGGGTCTTATCATGCTCCTTCTTGAGTTTAGCGACCGCCTCGGTGGCGTCGCCTTTCAGCAGCGTGGAGTTCTGCCAGGGCAGCGGTTCGGCCAGGGTGGTGGAGCATGAAGGATTGCCTCGAAGCCGAGTCTACCGATCTAAGCTGGCCATGGGTATTGGACCGGAGCTACGCGTGCTTTCCAGGATCGTTCTACTACGAGGTCGGGTAATGGCGCGCTGTGTGAGCCTCTTGTATTGTGGAGTTGGCGTGCACAGCCGCTTCGGCGATAGATCCACCGAGGAGAGACCGCATGGCGAAAGGGGCGAAAACTGGATTCGAGCTCGGGGGAGTGCCAGAGACTCTGCTCTGGAACCTCTACTACCGCGCCCTGGGGGCGCGTCGCCCGGCTGGAGACACAGTTCTGGAGGGTGGACAATGGGAGGGTCCGCTGGCTTACCGTCGACCTGCCAGAGACCGTCGAGGATCGCCGACGGTTGTTGCCCGAGCCACCCCGCCAGAGGACGCTCGCGTGCTCGGCGCTCGACGAGCGCTGGATGGAGGAGGTAGATACCTCGCGTGGCTTGATGGTCAAGCTGGCAGACCGGATATCCTCGCTGGGCGTTCTTTGGCCAGTTCTTCCTGCTGGGCGTCGACGATGGTGCGTATCGTGGGCACTTGCAACCGCGTGAACACGAGGGCGGCACTGATCAGCACGATGCCGGGCACTTGAGAGAGCAGCAAGGACTCACTGATCTGACCTGCGGTGAACGAGTAAACCACTAGGATGCGCAGGAGAGCATCGGCCAGGAAAGCCACGCCCCACCCCGCAGTGATTACTCTTTCGGTCCGCCTGAACTGGGGCGAGCATTCCCAGGCCCGCTCGTAGGCGGCGAGCCGGACGGGGGCGCCCTTGGTCGCAAACGGCTTGGCACTCTCGTAGCCAATCGGTTTACCGACGAGGCAGGTGGCGAAGGCGTAGATGGCGGCGAAGCCCACGTAAAACGACGGCTTAATCAGCAAGATCCGTGGATCCTCCGTAATAAGCAGCAACGCGATGGACAACGTGATCTCTGCCACAACGAGCAGGCCGATGCTATCCAACCGTCGGCGGCGCACTGTACCCACGAGTGCGTTGATGGCGGTGACCATGCCGCCCATGGTCAGAGCGAGAACATCACCGACGCCTAGGGAGTGTAGGATGAAGTAAACGATGATAGGAGCCCCGATGTCGATCAACATCGGCAGCAGGGCTCGGAGCCGGGTGGGTGAAGGGGTGCTCGTAACTACGCTACCTCCTGTACTAAGCACAGCCGAGAACGTTAGGCTCGGGCTTCCCCTGGGGAAGAAATGGCGCCTAACTGCTGCATCATGCCCAAGGCATCGAAGATCTGCCATTCTTCGGCCACCTTGCCGCCTTCGATGCGGTTTATGGTAATGCCGACAAAAGAAGCGCCCTTCCCTGTAGGAGCGATGCCAAAAAGAGCGCCTTGGTGGGTGCCACTCCCCCTCCAGCGGGTCACCACCTTATCTCCTTCGGCTACCTGATCCTCGACGCTAAAATGTACATCGGGGAAGGCGCTGCGAAACTTACTAGCGAAGACTTTGACGCCTTCAGGGCCGCGTGTATCAACTGGGCTTGCAGGATTATGGCCTACGTACTCAGGGGCGAATAGCTCGTCTGCTACGTCCAGGTTCCCTTGGCCGTTCAAAAGCTCATCAATCATCCGTCGTACGATGACCTTATTCTCTTCGAACATAGATCCAATTCCTTCCGATTCGTCGTGGGCATTTGACCTTCCAGACTCTAGCAATGAGGCGTGGCAAAAGCGTGGCGAGTAGTATCGAACCCGGTCGACAGGGATGTGGACGGTCGCGCTCGGCCGTCGGCCGTGGGGATCTCCTAACCCGAGAATGCCGGTGTGGTGGTGCGCGTCCTAGCTACGCTCGAGCACGCGGCGTGCCTGAGGCGCCGAAAGGAATCGCGCCCTTAACTCTTCGTTTTCGATCTTCTCCGCGAGCGTTCTCAGGATCTGCGCTGCTTGGGATAACGTTTCCCGTGCCTCCCCGTCCTCCCCGCGATGCTCGTAAAGCTCGCCGAGGGCGGCCTGAATGCGCCACAGCTCGCCCGGCAGTCCGAGCTTCTCGGCGAGCTCCTCCGCTTCCCGCAAGTGATCTCTCGCCCTTTCAGGATCTCCCTCCCACTCCCCCAGGATTGCCAGAGAGAGCAAGTAGGCTATCCGAACCCGTTCGTTCGTCTGCGCGCGTTTGGCAAAACCGTGGACCTCTTCTCTGGCGAGCTGCTCGTCCCCTCCCCGCAGCAGTGCTTGGACCTCGTAGTGGACGTGGACGCTGAGCGGGTGATTGTTGGCGAAGACGCCGGCCTCGTTCGCCCTCTTGGCTTGGGCGTGGGCCTCCTCCCAGTTCTCCGAGAGGGCAGCCACCACGCACAGTCTGGCGGAGGACCAGGGCTCGTACTGCTGGCCTAGCGGCTCCGCGTAGGCGGCCCTGGCTTCTTCCAGGTTCAGCAAGGCCTCCTGAGCCCGCCCGAGGCGGTCGAGATTGACCGCCTGCAAATACAGGTCTTGCTCCTTGCGGGCCAGCTCGACGCCCCTTCTGGCGAGCATGAGCGCCTCCTCATACTCGCCTATCTCCACGAGCCCGAGGCTAAGCGCCCACGAGCTCATCGCCTCGATGCGTTCGGGCAACTCTCGGGAGATGGCGTGTGCCTCCCGACCGATCGCGAGCCCTTCTTGCGTCCTGCCCTGGAAGATCCGGGCGTACGCGAGATAAGTGAGAGCTTGGACCTCCATGGCTTTGTGGCCCGCCCTCCAGGAGGCCGCGAGCCCCGTGACCGCCGATGTCGCCGCAGGAAGGATCGTCCGCGACGCTGGGCGTTCGGCCAGCTGCCGGCTGAGCGCGGCGCCCTCCTCGGCGTACGCCGCAGCCTCCTCGAGCCTTCCCCTAAACACCTCCACTCGTGCCAGCGCGACCAATGCCCGCGCTACCAGGTCCGGACGCTCCAGGGCCCGAGCGGAGGCTAGAGCCTTCTGGGCCAGCGGTCTGGAATGCTCGGTCTCCCCGACCCAAAAAGTCATGACATCCGCCAGGTTGCACTCGGTCTCAGCGAGCGCCTCCACGAGGCCTGCCTCCTCGGCCACTGTTCGTGCCTCCTCCAGAAGTGTCCTGACGTTCCGGATGTCGCCGTGGTGGTAGAGGAGAACCGCCAGGTGGTTGAGGGAGATAACCTCGAGCCTCGCTTCCCCTAGCTCCCGCCCAAGAGCAAGTAGCGCCTCGTAGGCCGTTCGGGCTTTTCTCCACTCATCGGCGATCTCGTATGCCCGTCCCAGCTGGATGTAGAGGTGCTCGAGGTTCGGGATTGTCGCTTCGGTCGGTTGCTTGCCGCCAGTTAGTGCTTCTGCCAGCAAGTCCCTTGCCCTTTCGTAATGCTCGGTAGCATCCTGTGCGGCAAACACTTCCATGGCCTGATCCCCCGCCGCAACAGAATACCGGAGGGCCTGCTCCGCAAGGCCACCCGCAAGCGCATGACGCGCCAGCTCCGCAGGAGGGGCACCGCTCTCCTCCAGCACCTCAAAAGCGCTGCGGTGCAACAGCCGACGTCGCGCATGGCCGCTCTCGGTGTAGGCTACCTGCCTTATCTTCTCGTGGGAGAAGGAGTAGGTAGGGGTTCGGTAC
Organism: uncultured Rubrobacteraceae bacterium; assembly: GCA_963811295.1. GTDB lineage: Bacteria > Actinomycetota > Rubrobacteria > Rubrobacterales > Rubrobacteraceae > Rubrobacter_D. The sequence continues at coordinate 111,181 of CAWEQZ010000047.1, read as the reverse complement.
AAGAGCGACTCCTCCGCACCACCGCCAGCCTCCTCCTGCAGAAGGCGGCGCTCGATCAGCTCGTCCAGGCCCGTCAGGCCCTCCGCCTCCCCCAGGCCCGCCAGGCCCGCAAGCGACTCGAAGTCGAACCCCTTCTCGAGAACGGCCCCAGCCCTCAGCAGCTCGGAAGCGGCGGGTGAGAGACGAGAGAGGCGCGCGCGGATCACCTCGCGCACATTCGTTGGTAGCAGGTCTCTCAGGTCGCCCTTGGCCTGCGAGCCCGCTTCGAACTCCACGAAAGATTCCCCGTTCGCGCCCCTCTGTATTACGAGCTCTCCCTCTTCGAGCAAAGTCTTCAGCGTCTCCACTAGATAGAAGGGCTGCCCGGCGGTCTCCGCAGCGAGCCATTCCCCCAAGGCCTCCAGCCCAGATTCCGCTCCGTCTAAGTCCTCAGGCTCCTCTAGAGTCCCGCCGGGCTTCGAGTCAGTCTTCCCCAAGTGTCCGAGCAGCCCCTTGACGTCCTCATCCCTCAGAGGACCGAGTGTTAGACTTCTCGCGGGCAGCCTCCGTCCCAGAGACGAAAGCCACCTCTCGAAGATTGAGCTAGCCTCTGGCTCCCCCAGGCGAGCAGCTATTATGAGCAGGACGGGCGCTCCTTGTTCCGCCCAGCGTTTGCTCGCGTAGTCGAGTACCTCAAGCGTTGCGGCGTCGGCCCACTCAAGGTCATCCAGGAAAAGGACTACGGGGACGCGGGTGGCCAGGGTCGCCACCAGCCTTGTGATCGCCTCGAAGAGCGCACCCTTAGCCATCTCCCTTTCGCCGGAAGGCGATGGAGGGAGATCAGGGTACCTCTCCATGAGCTCTGGCAGCAGCCTACTGAGCTCGGAGAGCCACACATCGTCCAGGAGGTCGTCGGGAGCCCTTTCTCGCTCAATGCGAGGTCTTATGGCCTCCACCAGCGGACCGTAAGGTAGCCCTCCGCCCTCGGCGGCCCCTCCTTCGAGAACGTCTGCCTCCCGAGCTCTCGCCCAATGGAGGAACTCGGAGACGAGGCGTGTTTTGCCTATCCCTGCCTCCCCAAGGACGACAGCGACGCGCGTTTGCCCGATTCGGGCGGCGTGGTACTCGGAGACAAGCGCACCAAACTCTTTGTGGCGGCCTACAAGCGGCACCTCCAGTAGTGAAAGCGGCGTAGCGGCCTCCGAGCGTGCCAGGCTCGCGCCCAAAGAGGACCTGGCCTCGACCTCCTCCCGCAAGCGGGTGGCCAGCTCCCGCAACGGGGCAGAGGGCTCGCTGCTAAGCTCCTTGCTCAAAGTATCCCGCAGCTCCTCGTAGACCAGCAGAGCCTCTTCGCTCTCGCCAGCACCAGAAAGGAGTTCCATTAGCCGCCGGTGCGCAGCTTCCTCCAGCGGGGCCTGCCTCACCCACACCCGAGCGGTCTCGATCGCCCCCTCTGGCTGATCCGCATCACCCTGAAGCCGCGAGAGCCTCTCGCAGAGCTCCCCGAAAATCCTGCGCCACCTCCCGCGCTCACCCTCGAGCCAAAGCTCGAACTCGGGGGCATCCTCCAGAGAGAAGCTCTCCATGAACTCTCCCCGGTAGAGCCCAAGGTTCCCTCGCAGCCGCTCGATGAGGTCCCTTCTGCGTCCCGCGGCGTTGGCGCTCCACCCTCCCGGCGAGGAGGTTTCTCTCCGCGCCAGCGAAACAGCAGCTTCGAGCACCCCCAAGTCGAGCTCGATCCCTCGCGAATCTATGCCCAGAAAAGCGCCGTCGATAAGGAGGAACCGAACCCCTCCTTCATGGGCATCTCCGTGGGCGCTGTCCTCTTCCAGCGTCTTCCTGAGCTTGGCCAGGGCGCTTCTAAGGTCCGCGCGGGCGCGCCGCTCGTCGCTCTGTGGCCACAGAAACTCGGCGAGATCCCTCCTCAGGTGTCTCCCACCCTTTGCAGCCAGGTAGCACAAAAGGGCAAGGGACTTCTTCGTCACGAAGCCGCGTGGACGCCCCTCGATGCTTACCTCTGGAAGGCCAAGTAGCCTGATGCTCAGCGGCTTTTCTTCTCCTGGGATCTTCTTCTCCACTCCATTGCCACGCTTTCGCCACGGCCCGCTGCTACTGTGGCCTCCATGGACGCACCTGTTAGACCCTGGTTGATTGTACAAGCTCCCTTCAAGGGCTCGCAAAGATAGGTGCGATCGAGATCGAGACGGAAAGGAAGATCTGCGCATGGCAGCAGGTGATAGTGGAAACGTGGTGAGTAAGAGCTTGCTGTTGGCCTGGGATGTCCCGCCTGATCAAGAGGAGCCTTGGCGGCGGTTTTTGCAGGAGCTTTCGAGTTCTCGTTACGAGGAGTACGCCCAATCGAGGCGACGGCTGGATGTCACGGCTGAGTCCGTGTGGCTTGCGCCCAAGCCTTCCGGGGGAGGAGCAGCCATCGTTTACCTGGAAGCCTCAAACCCCGAGCTGGTGCTTGGCGAGCTTGCGGCATCTGAGGCGCCATTTGACTCGTGGTATGGGAAGCAGATGCGCACGCTCTTCGGCTTGGATCTAGGGCGCTTAGAGCGAGCAGGGAGCGGCGAGCTCCTTTTCGCCTGGCGTGATGTCTTTCCGGGCGAGCATGAAGTGCCCAAAGGCAGCAGCGACGAGCGAGAGAGTGGGTGAAGATCTCATGGCCACCACAACCGGCTCCGAACGTAAGAAGCCTGATGAGGTCCGCCAAGCGAAATGGCAAGAAGAATCGGAAGCTCCAGAGCTCCTCGCAGGCTACCTGGCGAGGATCGGGAGGGGAAAGCTGCTGAGCCCCCAAGAGGAGATATCCCTCTCAAGGCAGGCACGTATCGGAAATCATAAAGCCCGCAAAAAGCTGGTAGAGCACAACCTCAGGCTGGTCGTCTCTGTGGCCAAGAAATACAGGGGAATGGGACTTCCCTTCGAGGACCTCATCCAGGAGGGCAACATAGGTCTGATGAAGGCTGTTGAGAGATTCGACCCCGAGAAGGGCTTTCGCTTCTCGACCTATGCTACGTGGTGGATCAGGCAGGCAATAGGCAGAGCCGTGGCCGACAAGGGCCGCACCATCCGTGTCCCCGTGCATGCGGGCGAGAAGATAAGGAAGGCCACGCGCACTTACAACGAGCTCTTGGCCGCGCTCGGGCGCCAGCCCACGGACAAGGAGGTAGCAGAATGGCTGGGGTGGACCATAGATGAGGTGCGCGATGTGAGAAACGCCAAGACAGAGATCACAAGCCTCAACGGTCCCATATTGGATGCACAGGAGGAAAGTTCGGAGCTAGGAGAATTCGTCGAAGACGAGCGCGCCTCCGATGCTACTGGCGAGATCATACGCGAGATGGAGAGGTCCCTTCTCCAGGAAGCCATCGAGCGGCTCCCCGGGCGTCATCGTTACGTCCTGGTACGCCGGTATGGCCTCGACGACTGGGGACCCGCCACCCTGGCCGAGCTCGGCGGAGAGCTTGAGGTCTCGCGGCAGCAGGTTACGCAACTCCAACGAGAGGCAGAGCATATGCTCAAGAGACGGATGCTAACGGCGGGTGGGGCGAGTGGGCAATCTCGCGTGAGCACCGGCGCCCCTCTACCACGAGTCCGATGATGCGTGCTGCGATCTGCCTCAGGGCCCAGTGTTGGCCTCGATCCTGGTCCTCCCATCTCGCCGTTGGAGAGAAGGTGTTGTGATGACCGAGAACTATCCTACTTACCCCGATCTGGCAAACAAGGTTGCCGTGGTCACGGGCGGCTCACGGGGCATCGGGGCGGCGACCTGCCGACTGCTTGCCCAAAACGGCGCGGAAGTCTCAGTCAACGGTCGGGATGAAGCCGCTATCATCTCCGTGGTCCAGGAGATCCGAGGTAGTGGAGGAGAGGCCATCGGGGTACCGGCCGACCTCACCGACTTCGCTGCCGTCGAGCGCATGCGACGGCGAGTGGAAGAGGAACTAGGCCCGGTCGACGTGTTGGCCGCGTTCGCTGGCGGCCAGGGGTACCCTTCGCCGACCGAGCAGATGGCCGAGGAGCAATGGCGCTCCGTGATCGATTCCGACCTGACCGCCACGTTCCTGACGGTGAGGAGCTTCCTGCCGGGCATGATCGAGCGCGGGCGCGGCTCGATCGTCACCATGGCTTCCAGTGCGGGGCGGCTTCCCTCCCAGGCATCGGCGGCCTATGCGGCAGCCAAAGCGGGTGTGGTGATGTTCTCCCGACACGTGGCCAACGAGGTCGGCCAGCACGGCGTCCGCGTCAACTGCTTGGCACCGTCCTCCGTACTCACAGAGCGAGTGAAGCGCCTGATGCCGGAGGAAACCCAGCGACAGGTGGCGGCGATGCACCCGCTGCAGCGCATGGGGACGCCCGAGGACGTGGCGCTGGCCACGCTTTTTCTGGCGTCGGAGAGCTCGGCTTGGATCACGGGCGTCACGCTGGACGTGGCCGGCGGTCGGATCATAGTTTGAGGCGGCGAGGTAGAAAGTAGTACATCCCTGGGCCTTGGGGAGAGAAGAATGAACCGGTGGAAACGATCGTCTTGGATTCCCGGCCAAACCCCTGCGGCTTCGTGTCCCACCATACGGATGCGTGCTTCTCCGTCTACTCGATTGCATGCGTGGTGTGCGGGACGGAGACTGCGGATTCGACGGCTTTCGGTCAAGGACGGTGCAGATGAGCGCGCGCTTGCTCGCAGCAAGGCAGTCAGGGAGGTGGGGGACCGTGCTGGCAGTGGCGGGGTTAATGCTCGCGCTGTTCTTGGTTGCCCTGGACCAGACGGTCGTAGGGACCGCGCTTCCGAAGATCGTCGCGGAGCTGAACGGCTTCGAGCGATACGCTTGGGTAACTACCGCCTATCTGCTCGCCTCCACCGCGATGATCCCGGTCATAGGCAAACTGGGGGACATCTACGGCCGCAAGTGGTTCATCGTGTTGGGCATCGTCGTCTTTCTGGTCGGGAGTGCGCTCTGCGGCGCGGCGTGGGGGATGAACGAGTTGATCCTCTTCCGCGGCATCCAGGGACTCGGAGCGGGCATGATCTTCTCCAACGTCTTCACGAGCGTCGCCGATATCTTTCCCGACCCAGCGAACAGGGCCAGGTATCAGGGAGTCTTCGCCGCGGTGTTCGCGCTTTCGAGCGTAGTGGGTCCTACGCTCGGTGGCTGGATAACGGACAACCTGGACTGGCGGTGGATCTTCTACGTAAACGTGCCCCTGGGAATCTTCTCCCTGTTTGCGCTACCCTTCGTGTTGCCGCAGAGCGGACGTAGGCAGCGGGTGAGGATAGACTATCTCGGCGCCGCCACCATTACGGCCTCGGTGGTCTCGCTGTTGCTCGCGCTCTCGTGGGTGGGCCAAGGCGACGCTTGGGATGCCGGGCGCGTTGTCGCCGGGTTCGCGATCTCCACCATCCTGCTGACCATCTTCGTGCCCATCGAACTGCGAGCTCCGGAGCCCGTCATTCCGCTCTCGCTCTTCAGGAGTCGGGTGTTCACCTCTGCATCTCTGCTCATGTTCCTTGTGGGTATCGGGATGTTCGGGATTATCCTCTACACCCCTCTGTTCGTTCAGGGCGTTCTGGGCAAGACCGCAACGGGCTCAGGGACCATCTTGACGCCGCTGGTCTTCTCCATGGCCGTCGTGAGTGTCATAGGGGGCCAGATCATCGCCCGCGTGAGGCGAGTTAAACCGTTCACGCTCGTCGGGACGGTGGTGATGACCTGCGGGGTCTATCTGCTGACCACGCTGGATGCGAGCTCCACTCCGGCGATCGTCGCGCTGTATTTGGCGGTCACCGGCTTCGGGCTGGGCTGGATCATGCCTACCGCGAATCTGGCCGTGCAGAGCACGGTGGAGCGCGGGCTTCTCGGCGTGGCGACCTCGGTGACGCAGTTCATACGCTCGATAGGCTCGACGGTAGGAACGGCCGTGATAGGGTCTATCGTCACCAAGGGCTACACCGGAGGCTTGGTGGCCAACGCTCCGCCCCAAGCCCCTCAGCGACTCGTCTCCGCGCTCGAGAACCCCCAGGCGCTGGTGAGCGAAGGAGCAAGGGCGGCTCTGACCCGGGCTGCCTCTACCTTCCCAGGCGGAGAACAGTTGGTCGCTCAGGTAATCCATACCGCCCGCGAGTCCCTCTCCAACTCTATCCACAACGGATTCGTCTTCGTGCTCTTCGCCTCCGGCTTCGCCATCATCGCGACCTTGCTCATGGAGAACATTCGGCTGGAGGCTAGAAGTACCGAGACAGCCGTGCCGGGTTTTGTGGTGGAGAGAGATCAAGGATCTCTGGTTGCCGCGCTCGCTCTGGTGTATCTATCACGTCGCATAGAGAGCGCGAACGGAAGCTCCCCGCACCTGATCCGGGCTGCATCCAACCTTGTCTCTCCCAATGGGGATTCTTCCCAGCGGGCTCTAGCCTTGCGAGCGAACGAAGAAGTCTTGAAGCCTCTCACGCAGATTTTCCTACTGAATTACCTGACCCGAAATAACAGAGAAGCCACTACTCGGGAAGCGGCGAACTCATGAACAAGTACTTTGTCGCCGGTGTTGGTGGTACGCGAAGTGGAGTGATGGCAATGATGGCAACACTTACGAGTCTAAGAGTCCAGTACGGTACCCAGCGAAGCAGGAGATAGGAAGTACTGAGCTGCGATTCCGCGTGTGTATGGAAGGGTGGCGTTAAGTGAAGGTTTTGCTCGAATGGATTTACTGCAACCGGGCCAGTACGGGAGCGCACGCAATGGACACCAGAGTATATGAGCACCTTACCAAATGCCGCAAGTGGCCAGACTAAACGGACGCAATGGGATAGATCAAGACGCCGCGCACGAAACTGGTAAGGTGCCCTTTTGAGATTGGAAATCGCGTAGACGGCGTAGAGCCGTCTCGTGGGTTCGAATCCCACCCTCTCCGCTTTTTCCTCTGTTTGCAGGTAAAACTAGTCCAGGTCAGGGGTGCATTCCTTGGGATCTTCATCCCTCCTGGTTCGCGTGGCCTTGCGGTATGACCAGTGCAAGATCACGACGAGAACCACCGCCACTGCCAGGAGGAGGGAGACCCGGCCGATCCAGTGCTCGACCAGACCGATACTAGCCCACAGGAAGTAGCCGAGCGCAACCGCCGCAGCGGCCCAGACCACACCGCCGAGGACGCTGTAGACGGTGAATTTTCTCCAGTACATGCGGCTCATACCCGCAACGATCGCGCCAAAGACTCGCAGGCCCGTAGTAAAGCGCGCCAAGAAGACCGCCTTCCCTCCGTGCCGCTCGAAGAACTTTTCAGCGCGGCCCAGGCGATCGGGTGTGATGAAAGCGTACCTTCCCCACCGCAGCACGAACGGCCGCCCGCCGTAGCGACCGACGAGGTAGCCTGCCTGTCCTCCCATGACAGCTCCGAGGCTGCCCATCACCATAGTTTCCCAGAGGGTAAGAGAGCCCCTGTGGGCAAGGGCTCCTGCGGTAATCAGGACAGTCTCCCCGGGAAGCGGGATACCGATGCCCTCCAGCATCACCCCCAGGAAGACGAACAAGTAGCCATACTGGTCAAGTAGCGACAGCATGTCATCCTATAGCTGCGCCCGTCACGTGGCCGCGAGGGTGTTTACGGCCCGGCTCACGAGCACGGCGAGGATCAGCAGCGAGAGCAGCGCCTGCACCATCATCAGACCCTTCGCCCGCTGACTGAGGAAGGCGGTGTCGGTGGGGCTGAAGGCGGTGCTCGTGTTGAAGGCGAGGAAGACGTAGTCCAAAAAGCCCGGGGACCAGGCGTGGGAGCTTTTGTCGTCGAAGTTCATCTGGGGGAACAGTAAATCTTGGCTAGCGTGTCCTTCCCGGCGCCGCTGCGCCGGCCCGCCACCGTCTATCTCCCAGTACCAGACGGCGAACGTCACCACGTTGATGACCCAGAGCAGGACCGCGTCAAGTAGCAGTGCCGGGGCGGGCGTCTGGCCGCTCATCGACGAGGAGATCAACAGAAACACGCTAACGACGACGACGACCGTAACGAGACTAACCAGGCCGAGACCAAGCCACCGGGCGAGGCGGTGGCGCCCCTGCTGGTGCGCGGACAGCAAGGGAACGAGTAGCACGGTCACGAGCGCCAGCAGGAAGGCTCTCGGACCAAAGGTCAGAGTTCCCGAGATCACGGCGTACAGGGCGCCGACGATCAGCAGCGCGACGGCTGCGGGCCACCGAGGATGAACAGATCTGCCGGGGCGGACGGACTTCTCGTGACGCTGTCGCCCTTCCACGGATCTGCCTTCTCCGCGATTGCTCGGGCGTACGCTGGCGTTCGACCTCCCGCGTGCTCGCGTAAGGACTGTTCGCGCAAAACGTCTGCGCGATGCATGTAAATCTACGGCGGTACGCCGCGATCTGAGGATCGAGCGCAAATCAGCAAAATTTCTATTCACGATCCTCTCCATTCCTTACTTCTCTCAGGACTCCAAGAACGATCCGGGCAGGTCGAAGGAGGGGATCACCATCGAGATCACGCACAGCACCACTACGGCCACCCCCAAGATTTGCCCTGCCCGATCGCGCGACCTCGTCGCGAGTCCGTAGCCCACGGCTCCCAGCGCGATCCCCGGTATCTCGACCGACACGCCATTCAGGAGGATTCCCGCCAGGGCGCAGGCGAGCCCAATTGTGGGGATGACGCGCCCGACCACGGTCAAACCGGCATACTCACCCGACACGTCAGCCACCCTTTTCCGTGGCTCGCCGCGCCTCGCGCACCCGCCTGATCAGGAGCGTCAGGCTGATAATGGCTATCAGCAGGCTGACGAGCTGTATGCTGAGGAACTCCACAAACGTTGCGCTTTTCATGCCGGCGAAGGTGTCCCACAATGCGTGTAGGATAGCGGCCGTCGCGAACGCTCCCCCGACCCTCCAGTTAAGGGTCGCGTGACCGGCCTTGAGCCTCTCCCGCCACAGCACTGCGCACACCAACCCGGTCCAGGCGGCGTGTCCCGCAGGCGACATCAGTCCGCGCACCAAGAGCACCCCGTCCAATAGACCAAGGTTGCCCTTCGAAACGAGCAGCGACGTGAACCCGTAGCCCATGGTTTCGATCGCGGCGAAACCCATGGCCGTGGCGACTCCCAGGACTATTCCGGCCGCCTCCGAACGGTACCGGCCCAGGAAGAAGAAAACGAGGGGCAAGATCAGCTTGGCGCCCTCCTCTATCACTCCTATGCCCAGCTTGGGCAAGAACCCGAGGGATCTCATCACATCGTACTCGAGGGTTCCAGCGACGACCGTTCCCAGTACGCCACCCCAGATGAAGCAGATCGCCACGGGCGGCAATGGCACCTCCCAGTCTGGCAGCCGCTCGTAGAGGTAGGTGGTGAAAGTGATGGGCACCAGAAAGGCTCCGAGCAGGAGCGCAGATGGGATGTAGTTGGGGTCGCCGGTCGCGACCAGCGTCCGTTCGACGAGGAAGAGCAAGACGAGCCCGCTGACGAAGATCTGGAACCAGTGTCGCCTCCAGAGTCTAGTTCGCGCTTTGTCCCGGTTTTCCTGGCGCGGTGCTGTAGCGTCGGCTACCTGCGGTACCGAGCTCCGTTCCATCGTCGCCCCGGGCTGGCGTCCTTCCCGGACGGTCGCTTCGTTATGCATCATGCCTTACCTCCACTTGGCTGACTGAGCAATCGGGCGTGGCCGATGTCCTTGATGGTGAGTATGCCAACGAGCATGCCGTTCTCGGTGACCGGCAGCGCCCTGAGGCCGCTCTGCTGGAGGGTGCGAAGACCGTCCTCGAAAAGGTCAGCGTGAGAAGAAATTCAGACTCTCCAATTCGTCGCAGGGACCAGACCTTCCAGAGTCTAGCAACGGAGCGTGGCAAGGCCGTGGCGTGGAGTTCCGTTAAGCGTGGCGAGACGCCCCGAGACTCCGTGGCCAGGAGCGTCTTGCCCGTTTCCGGAGGACCCACAAGTAGGACGCCTGTGGGTATCGTGGCACCTGGCTTCTGGAACTTCTGGGGTGCCTCCAAGAACTCTTTGATCTCGGTGAGCTCCTGTACGGCCTCGTCGGCTCTTGTGACATCCGAGAAGGTGACCTTCGGGGAATCTTTGGAGATCTGCTTTGCCTTGCTCTTGCCGAAGCTCATGATCCTGTTACCGTCCCCCCGCATCGAATCCATAAAGAGGATGAAGAACAATACGATCAGCAGGATGGGGGCGAGCCTTCCGATCACCGAGAGCCAGATCCCCGTAGACCGGGGATCGGTTAGGAAGGGCGTCCCTGCCTTGTTGAGAACCGCGGCTATGTCGTAGTTATGCGGGTAGTAGTAGACGACCTTTTGGCCGCCCTTGAGCTCGCCCGTGAGCTCCTGGCTCTGGTCGTGGACCGTGAGCCGGTTGTCGGGGTTGGGGGGGTGGTGATGAACTGGTGGGTGTTGACCGCCGCCAGGAACTGCTGAGAGTTGAGCTCTTTGGGTTTGGAGGTGCCCAGGGAGAACATGCTCACCACGATCACTACCAACACTATCAAGATCATGAAGTACAGCAGCCCTCTGCTTCTGGAGAATCTACCCATTGTCATCACCTCCTTTCCCGCATGATGCTAGGTACAGGGTTCGTCTCGGCTTCCCACTAGACTAATACGCGGCTCCTTGCTGCAATCCACGCGGCCAGCTTACGCCCCGCCCGCTTGGGAAACATCGACTGACCGTAACGGTCGGGGACGAAAAGGGCATCTACCTTTTGACATATGATCCGCGGCGGTCTCTGTGGCCCCTGTCTGCTCGAATCGACCTCAGTCCTCGTAACTTCCTTGTAGGTAGCCGCAAAGACACATGACCAAAGGCACGCCTAATTATCTTCCATATCTCTGCCTTTCGTGCGATACCCGATCGACGGTTAGCGGCTAGGCTTAGGTCGAGTAACCGGCTAGGAGGCTTAAACCGTGAAGACAGCACGGCATGGGCGGCACGCAATCCCGAGCGGGCCCGATGGTCGTCCGAACGGTGACGCCAGGCGCGGAAGTGACACAGGAGGCATCGTAGCGAAAAAGTCAGCGGCACCACCCCTCCGGAAGCTCTCGACAGCATTGGCCGGTGATGCGGTCGTCTTCATGTACCGCGCTGCATACGACAGCGTGAGCAGCCATCTGTTCGAGGACTTCAGCTACACCGGCACGGTTGTGCCCTACTTACAGCCAGTGCACGCATGGAGCGGAGAGATGCCCACAAGATAGGAGGAAGAGCACATGACCCCCGTAATCCGCGCAGATGGCACGGTCCTAGAGATACCCGACCAAGAAGAGGCAATGACCACCTACGAGATCATCACGACCGCGGACCTGACGACCTGGACGGAAGCCCGCGAGCTTATGCTGGCCGAGGATGGCGGCACACCGCCATTCCATCGCGGGTATGCGGACTACGCCAGCGGCAAGACCCCGGACTAAGAGCGTTCGAGGGCTGTCTACACTGTTTTACCCATGGGAGATGGGGTTATGCGACCTGCCCATGATGCTTCCCCACCTCGTGGGGTTTGTCGGTCTGGGATAGTACGAGGCGCAGGGTCGAAGGCACCTCTTCTCCCAGCAGGAACCGTAAGAAGTCGTTGCGGTGCATGCTGAGAAGGTCTGCTAGCGACTCTCCGCCTATTTCGGGTACCGGGTCCAACACTATCTTCTTTGTATCTGAGCAGGATCCGTAAAGTATCGACACCAGTTCCCCCACCGAAGTCTTCCTCACACTCCATCCGTCTTCAGACGCTGCGAGGTCGAGGAACATCTCGGCTTCTTCCTCGAAGCTGAAGACCACCAGGGCCTTACGATCGCCACAAAGTTGCGTGGTGAATATGTCCATCCTGTTGACGATGTGTTTGGTGATGAGCCAGTACGATAGCCTGGCTCTCTCAGTCTTTAGCACTATTATCCTACCTCCTCTGGGCCGCAACCTCGCAGACAGTGATCTTCCCGGAGGTTCCGCACCCAACTCAGTTTCCGAGGGTTTGGTCATTTGATGGCTCCACGATCTCGGGATAAAGATGCTTGACTTAATCCTCGCCTCCTCTGTAGTGAAGCGCCAGTCGATGGAACTCTCGTAGGCGTTACGCTCGGCTTCCCACGCCCCCACTTCCTCGGCAAGCGTTTGTTGGTCGGGGATGCGCCGATCCAGACACTGGCGAGCGAGCACCGAGAGCTCTATCTCGGCCATGTTCAGCCACGAGCCGTGCTTTGGGGTGTAGTGGATCTCCAACCTCTCCAACAGACGCCGAGCTTCACTCGGGGCGAACGCCTCATACAGGGCGGCAGGGGTATGGGTGTTGAGGTTGTCCATTACCAAAACGATCTTCTCGGCCTCGGGGTAGTGCAGATCTACAAGCTCCTTTATGCAGTGTGCCCAGTCGAGCTTGGTTCGCCGCTCGGTGACGCTGATGTGACGCCAGCCAGCCAAAGGCTCGCTAACGATGAAGAGATTGGCCGTCCCCTCACGCTCGTACTCGTAGTCGTGACGGGCTGGGTGCCCCGGGCAGACGGCGAGTGGCTCCCTTACCTCTCCCAGCAAGCTGCTTGCTCTTCTCGTCCAGGCAAACCTGCGGGAAACGCTCGTCGTAGGGGCGGGTGTAGACCTCAAGGACGTCCTCCATGCGCCAGACGAAGGAGCCATCTTGCTTTGGCGGGATGGACCACTGCCCCTTGAGCCAAGGCTTTATGGCACTTTTTTGAGAGTGCGCCTTACAAGCTCTCGGGAGATGGGCTCTTGGGCACACTCCAGCTCCACGAAACGCTCGGCCAGAAGACGTACGCTCCATCGCTTTTTGCCCTTCGGAGGCTCCGAGCAGGCCAGAGCGATCAGATACGCCTCCTGCTCTCCATCGAGCTTCTTGGGTTTGGTGTCCTTTGGCCTGCGGTGTACCAGCGCCGCCTCCAACCCCTCCCAGGCGAACCTCTGGCGCACCCGAGCGACCGTCGAGCGGCTTATCTGCAGAGCATCGGCGATCTTGGTGTCGGGCCAGGAGGAGGCTTCGTCGGGAGCATCTTCGCCCTCGTCGGCCTTGAGCAGGATGCGCGCATGGGTCAGATGGCGCGCCGGGGCGTGGCCACAAGCGATGAAGCTTTCCAGCCTGGTGCGATCCTCCCTGGACAAGCTCACGGGGTTGTTCCGCTTCCTCGGCATAGAGAGCCCTCCTCATGTTCGCTGCTGTGCGGCCGCCCGCACGAGCGGAGGCACTCACGATACCCGAGAAGGAATATTGCTGCAAACCAATCATGTCAGAGCCTACTATCGTCGACCGGCCCATAGCCGCATGTCCTTAGACTCGATGCGGCCTGCTATGAGAGATTGTGCATAACAGTTGTTCCAGGGTCTCTCAAGGCGGGAGCCGCTACGATCCCTGCCACAAGTGACACGCCTTTCATGGTCGATCCCTCTCGCCGTTTTCGGACGGGTGGTCCGGCACCGTGTGCGTTGGGGCTATCAAAGCACCGGACCACCCGTTATCGGCCATTGGGCAGAACTAGGGGCATGGATCTTTCGCTATCAGTGGGTGGGCGAGACCTGTTCGCCGCTGTGCCGGGGGGCGAAGCCGAGGTAAGCTGCAACCGCGCCCACAACCACGTACACCAGGTTATCCGCCAGGTTCACGTGGAACAGCCCGAGCAACATCCCGTTACCGAAGAGGAGGGCCGGTATGAAGCCGAGGATGCCGATCAGCAAGCAGACGATGCCCAGACCCTGGCAGTACAGCCTTGCCCGATCCCAGTAGTAAGCGGAGATGCCAAGAGCACCGATGACCAAGTTGATCAGGTTGTGCACGGCATCAACAGCGAAGATGCCCAGCAGATACTCATGACCGCCAGTATTTCCCGGAATGAACACCAGAACATGGTCGACGGTTATTCCAGGCATAAACCCCAGAACGCCTGCCACTAGGAAGACGATGCCTGCGACTAGTGTGAATATGCGCGTCATGCGCGACCTCCTTTTCCGCAGCGCTTGTCGCGCTGGTATCCTGAAAACGCCCGAGTCCTAGTTCTTAGCCTCCGATTAGAAACCTCCTTCGGTTTGAACCTTTGCGGGTCTTTCGGACTTGACTTACACGGCTCCATCCATATGTCTCCTCTGCGCTACCTAGCGACTAGCATATGCCCGGCCTGTCCAGGAAACATGGGCCGAAGGTAACGTTCAGGGACGAAAAAGGCATCTACCCTTTGGCATATGATCCGGATCAGATGCGGACCCACCGGGTAGGATCTTGGTTCGCCCGCCTGATCAGGAGCGTCAGGCTCGCGAGGGCTATCAGCAGACTGACTAGCCCGATGTGCAAGGACCCCGCGAACGTGGTGCTGCTCTTGCCAGCAAAGGTGTCCCACAGCGCGTGCAGTATGACGGCTGTACCGAACGCTCCCCCGACCCACAGACCACGTTCTCGCTCGCGCCGTCCTGCGACAACGGTCCGGCTGAGGCAGCCGTCAAAGGATGATGTCTAGGGGCACGATCGTATGCCGCAGACTTCTGAACTAGCCTCACCGTACGCAGGATCGCTGTAGAATAAGAAATAGGGACTTCCGAAAGGGTAGTCGGTAGCGCCGGGCGTTGTGGGGGCGGCGAGGTCTCGGGTATGGTGGTTGAAGAATCTGGCGGGGTAAGCTTCCGGGCGTGGTTGGTGCGCGTGTTCCCTAGGGAGCCGTATATCGCTCGGTTCTTTGCGCTGTTTTTCTGGGGATACTTCGGTGTCACCTACGTCTCTTACCTCTTGGATGGCCGAGAGTATGGGGTTGTAATCGTTACGCTGGCCTTTGCGGCGCTTCTGATCTGCTGGCTTCTCTTGCCGTGGAGCCCGCAGGTGCCCTGGTACCGATTGCTGGGCGTGCCGGCTGCGTTTGTCGCGGTGTCTGTTGCGCTAGTGCATCTTACGGGGTTCGGGCTCGCGGTGGGACTCTTCTCCATCTCGGTCGCGAACGCGGTGTTCTTGTTCGGATCCTGGACGGGGCTGGCCTACGCCGCGGGCCTGATGCCGCTCATCTTTGTGGATCACTTGTGGTCTGAACCGGAGTTGGGGATCGTCGGAGCCCTGGAGCGAACCGCCTACTGGATACCTACGTTTGTGTTCGTGATCGGGATGTGCGCCATGGCTCTCGAAGCCGTTCGGAGGGAGGCACGGGCCGAGAACCTATTTGCGGAACTAGAGACGGCCCACTCCGAGCTCAAACGCTACGCCGAGCAGGCAAGGGAACTCGCGGTCTCCGAGGAGCGTAACCGCGTGGCCCGCGAGATCCACGACAGCTTGGGCCACTACCTGACCGTGGTCAACGTACAGCTCGAGGCTGCCGGCAAACTCCTGGACCGGGATCCCGAGAAGGCGCGAGAAGCAGTGGCGCTGGCGAAGACTTCGGCATCCGAATCGCTCTCCGAAGTTCGGCGCTCCGTGCGGGCGCTCAAGCCACTGGCTTTGGAGAAGCGGACAAGACTCGAAGCACTTGCTGCCCTCGCTCGCGAGTTCGGAGGCACGGGTATAGCGGTTTCGTTCGAGGTGATGGGTCAGGAGCGAGATCTCTCCCCGGAGGCCGAACTGTTACTCTACCGGGCCTTGGAGGAGGGATTGACCAACGCCCTGAAATACTCCGGGGGCACTCGGGTGGAGGCCAAACTTGCCTTCGAGCCTTCCGACGTGCGATTGACCGTCGCGGACAACGGACGCGGCTGTTCGGGCAACGCCCAGGGGCTTGACGGAACAGGGTTCGGGATCCCGGGACTCGAAGAGCGGGCATCGGCGCTTGGTGGCAGGGTTAGCGCCGCCGACGCTGACGGAGGAGGTTTCGTATTGGAGGTCGAAGTTCCTGCGACGCCGGCGGGAATCGCGTGAGCGCTACTGAGCAACGTCCAGTACGGGTTTTGATCGTCGAGGATCAGGCCCTCGTGAGGCAGGGTCTGAGAACGATCCTCGACCTCGAAGAGGGGATACAGGTGGTGGGGGAGGCCGCAGATGGCGTGGAAGCGCTGAAGCGTATCCCGGATCTGCTACCCGAGGTAGCGCTCGTGGACGTCAGGATGCCTCGCATGGACGGCATCGAGCTCGTGCGGCGTCTCAGGCAGGAGTACCCGCGTGTCATGCCCATATTCCTCACGACCTTCGACGACGACGAGTACGTTTTCGAGGGACTCAGGGCGGGGGCGCGAGGCTACGTCCTCAAGGACACACCTTCGGAGGAGCTCGCTGTGGCGATACAGAGGGTCCACCGGGGCGAGGCGGTGCTCGGTGGGGAGGTCACCTCCAAGGTCATCGAGGAGTTCGGGCGGCTCTCCAAGGCCCCGGGCACAGGGGGCGCGGGGTCCGAATCCCTCTCCGAGCGTGAACTCGAGGTCTTGAAGCTCGTCGCATCCGGAGCCTCCAACCGAGAGATAGCCAAGAAGCTATACATCACTGAGGGCACCGTCAAGAACCACATCTCCAACGTCTTGAGGAAGCTCGGTTTCAGGGACCGCACCCAGGCCGCCCTCTATGCTCAGGAACACGGCTGGATCGAGCGCTCGTGATCTCTCCTGACGGCGAGCGGGAGGCTCGCCGTCGCAGCAACCCGGATACATGACCAAAGGCACAGGCATTTTCTGTCCCCGATCTAACTTCCGTACGATGCGCTCCGGGCTCCCTGTGGCTAAGCTCCAACCGGAAGTAAGCACTCGACCAGGGGGTCAGGCATTGGACCCGGAAACGAAGATCGGCAACAGGGAGACCTCGGAGGCACCCGAGGAGGGCGTGATCCGGGTAGCGGGCTTGCGCAAGAGCTACGGGAAGGTCGTGGCAGTCGATGGCTTGGATCTGAACGTGAATCGCGGCGAGGTGTTCGCCATCCTGGGTCCCAACGGAGCAGGCAAGACCACGACCCTCGAAATGATAGAGGGCTTGAGGAAGCCCGACGAAGGAGACGATAGAGGTGGCCGGCTACGACGCTGTGCGGGAGGGCGAAGACCTCAAGCGCATCGTCGGGGTCCAGCTGCAGAGCACGGCGCTCTTCGACTACCTGTCCGTTGAAGAAACGCTACGCCTGTTCGCCGATCTCTACGGCGCGGATGGCTCACCGGCTCGGATCCGGGAGCTGCTCGAGATAGGCTCCCTTACCGAGAAGGCCAAATCTCGCGTCGATCAGCTCTCCGATGGCCAGCAGCATCGGCTCTCCCTGGTCCTGGCCCTAATAAACGATCCGCAGGTGGTCTTTCTGGACGAGCCGACCACGGGCCTGGATCCCCAATCACGCCGCAACGTCTGGGAGCTGGTGCGCAAGATCCGGAAAGCAGAGAAGACCGTGGTTCTCACCACCCACTACATGGAGGAGGCAGAAGAGCTCTGCGACCGGGTGGCTATCATGGACCACGGACGGATACTCGTCTGCGACACACCGCTCGCTCTCGTCCGTTCTTTGAAAATGGATGCAACGGTGCTGGGGAGCGTCGAGGGAGATTCGGGGGAGCACCTTGACGCGAAGCTGGATCTCCTGCCGGGCGTCACAAGCGAGGAGAGCGAGGGGAACGACCTGCGCCTCCGGACCGAGGATGTCCAGGCGACCGTCACGGCCCTGATGAGTCTCGCCGCCGAACGCGGGCTGCATCTCAAGAACCTATCCGTCCAGAACGTCAACCTCGAGGACGTATTCATCTCCTACACCGGGAGGGGGTTGCGCGAGTAATGAAGGCCTTTCTCTCGATGGTTCGTGCCAACCTGAAAATGACCGTGCGTAATCGTACGGGACTGTTCTGGCTCCTGCTTTTCCCGGCGGCCTTCATCATCATATTCGGGTCTCTCGTCGGAGGTGGCAATAACCTGCATGCCTCGGTGGGGGTCGTAAATGGAGAGGCTACTCCCATCGCCAGGCAGATGACGTCCGCCATGAAGGACGCGAAGTTCTTCAAGGTCCAGAGTGGCGCCAGGAGCGCCGAGCTCGCCAAGCTGCGCGAAGGCAAGACGGACGCCGTGGTGGTCTTCCCGCAGAAAGCGAACGCCAGTCAGCCGCTAAAGGTGAACTCGTACGTAGACAAGTCCAACCCCTCGACCTCCCAGGCCGTCTCCGCGGCGATAGACCAGATCGGCCAGAAGGTCAACGAGCAGGCCGCGGGCGGACAGGCGCAACCGCAACGCGTCTCGATCAGTACCCGGAGCGTGCAGAGCGAGCATCTTAGTTACATTGACTTTCTGGTGCCGGGCATCCTGGCCATGAGCATCATGCAGAGTTCGATAGGAGGCATAGCCAACTCCTTCGTGGTGTTGCGCGAGCGTGGCATCCTAAGGAGGATCAGGGTCACGCCGTTCCCCCTCACCAGCTTCATAGCCGCCCGGATCACGAGCCAGTTCGTCGTCGCGCTCTGCCAGGCGGCCATACTCCTCGGCCTCGCGGCCCTGTTCTTCCACGTCGAGGTCGTTGGCAGCCTGCTGGGCGTGGCAGTCTTTGTGCTCCTCGGCTGCCTGGCGTTCCTGACGATCGGGTTCCTGGTGGCCGGCGTGTCAGGCAAGCAGGAGAGCGCGAGCGCCCTGGCGCAGCTGATCAGCTTCCCTATGCTCTTCTTTTCGGGGATCTTCTTCCCCCTGGATCAGGCGCCGACGTGGCTACAGGAGCTCGCGAAGGGCCTGCCGCTCACGTACCTGGCGGATGGGCTCAGGCAGGTCATGGTCTACGGCGCCTCCTTTATGGGCCTCTGGGGTGACGTGCTGGCGCTCGTCGTGACCGTCGTTGTCGGGTTTGTTCTTGCCACCCGGTACTTCCGGTGGGAACCGAAGGCGAGCTAGTGCAAAAGGCGGAAAGCGAGGTGAAAAGATGACCCTAGTGGATTCGGCCGTCTACGTGGAAGGCAAGAGGGCAGAAGAGCCCCGCACCCTTGTGGAGACCCACGAGGCGGCCCGCGAGCGCGGTGGCGTCGTGTGGATAGGGCTCTTTCGGGGAGGTTCACGTCTTCGTCGGGGTGGACTTCGTGGTGACGGTCCGCAATGGTGAGGCGCCCGACCTGGCGCTGGTGAGTCTCCAGCAGAACGAGGAGGTCAAGCGGCTCTCGGAGGTCGGCATACAGCAGAACGACGAGGTAAAGAAGGTGTCCGCCTGGGCGGCGATCCTCTTCGCCCCGACCTTGATCGGCACCGTTTACGGGATGAACTTCGACCACATGCCCGAGTTGCACTGGGAGTTCGGCTACCCGTTCGCGCTCTCGCTGATGGCGCTGGGGTGCGTGTTGCTCTACGTGCTCTTCAAGAGGCGCGGCTGGATCTGAGGAGTGCCATGGGACCACAGAGACGCCAACGGAGAAAGGATTGAAACCATGGATACTACCCTTCTGGCCTTCACGCCGCTAGAGGAGAGCCTATTCGTGACTTTCGGGCGATGACCGACTCCGCTCCGGACGATAGCCTGATGCCACAGAGAGGTCGAAGATGCCAGGAGGTCTCGACTACGATAGCGAATACCGAGCACGCGACAGGGATGACAGCAGATACCCTGTGGTGAGGCGTCATAGTCAAGCGAGGAGTTGATAATGAGAACGATCGCGCTCGAAGAGCACTACGCCACCGAGGCGTTCATGGAAGGCCCGGGGCGTGGCATCAAGGCTCAGGCGGAAGCCGCCCGCGACCATCCCCGGGTTGCGGCGGGCTTTGCGAAGCTGGTCGAAGGGCTACGCGATATCGGCGAGGGCAGGATCGCTGAGATGGACGCGGCGGGCATCGACGTGCAGGTGCTGTCGCTGACATCTCCGGGGGTGGAGCAGCTCGAAGCATCCGAGGCGGTGGCGCTCGCCCGCGAGGCGAACCACCATCTCGCGGAGGCGGTGCGCCACCATCCGAATCGCTTCGCCGGCTTCGCCGCGTTGCCGACGGCCGCTCCAGAGGCTGCTGCCGACGAGCTGGAGCGCACGGTCCGCGAGCACGGCTTCGTGGGGGCGCTCATTAACGGCCACACCCGGGGTCGCTACCTGGACGACACTTACTTCTGGCCGATCCTGGAGCGGGCCGAAGCGCTCGGGACGCCGATCTACCTCCACCCGACGCCACCACCTCGCGCGGTGGTCGAGGCCTCTTACGTAGGGAACTACGCGCCAGGGGTAACGGGCCTGCTGGCAACTGCGGCCTGGGGCTGGCACATCGAGACCGCAACTCACGTATTGCGCCTCGTCCTTGGCGGGGCATTCGACCGCTACCCGGGATTGCAACTCGTGATCGGCCATCTGGGAGAGTGCCTGCCGTTCATGCTGCCCAGGCTCGAGATGGCGCTGCCCGAAGAGGCGACCAAACTGCATCGATCGGTCGGCGACTACCTGCGCGAGAACATCCACTACACGTTCGGCGGCTTCAACTGGACGCCGGCGTTCCTCGACCTGCTGCTGCAGGTCGGAGCTGGGCGGATCATGTTCTCGACCGACCACCCCTACGCTTCGATGACCCAGGCGCGCGCCTTCCTGGATCAGCTCCCGGTGAGCCCCGCCGACAGGGAGCAGATCTCGCACTCCAACGCCGAGCGCCTCCTGCGGCTGTTCGATACGAGCACGGGGGTAGATGATCGGAGGGTTGAGGGCCGACCCACCTTGGATAGCACACGGAGCGTCGCCGCAGGGGAACCCTCAGTAAAGTGGGACGACTTAGCAGAGCGGAACGACACAGAAAAACACAACACTCTTTAGCACTCCGTCCATGCGGTGGTTAACACGGAGAAGATATAGGAGAAGGAGGGCTTTATCGTGGAAGCGCGAGACGTGCTGGTAACAGGAGGCTCGGCAGGCGGGTAGTAATTAGACTGCACCTATGGAGCTGGGCTGGAATTGGGCAGATGCGGAGGAGCGGACCGGGTAAAGGAGAGACTCTCCATGAGGGCCGCCCCCTGCGTGAGTCTGGCAAACGACACCGTATCGCGCATCGCGCGGGAGACGGCCCATGATCGTTCTCAAGTACGCTAACCTAGCGTTGGCCTTCTTCCTAGAGCTTTGCGCCCTGGTCGCGCTGGGGTACTGGGGGTTCGTGACCGGAGAGGTGCTGCCGGCGAAGATCGCCCTCGGTGTCGGGGTGCCGCTGCTGGCGGCGGTGCTGTGGGGCGTTTTCGAGTCACCTCGGGCCTTGCTGCCGCTTCCGGAGCCGTGGCACCTGCTCTTCGCGCTGGCGTTCTTCGGGTGTGCCGCCGCGGCGTTCTACGCCGCCGGCCGCGCTCGGGTCGCGCTGGCGTTCGCGCTCGTCGTGATCCTCAACCAAGTTCTGGCCCGTGTCTGGGGGCAATAAGACACGACTCCAGTGCCGTGTGGTCGTGCGTGTCGATGAACCCGGGACAGAGCATCAGATCGGTGGCGTCGATCACTTCCGCTGCGTTCGTCGCGGGAAAGGAGTGCTCGACCGTCGCGCTACGATCGCCGGCGATGCCGACACCGGTGTGTAGCGCAGGACTATCACCGCGAAAGACTCTGGCGCCCCTGATAAGAACTCGAAAGTCATCTCGTTCTACCGTCTCCGGCACGCTTGACGAAGTCGGTGATCACCGACTATGGTTTCGCGTTGCCGGGCGGCTGTCTACTGGGCAGCCGCACAGAGAGAAGGAGACGATAACCGCGTCGGAGATCTGCTTCTTGCGCCCCCTCGAACGCGACTTCGGCGACCCCCGATCGTAGTGGCGTTCTCCGTCTTCGCGCAGGTCCTGCTGCCGATCCTGGTGGTCGTGGGTTCGGGCTATCTGCTGCAGCGCAGACTCGAGCTGGACCTCCAGTCGGTCAACCGCTTGAGCCTCTACCTGCTGAGCCCGGCCCTGATCTTCTCCTCCCTGGCGCAGTCGCGGATCGAGGTCGCAGAGACCTTACGCATCGGCGCATTCATGACGCTGTTCGTGATCACGATCGGCGCCGTGACGTGGCTCGTGGCTCTCCTCCTGCAGCTGGACACCATCGACAGGGCCGCCCTGATGCTCTGCGTGATGTTCATGAACGCGGGTAACTACGGGCTCCCCGCAGCACGATTTGCCTTCGGCCAGGAAGGCTTCGATCGTGCGGTGTTGTTCTTCGTCGTCCAGGCGATCCTCGCGCAGACGCTCGCCATCTATATCGCGGGGGCAGGCCACGGCGACCGGCGAGGAGGGCTCGTGCGGTTGCTCAGGATGCCCCAGATCTACGCGGTCCTCGGGGCGCTGGCCGTCAGGTTCGGAGGGCTCCGGCTCGACCCGGCAGGCGAAGGCATCCTCAACGACGTGTTTCGCGGCGTGGCGCTGGTGGGCGACGCCGCCGTGCCGCTGCTACTGATCATCCTTGGCCTCCAGCTGGCCGAGACCGGGCGGATCAGCGAAGGACCTAAAGTCGCGCTGGCAACGGTGCTGCGTCTGGGGCTCTCCGTTCCCCTCGCGGTGGGCCTGAGCTACCTGTTGAACTTGGACGAGCTCTCGACGAAGCTGGCCGTGATGCTCTCCAGTATGCCCACGGCCGTGAACGTGACCATCCTCGCGATCGAGTTCAACGTCCGTCCCCGCTTCGTGAGCAGCGTCGTGGTAGTCTCCACGGCGGCGAGCGTGTTCACCCTAACGCTGATCCTCGTTCTGCTGGGCGTGGGTTGATCCGTGCGGCTCTGTTGCACCGTCGCAATCGGAGTTCGCCTCGAGCACATGGGATCTAGGTGAAAGCAAGGGCATGGGCGCAGAGGGCCGTATGCGACGAGGGGTTGGCCTGCGGGCACCCGCTCGAGGCGCACCTCTCTGTGACCATCGTCGTCAAGCAGTGTACGGAATATCTGCTCAGGGTATTTTGTACTTTGAAAGGATAATGAACCTGATCGTCCGACAGGAGCCCGACCCGGCCCCAACGCCCTCCTCGTAGCACCTGGTAGCGCAAAGCATGGCGTAGTGACTCTATTCGCTCGATGAGCGATTGTACGCGCCTCAGCGCATATTTATGCGGCCACACGACATGTCGTGGGCGAGGCACTGTCACTCACCAGTACGAGAGCGCTCACCAGACTTGCCACTGGACGGGGTTATGCAGGATGCTGCATAGCTGCTTCGGAGAATTTTGCCTTTCCACGCACTACGGTGAATAAGGGCAAGAGAAGGGGCTGGATCCTTGGACCTTGCCCTTGAGAGAGTACCGATTCGGCCCTGTGGGGTTCCAAGGGCGAAAAATGGCCCGAAGTGTGTAGGCTCCTGCACACAAAGGTGCTCCGCATCTTTGCTACCCTCCCTACTTGTTGTGCAAGCGGACTTCTAGGAGGGGGTCCAGATATGCGACGATTGTCGCTGGCCATGCTGTGCGCTCTGATAGCGCTGCTGTTTTCCGTCGGGTTGTCCGACCATAAGGCAGAAGCCCAGACCGGGTATGCATCATGGTACTCAATGCCAGGGGCCTACACGGCCTCGGGACAGGTAATGACGGCGTCGACGTGGGGTGCTGCGCACCGTACCCTGCCTTTTGGAACCGAGCTTACGGTGTGCTACGCAGGCCGGTGTGCGTACAATGTCCCGGTGATCGACCGCGGGCCTTACGTGTACGAGCGCGACCTGGACGTCACCGTTGCGGTGGCTGATCAGATAGGCCTCACGTACGCGGGTGTTGGGCTTGTCACTTGGTGGGTTGAGTAGCGATCGCTTAGCGAGCACCGACAACCCACCACCACAGACGCTCTGCGGCCTCCTGCGGCGAAGGGGGCCGGGGCTAATCATGGTCTGGGCCGTTCTCGCCGGTCTGCGGTGATCCTGCGGGCTTCTGCATGGCCTGCCGTTAGGCCTCTGGCCTACTCCTTAGGCCGGGTCGCGATCGTCCGCTCGGAGCATACTGCAAAGTCATCCCACGAAGAAACCACGCTCCGCCGAGCTTTTCAGAACTCCGTAAAGCGGAAGTGCAACGTGGGAGAAGGCCGACTAGCGGAAGTTCAGCTACCGAAGGCCCTCCGCCGCCACGACCTCCGTACGCCCTCCTGACCTTCTCTCATAGGGATCGGGGCTACCAGGTCTGCACCGCATCTGCTTCTCTAGGTCCTATCCAGTACTACTCGCCGGGTACCGTTCTCCGCGACGAAAATCTTGAAGCTCACAGGAGGGAATTCTACTATCTGCAAATCAGCCGATTTAGTGGACAGGATAGAACGAGTTGCAACGTAAGGATCACAATTGGAGATTGAGTAGGCGGTGTTAAGCCGTCTCGTGGGTTCGAATCCCACCCTCGCCGCTTTTTCCACCTTTTGCAGGTAAAAGCTCACTAGTGGGCCAAGCGCATAGGATCGGGGCAACTCGCCACGGTCTAGGAAGTAGTTCGTGTAGTGGTGTTCTGGAAGATGTGCCGTCTGGCCGATATGCATATTGGCAAAGACAGGATATTATTCCCATGGGTTGCGTAACGGGGTTGGGGTCTTGATACTTTCTTCCTCCGCCTCGCTAAATAAGGAGATATGGGATGAGAAGGATCTTTGTGTTGTTGTTTTCGATGGCGGTAGCTGTTCTTCTTGCCAGTGGGACTGTAGTGGCTTTGCCCTCCCAGAAGCCCGACGACACCCCCATGATCGACGGCCGCGTCAGGGCTATCGAGCAGGTAGGCTCCAACATCTGGGTGGGCGGACGCTTCTCCCGGGTCGAGCAGCGTAACGGATCGCTCTTGGGCAGCGTGAACAACGTGGCGGTCTTCGACTCCAACACGGAAGAGTACACAAAGGGCGTGGCGCCCAGTCTCGGGGGCGCTGATTCCGAGATATTTGACATGACCCTCTACGGCCAGGACGTGCTGATCGCTGGCAACTTCCCTGGACCAACCTCCAACGAGGGGAACCTGGTCCTGGTCGACGGCGATACCGGAAAGGTGATCCGATGGTACGAGGACTCGCCGAAGCTGAAGTCGGTACTGGCTGCGCCCAAGCTCGGGAGGATCTACGGTGGGGGGAGGAGCCTCACAGCCTTCGAGTTTGCCACCGGCAAGAAGCTTTGGACCAAAGCGAAGACCGAGGTAGACGTCATGCGCACCCACGACAGCAAGCCGGCATACCGCGACCTGGAGCTCGATTCAGACGGCCAGACGATCTGGGCTGCCTGCATCTGCGACAAGGTGGACGCTGCCCCGGCCAAGGCGCTGGTCAAGCTCGACACCGAGGGCAACCACGACGCCTCCTGGCTCACCCATGCGGGAACGGGAGCGTTCGGACAATCGGTGGTGGATCACAATGGGAAGCTCTATCTGGCTGCCGGGGGCAGCGACTTTGTGGGCGAGTACGATAAGACTGCCAGGGGCGAGCGCGGCTGGGTGCGTGACACCTCGGGCTCGGTGCAGGCGGTGGAGGTTTATGAGGGGCAGCTGGTGGTCGGGGGGCACTTCTACTACGTAGGCGACGATAAGGCAGATAAGTGTGGGGAGGGACGTCCTGGTGAGCCTCGGCTGGACCCAAACGGAGAATGCCAGCGGAGGCAGGGCATAGCGGCCTACACCTTGAGTGGGCGCCTCGACCCGGATTGGCATCCAGTCTACTCGGGCAGCTACAGTCTGGTGTGGGCGCTGCACGTGGAAGGAACCAGGCTGCACACCGGAGGGGAGTTCAAGACGGTCAGCGGGGTCACTCAGAACTCCTACGCACGCTTCTCGTCGGATTCTATCGAGGGCGATGAGAGACCGAACACCCTTGTGGGCACATCTAATGATGACGCTATCTACGGCCACGGTGGCGCCGACCACATCGACGGTTGGGGCGGCGACGATACCTTGCACCTCGGTGGCGGTAAGGACAAAGGCCGCGGGGGGCGTGGTAACGACCAGATCCATGCGGTGGATGGGAGCAAGGACGACATCTACTGTGGCTCTGGTTCCGATGGCGTCAAAGCGAACCCAGGGGACAACGTCGCAGGGGGATGTGAGAAAGTCATAAGGGCCGGCAGAAGGGTCGACTAGCGAGGACTAGCTGAGTGGCAGGGAAGTTCCGAGGTTAAGGCTACTACAAGCTCCGACCCTTCACATTGGTTCAGTTCACCGGAGTGCCTGGAAGGTGCGTTTCTGCGAAGTGTACACAATCCCCATCGACTCTCTCAGGCTGTTCTCAGAATCGACCGCCATACTGCATCTTTTCGGGGCTCGGCGATTGTCCCAACAAGATCATCCTTCCTTTCCCGAGCCCTGAATAGATGCGTACCCTTAAATACGAGGGAGATCCTCAAACCCTTCGATCAGCTCTGTTGGACAAACCAATAATGGTAGGCTGTGTGAGTCGCTAGCGGGGCGTCTTCTGAGGGGGAGAGTCGCACTCGAAGGCTTCCAGAGCGAACAGACTGCGCAGGTATCGTAAAGGTAGCCTGCTGCCACCCGCTACCGGAAGGCTGGAAGGCCCACTCCCCGAGGTGCTTGCCATCGGCTTGCACCTGCAGGGCAAAGGGCGCATTTTCGGTGCGCATGACCACCTCGACCGGGCGGTTGGGGGAGAGACCCGCAATGGTAAACTCCTCTGCTCCGGGCAGAGCGCGCCCCCCATCCAGGACCACCTCACCGTCGGGGGAGCGCTTCCGCGTGAGCAAGTTGGCGGGTTCGAGTCCGATCAGGGGCATGCGCATCTCGTAATCGTGCTCTCTCTCGCTTCCGAGATCGGCCACGTCGAGGGTGTCTCTTACCGTACCTTCGCCCCGGAAAGTCTCCCCGCTACGGGCAAGGCCCCAGTCCGCCCGGGACACTACCACTTCGCTTCCGCCCACGATTCCGGCAGTCTCGGGTCTGCTGGAAAGGGAGAACCTCGCTATCTCCTGGTCCAGTACCCCGGAATCCTCGAAGCCAGGAAACCAGGTCGGGTAGATCGCGAAGTAGTCCGGGCGCTTCTCCTCCGGCATTTTCTCCAGTGCCTCATAGAGGCTACCCAATCCGTTCCGGGTTGGCAGGGCTAGACCGTTCGTGGTAAGGCCTATCAGATCCACCGTCGGATGTTCTCCGTAGTAGCGCATCGCACCGACGTCGTTTACCCCAACGCGGGCACCGGGCGGCAGATTCTCCCGTATCCAGAATCCGATGGAGACCTGCTGCTCCTTGATCTGCAGCGAATTGCCTCCCATGGTCGCGGCCCATACCGGGAGGCCTAGAAGCGAGACCAGAAGAGCGAAGCCGGCGAGCGCCTCGGGCAGCCAGGCTTTTCCTCTGAGGGTCCCAAGTGAGTAGAACCCCACCACAGCGAAGACAAGAACGAGTGGGAAGAAAGGGAGTACATAACGGTAGTGGTGCCACCCCCAGGGCGCGCCGGGAAGCCCCAAGATCGCCGTGGACGACATGGCCAGGACGAGCGCTGTCCCCGAAGCTACGGCAAACGTCCGGTATCGGGCATCCTCGAAGGCGAGGTACCAGGCGCCCAGCACGCAGAAGACTATAGTTCCGGGGAACAGGTAGTTCTCCGGTTCGAGCCCCGTGAGCACGAAGAGGCTCAACGTTGTTAGGTTCCGGAACACCGCGTCAAGAAACTCGGTGGGGTAGAACACCGGCTCATAGAGGAGGGATTTGGCCACGACCCCGTTCTGGACACTGCTTCCCGTAGCTATCGTGTAGAACATGTATTGGGCCACCCCCGCGACGAGTGGCAAGTAGGCATAGAGCAGCACCGCCATGGAGCGTCTCAACGAGTCAGGACGGGTCTTTCTGAGGTCTCTGAGGAGCACGAAGACGACGGCACCGGTGATAACCAGGGCGAAGAGTAGGCCCTCGGGACGGGTGAGCGCGGTGAGGGCGCCAAGAACTGGCGTGAGTAGGAAACGCCCCGAGGAGAGTTCGCGCAGAAAAGCCAGGAGCGTACCCAAGATCAGCACAGAAAACAGTGCCACCTCCATGCCGCTTGTGGCCCCCCAGGCATAGGCGCCGTTGGCGGAGATCAAGGCACCGCTCCAGAGCCCCGCCCGCTCCCCAGCCAGCCTTCGTCCGAGCTCGTAGCCCAAGAGGGCAGCGAGCACGAACGACCCCGCTCCAAAGACTATGGCGAAACCTAGCAGGTGACCGTCCGAGAACCCGACGAAGTGGGCGCCTCCCAGTAGGAGTACGTAGAGAAAGCTGCTGGCTCCGGTACTGACGGGATCTCCGTCGTTGTACCTGAACCATTCTCCTTCGCCGATCTGGCGTCCGTACTGAAGGTGGATGAAAGTGTCGTCAAGCGGCGCAGAGATGTTGACCCCGTTACCCGAGAGGTCGCCCCAGTTGTAGTACAGATTGGTTCCCACAAAAGTGCAACCCACCAATACTGCCAAGCCCAGTACAATGGCGGGGCCGACAAAATACTTCATTTCGGATGATATCCGGGCCTTTGAGCGCATGGCGTCAAGGAGGAGTTGGCTCCGGTCTCCTACAAGAGGTCTGTGTCCTTGTTGGCGCCATTCACACTCTGCGCTTTCTCATATCTCTCATCGTCTTTCTCGACGAGATACACACTCTGGGTTGCTATCCTGGTCGTGCTCCCCATGCCATCTCGTGGCGGCCGAGATGGAGAAATAGAACAATAGCACAACAGACAACCCTCTCCACCATCACCGTCGACAGAAGGATCACTCTGCGCATTTTCTCTCCTTCTAGAGGTAAGCCTAAATACCGCCGCTGCACATTACGCAAGTATGATAATACGAAGCCTGGCGCATTCTCCGGCGGGATCGGGGAACGGATGAAGACGTGAACAGCGTCCAGAAAACCGAAGTGGTGCCACTCGCGGGCCCGATGACCTGTAAAGTCCGCTCGAAGTCCGAGACGATACTGAGAAACTCGAAACAATTTCGAGAGTTCTATTCTACTTTGTGTTGGCAAAACAGAACAAAAACAAGACAATCATGAATAATGTGAGAACCGAGAGTGGGAGGCGAAGACTAAATCCCTCGCTTCGCCCTAGAGATAGGAAGGGGACCTTCAAATGGCGATGTGCTACTCATCCTGGCGAGGATGATGCCAGGAGCGCCGATGCATGGCGGGGTGGCCCTGGCACCGATTGGCAGATACGGGGGCGAGGAAGATGTGGCCGTCGAAGTGTGCGGACAGCGTCGGCCATACCGGGCTGGCGATCTAGAGGAGATCGCCCCACCACAGCCTTCATTGTGGCGCTCTCTTGTGGGTGGTGAAAGCAGGTGCTAGGGATGGAGGAGCTCACATGTTCCACGTTCGACTACTACCTAGACCAGTCGGATCCGGACGCATTGATCCTGCGGCGTAAGGACGGCTCGTTCGTTGCAGCTTTCAGCGCAAGGGGTGCCACCAAGGAGGGCATCATCGAAGCTGTCGAGGAGGATCGTCGGGAGCTGATCGGGGCTCATACCTACCTGCTTCGTCCCGAAGTGTAATCGTTGCGCCTGTGAGATAGGGAACCACCGACCATGATGAGGTAGAGTCGGGAGCGAGTGACACTGACGGGGTGGATTTCATAGATTGCGGACCCGGCTTCGACAAGGTCGAGACCATACACCGCGACGACGTGACCCTGAGTAACTGCGAGAGGGCAATCGGCCCTCGCCGGGGTCACATCTAAATGTGCCAGAACACCTGCTGGTTCGCCTAATGAGAGATCCTGGCCAAAGTAAGAAGGCCGGGGAGTATTGTAACCCGGCCCTCGAGTCCCGCTCCCTCTGGAGCGTCATACCATTGCCAACAGATGCTTCTTCCTGAGCTCCCCTACCGAAAGACTACCGACTCGCAGGTGTCGGCCGCTTCTACAGCGGCGTCCACCACGCACGTGTCGTTGCCCGGTCCGCCTATAGCACCGTCCATGGCATCGCCGTCGTTGACCATGAGCAAGTCGTGGCCGCCGCCACCCTTGGCTACGTCGCGGTCGTTGGTGTAAGCTCGGGCGCTGAGGTGGTCATGGCCGGCCTGGGCGATCATCCTGTCGCGTACCCCGTCGCCGACCCGCTCGAAGAGCACCTGGTGGTCTCCGGTAGCAACGCAGGGGATGCTCTGGCACTGGATCACCCCACCGATCGCTTGGGCCAGGGCCGTGCCGCTGCCCACCAGCGCCGCGAGCACCACCACCATGACTACCATCATCGCTATCTTCGTGCGCACTTCTTCCTCCTTCCCTCTGGAGAAGGGGACCGTGTCAGCGTTTGCCCCCCCTCGGTGTCACCGCCTTGTACATTAATAGCAGCATCTGGAGCGCGACGCATCCCCCAAATGCACTGTTGCTCTTGTTGAGGTTCATGGTGCCGGGCAAGCTGATACTGGGCTTGCTCTACAATCAGGCCATCTACTCCAGCAACACAGCTTACTCGAGAGTAGGTCAGAGCGGCCCAAGGACGCGCGATTTCGCCGCGCGAAGCCGCCAGAATGAAGGACGGGGGTGCCTCCGCCTATTTGTCAGACAGTTTTTCTAAGTCGCCTTCTCCGAACTTCGGGTGTTGATTCTCGGAACACGGGGTTCGCCGAGGAGTTTGATGGAGTGTCGCGTTTACGTTGCACCGGTTCCGGCGGTGTAGCATCCTGCCCCCGACGCGTAAAGGTTTACCCGCCTGCATGAGCGGGTCGGAAAGGAAGATGGAGTATGCCCTACCTCTTCGAGCGACACAAGGTCCGCGACTACGCGCACTGGAGGGAGGTCTTCGACGCCGACACCGAAAACCGGGAGGCCGCCGGGTGCCGCGGGGCACGGATCTTCCACAACACGGAGGACCCAGAGGAGGTTGTTGTCCTCTTCGAGTGGGACAGCCTGGAGAGGGCCCGGCGGCGCATCGAGTCCGCAAGGCTGAAAGAGAAGTTCGAGGAGGCCGGGGTCAGCGGGGGTATAGGACAGACTGAGTTCTATCTTCTCGAAGAGGAATCAAGGCCGTCAGCCTGAACGTTGGCAGCCCCAAAGGCCAAGCTTAACCACCACGAAGTCCATCCGAATCCTATTCACCCGAGTGCGTAGCCGGCCATTCTGCGCACTTGGCGGATTCGGCTATCTCAGGGGAGGCTCCAGCCTCTCCTCCTAGCGGTTCATCTGCGCTCGGAGCTCTTCTGCCGCATCGGGCGGCAACATCGACAAGGCCGCCTTGATCCCCTGCTCCGAGCGTTCGCGGGCTGCTTCCGCCCGCTCTCTGCCAACAGCCCCTACCTGCACACCGAAGAACGCTCCTACCACCGTGCCAACCAGGCTCGCCACCGCTCCGACCACCGTGGCCACGCTGGTAACCTCGACCCATCTGAAGGTCGCTATCAGGGTGATCAAGAAGACCAGGGCGAAGCCGGTTATGATGATCCAGAACCCGTATCTGAGCCTGAGCCGATCGATATCTTCTGCCGTCTGTGCGGGGGCAGTTCCTTGTACATCCACCAAATGACCCATAGTGCTTTAGGCCTCCTTTCCCGAAGGTGCGTTGCCCACAGTATATTATCCTCCGAACGATATGGAGATACTCTCTGGAAAGACCCGAGAACCCTTCGGTGGCATCAACCTCACGAACTACACGGTAGTAGTCTCCCCGACTCGGGCGGGCCTTGGGCCATCGGGATGGGGCGAAGCGCTTTTCACCCAAAGTCGGGGGAAAGTATTCTCTGACGTTCTGGCGCACGCTATCCTGTAGAGCACGCATGGCAGAAGACGCAGGAGGTAGACAGCGGATGGTTACCATCTCGAAGGACAATGACGTAGTGACTCTGATCAACGTTTTTACCGTCGCCCCAGAGGACCAACAGCGGTTGGTGGATGTGCTGGTTGACGCCACTCAGTCGGTGATGAGAAAACAACCGGGGTTCATCTCGGCGAATATCCACAGGAGTCTCGACGGTACGCGGGTGACCAACTACGCGCAGTGGCGCAGTCGAGAGGCGTTTGAAGCTATGCTTGGAGAGCGAGAAGCGGCCGAGCACATGGGGGAGGCGGCCAGGATAGCCGAGCGCTTCGAACCGCACCTCTACGAGGTCACTTTCGTGGACGAGGTTTAGTGACAATCATCTCCTACCGAGCTCCACTGAAGGCCTGCCGCCCTTGGCGACCATCCGCCCGGCTTATGGTGCCGCTCCTAACCCGGAACTCGAGGCTGAGGTTTGCTGCTCCTTTGCGCAGCGGCGGTAAGTCGGAACAGAAGATCACCACGGTAAACTCGTCTCCTCCCGACACGGGCTTCATCCTTGCCTTCCACGTGAGGGGGCCCCAAGCGTAACTATCCAGGACCACCGAGCCAGCGGCTACGTTAGCCGGCCGGCACCCCAGTGGCATCGGTGAGCGACGCTTCAGTCTCCGGTCGGTAACCCAGCCGCCCCCGTGTCAAGGCGACCAGCACAACCGCCAACGCACCAAAGCCGCCCAGGATAGGCAAGAGGCCGTAGTCGCTCAGGATGGGAGCCGGAAAGAGCGGAGCCAAGATCCCAGTTACAGACGCATTAAAGCTCGCGTGAATCAATATGGCCATAAGCACGCTGCCTTTGGTGTTGTTGAAGACCCACGTGTAGATGATGGACAAGCAGGTGGTCGTGAGGACAAATCCGACGACGTTGAATGCAGTGAGTTCGTTCCAAGGCGTGAAGAACAGGGGCAAGTGCCACAGCGCCCAGAGGGAACCGAGGATCAGGGTCCCGACCAGAGGACCATGCAGCGACTGCAGCCGGGGCAGCGCAAACCCGCGCCAGCCGGGCTCTTCGCCCAGCGCTCCTCCCAGGAATAATACGTAAACAAAGACACCGAGCAAGGACAACGGGGCCAGGGCACCAAGCCCTTGAAACGATCCCAGGACACCCGGTATGACGACCACGCTGAGCACCGCAATCACGGGGATGCCGACGAAGGTGAACAGGTACCACCTAAAGCAGAGCCCTGATGCCCCTGTGGGGAGCAGCAGGCTGTAGGGGAGCGGCAGTGGCCATGGGGAGACTCCTCTCTTCTCTGTAGGGCGAGGTTCCTCAGCCCCACCGTGTTATACAACGCCACTACCGTAGCAAGTGTCGGGTACCAGCCGCATCACCCATGATGGTGTTTCCCCTAGGTGACTTCTCATGCACGAAATTGCCAGGCTACTGCTGGTTGCGGGGTGTTACAGGCCTTCGTGCTAAGCTGTTAGATGAAGCGTGGTTCTTTGGTGTGGGAGAAGGGATTGTTTCTGGACGTTGACCCCAGAGTGGGCGAGATTTGATGAGCGGCCCTGTCCTTGTCGATACCGATCCGGGAATAGACGATGCCCTCGCCCTTCACTATCTTGTAGCCACGGGGGAGTGGGATCTGAAGGCGATCACGACGGTCGCCGGAAACGTACCGCTGCCCATGGCCGTGGCGAACACCAGAGGCCTTGCCGCTCTGCTCGGGATCGAACGGGACGTTCCGGTGTATGGCGGTTGCCCCAAGCCTCTGATGCGCGACTTGGAGACGGCGCTGCACGTGCACGGCGATGACGGCATGGCCGGCGTCGTCCTACCCTCGCCGAGCGTCGCGGAGCGTAGTGAGCACGCGGTCTGGGTAATAAATGAGCTTGCCCGCCGGTACTCAGGCGAGCTGACCATAGTCGCCATTGGACCGCTGACCAACGTTGCGGCGGCCCTGATCCTCGACCCTTCGCTAGCAGAACACGTCGGACGCCTGGTCTTCATGGGCGGCGCCGTGAACGTGCCTGGTAACACACCGCCGGGAGTGGCCGAGTTCAACATCTACGTCGACCCTGAAGCCGCCAGGATAGTGGCGGAGAGCGGTATGCCCTTCACCATGGTCGGGTTGGACGCCACAGAGCAGTCAGTCTTGAGTAGGAAGCAACTGGAGAACCTTGACGACGCTTCAGTGCGGTCGGGTTTTACCCGCGAGATCCTGGATCACTACCTCGCTTTCTACGAGCGAAGTAGTGGACGAGAAGCGTGCGCGCTGCACGACCCGCTGGCCGTCGCGGTGGCTGCGGATCCGGGCTGGGTGAGGCTGGAGACCGGGTACCTGTACGTGGAGACCCAAGGGGAGTACACGAGGGGTAAGACGGCGTTCGTCAGCCAGGCTCTGAGGGAGAAGAGTTCTGGGTCAGATCCGCAACTCGGCTTGGGCCAGGTCGCGCTAGGGCTGGCTCGCGAAGACTTCGCTGGACATTTCATCGCCACGCTGGATACGCAGGAAACACTCCAGTACGGAGGTCCTACGAGGCAAACTCTACCAGTCAGGCCAAGAGAGGATTACTCTCCCGGATAGCCTCTGACTTCACCACTTGCAAGGAAATGGCTACGACAAATAACATGGGGTCATGTGGCCTTCGATCACCATCTCATGGATTTTCCAGGCGGGATCCCACACGCCATCCTCCATGTTCGAAAGCAGCGTGGCGGTGATGTCCTGGTCTGGAAAATGGGAGATTATGCCGCTGACGCCGACGTTCACTCCCTCTTTTTCGTAGCAGAAGACCTTGCCCGACCGATCCACGTAGAACCGTAAACCGTACCCGTACATCTCCGTCCAGCCCTCTCTGCTCGAGTGCACGACTTGGGGCGAGAGGAACGCGTTGGTCAGCTCGGTCGAAAGGAGCTTGCCCGCCATCACAGCCCGCAAGAACCGGTCCAGATCGGTGACCGTAACGTGGGCCCCGCCATCAGGCGATCCGATCGGCGGGTACGAATAGATGTTCCTCTTCCAGCCCACGATATGCCCGGTCGCGTCGCGAATCGGCTCGCTTCCTTCGGCGACGTTGTGGTTGGCGCGGTCCATCCGGAAGAAGCCGGAGGCCGTCATCCCCGCTTCGGAGAACACGTGGGTGCGGACGTAGTCACGGTAGGTCATCCCGCTGATGGCCTCGATCAGGAGGCCCAGCAGAACGTAGCCGCAGTTGCAATAACGGCACCCTTGTCCTGGAGGGAAGTTGGCCGGTTTGTTCACGAACTGGGGCAGGAAGTCGCGGGTTTCGACGACGGAGTAGTTGGGCTTTGCTTTCCACAGATCTTCGTAACGTTCGCCCGCTTCTTCGTCGGCGTCGTCACCTATGCCCGACGTATGGGTCAACAGGTGGCGGATGGTCACGTCTTTCGAGAGCGGCGTGCCTTCCAGACCCAAGCGCTCCACCACGGGCGTGTCGAAGGCGAGTAGTCCTCTGTCGATCAGCTGCAAGGTCGCGACCGCGGTAAAGAGTTTGGTTACAGACGCCGTATCGAAGCGGGTATCCAGGTCGTTGGGCACGCGCCAGGCGCGGCTGGCAAAGCCGTAGGCGCCCGCGTACAACTGGGTTGCGCCTCGCGTGATAAGCGCCGCGCCGGAGAACAGATCCTGGGCGGCTCGGTGCCGGAGGTACTCGTCCAGTGGATGGATCAAACGTGTGACACCCTTCTCGGGGGTTTATCGTGTCCCGGTATCCGCCCCCAACCCCGACTAGGAGGGGCCACCGTCCCCGAGCGATCCTGGCTCCCTGTTCACAGCGGGTGGCATTGTCTCATGCACGCCATTCATATGCGAGCGGTCGAACACACCAACCGGCGAGGGTTATGTACGCATCATGCTGCGTGGGTCAACCACACTGAAAGCGCTGTAGCAGAGAAGGCATGGGTATGCCCATGTTTATGCGGCTTTGTACTGGGGCTTGCGTCGGGATGAATTGAGCCATATGCTGGACGGTGCGCAGTGGTCTGCAGCTCGGCGAGCAGAGGCGTTGACTTGAATGTCATCTTACGCTCCATCGACCGGAACAACTGGCACGAATGTATTCGCCTCGCGCTCACGCGCGAGCAGGAGGGGTTCATGCCGTCGAACCTGTTCCACATCGCCGAGGCCCGGTTCTACCCGGAATGGACCTTGTTGGGTGTTTACGCTGACAGCCGAATGGTCGGGTTCGCGATGTACGGGCTCGATCCGGACGATATGACCGTAAATCTCATCCACTTTATGATCGACGGCAGGGAGCAAGGAAAAGGCTACGGGAAGGCTGCGATGGAGCAACTGCTTCGCAAGATCCGCAAGGATTATCCAGATCAAGAAATATGGCTCAGCCTACACCCGCAGAACATGGTAGCGATAAGGCTCTACAAAGACTACGGTTTCGAGTTCCAGGCGATTGGGTTGGAGACTGATGACGAGGTCTTCATGTGCTTGCGCTCGCTGTAAAGAACTCTCTGTGGCACGCACCATAGTAGCCACATTAATATGAACCGGTTCTTTCTGCTGCAACCTCCTCTCCCGCGTGCGACTATGAAGGTGTCCTTGAACCCGAACGTCAACCTCGCGCGTGGAAGGTCCCACAACACCACGCACCACCGGCATAGCCGTCCCGGCGGAGGTCGTCTACGGGCTCGGGCGTGGCAAGTGAGCGCCGCTGCGCATAACGATCAACCCCCTCATGCACCGTAGCTTCGTGGCGTCTGTGGGTGGAGAGTTCATAGTCGGGGTAAGCGAGCTGCGAGAGGACCTCTCGGAGGGATAGGCCAGGGTCGCCGCCGCGTTGCCCGAGGATGCGCCCGTGTCCAGGTTTCTGCTTTCCCACGACGAAGGCGAGGGGGGTTGGATCGTCCTGGTCTTCGAAGATGTCGAGGGCAGGAACCCGGAGAAGCTCTTGGTCTACGTTTCCCCTCAACCATTCCAGAGCCGAAGGCGTTCTGAGCCAGGCGGTTAGCGCCGTGGCGACGTAGGAAACAGCTTCGCTCTCATCCCCAAGGCTCATCAGATCCGGCAAAGTTCTCGGCAGGCTCTTGTGTCCGAGCAGATACAGCGGTACGTAAGGGTTGGTCTCTATCGCGTCTTCGAGGGCTTCGGCGGTCTCCTTTGTATCTCCTTTCTTGCGGAACGCCCAAAGGGCGCGCGTGTAAGCCCACTCGGCAAAGTCGTTTTCTTCGTAACGCTCGCAACCACCGCCGTTGACGTCATGGACTTCCTTGTCGGCTTTTCTTCCGGCTTCATGAAGCTCCAAGTGCCTGCCGCAAGATCTATCACCGCTTGCTGGATCGGCGAAAAGCCCATAGAATGGCCGAGAAATAGGTCGGGTTGGAATGTAGGCTTGATAGTCACGAAAGTGAGATAAGCCTGATGCCTATCGATACCGCGTTGATGGGTGCGCTGCATGTCGAGTACCTTAGGGAGCGGGACCTCAGTGGAGACGAGCACCTCCACCATACGCTGTTCCAGACTTCGACCGTCGATGCCTTGTTGGAGGGAAAGTACGAGGGCGACGTCAGCTTCGCTGAACTCGGGGATCGTGGAGATTTCGGACTGGGCACGTTCGACGCTCTCGACGGAGAGATGATCTGCCTCGACGGCACCTTCTTCCAGGTAAAGGCCGACGGACGTAGCCTACGCTGTCGACGGACAGGCCAGGACTCCCTTCGCCGTGGTGACCCTATTCGAGCCGGATACATTCCAAGCGCTTCCCATGCCGATGGACTTCGAGGATCTTTGTGACTACGTGGACGGAGTTATCGGTGGAGGAACCGTGTGCGCCGCTGTCCGGGTGGACGGACGTTTCGAGTATGTCAAGACGCG
Organism: uncultured Rubrobacteraceae bacterium; assembly: GCA_963811295.1. GTDB lineage: Bacteria > Actinomycetota > Rubrobacteria > Rubrobacterales > Rubrobacteraceae > Rubrobacter_D. The sequence goes on along the minus strand of CAWEQZ010000047.1, from coordinate 73,956 downwards.
CAGCGTGCCCCGCCAACGCAAGCCCTATCCACCCCTCGTAGAGGTCGTAAAGGACCAGCCCACCTTCGAGCTTCACGATGTCCCGGGTAGCCTCGTCGGCTTCCGGTTCCCCGATTACGCGCAGGGTCTGAATGTCTCTGGCTACCACTTCCACTTCATCACCGCGGACAGGAGCGCCGGAGGTCACGTGCTCGGATGCACGCTAGCGAGTGGCGAGCTTTACATCGACCATGAAGGGGACCTCAGGCTCGAGCTTCCACCGGATGTAGCCCTGCCAACACCAGACCAGTCGGCTGCAAAAGGGGAGACCTTAGACCGCATCGAGAAGGAGTAGCGCACAGCCCGCTTCTACCGCTCGCGGCTAGAGATAGCCCATCATGCGTAATCCGGAAGATCGCTTCCGATGGGAGGAGGGGAGCGTGTGGTGCGGTGGATTCCCCCTTCCGCGGGGACAAGCCTCGCGGGAATGACGGGCTGAAGCGCTGACATGCTGAAATGCTTGGTGGTACGCTGTTCTAATGCGATCGAAGGATGGTTCTTCGCAGACCCTGGAGGATTGGGAAGCCGTACCCATCGCGGCTCCGCTCGGAAGCGCCGGCGAAGCAGCAAGAATAAGACGTGCCTGGACACCGATACGTGTACCCTGGCATTGGCAGCTAGAAGATGCCTTTGCGGCTTATGAGGGGATAGTGCTGTACCGGTGCCGGTTTGTGCACGGGAGACCTCCCGAGGGGGCGATGCTTTCCCTCAGGTTCGAGGGCGTTTACTACGCGGCGCGGGTCTGGCTCAACGGCGTCTACCTGGGCGACCACGAGGGATACTTCTCCGCGTTCGAGTTCGACGTTACCGACATGGTCGTCACCGATGGCGAGAACGAGCTGCTCGTGGAGGTTTTCAGTCCCGAAGAATCGGAGGAGAACGACCGCAAGACCATCGGGGGCGTGTGGGCCATGTGGGACGGTATGGCCCCCCACATAAATCCGGGCGGCATCTTCAAAGAGGTCAGCCTCGTGGTCGATGGAGGGGTGCGCATCCGCTCCCTCGCGGCCGCGGCCGACCACACCGGGCGTGGCGTGGCGCATGTAGACCTCTACTCCAGGTACAGCGCGCGCGCCAGGCTGGTAGGTCGGGTACGCCCGCTGGGCTTCGAAGCCTCGGACGTCGAGTTCGAGAGGGAGGTCCAGCTCGAGGAGGGGGAAAACCGCTTCGAGATCGGCTTCCGTATGCCTGACGTAAGGGTCTGGTCGACGTGGGACAGGGGCGAGCAGCCACTGTACGAGCTGGTGCTCTGGTGTGCAGGGGCAGAAGAGCGAACGCGTTTCGGCGCCAGTACCGTGGAGCTTAGGGACTGGAAGGTCTACCTCAACGGGGAGCGTATCTTCCTGCGCGGGATCAACTACCTGCCCTCTGACGCCTACCCTGCCAGGGCGACGAAGGCGCTTCTGCGCGCGGACGCCTCCCTGGTGCGTGAGGCCGGTATGAACGCCGTCAGGGTCCACGCCCACGTGGCGGACCGAGAATTCTACGAGGCCTGTGACGAGCTCGGGCTTCTCGTCCTGCAGGATTTTCCTCTGCAGTGGACCCACAGGCGGAGCATCCTCGGGCCAGCCGTCGCCCAGGCCGGGGAGATGGCGCGAATCCTGCGCGGCAATCCCTGCGTGGGCATCTATCTGGCGCACGACGAACCTTTCTTTGTGGCGCCCCCCGAGAAGTGGAGCCCTCTCGGACTCCTGCGCACCGCCGCCGAGGTGCTCTCCCCGCGATGGATGCTCTGGCAGCGGCGGGTCCTCGACCCTGCGGTAATGCGTGCTATCTCGGAGGAGGACGACACAAGGCCCGTGATAGATGCGGCGGGCCATCCCCTGACGACGAACCACCTCTACTTCGGCTGGTACTACGGGAAGTTCAGGGACCTGGAACGGGTCGTGAAGATCTTCCCAGTATTCTCGCGGCTGCCGACGGAGTACGGGGCGCAGGCGCTGCCGGATCCCGAGTCGCTCGAGGAGATCTGGCCTTCAGGGACGCCGCCCGACTGGAGCGAACTTTCGCTGAACTACCGCCTCCAGGTCCAGCGTATGGCCCGCTACGTTCCGTGGAGGGGAGATCGGACGCTTTTCTTACGCGAGAGCCAGCGCTATCAGGCCGAGGTACTGAAACACGCCACGGAGCTGTTCCGGCGGCGCAAGTACAGGCCGACGGGCGGAACCTTCGCCTTTATGCTCAACGATCCGGCACCAGCGGTGTCCTGGTCCGTCGTCGACTGGCGGCGCAGGCCGAAGATGGCCTACGAGACCCTCCTTGTGGCTATGAGTCCGGTCTTGATCTGTGCCGAGTACCCGAAGGAGCGCTACGAGGTCGGCGAAAGGATCTCCCTGCCCCTCTTCGTTATCAACGATCTTTCGCGGGAGCTTGGCAGGGTAAGCTGGGACTGGGAACTGCTCGTCGGGGGATCGAGCGTGGCCGACGGTAAAGGAGAGACGAGAGTACCGAAGGACTGTGTGGTGAGGATCGGGGAAGCGGTGGCCACACTCCCTGCTCCTGGGCCCGCCATACTCAGGCTAAGGCTCTTCACGGAAGAGCCAATCTCCAACGAGTACGATTCTCAGTAAGCATTCAGCAAGAAGCTGACAAGCTGAAGTGCTGACTTGCTAGCGGGCTGAGGAAGGGTCGAGACCCTCCTCATCCCGCAGCGTCGAGATCCATCAGCTCGGGGAGGGTGAGAAAGCCGTACCCGTTCGCCTTGAGGCTGCTGATGATATCGGAGACGGCCGCTACGGTGTGGGAACGGTCGGCCTTGGGGAAAGCGTCTGTGTCCTGGCCGTCGTGGAGCAAGGTGACACCGCCTGGGCCGACGCCGTGCAATATGCGGCGTTGGATCACATCCGTAGGAGGACGGTCCCAATCCCAGGCCATTACCGACCAGCCCACGCACCTCATCCCGAGCTCCTCGGCCACCGAGATCACCTGCGGACCATACCAACCGTGGGGAACGCGGAAGAGCCGCGGCAGGGTGCCCGTGGCGTCGTGGATGGCCTCCTGGCCCCTGAGCAACTCTTCCCTGACCGTGCCTGGCCGGCTCCACGCGAGGTGCGGGTGGGTGAATGTGTGGTTGCCGACCTCGTGCTGAGAAGCGACCTCGGCGGCGAGGTTCGGCTCGCGCATGACGTTGTTGCCTACCTGGAAGAAGGTGGCCCTGATGCCTTCGCGGTCGAGGATCTCGAGCAGTTGCCCCGTATAGGGATGGCAGGGGCCGTCGTCGAAGGTCAGGGCGACCACCCGCTCGCTGGTACGAGCGTGCCAGAAGACAGGGCCGTAGAGCCAGGAGCGGGGCGTCAGCCATTCGTAGGCCATGAGCCCGCCGGCCGCCATCCCGGCTCCGGCCGCGGCCAGGGTCGGTGCCGAACGCACCGGGCGGCCCCTGGCGGTACGAAGACCCGCCAGGGCCACGCCGCCGACGGCGGTTGCGGCTGCGGCTTTCCAGACGTGGGTGCGGGGGTGTTTCACGGTAGGCCAGCCAGTATCAGGGAGGCTGCCGAACGTGCCGAGTGGGGCTTGTGGGCCGTGTTCGCCGCCTCGACCATCTTGTGCCTGTGATCCGCGCTGGTCAGGATCTTGAGCGTCTGGCCCAGGATCTGTGGTGTCTCACGGACCATGACCCCTGCGCCGTAGCGGACGATCGCCGCCGCGTTGTCCTCTTCCTGACCAGGGATGGGATGATACAGAACCTGGGGCAACCTCGAAGCCAGGGCCTCCGTGCAACTCATGCCGCCCGGTTTGGTGACGAGCGCCGACCCCGCCGCCATGAGTTCCCTTACCCGGTCCGTGAACGCGAGGAAGGTAGCCTCGTGTCCTCCTCGCTCCGCGAGGCGCTCCAGCCGCCTGCGGGTACGTTCGTTCGAGCCGCAGAGCACGACGAGGTGCATGGCCTCGCTGGCCCCAAGCAGCAACGACACCGCCTCTTCCAACTCCCCTCCGCCAAGCCCCCCGCCCATAACGAGCACTATGGGGAGGTCATCATCGCCCAGATTCAGTATCTCTTTGCGAGCCGGGCCAGGGTCGACCGGCTCCTCGAAGATAGGATCTATGGGGATGCCGGTCGGATGGATCCTCCCTTCGGGAACGCCGAGCTTCGCCACGACTTCGGCCGCCGCATCGTCGGCGACGATGTAGAGATCCAGGTTCAAAGGCACCCCGATAGGATGCGGCACGTAGTCCGTCAGCACCACGGCGCTGAACATCTCCGGGTTCTGCTCCTTGTAGGCCCCGAGAACCCCGGCGCCGTAGAAGTGCGGCGCAACGAGAGCCTGTGCACCGGTGCTCGAAACCAGGCGCTCCAGGGTCCTGAGGCCGGCCGTCTGAATGTAGTTCATGTAAGAGTCCCTGCTGGCCTGTGCCAGAAGACTGATAGAGCCTCCCGTACGCCGTCGGCCACAGCTTGAGAGACTCCAGATAAGCGTCGCGCAGCAGGCGCTCGATGCCTGGCGAGACTTCGTGGGGGAAGTCCACGATCGAGCAGGGCCTCTCGGGGTCGAGGAGCGCCACGCCACGAACCACGGCCGCGCTGGCCCGCATGTGGCCGCTTCCTATGGCGCTCGAAAGGATCAGGACATCCGCGTTGTTCTCCTTTGAAGTCATGGTGGCATTATACTGCTAGTCGACCGCCAGCCGCGCGAGGACGGCAAACGCCAGATCAAGGGAGGACAAGAGCATGGCCCAACGGAGGAAGAAGACATGCTCGTTCGTCAGGCAAGGGCGGTGCTCGACTTCAACTGGACCGGTGAGTACACGATGCCGGGTCCCAGGCTCTACCCGCACCAGTGGTCGTGGGACTCGGCGTTCATCGCCATCGGCTACTGCCGCTACGATCAAGACCGCGCCACGAGTGAGCTCAGGCATCTCTTCGAAGCCCAGTGGAAGAACGGCCTCTTGCCCCAACTCGTCTTCAACCCCCAGTACACGAACTATTTTCCAGGACCGAACTTCTGGCACGCCAAAGAAAGCCCTGACGCCCCCGAACACCACGAGACCTCAGGCGTGGTCCAGCCGCCCATTCACGCCACGGCCGCCCTCTATGTCTACAGGCACGCCGAAGATGAAGCGAAGGCGAAGGACTTCCTCGAGTACGCCTACCCCAAATTGGGGGCCTGGCACGATTATCTCTACAGGGAGAGGGACCCTGAGGGTGAGGGGCTCGTGTATATCCGCCACCCCTGGGAGAGCGGCATGGACAACTCTCCGATGTGGGACCAGATCATGCAGCGGTTGCACCTCAGGTCGGATCAGATACCCCGCTACCACCGCGCCGACATACACACCGTCTCCGCCTCGGACCGTCCGACCAGTGATGCGTACGACCGCTTCGCCTACCTCGTCAATTTCTTCGCCGACCGCGCCTACGACGAGGCGAAGATAAGGCAGGATTGTCCCTTCCTGGTGCAGGACGTGCTCTTCAACTCGCTCCTCTACAAGGCGGACAGGGATCTCGCGGAGATAGCGCAGATTGTGGGTGAGGACCCTTCGCCCCACGAGGAACTGGCGAAGAAGACCAAGAGCGCCGTCGAGGAGAAGCTGTGGGATGAGGATCGCGGGACATACTTGGACTACGACCTCGTCGATGGCAGGCCTATACCCGCGTACTTCGGGCCGAACCTCGCTGGCCCGCTGTACGCCGGTATCGTGGAGCAAGATCGGGCAAAGCGCGTAGTCGATACCCTCGAGAATGAAGGATTCGGTCTGGCTGATAAGGACGTTACACCAATCCCAAGCTACGATTTGCACGGCTTCGGGTTCTCCGAAGAGAGATACTGGCGGGGTCCTGTCTGGATCAACATAAACTGGTTCTTGATGCATGGGCTAGAAGCCTACGGCTACCAGGATCACGCCCAGCGCCTGCGAAAGACCATCGTCGAACTTTGCAGAGACCAGGGCTTCCACGAGTACTTCGACCCCCTTACAGGGAGTGGACTTGGCTCGATCCTTTTCTCCTGGTCCGCAGCCCTGCTCCTGGACGTACTCTTGGAAGACGGGGAGTAAGACCCACGACTTCGAGAGATTGGCTGGCGCAGGCTGACACCCTGTGGTGTTCTGGTAGAATCGGCGGGCCGCGCTAAGCGGGGAGCTGGCGATGCCCTGTACCTGCGATCGCCTAGCAGGGCCTAGATCCCCGCCCGAGGCGCGAACCGGGTTCGGTTGAAACCGGTGCGGCCGGCGTTGATGGCCTGGTCCCGGGCAATGGGGCCCCGTGAACCGTGTCAGGACCGGAAGGTAGCAGCACTAAGCGGGTAACCTCATGTGCTCCGGGGTAGCCAGACCGGAGTCGGCGGCCGGAAGTTCGCCTGGTACGGTTACGTCGACGGCGGGGTGCGCGGCATTTTAGCATTTCAGCACGGCGGCTTCGCCGCCTTGTCAGCACGCTACGCCCTTCGGGCTTCGCTTGTCAGCCCGCCGCTTCGCGCCTTGTCAGCCAGGGCCTTCGCGTGCGCAAGCTGAAATGCTGACAAGCCGCCGACAGGCGGCGTGCTGAAATGCTGAAGTGCTCTGCACGCCCGATGGTTCGAGACGAGGCGTCCGGTATACTAAACGCGTGAGTCATCTGATCCGAAGTCACTTCTCATGAAACACACGACGCTCTACCGCAGGTGGCGGCCGCGGCGCTTCGGCGGCATCGTTGGGCAGGAGCCTGTGGTACGCACGTTGCGGCGTGCCATCGAGACGGACCGTGTCTCGCACGCCTACCTGTTTAGCGGCCCGCGGGGGACGGGGAAGACGAGCACGGCGAAGGTGCTCGCCATGGGCCTCAACTGCGAGAAGGGGCCTACGCCCGAGCCCGACGGGACCTGCGACAGTTGCAGGGCCATCATGGGCAACTCCTCGATGGACGTTCTGGAGATGGACGCGGCCTCCAACCGGGGGATAGATGAGATCCGGGACCTCAGGGACAAGGTGAACCTCGCGCCCGCCGCCGGCAGGATGAGGGTCTACATCATAGACGAGGTCCACATGCTTACGGCCGAGGCCTTCAACGCCCTTCTCAAGATGCTCGAAGAGCCGCCCGAGCACGTCGTCTTCGTGCTCGCCACGACCGAGAAGCACAAGGTCTTGCCGACGATTATCAGCCGCTGCCAGAGCTTCGACTTCCGCCGCCCGAGCATCGAGACGCTTACGGAGAAGCTCAGGGAGATCTCCGAGGCCGAGGACATCGAGGTCGAGCCCGAGGCCCTGACCGTCATCGCGCGCGAGGGGAGGGGCTCCTTCAGGGACGCGGAGGGTCTTCTGGACCAGCTCTCGTCTTTCGCTGAGGGTAGGATCACGGCCTCCATGGTGCGCGAGCTGCTCGGCGGCGTCGGCCCCGAGGTCGCTGGTCGAGACTACCTACGCCCTGCACGAACGCAGGGCCGCGGACGCCTTGCGCATAGTGGACCGCCTCTCCAACGGGGGGAAGGATCTCGGCCAGTTCGTCGGTGAACTCCTCGCGCACCTTCGCAACCTGATGCTCCTCCCTTACGCACCCGAGGTCGCACTCGCCGGGGTCGGGGCCGAGGAACGCCCCCAGCTCGAAGAGCAGGCGAACGCCGTCCCCACGGCCGAGGTCGTGCGGCTCGTCGAAGCGCTCGACGACGCCCTGAACCGTATGCGACGCGGCGGAGACCCGAAGCTGGAGCTCGAGCTCGTCTTCCTCAAGCTAACCCGCGATTACACGGAACCGGATCTGGCGACCATCCTGGCCCGCCTCGAGACGCTCGAAAAAGCGGTAGAGAACGGAAGCGCCGCCACGAACTCCCCGCGGGCCGCCCCTGATACCGTGCGTGAGGAGCCGCCTGCGGAGCGAGAGCTCGCGCAGGAAGCTGAGGAGTCGGATGCGCCGTCCGACGAACCTTCGGTTCTGGAAGACCCCGACGACCGGCGTGAGACCGGTGTGGACCTCGCCTCCGAGTGGCAAGGGATCATGGGCGAGCTCAAGCGCCGCCGGCAGGCGCTCACGGCCGCGGTCTACGGCGAGGCGCGGGTCGAGAGCTTCGACGGTGAGGTGCTACGGCTCGTCTACCCCGAGGAGCAGAGCTTCCACGTCGGGATGGCGAGGGACGCCGGCCACCTCGATAAGCTGGGCGAAGTCCTGGAGGAACGCCTCGGCTCGAAACCGCGACTCGAGATCAGGGCCGCGGGAGGGGAAGCGCCGGCCGATCCCGAAACCGCAGAAGAACCGCCCCCGACAGCCGCCCCGATGGAGCAACACGCGCCGGAGCCGGCTTCCGAGAGAGTCCCGCCGGAGACAGGGAGTCCGAACGGATCTGGCGGCACGGTCGCCGAGAACAGCGGTTCCGAGCCGGCATCGATGGGGACGACGATAAGATCCGCGACCAGCGTGAGGTCTTCGAGATAGCGCGCGAGGCCGGTCTGTTCGACAAGAACGAAGCGCTTAGAATTCAGAATCTTGAGTATCGAATTGTTTGCTAGTTCGGCACGATTCCAAATTCACACTTCACAGCCCATCGGCTAAAGCACGGCGCCAGCGAGGTCGAAGAAAGTTCACGTTGTAACGGGAGCGCCCGTGTGCGAGGTTGGCCCTACCAACGGAGAGGAGAGTGGCATGGAAGGCTCCGTCAGGAACGTCGTGCTGGTGTGTGAAGAGTGTGGAGGGAGGATGGTACTCGGCGGTCCGCTCTCGGTATGGCGCTCTGGGAGCACCTCATTCGAGTGCGAGTGTGGGGCGAAACTCACGCTCTCGCACCAACTCGACCCTCTAGAGACAGACAAGCTGGCCGAAACACGCGCCGGCGCGCTCTACCGCGTCGATGGGCGGGGATACGGATCAAGACAGCGGTTCGATAACCACGCTGCCGCCTTCCACGACGCGAAGTCGGACCTCGCTGCCATAGAGCAAAGCCATGCCCAAGAGGGGAGTGCCCTCGGTGGCGAACGCGCGAACAGGACGTTCGGTGCCTGCCCAGGGCACCGTAGCGCGGTACACGTCCAGTGAGGCCGTTGTCCCCATCCGGCCAGGGGCACTCCACGTAGCGGGCGGCAGCGTGAGGTGGCCGGTAAAGCCCGTATCTATGACGGCGTCGAGCTCGGCGGCGCGTCCAAGGGGACCTGCCGCTGTGAGGTGTACGATGGCTTCTCGCCCCCCGGCGACTACTGTGCCGGTGATCGCCACAGGGATCAGGCCCGGAGAGCGCCGGTGCCGCCGTCGGGGTATCCCGTCCTGGGGCTTCCGATGCGGGCCGAGGGAAGGCCCGGCTCGCCCACCGGTTGGCCATAGAGCATGGCGCCGGGGTTCCTGTCGAGTAGCCGCTCGGAGGCCTCGAGGTCGTCGGCGACCTCGTAGTCGCCGGTGATGACGTCCACCACAAGGAACCGTCCCGCATGCTCAGATTCGACCTCGGCACGGATCTCGCGCTCGTAGATCTCGCGCCCGCGCCGGGCTATCTCTTCCTTGGTGTGTCCAGGATACGGCATGAGAGCTTATTCTACCCCGTCGCGTTACCGGAGGACACGGAGACCGTCCGTCATTCTCCCGCCTCTTCACCATTCATTTCCGCGCGTCCTGTCCCCGCGAAAGCGGAGGGCAGGAATCCACAGCGGCAACCACTCTGTGCCTCCAAGCACATCCAATCTGTCGGACATATGTGAGGTCATCAGCCTTATACCCGTAGCCTGAAACCTGTACGTCTGCAAAGCAACGCTTGCTATAATGCCAGAGTGGAGGTTGGCGCCGTAAGATGTAGGGATCTGAAGGGAAAGCGGCCCTTGCGTAACCCGCCATCTATCCGTAAGACGTCCCATCCTTCGCCTGCAAGAGGCTCGGCCTGTGGCGAGGAATCTGCGGAGACGGGCACCGATGGGCGATAACGCATCACCCGATGCCGTGCGCCCGTCCGACGACGGTTCGGTGGTGGCCTTCTCTCGCCGAGGCACTCCCGCAGCGCTTGACAACCTACCCCTGGAGCTCTCCAGCTTCGTGGGTCGCGCGCGGGAGATGGCCGAGGTCCGGAGGCTGCTCGCGGACTACCGCCTGCTGACGCTGACAGGCCCTGGCGGATGCGGCAAGACGAGGCTGGCCTTGGCCGTGGCCGCGGAGATGTCGGGTAGCTTTGGGGACGGAGTGTGGTTGGTGGAATTGGCCCCGCTCTCCGATCCCGAGGATGTGGGGCAGGCCCTCGCCTCGGTTCTGGGGGTGCGGGAGGAGCCTGGTCGCCCGCTCACACAGATACTCGCGGATGAGGTGGGATCCAAAGATGTGCTCGTGGTGTTGGACAACTGCGAGCATCTGGTGGAGGCGTGCGCCTCCCTGGTCTCGGTCCTGCTGGGACGCTGCCCGAATCTGAGGGTGCTTGCGACGAGCAGGGAGGCCCTTGGGCGTTACGGGCGAGACCCTCTTCGCCGTGGGTCCACTCTCTTTGCCCGACCCGCACCTCCTGCCGGCCGCAGATGTCCTTGCCGAGTGCGAGGCGGCGAGGCTCTTCTTAGAGCGGGCCAAGGCGCTCAGGCCCAGCTTCCGGATCACCGAGCAGAACACGACGGCTGTCGCCCAGGTCTGCTACCGGCTCGATGGGATGCCTCTGGCCATAGAGCTCGCTGCGGCGAGAGCCAGGGTGCTCTCCGTAGAGCAGATCTCCGGTAGGCTGGAGAGGGCGCTGCCCTTACTCTCCTCTGGGGGCAGAACGGAGATTGCCCACCACAGGACGCTGCGGGCGACCATGGACTGGAGCTATGAGCTGCTCGAGGAGGAGGAGCGCGTCTTGTTCCGCAGGCTCTCGGTGTTCGCGGGGGGCTTCACGCTCGAGGCTGCCGAGGGGGTGTGCGCAGCAGGAAGCATCAGGGAGGGCGAAGTTTTGGACCTCCTGGCCTCGCTCGTGGACAAGTCGCTGGTCGTGTTCGAGGAGCTCCAGGACGGGGTGGCGCGCTACCGGCTTCTGGAGACGGTCAGGCGGTACGCCCTCGAGCGATCGGAGGAGAACGGACGAAGCTGAGATGCTCCGGAGAGCGGCACGCAGAGCTACTTACCTGGCCTTGGCCGAAGAGGCCGAGCCGGAACTGAGGGGGCAAGCAGAGCATGGATAGGGCGGCTGGAGGCGAGAGCATGACAACTTCAGGTCGGCGCTCTCTGGGCCTGGGCGCTCGACGAACATTCGGAGGCCGAGCTGGAGCTTAGGCTCGCGTGGCGGCGCCTTGGGGGGGATTCTGGATCGTTCGCGGGCGCCCGAGCGAGGGCCGCAGGTGGCTCGAGAAACGGACTCAGCGAGAGCGGCGTCGAGGCCTCGCTGAACCCGTGCGGGCCAAGGCTCTGAGGGAAGCCGGCCGGATAGCCACCCGACCAGGGCGACTACGAGCAAGTCGGTGTAGCTTGCTCGAAGAGAGCAGGTGCTTTGTCCGAAACGCTCGGGGACAGACCGGGCGTAGCGACTTCGCTCGTTTACCTGGGGTGACCTGGCGCTACACGGGGGGGACTATGGAGCGGGCGTGAGGACACTCGGTCGAGACGCCTGAAGCGCTTCGAGGCACGAGATGGCGGACCGACAGGCGATGGCGCGTGCCTCTCATCTCCTGGGGCGGCGGCGCTGAGCGCGGGGCGACCATGACGGGCCATGGCGTTCCTGCACGGGAGGGCTTGACCCTAAACCGCGAGCTGGGAGGCTACGTGGGACGCATGCATCTGCCTCACCTTCCTCGGCATAGGTCGCGCTGGATATTGGGCGACCCCGAACGGGCGGAGGCGCTCTACGGAGAGAGCCTCGCGGCTGCTGCAAGAGTTAGGAGATCAGACGGGCCTCTCCTACGGCCTCAGGGGGATGGCGTGCGCAGCCTCTTTGCGCGGAGATGCGATCCGCGCGGCGCGATTGTGGGGGGCCGCCGAAGCCGTAAGTGCAGACCATCGGCTTGCCCCTCTCGCCGTTCGACCGTGCCCACCCCGATTACGAGGGCCTGCTCGACGCCGCGCGCTCGCGGCTGCGGCGACGAGGCGGCCTGGGAGGCGGCATTGGACGAGGGGAGGGCGATGACCCCGGAAGAGGCCGCCGACTGCGCCCTTGGCACCGAGGAGGTCGCCGCGCCCTCGTCCGAGGACGATGCTGCGCCCCCTTGCTCTCCGAGCGCGAAGCCGAGGTGCTGCGCCTGGTCGCCCAGGGGATGACCAACCCCCAGGTGGCCGAGAGGCTCTACCTGAGCCCCCGCACCGTGGGAGGGCACCTGCGCTCGGTCTACCGCAAGCTCGGTGTCACCTCCCGGGCCGCCGCAGCAAGGGAAGCGCTAGAGCGCGGCCTGATCTAACCCTACCCCTAGCCTCATCTAACACCCCACTCGCCTCGTGCGTGGCGTATGCAGTAGTCATCTAGTCACTTTGCAATACGTCAAATGACGCATTCCTCGGCATCGGGGGCGAATGCGTCATTTGACGGATGCCGCCACCGGACCCGCCTTCTAAGGTGTCCATAGAGACGGTAGACGGGGCCGGAAGCCCCTACGCATAAGAAGGAGAGAGCGATGGGACAGAGAATGGTGAAGCTATCAGTAGAGGTAAGGAGCGGAGCGGCCCGCTTCAGGATCGGGGTGCAGGCAGAAAGCATCCGTAAGGCCCTGAGCGTGGCGGCAGCGAGGTACCCACATGGCGAGGTCGGGGTGATCTTCCCCATAGAGCCCGGGGGCTTCTTCGTCAAAGGTCCTGCCCTGGCAGGGGTAATCGAGACAGAACATCTCAAGGAGCTGGCCGCGTGAGGAGTAAACAGGAGAGTAGATCCCGGGACGAGAGGAGGCCCTTAGAAAGAAGCGAACATCGGAACTACACAGAGCAACACCGGAACAGAAAGTAGACGAACCAAAGAAAGGACACAGACAGACCATGACGAGTACAAGAGGAGGCGAAAAGATGATGAGGAGAGCGGTAAACAAGGTGATGTGGGTGGGCAGAGCCACCGTGTTCGTGGTGGGCCTCTCCGTCATAATGGCCTTGGTGCTGGGGATGGCCACCGCCGCCTTCGGGGCCGACGGGGACTTCTTCAAGGTGGGCAAGTCCAACTTCGCCAGTGCGGTGAGCGTGCTGGACAAGAGCGGGGCGGGTCCCGCCCTGAAGCTGGTTGTGGACTCCGGCGCCCCGCTGGCGGTCAACTCCCCTACCAAGGTAACCAACCTCAACGCCGACAAGCTAGACGGACTGGACGCTTCCCAGCTTGGTGGGCTCAGCGGGGTCACGCAGGTGTCACAAGACGGGGTACTCGACTCGGCCGACTTCGAGACGACGATAGCGACGTGCCCTGATGGGACGGTTGCGATCGGAGGCGGAGGTAGGATACTAGGCGTCCGCAGCGCTGCGGCCATCGACGAGAGCCGTCGGGATTTCGGGGACCCGCGCAAATGGGTAGTGGGTGCTCACGAGACCGTCCTGACGGGCGATGTGTGGAAACTCGAAGCGCTCGCCATCTGCGCGACCGCCCGACCGTAAGCAGCGGGGTCCCTACCGACAAAGCGTTCCACCTGGTGGTCTTCTGCTGAGAGCTAGCGCCGCAAGTAGGAGGGCCGGAGCATATCGCTCCGGCCCTTTCTATTGCCTCTCGATCGTGCCTGAGACGAATCCATGCCCAGCCGCTGTTCTGGAGATCATGATCGAGCAGAAGAAGGAAATCCGCGCCGACCTACAGACCGAGGCAAGTCCCACGCCGCACTCGCTCCAGAGCCGCCTGATAGCTTCGGACCTGAGTAGCGTCGGACGGTATACTCTGTGCTCGGACTTCGTGTAGACGCGTTGCCGGGCAAGAGCTCGAGGGTGCGCGGCGCCTCAAGAGAGGAGAATTTGGGTGGGCAATCGCAGAAATGTAAACAAGATGATGCAGCAGGTTCAGCAGATGCAGCAGCAGATGCAGCAGGCCCAGGAGGAGCTCGCCAACGAGACGGTTACCGCGAGCGCCGGTGGTGGGGCCGTTAGGGCGACGATGACCGGCGGCATGGAGCTCGTCTCCATCGAGATAGACCCTGAGGTCGTGGATCCCGAAGACGTCGAGATGCTGCAGGATATGGTGCTTGCTGCCGTCAACGAGGCGATGACGAGCTCCCAGGAGCTGGCCAACAAGAAGCTCGGCGGGATCACCGGCGGCCTCGGAGACCTCGGCCTGAACCTTCCGGGTCTGTAAGGGTTCTTTGGCGACCTACGCAAGGCCTGTAGAGAGGCTCATAACAGAGCTCTCCAAGCTACCTTCTATCGGACCGAGGAGCGCCCAGCGCATCGCTTTCCACGTCATCAGGGGCAAGAAAGAGGACGCCATAGGGCTGGCCGAGGCGCTGCAGGAGGTCAAGGAGAAGATCAAACCCTGCAGGCGCTGCTTCAACCTGACCGAAGCCGAGGAGTGTGAGATCTGCCGCGACGCCCGGCGCGACACCTCAGTAATCTGCGTCGTGGAAGACCCCTACGATATCGGTCCAATAGAACGGACCAACGAGTACCGAGGCCTCTACCACGTCCTCGGCGGAGCCCTGTCACCGTTGGACGGGATCGAACCCGAGGACCTGCGGATAGCCGAGCTTCTCGAACGCGTCCGTAAAGAAGGCACCACCGAGCTCGTCATCGCGACCAACCCGAACACCACGGGCGAGGCGACCGCACTGTTTATCGCGCAGGAGATCAAGGACCTGCCGGTCAGGGTGACGGCCCTCGCGAGCGGTCTCCCCGTCGGCGGGGACCTGGAGTACGCCGACGAAGTGACCCTGGGACGGGCCTTCGCCGGAAGACGCGAACTGTAGCGGTTTGCTTTGCAAACCGAGGCCACAGGCATCAGGCTTCAGGTTTTTTGGTTTGTGCCGATAGCTTTGCAGAAGGTCCATGACTGAGACGCGGGTTCAAGGTTCTCTGGCCGGGATGAGCCGCCGGGCGGTGGAGTCGCTCGGGGATATTGTGGCGAGTCTTCCGCCGCGGGAGGCGACGCTTGTAGAGTTTCCTGACCTCCAGCCGGAGCTTTCCGAAGCCCTCCGTAAGATGGGTGCTTCGAGGTTGTACTCGCACCAGCTTGAGGCTTACGAGCGGGTACGGGCCGGTGAGAACGTCGTGGTGGCGACGGCGACGGCTAGTGGGAAGTCGCTGTGCTACAAGATCCCGGCTTTTCAGAATGCGCTGGGAAGGGCGAAGAGTCGGGCGGTCTTTCTTTATCCGACGAAGGCACTGGCCCAGGACCAGCTGGGCAAGATCAAGGCCTTTGGGCTGCGCGGGGTACATCCTGCGACCTACGACGGGGACACGCCGCACGCTCTCCGCGCGGACATCAGACGCAGGGCGAACATCCTGCTTACGAATCCCGACATGCTGAACATCGGCATCCTGCCCAACCATGAGGCCTGGGCCGACTTTTTGCGCAACCTGGAGATCGTGGCCGTCGACGAGGCGCATGTTCTGCGCGGTGTCTTCGGCTCGCACGTGGCGGCCGTACTAAGGCGACTGAGGCGGGTGGCGATGTTGCACGGTGGCGACCCGCAATTTGTCCTTACTAGCGCCACGATAGCGAACCCGCAGGAGCTCGCCGAGAGCCTCACGGGCCTGCCTTTCGCCCTCGTGGACAGCGACGGCGCTTCCACGGGCGAGCGGCGCGTCGTCTTCCGCAACCCTCCCTTGCTCGACAAAGAGAAGGGGGAGAGGCGGAGCCTGCTGACCGAAGGCGCTCTGGTTTTCGCGAACCTCGTCTCGCAGGGGGTCAGGACCATTGCGTTCGCCAGGACGAGGAAAGCTGCCGAGCTTATCTACCGCTACGCCGCAGACAGGCTTGGCGTCGACGGGGCGCGCAGGATCTCCCCTTACCGCGCGGGCTACACCCCACGAGAGAGAAGAGAGATCGAAGGCCGACTCTTTCGGGGCGACCTCCTCGGCGTCGTCTCCACGAACGCGCTAGAACTCGGGGTGGACGTAGGCGCCTTGGACGCCGTGGTCTGTTGCGGATACCCGGGCAGCGTCGCCTCCATCTGGCAGCAGTGGGGCCGCGCCGGACGCGGCAAGGACCCCGCCCTCGCCGTGTACATCCCTGGCCGCGACTCTCTGGACCAGTTCCTCTTCGAGAACCCGTCGAGGGTGCTCGGCAGGAGGGTGGAGGCGGCCAGGGTTACGATGGAGAACCCTTACATCCTCGGCCCACACCTGCTCGCTGCAGCCCACGAGACGCCGCTCGACGCGGACGACGAAGAGTACTTCGGGCCCGCCTACAGGAGCGTGGCGAAGGCGATGATGGAGGATAGGGCGCTGGCTTCCAGCGGAGGCCGGCTGGTCTATGTCGGCGGGGACAACCCTGCGCGTAACATCTCTCTACGTTCTGCATCGTCTGAGACGGTGCTCATAGCCGACGGTGAAGGAGAGTTGATCGGGACCGCGGAAGCTACCCGCGCCCCGAGCGAACTGCATCCGGGGGCGACCTATCTCCACCGCGGGACCGCCTACGAGGTGGAGAGCCTGGATCTCCGTTCCCATCGGGCCGTCGCCCGCCGCGTCCCCAATCGTTACTACACGAGGCCACGCGTCGAGACCGACGTAGAGGTGCTTGAGGAGATCGAGAAGCGGGACCTGGCGAATGGATCAGTGCTCCACTGGGGCAGGGTAAGGACGACGGACTCTGTTACCTTCTTCAAGAAGGTCAGGGTGGCCGATGACAAGGAGGTCGGGGTCTATCCCCTGGATCTCCCTGACGTGATCCTGGAGACGCAGGCGCTCTGGATCACGCTGCCCCCGCTTCCCAGGGAAGCGAGGCCGAGCTTCGAGAGCTTCGGTGGCGCATTGCACGCCGGGGAGCACGGTCTGATCGGACTCCTCCCACTCTTCGCCATGTGCGACCGCGCCGACATCGGCGGACTCTCCACGCCTGTCCACCGCCAGAGCCGACTCCCCACGGTCTTCGTCTACGACGGCTATCCTGGCGGAGTCGGCATCTCCAGGCGCGGCTACGACGCCTTCGAGTCGCTGGCCCGCGACACTCTGGGCGTCATCACCCGCTGTCCTTGCGAGAAGGGATGCCCCGCGTGCATCCAGTCCCCCAAGTGCGGCAACTGGAACGAGCCCCTGAGCAAGGATGGCGCCGTTAGTCTCCTCAGGTACGTGCTCGGACAGACAAATCGCTACCCGACCCTGTGACCGGCCACGTGTACGTGACCGTCGTCGGTTCGGGGACCGCAACTGGAGAGCTCTACGAGAAAGCGCGCGAGGTCGGCAGGCTCATCGCCGAGAGGGGAGGGACCCTCGTCTGTGGCGGACTCTCGGGCGTGATGGAGGCCGCGGCCCGGGGAGCCACAGAGGCCGGTGGCACGACCATAGGCATCCTGCCCGACGAGGACCGGCGGAGGCAGAACCAGTTTCTAACGTACTCTGTGGCCACGGGCGTAGGTCAGGCGCGGAACCTTGCTGTGGTGTGCTCGGGAGACGTTGTCATCGCCGTCGGTGGCGAGTACGGTACGCTCTCGGAGATCGGTCTTGCCAGAAAGGTCGGACGGCCCGTGGTGGTCTTGGAAGGCTGGGATCTCGGAGAGCACGTGACGGTGACGCCGTCGCCACTTGCGGCTGTAGCGGCGGCGTTCGAGCTTATCGGTAGATAGGGAGGACAAACGATGGAGAACAGTCGGGTCGCGCTTGTAAGCGGAGGAAACCGGGGGATCGGGCAGGAGGTCTGCAGGCAGCTTCCAGAGCGGGGGATAACGGTGATTATGGGCTCTCGCGACGGTGAGCAGGGAAGGGCTGCTGCGGCGGGACTCTCGGGCGGCGTGGTCGTCCGGCAACTCGACGTGGCGGATCCCGAGAGCGTCGAACGGCTCTCGCGCTCCATCGAGGAGGAGTTCGGACGGCTCGACATCCTGGTGAACAATGCCGCCATCTCCAACGACGAGGGCCAGAGTGGCGCGGACGCCGACCTCGACCGGGTGAAGACGGCGCTGGAGGCGAACCTGTTCGGGGCGTGGCGCCTCTGCGAGATGGCGATCCCTCTAATGCGGCGCAACGGCTACGGGCGTATCGTCAACGTCTCTACGGGGCTAGCCGCCCTGGAAGACATGGGCGGCGGCTCCCCGGGGTACCGCGTCTCCAAGACCGCCCTCAACGCCCTGACGCGCATCCTGGCCTCCGAGCTGCGCGGAAGCGGCATCCTCGTCAACGCGGTCAACCCGGGGTGGGTGCAGACCGACATGGGCGGGTCTGGCGCCACACGCTCCGTCGAAGAAGGAGCGGAAGCCCTCGTCTGGGCGGCGACCCTATCAAACAGCGGCCCCACCGGCGGCTTCTTCCAGGACCGTCGCCCTGTTTCCTGGTAGTCACGGGATAGAGACACCGCTCTCGCGACGCGTTGAGATCAGTGGATCTTGGGTTCGGGGACGAGTGGTCCCCGGGCGAGGAAATCGAAGTCGCAGCCTTCGTTGGCCTGGGTCGCGTGCCTGGCAAAGATGGCCCCGTAGCCGCGGCCGTAGGGTGGTTGGGGCTGTCTCCACGCGGCGCGGCGTCGGGATAGTTCTCTCTCGTCCACTCTGAGTTCCAGGCGTCGATTCTGAACATCAAGCTCGATCTCATCTCCGTCCTCTACCAGAGCGAGCGGGCCTCCGACGTGTGACTCGGGGGCGACGTGGAGCACGCAGGTACCGTAGGCGGTGCCGCTCATGCGGGCGTCGGAGATGCGCACCATGTCCCTTACTCCCCGTTCGAGAAGCTTCTTGGGTATGGGCAGCAATCCCCACTCCGGCATACCGGGAGCCCCGATGGGGCCTGCGCCCCTCAAAACGAGAACTGAGCCAGCGTCAACCTTCAGATTCGGGTCGTCTATGCGCCTGGCAAGGTCGTCGTAGCCGTCGAAGACCACGGCCGGTCCTTTATGCCTGAGCAACCTCGGGTCTGCGGCGGAGTGCTTTATGACGCAGCCGTCGGGGACTAGATTGCCGCGCAACACAGCGAGTCCGCCCTCTTGTTGCAGGGGATCGTCGAGCGCTCTGATGACCTCGTCTTTGTAGACACTGGAGAGGGTCTCACCGATAGCGTTACCGCCAACGGTGGCACGGTCGAGGTGGAGCATCACTTCGAGGCGGGAAAGCAAGCCTCGTAGACCACCCGCGTAGTAGAAATCCTCCATCAGGTACTCGCCGCTCGGGCGAATGTTGGCGAGCACGGGTACGCGACGTGAGATCTCGTCAAAGCTGGCGAGGTCCAGGGGTACGCCGCTGCGGCGGGCCAGGGCGATGAGGTGGATTACAGCATTGGTAGAGCCGCCGAGGGCCATTACGGCCGTCACGGCGTCCTCGTAGGAGCGGTCGTCCAGGATGTCCGAGGGCTTGAGGTCATCCCAGACCATCTCGACGATCCTGCGCCCGCTCATTGATGCCATCCTGGGGTGGCCCGAGTCGGCGGCGGGGATGGAGGAGGATCCCGGGAGGGTCATTCCGAGGACTTCGGCGACGGCGGTCATGGTCGAGGCGGTTCCCATAGTCATGCAGTGGCCTGGCGAGCGGGCGATGCCGTCTTCGATCTCTTCCCAGTCACGCTCTCCAATGGTACCCGCGCGCTTCTCGTCCCAGTACTTCCATACGTCGCTGCCGCTCCCTAGAGTGTTTCCGCGCCAGTTGCCGCGCAGCATCGGTCCTGCGGGGACGAAGATGGCCGGCAGGTCCATGGAGATCGCACCCATGAGCAGAGCCGGTGTTGTCTTGTCGCAACCGCCCATCAACACCGCGCCGTCTACGGGGTAGGAGCGCAAGAGTTCCTCGGTCTCCATGGCGAGGAAGTTCCTGTAGAGCATCGTCGAGGGTTTCTGGAACGGCTCGGAGAGAGACATCGCTGGCATCTCGACCGGAAACCCACCAGCCTGCCAGACACCCCGTTTGACATCCTCGGCCCTCTCCCGGAAGTGGGTGTGGCAGGGGTTTATGTCGCTCCAGGTGTTGATGATCCCGACGACCGGCTTCCCACGATAGTCCTCCGCGGCATAGCCCATCTGCTTGGTCCGCGAGCGGTGCCCGAACGAGCGCAGATCGCGCACCCCATACCAGCGGTGACTCCGTAGCCCTTCGGCCCTCTTCTTCCGCTTCATGTTCCCCCTTCCACCGATCGTGCATGCGCGTAGATGGCTACACGACCCCCGAGACGCTCTCCCCTTCATTCTACCCTCGGCACCAAGTCGACAAGCGCCCGACAGGGCGCGTGCTGACATGCCGATAACTAGCCGTTCTTCCGGGCGAAAACTAGCCGTACGGGTGATGCCCGTCCTCTAGCCCGGGGATAGAGTATTCGTGTACACCAACAGGATCAGGAGAGGACTATGGAACACAAGGATACTCTGGCCGCCCTGTCGGACGGTATGGCTGACGCGGTGGAAAGGATCGCCGCATCGGTTGTGCGGGTGAACGGACGGAGGCGTCGTTCTGGGAGCGGTGTGGTCTTGGCGCAGAACAAGGTGCTGACGGCGAGCCACGTGCTCGAGCGTGAGGAAGACCTGTCGGTAGAGACCGCCGACGGAAGGACCCTGACCGCCCGATTCGCGGGGAGGGATCACTCCACGGACCTGGCGGTGCTGGATGTCGAGGGCCTCGACGTCGAGCCCGCGACGCCTGCGGAAGGGGAAGCCCGGGTCGGCCAGATCGCACTGGCCGTGGGTAGCCACTCTCGCGGTGAAGGACCGAGGGCCACCCTGGGGGTGGTTAGCGCTGTCGGCGGCCCGGTCCGCTCCCGGCGGAGACCGAGGCTGGAACGTTACATCCAGACCGACGCGACACCTTATCCCGGATTTTCGGGAGGACCACTCATCGACGCGCGGGGGAACGTACTAGGCATCCTGGTCTCGGGCTGGGGACGCGGCGCGGCGTTTGCCATTCCCGCCGATATTGCCTGGCGTACCGCGGGGACGCTCTCGGAGCGGGGGTCCGTCAAGCGCGGATACCTCGGCATCCTGAGCCAGCCGGTTCGACTCCCTGACGGACAGAGTTTCGGCCTCACACAGAGGAGCGGACTGCTGGTCGTAGGCGTGGAGGACGGCAGTCCCGCGGGCCGCGGTGGCCTCATAGTCGGCGACATACTTGCGACGCTGGACGGCCAGCCCATCGAGGATACTGATGACCTTCTCGAACTGCTGGCCGGAGACAGGGTAGGTAGTTCCGTCCCGGTCAAGCTCGTGCGTGGCGGCGAGCTCGCTGAGGTCGAGATCACCGTAGGCGAGCGCGGTTAGGAGCTCGCGAGATGACCGAACTATCTGGAGACTCCTCCGCCACCCTGGCAGGCGTTCGGATGATCGAGGACGCGCAGAGGAGTGTCGTACAGGTGCGCAGCAGCGGCCGGGGCATCGGGGCGGGTGTGATCTGGCCCGGCGACGGTCTCGTCCTGACGAACCACCATGTGATCTCGGGAAGACGCAGGAGGGGCGACATCAAGGTTGCCCTCCATGACGGCCGGACGCTCGACGCTGACGTACTGAAGAGCGACCGGAGCCTGGACCTCGCGTTGCTCAGGCTGGAGGGTGACCTTGGGGATCTCCCAGCAGCTGCCGTCGGGGACTCTGCCGCCCTGCGCGTCGGCGAACTAGTCTACGCTATCGGGCATCCCTGGGGCAGCGTTGGGGCCGTTAGCGCCGGCATCGTCGGCGGTGTGGGCGAGCTTCGCGGACGGGGTACCTCCGCACGCTACGTACGGTCGGACGTCGGCCTCGCGCCGGGGAACTCGGGCGGACCGCTCTTGAACGCCAGGGGTGAGGTCGTCGCCATCAACGCCATGATATTCGGCCGAATGGCGCTCTCTATACCAAGCAATGCGGCGGAGGCCTGGGCCGCCGGAGAACGCCGTCCGAGGCTAGGGATCGGGGTCTTGCCCGTCGAGCTTCCGTCGTTCTTACGCCGGGAAACCGGTACTGACGGACTCGTGATCGCCGGCGTCGAGACCGGTGGCGCCGCCGATAGGGCCGGACTGATGGTCGGCGACGTCTTGCTCGCCATCGCCGGGAAACCGCTCGGGGAGGCGGAAACCTTGTTGGAGACCGTGGCGCACGCAGGTGATGTCGTGTCCCTGCGGGTCATGCGCGGCGGTAAAATCATGGTTATGGAAGTGCGCCTGGAAGAGTCGGGACGCGCCGCATGACGCCTACGCGGGTGTTCGTCGTGGCCCCGACGCCGACCATGCGGGCGGGGCTGCGTTCGATGCTCGCGTCCGTCGAGGCCGCCGACTTGCTGGTGGTCGGCGAGGCCGGTCTGTCTGCAGGGCTCGTTCCCCCGCTCTCCGGAGCCGATGTGGTGCTCGTCGCCGACGAAGAGTTGCTCGAGGAGACCGCGCTCTCCGTCTCGGAAGACGGTACGCAGTCGCTACTACTGCTCTCGGAGGACGAGGGCATGGCTTCCAGGCTACGCACCCTGTCACTCAGGGGTTGGGGCGTCGTGTCGCTCGATGCTCCATCCGAAGAACTGGGGGCCGCCGTCGCCGCGGTGGCCCAGGGCCTGACCGTGCTTCCGAAGACCCTGGCCGAGCGGTTGCTCGACGAGCCTGCGGCGACTGTCGAAGAGCTCTCCGAGCCGCTGACCGCGCGTGAGAGCGAGGTGCTCGACCTACTCGGGCATGGACTGTCAAACAAGATGATCGCGCGCGAGCTACACATCAGCGAACATACGGTCAAGTTCCATATCTCCTCGGTCTACTCCAAGCTCGGCGTGAGCAACCGCGCCGAGGCGGTCAGCCAGGGCGCGCGGCACGGTCTCATCTCTCTTTGAGAGAGCATTTCGGCACGCTCAGGCTTCGCCTTCGCTGGTCGGCAATTCAGCTTTTTGGTTTCGCTAAACATCGGTCGCTCGTGGAAGAAAGTGTGGATACCTGTGCACGTTGGTTAGGGCGATGCCTCGCTGACGCGTATCCACTACTCCGGGTTTAGAATGGAGTCGGCCATGCGGGGTGGTGGAAGGCGGGGCGATCTCGGATTCTCCCATGAAAGCGGCGATTCTACCCATTCTGGTACTCCTGTTCTTCCTTGCTGGGTGCGAAGAAGATGGGGAGACCGGGAAGTCGCACTCTGAGGGTGGGAATAGACCGCGTGAGCCCGTAGTTCATCAGGAGCCTACACGGGTGATCGTTACCAGCGACGACGCATCGCTCCCTGATAGTTGTCACCCACGACAGGTGGCCGGGCTAGTTATCTCCTTCGTCAATGCTTTCAACAGCGGGGATCAGGCGACCCTGTCCCGCATCTTCTTTCTGTCCGAGGGCCCCAGTCCCCCTGATTTCGCGGAGAGGGGCTACGATCCGTGGTCCTGGTACACCGTGAGCGAAACCGACAAGGAAGGCAGAATAGAGGGCGGCTTCGTTACCTACGATCAGGGCGAACTTCTCCGGTACTTCGCCAAGAGACACAATAAGGGAGAGCAACTGAGGCTGCTGAAGATCAGCCTGACCCATACGGGCGTGCTCGGCAAGGAAGATAACGTCGGCTTCGTCTACGTCCTAAACCGCACCGCCAGGGACCTCGAACCCGGCCTCGGCGGGCCGGCGCGCATTGCCTCGGGCCAGGGAACAATCAACTGCACGAACCGCCGCATCTTCGCCTGGCGCATGGACATGAAGGCCGAAGACAAGCGCTCGGCCCGCGAGGCCGCCGACTGGCTGTGTCCCGATCCGCCCGGTTGGAAGCCGGGCAAAGCCGTCGTCGCGTGTACTTGAAAAGAGGTATCAGGTAGAGCGCCAGGGCCGAAGCTCCGTGAGAGATGCCTATGCTCGAGTGTGGAGCGGGCTCCGTAGCTGCCCCTGGAGCCCGTCCCACACCTTCTGAGGCCTGTGACCCCTTACAGCTCTTTCCCGTGACCAGGTAGGATCAAATGCAAGTCCCCGAACTCGTGCCAGAGGTAGCCTCTCTTCAAGGCCTCGGAGTAGGCGACTTCGAGATGCTCCGCGCCGGGGGTGGAAAGTGGGTATTCCGACACGCTTCCGACAAGGGCCTCCAGCATCGACAGGTGGGTGGAGCGCGGTTCGTGCAACCCTGTCAGCATCGCGTCGACGGATCGTATGCCGCGCTCCGGGGTTATGAAGAGGTCGGTCCAGCCCTCGCCCGGGTGGGTCGAGCCGTCCCTGTCGGTGACGGTCTCGAGGGCGCGCACGACTGTGGTCCCGACCGCGACCACCCTGCGTCCCGCCGTGCGGGCCATATTGATCGCGGCAGCGGTCTCGGGAGGGACACGGTAGAACTCCTCGTATGGCGGCTCGTCGTCTTCGAGGCTTGCTACGCCCGTGTGCAATATCAGCGGCACGACGCTCACTCCGTTTGCGACCAAGCGGGTGATCAGCTCCGGGGTAAAAGCCCTTCCCGCCGAGGGCATCTCGGCGCTGCCTACCTCGGTGGCGTAGACCGTCTGGTAGTAGCTCGCAGGCCAACTCTCCCTGACATAGCCGTACCTGATGGGTGATCCGTTAAGGTCCAGATAATCATTAAGGTTCGCGGGCAGGTTCAGGGTGGAGATCCAGAGCCGGTTGGGCTCTTCGTCACGCTGACGCCTCTCCGATAAATAAGGTGTGTGCAGGACCATGCTGGCGCCCGCCGGCAGTGACAAGACCTCACCAGACTTACCGTCGAGCACAGGTTCATAGCCGGAGGAGGATCTCAGCTCGACGACCCAAAGGTCGGCCGGCAGGTGGGTCGAGAGGTGCACGGTGAGGGGTGTGCCGTCGCTGCGCTCGGCGGGGAGCGCGGCGTTCATGGTGCCGCTGGTGTTGACGACGAGGGTGTCGCCGGCGCGCAGGAACTTGGGGAGATCGCCGAACCTGGAGTGGACGACGCGGTCGTCATCTAGGTAGGAGACCATCAGGCGGACTTCGTCGCGGCGCAGTCCTCGCGCCTCGGGCGGCTCTGTGGCCTCCAGCTCCGGAGGCAACTCGAAGCGGAGCGGGGATCTCGCCTCAGGATAGTCGGGAAACGTTTCTATGGTCTCTAAAGCTTCTGTAAGAGTGTTTGACAATTTGGCCTTCTCCTTCTATGAGTCCGCGGTGGTTGTTTCTACCCTCGCCGCCAGCTCGCGGGCCTCGTAGCGTCCGCTCGGCAGGTCGCCCGTCAAGAGCTCGATGAACCCGGGGACGCTCACTTCCGGGAGCGGCCGGTCGCTTATGTCCTCGTCGGGGAAAGCTTCCTGGTGCATCTGGGTCCGCATGTCGCCGGGGTCGACCCGGTAGACGCGCAGCCCGGGATTTTCGGCCGCGAGGATGTTGGAGAGCTGTTCCAGGGCGGCCTTGCTCGACCCGTATCCGCCCCAGCCTTCGTACGGTTCGACGGCGGCGTCGCTCGTAACGTTGATAATGCGCGCCTGTGGTTTCAGTTGCTGATTGAGTGCCTGGATGAGCGCGAGCGGCGAGACCACGTTCGTACGGTAGACCTGTTCGAACACGTCGAGCGGGTAACCCAGCAGGTCCGGCTGAGGGCTCGGACCAAGGATGCTCGCATTGTTGACGAGCGCGTCCACGCCGCCGGCTTCCCGTGCCGCCTCAGCGAGATCCTCTCGATGTTCCGGGTCGGTAACGTCTCCAGCGATGGCGATGACGCGCGTGTACCTGGACAGTTCGGCGCGGGCACTATCGAGGGCTTTCTCGCCTCGGGCGTCTATGATCAAGGTCCAGCCCTCCCCGGCTAGGGTGCGGGCGAGCGCCAGGCCAAGTCCGCGGGAGGCGCCTGTAATGATCGCCGTGCGATCCAATGATTCTCCGGTCATTTCGTATGCCTCCAATTCTTGTTTGAATACAATGTATCGCTGTGACCGGCGCCGGGAAACGTCAGGAGGGACGGTTTTCGCCCTGTACTTTGGTACAGCAAGGCTACAGGTATCAGGATTTGAAGGATCGCGCCCGTTGCTTGGGACGCCCACTCTGCCGTCTCATGGGTTAGAGCGATTTTCGAAGGGGTGGAGCCACTTTGGAGACGCGCTTGGCGTTCGGCCCCTTGCATTGGCCAATGGCTGATAGCTCCTTTCTCGGAATGGTTCATCCTTTTCGAGGAAGGCTCTAGGGTGCCTCGACGAGTCCGCGGCGGACGGCGATCCTGGCCGCCTCGGTACGATTCTGGGCGTCGAGCTTGGCGAGGATGGAGCCGACGTGGAACTTGACCGTGCGTTCGGAGATAAAGAGTCGAGCTGCGATCTCGGCGTTCTTCAGGCCGCGGGCGAGGAGCGCCAGCACCTCTAGTTCCCTGGAGGTGAGGCGGCGGTTCTGCGGGATGTTCTCCTCACCATCTATGCGCTCCAGCAGCCTGTCTGCGACGGCGGGTTCGAGGAGGGAGCCTCCGGCCTGGACGGTGCGTATGGCGCCGAAGATCTCCTTTCGGGAAGCGCCTTTGAGCAGGTAGCCGCGGGCGCCCGCGCGCAGTGAGCCGAGTATTCGAGCGTCCGTGTCGTAGGCCGTGAAGACGACGGTGCGTGCGCGGGAGCCTGCGTCGCGGAGCTTTGCGAGGGCCTCGACGCCGTCCGTCCCGGGCATCTCCAGATCCAGGAGTATCACATCGGGGTCGAGGCTTTCTGCGAGCCTTACCACTTCGTCCCCGTCAGAGGCTTCGCCTACCACCTCGAAGTCGGGCTGGGTGGCTAGCACGGCGACGAGACCCTCGCGCAGCATCGGGTGGTCGTCGGCGACGAGGAGCCTTACCTTATCCACCCTGGAGACCTTCGAGCGGAACGGTAACATCGAGGCGCGTACCCACGTCGGGGCCGCTCTCCACCTTCAGGGACCCACCCAACATCTCGACCCTCTCTCTCATACCGACGATGCCGTGCCGATCATCAGCGACGCTGGAAGGGTCGAAGCCGTGGCCGTCGTCCCTGACGATGAGTTGCACCGCCTCCGGTGTGGCCACGAGCATAACCGTTACGCGGCTTGCACTTGCGTGGCTGGCGATGTTGGTGAGGGCTTCCTGGCAGACGCGGTAGAGGGCGACCTCGACCCGCGGCGGGAGCGGGCGACTGCCGTTCACGGCCCTGAATCTCGTGGCCACATCCGTCTCTGCTTCCCAGCGGTCGACGAGGGTCTTTAGCGCCTCGGGGAGGGAGCGGCCTTCGAGCGGGGCTGCGCGGAGGTCGAGGACCGAACGACGCGCCTCATCTAGGTTGGCACGGGTGAGTGAGAGGGCGCGACGCAGCGGTTCGCGGGCGCGCTCCGCACCGTACTCATCGTCCAGCAAGGCTTCGGCCGACTCGAGCTGGAGTCCCGTGGCGGTAAGTCCCTGGGCGAGGGTGTCGTGGATCTCTCGCGCCAGGCGGTTGCGCTCCTCGACGGCGCCGAGCCTGGCGCTGCGGTCGAAGAGGCTGGCCCGCTCGACGGCGATGGCGAGCAGGTCGCCTATGGTGGAGAGGAGCTGCAGGTCTTCCGGCGAGAGACCCCGCCACTGGGGGCTCGCGACGTTCATTACGCCGAGCTTCTTCTCCCCGGCGTATAGGGGGATGCTGGCGTGGTAGCGCAGGCCGCCAGTGCCGTCTACGAGGCCGTCCAGACGGCTGCAAGTCAGGACGTTGACGTTGGCGGCGCCTTCCAGGTCACCCTTCTTGTAGGTGTCCAGGCAATAACAGTAGCCCGAGCCGTCCATGCGGCGCGGGTCGTCCGCGAGGACCGGTGGGAGGTTGCGGGCCGCGGCCAGGTAGGGCTCCGGAGAAGAATCGTCTATGAGCCAGATCCAGGCCGTGCGCAACCCAAGCAGATCGGCCACTTGCGACAGGGTGAACCCGAGGGCCTCGCCAAGCTCGACGGAGCGGTTGAGCTCGCGTGCGATCTCGTTGAGCACCGAAAGCTCGTGGTTGCGCCGCTCCAGATCCTGTTTTCCCCAGGTGTTCAGCCCAGACAACGTCGCCTCTCTAGGATCTCCACCTCTGGATGAGTTTATCAGCGTGAGACCCTGAAGACGGCAGGCCTTTACGGATGCCTACGGTAAAATTGTGGGGTTTCTGGACGGGGAATATACTTGCACGTGATACTCTAGTTGCGTAATTCTGTGGAGGTAGGGATGATGGAGACGGATCTTACCGGCCAGCTCGAAGGTCTCTTTCGCGAGGTCGGCGAAGCCCACCACCGGGCCTACATCGAAACGGACGGCGCCGACCCCGAATGGCCGTTGTGGTACGCTGACTATCTACGGGAAAAGCTCGGAGAGCTCCTCGACGCCAGCTTCACCAAGAGCGAGCTCGTCCACATGCTCGTCTTGGTTGCCAACGAGCAGCCGCTCAAGGCCCCTGGCGCCAACTGGGCCAGGTACTACGCCGGGTTCTTTATCACTCGATACACATAAACCTACTCACAGCAAGGTGACGCTCAGGGTGCCGTTCTCAGCTAGGAGGGGTGAGATTGAGGGCGGTGCCGAGCGGCTAGAATTGGTAAGAGCGTAGTGACTTTTCTGAGGGCACGTTCGCAGACTGGCACGGATTCGCTGACATCGATGCACAACTGCATACATCCGGCCTGTCTCCAGTTCCGCGCTCTGATATCCGGGGATGTCGAGCAACTGGAACTGGTAAGGGGCTGAGTAGCACTCATTATACGGCGGAGCGTTTGGTGTCATAAATCCTATGCACATCGCGCAGAAGTTCGAAGCCCTCCTAGATATGTATCGTCATCCCGACAGACGGCGGTGGAGCGGCCAGGAGATCGATGAAGGGCCCTACAGCATCAGTTAGCGCTGTCTCGCTCAGCGACGTCGATTTTGGCCCACTTCTGGCTGCCTTCGAGGGTGTTTTGAGGATCTTAGTAACCCTTTCGCTCCCCAATGTGCGCCCAGTGGGCAGTGCCCGGCAAGTCGCTGTGCGTATGTGATGCTGTAGGGGGCTTTCTCGGAAGCAGTGCGGGAGTGTGCTAAGAAGATGTGCCGCCTTGCGGATGCACCTGCGGACTCCGGGGCGTATAGTGCAGTAGTTCACTGAACAACAGAAGCGGTGTCTAGTGCTTTTCCTCTGTGCCTCAGTAAAGAAGGGATCGATGGGATGAGAAGGCCGATACTCCTCCTGCTGGGGGCGATGCTCGCGGCGCCTATCGTGGTGAGTGCAGCGGCGTGGGCTGCTACTACCATCCGATGCCCCAACGACCCCCAAGGCATCGGCGGTGGTACCTGCTGGGGTACACGAGGAGCCGACGTGATAATCGGAACCAGTCAAAAAGACGAGATAAACGGCGATCGCGGCGCCGATCTCATCCTTGCTGGAGGAGGAGCCGACCTTATTACTAACGGCGAATCCGACTACTGGTTCGGCGAAGACAAGAACCACGGAGGGCGGGGGGCCGATTACATCGTGGGCCAAGTGGACTCTGAGAAACACTTCGGCGGACGTGGGGATGACCGCATCGTAGATTACAAATCGGGCAAGAACCCAGACGTGATCCGTTGCGGGGCAGGCCGTGATGAGGTCACCTATAACAAGGGGTTGGATCGGGTAGCTGACGATTGCGAGGTCTTGCGCCCCGTTAGTGAAGGTATGGTAACCCCGAATTAGGAGCGTTCTCTGCTAAGGCCCCAGCGATCACGCAGGACGGCCCTTCTTCATGCCCTTATTCCGAGTGCGTAGAAGGTGGCAGTCTGTTAAAAACCCCCTCTACTAGTGCGTGACAGCTGATCTGATTACTGAGGAACACAGCGGGTATGCTCTTCTCATTATGAAGAAGAAATATCCCGTTATCCTCAGCGAAACCGAACGCGACGAGTTGAAGCAGCTCATAGCGGCGGGCACAGCCCCCGCACGTAAGCTAACTCATGCTCGCATCCTGCTCAAAGCCGACCAGAGCCCCCAGGGTCCTGGCTGGGTGGACGAGATGGTCGCAGAGGCCGTGGAGGTGAGCCAACCGACCGTCTCTAGTGCATGATCAGGCGACCTTCTGTGGAACGGTGAGGTGCTCGTAATGCGGACAACCGAATATCCCGCACACCCTCCCGGCAAGCTCGTATGCTCCCAGAAGCCCCTCCGGCTCTATGACCTTGCGCTTGGCGTGTACCCACTTGGGCTCGATGGAGTTCAGCCACGGACTCTGCTTCGGAAGCAGGCAACCAACGATCCTCACTCCGCAGCCGCTCTCCTTGACGCGGCGGTTGTGTTTTCCGAGCCACCTTCTCACCTCTTTGGAGACATGCCAGCTGGCGTTGTCCCAGATGAGAACGAGGACCTTCTTGCCAAGAGCTTCGAGTCTCTGAAGGCTCCACGAAAGGAACCGCGTCGTTATCGAAGAAACCGGCCTTCCGTCCACGAACCTGATCCACGTTTCATCGATCTCTGGCAGATAGAGTCCGTAGCAGGATATGGCCTTCGGCTCGGGGTCGTCTTTGGCGACCGACCGCTGGATGAGGCGAGGGGGCTTGCCCTCCTCGGCCCAGGCGTTCAGTGTGGGCAACGCAAAGCGGCTCCACCAGCACTCGTCCAAGAAGCCCACCGCCCAGGTGTCGGGGTCGGCTCCAGCGATCTCCATCAGTCGGTCGCTAGCGAAGCTAGATAACTCCACGAGATAAATGGACACTCGCCCGACTTCAAGGCGGCGGCCTCTCCAGATGGTCGTAGACCTTCCCGAGCTTCAACCTGAACGGCTGCCTCTCCTCCAGATAGCACTCCGCGAACTCCACCACTTCGTCCAGCCCGGCGCACTCGTGGTTGCGGCTTACAGCCTCGTGCAAGGACCACCACACCAACTCCACCGGGTTGCTCTCCGCAGACCACGAGGGCAAGGGATGAAGGTGGACATGCCCTCTTGAATCCTCCACGCATTTTCTGACCCGTTTGCTGGTGTGACTTGAGTCGTTGTCCGTCGCCAGGTGCAACTGCTTGTGGCAGCGGTAGGTTCTGCGCAGATGGTCGAGCAGCCTGATGAACAGCTCGTCGTTCCTGCGCTCCCCCGAGACCCAGTGAAATCTCCCCGTTCGGAAGTTGAGCGCCCCGGAAATCCACACCTTGCGATTGGTTCCCGGGGTGCTAGGGGTCTCTGTTTCCCCTTGCGCATCCAGCAGAAGCCCACTTTGGGATTGGTCTCCAGCTTGGTCTCGTCCTGGAAGAAGGAGCCCGCCTCCTCCGTCATTTGCAGGACGTCTTCGAGTCGCGTCTGCTTCTCCTCGATCTGCTCCTCGGAGTCTTTCTCGGGCGGAACCGGACGCGGCCTCCTCCAGCGGAACCCGAGGCGGTGTAGCCTACGACGAACCGTCTCCCGGCTAACCTCCGCGAGCCGCTCCCGGAGAAGCTGCAGGACGACGAGCTTGCAGCTCCAGCGGGAGCGCAGCCATCCATGCTCAGTAGGCGGCTCCTCTTCAAGGAGCCTCTCGACGCGCTCGTCCGCCGCGCCTCCGAGCAAGGGCCTCGGGCCGCGTCTTCGGCGGTCGTCGAAGGCAGCGCGCCCCTCCCGCAGCAAGCGGGATGCGATGGCGTAGACGGTGGTGCTTAAGAGCAGAAGAGGAACCGGGCGATCTCGGTGGGCGAACGACCATCGGAGGTGAGCAGCACGATGTGCATCCTGAGCCTGCGGCTGGGTTTCCTCTCGCGCTTCATTTCGATGATGAGATCCTTGCGCTGCTGGGGGGTGAGAGAGATACTTTCCATAGGCGGCCATCTTTTCTGTGGCTGGATGGATTTGGCGTCTTTACCATGCCACAGGAGGAGATGGCCGTCTGTTTAGTTATCCTGTGCATCTATCTAGCCTTTTTTTCTTTCGTACAAGGGGTCTGGAGAGGTGATCCACCGCTTCGCCCGCATCCACCTCACACCAAGGAGGCGCGAGAAGGTGGCCCGGATGGTCTCCCCGGAGACACGCTCTGTGGTGAGTCCCTCCTCGAAGGCGACATCGGCGACCATCTCCAAAGTCCAAAGACTCGACTCGCGACCGAACTCCCTCGGAGAGCGGTGGAGCATCTGCCTGAGTGCCTCGGCGCGCTTCTGGTCGAAGGCGGCGTGTACCCGATTTGGGCGAGACGAGCCAGGGATGAGGGCGTCGAGGCCCCTCTCGTTGAAGGCGCGGATGGCGTTCCTGACCGTTTGCGAGGCGCACCCGAGGCTACGGGATATCTTCGGAGGAGACTCTCCGCGGGCGCTCGCCAGAAGGATCTGGCAGCGGCGCATCACGAAGGCATCTTTGGAGCGCAGCCCGGCTTCCAGCCGTTCGCGCTCCTTTTTCGACAGTTCCCGAACAAAGATTGGAGGCTTCATACCGAACACTATAGCCCATAACACACTACCCTCTCTGAGGATGCACTAGACGAGTCGGACCCGGACATAGTCCTACTGCGCCGCCAAGACGGCGAGTTCGCTGCCGCCTTCAGCGCTCAGGGGGCCACGAGGGAGGGTATCGTGGAGGCCGCCAAGGAAGACTATTGGAAGGTACTCGAGGCGAACGCACAGTCCTTGGACCTTCGAGAGAACGACGACCTACAGAGCAGCGCTTAGAGCGCTGATTGAATGTTTGCGTGATCAACGTGGAGGGCAACGACCCAACTGGTCGCCTTACTCTCAGTACTGAGTCTGTGTGTCATAGGGTATCGGGTAGGAACGATATGTTATCTATCCACGCGAACTTGAGGAAGGTAAATTCTGCGGACTTCGCCGTGACGGAGTTCTCCAAAGTCCGAAGGATTCATGTCTATTCTCGCCGAGGGCTATCCTTCACGCCCGTAAAAGGAGAAAAGGAGGGAGAAATCTCCTATGAGACGCGCCGGCTTGCCGATGCGCTATTCCCCCCTCAAAGTAATGCTGTGGCCAGCAGTGAGGCGTGTATCCCATCCTCCTCGCCGTACAGCACAGAGAGGGACTTCGCCTTCAGGGAGGAGAGGAGGAAGCCCCCGCTAAGTGTAGCGTGTAGGCAAAACACCCGCGTACGCAGAGGTATTGGTCTTGTCGGAGGGTGCCTATAGTGACAGAAGAACAGGATCGGCAGATACGCTTCCAAGCTAGGCTGCTCGATGCCGTTGGGCAGTCCGTCATCGCCATTGACCTCGAGGGGAAGATCATCTACTGGAACAGGGGCGCACAGGAGCTTTACGGTTGGTCCTCGGAGGAGGCGCTGGGGCGCAACCTGAGGGACCTGACCGTCCCTGATGAGTTGCTGGATCAGGCAGAGGAGGTCCGTTCCGAGCTACAAGCGGGAAGAACCTCGTCGGCCGAGATGCTACTCAGGCGCAAGGACGGTTCCCGCGTGCCCGTATTGGGTACCGCAACGCCCATATTTGACGAGCGAGGGAACCTCGCGGCCATGATCGGCGTCTCCACAGACATTTCCGAGCGCAAGGCCCTCGAAGCGGAACTCGAACGCCGGGCTTCCCATGATCTCCTCACAGGGCTGCCCAACCGCCACGCCTTCGTTGATCGCCTGGGAAATGCCCTACGGCGCACGTGGCGGAAAGAAGACAGCGCCGGGGTAGCGGTGCTGTTCATGGACCTGGACGGCTTCAAGAACGTAAACGACTCCTTGGGCCACGGGGCGGGCGACGCGCTCCTCGTCGCGCTCGCTGAGCGTCTGAAGAATCGGGTGCGGCCCGAAGACGTCCTTGCGCGCTTCGGGGGGGACGAGTTCGCCGTGCTGCTGGAGAGTGTGGAGGACCCCTCAGAGGTTATCCGGGTAGCGCGGAGGATCTCCGAGGCTCTTGGGGAGCCCTTTAGCGTGAGCGACTACCGGGTGAGCGTCAACACCAGCATAGGCATCGCATTAGGCACTGCACACACCAACGATCCCGAGGGGATGCTACGCGAGGCGGATACAGCCATGTACCGAGCCAAGGAGCAGGGTCCGGGCCGCTACGAGATGTTCGACCCGGCCATGCAGACTCGCGCCCAGGAACGCTTCGAGCTAGAGGCTGAGCTCAGGCGAGCCGTCGAGCAAGAGGAGTTCGTGCTCCACTACCAACCCATAGTCTCCTTACGAGACGGGAGCATGGTAGGCTTCGAAGCCCTGCTGCGCTGGCAACACCCGCACAAGGGCATACAGCGACCCGCGGCCTTCCTGCCCCTCGCCGAGAAGACGAACCTGATCGTGCCCATCGACGGGTGGGTGCTGGAGGAGGTTTGTCAGCAAGCCAAGCGGTGGGAGCGGGATTATCCTTCCCCCTCTCCCGTTACGATGAACGTCAACCTCTCCTCCAGGCAACTGAAGAGCGGTGGGCTGGCACGCACCATCGAAGAGACACTGACCCGAGTGGCACTGAAGGTCCACACCCTGGCTTTGGACATCACCGAAGGGTTCTTACTAAAGGCCTCGCAGGACGAAGCACGAACACTGGATCCCCTCAAGAAGATGGGGATCCGCTTGGACCTGGACGACTTCGGCACCGGCTATTCCTCGCTGTCTTACCTAAAGAGCTTCCCCGTGGACGGCGTAAAGCTACACAAGTCGTTTGTGGAAGGGCTCGCAAAGGACACTAAGGGCACAGCACTGGTGCGCAAGATCATCGAGCTGTGCCACACTTTGGGCCTGGAGGTCGTTGCCGAGGGGATCGAGACCCCCGAGCAAGCCAGCCTGCTCAAGGAGATGGGGTGCGACTTGGGGCAAGGGAACTACTTCGGGCGACCGCTACCGAGCGAAGAGTTCGCGGAGCGGCTGCCAAAGCATTTCCTAACGTAAGAGCACCCCATCACGGACCGGAGGGCCACCCGCAGCAGTTGCGAGAGTAGCAGCCCCGGTCCTTGTATCTTGTCCTTACTTATTCACCCTAGTGCGTGGAAGGGGAATTCTCAGAAGATGAGATGAGAAGGCCGACCCCCATACGCAGTACCCTTGGGTCTGCAAATGCTCTACGGGCTCTAACGCCCACTATGGAAGGAGGATCGGCCCATGACGGATGTTAACAAAGACAACCCACGGATGACAGCCGGGTTGGATCTCGGCGACAAGCACTCTTACCTGTGCCTCATCGATCAACAAAGCGGCGAGGTTATGGAGGAGGGCAGGCTGCGCACCACTCCCGAAGCCCTAAGACGACGCTTCGCCTCCGAGCAGCCTATGCGCATCGCCATAGAAACGGGAACCCACTCGCCCTGGGTTAGCCGGCTCTTGGAGGAGTGCGGCCACGAGGTCTTGGTGGCCAATGCACGCAAGCTGAGGCTCATCTACGCCAACAGGCGCAAGACAGATGAACTAGATGCCGAGAACCTTGCCCGCCTGGCAAGAGTGGATCCGAAGCTGCTCTACCCGTTAAAGCACAGGAGCGAAGCCTCCCAGGTCCACCTGGCCTTAATCCGCTCGAGGCAGGCGTTGGTCGGGAGCCGCACGCAACTTGTCAACCACGTCCCTAAGGGGCGGTCAAGTCCTTCGGGGCCCGCTTGCCCAAGTGCCCCGCCAGAAGCTTCCACAAGCGAGCGCCCGAGCACATCCCCGAGGCGCTCATGCCGGCCCTGGAGCCCATCCTGGAGCAGATCGCTTCGCTCACCGAGCGCATCCGTCAATACAACCGGCAGCTAGAAACGGTCTGCGAAGAGCATTACCCACAAACACAGCTCCTGCGTCAAGTCGAGGGGATCGGGCCGCTCACGGCGCTCACCTTCGTGCTGACCGTGGAGGATCCCTACCGCTTCGAGAAGAGCCGCTCGGTAGGAGCATACCTGGGGCTCGTGCCCGCCACCGACCAATCGGGGGAGAGGAACCCCCAAAAACGCATCTCCAAGGAGGGCGACCAGATGCTCAGGAAGCTTCTGGTGGGTAGTGCCCACTACGTCCTGGGACCTTTCGGCTCCGACTCGGACCTCAGGCGCCACGCAGAGAAGATAGCCTCCCGGGGAGGCAAGAGCGCAAAGAAACGGGCGGCGGTGGCCACAGCGAGGAAGCTATCCGTGCTCTTGCATCACCTGTGGGTCACAGGAGAGCTCTACGACCCGCTTCACGACACCCATCGGCGCCAAGGGCAGGAGGCGGCTTGAACAGAGGTGATGGCTCAGACGAGCAAAGAGGAGGTGAAGATACCGACACAGCGGCTAGGCGACCCTAAAGTGGCCGATGGCCACGGCTGATCTCGCCTGAACGCGCTTCGGATCTAAGGGCGACTGCGCCATGCGAACTTGGTCCATCCTCGCTAGGAGGAGAGACCGCTACGAAGATTGCAGCGCCTTTCGCTTCGAAAAGACGGATCCCATAATGCACCGAGCCACCGAAGAGAGGGCTCAACGAAGTGCGAATGGAAGCATAGCGGAAGGGCAGAGAGCTTGCGCTAGCCACACTGAGGCCGCCAAGTCGGCCTTGACAAACTGTGCCTTCTCATGGAAGTTCGCATTAAAATAGTTCTCGGAAGTTCCGCAAAACCCCGGCCCGATGGCCTCCTCCATCCCTGTTTCATTTGTGTGCGCGGACACAACCAACAACACCCGACGATACGGGCATCCCCTCGCTGGCGTCCTTGGCCTACCTCGGGGCGGGGGGCGATGCTAGCGGCCGTGGGGGTCTCGCGCCCCCTCGACGAGCTGGTCTTTTGGTGGGCCGGTCTTCCCCACGAGCCCCGGCGAAGGGCGTGCAAAAGGCTAAGGCGACACTTCGGGGGTGCCCTCGACGTGGGCCTCCACCGCGCGCTTCGTGATCGCCTCCACACACAACACCGAGTAGGTCGTCTTCCTGGGATCGGCGACCTTGGCGCCAGGGTGGGGATCCTCGTGGAAGACGACGACGTAGGATTTGCCCACTTGGGCCGTCTCAGTCGCGCCCTCTTTCGGCCAGCGGCTCTTGGCCGCGCGACCATAGACGCCCCCCCTCCCGGCCCCCCGCATGGCCCGGGCCTCCATGAGGAAGCACTCCGGGAAGAAAGCCTCGTGCCCGACCACCACGATGATCTTTTCGCCCTCCTCCCCGGTTTGCAGCCTGGCCCCTTCGATGGTCGGCCGGCGAGGAGCCTCGTCCGAGACGCCAGGATCGCCCGCACGCTCCGCCAGCGTCCCCCGCGTCGCGTCGCGCGTCTCCGCTCGGTCCGGCTCGCCGGGAGGCTCCTTAGAGCACGCCACGAGCGCGAGAAAGAAAGAGCACAGCAAAAGCAGCGCCGCTTTGGGGTGCGTCCCGCCCACGTCGGGACCAGTCTAGCGCGAGACGTTCTCTCGATTCACGCCGGCCGGTGGTAGGCTCTCCGGTCTCGCGTCGCGCCGGGAGTTCGCTACGACGACGGCTTTTTCAACACGCTGAGTAAATCTGCGAACTTCGTCTTTACGGAGTTCTCGGAAGTTGGGATCAAGCCGACGGGAAACCCCATGTCGCGGACACAGGTTCC
Organism: uncultured Rubrobacteraceae bacterium; assembly: GCA_963811295.1. Taxonomy (GTDB): domain Bacteria; phylum Actinomycetota; class Rubrobacteria; order Rubrobacterales; family Rubrobacteraceae; genus Rubrobacter_D. The sequence goes on along the minus strand of CAWEQZ010000047.1, from coordinate 36,856 downwards.
GCAGCCACTTAGCAGCCGTGAGTGCACATTACATTGTCACCCACCGGGCCACATTGAAGCCACGTATCTGACCCTCCGGCCACCGCCTCAAGCTCCCGGTCGGAGAGCTCTTCGCCTTCGCCTACCGCAGATGCGCCGGGAAGCACCAGATAGATGGTCTGTGCGCTCTCCTCAACCACCCTTACCCGGAAGCCCTCAGGCAGGCGCGTCCCCAGCTCCTGCTCTAAGGTCCCCTTGGGGTCATCAAGGAGCCTTTGGCGGAACTCCTCGTCCTTGTAGGCTCCTCTCTCAACGAGCCTCCGCTCCACCTCGGCGCGCCCGCCACCTGCTGCTTCGCTCATGGTCTCTCTCCCTTCGCTCTGTCCCCGACCCGACCGAGGAGCGTCCTCGTCGCTGAGGCTCCCATCACGGATGGGTATCACTCGCTAGCATAGTGCTGTGCTCCGCGCAAGGGTTCATGCGCCACAGCAGCGCCAAGGAGCAGCATGAGGAGGGTCGAGGTGCTAGTAGCCCCGGCCCCTCCTTATGCCCTTATTCACCGGAGTGCGTGGAATATGTATTCTCGGAAGTTCAACTTGCGCTTTCTAGATTTCTACGAACTTTGCCTTTTAGGTAGGTAATCGGTGTCGAAGAAAATGGAGTATCCGCAATTTGTGCATGCAGCGTAGGCGAATTGAGGCTCGCTCTCAATGACGGGCTCGCCTGAGGGCTCTGCGATTGGGGCACCTTTGGGCAGGATCGTATTGGTTTGGCTGCAGATGGGGCAAACGAGAGGGCCGGCTTTCTTTACTTCCAAATGAGATGAGAACAAACCTAGGTCTTCTTGAGGTTGAGAGTAGATGGTTTCCCTTTCCTGAAGTGGCCGGGGAGATCCTAACCGATCTGTTGTTGGAGAGGAATGGTTCTCGGAAGGTGACCTTCGCTTTACGGAGTTCTCGGAAGTTCGCCTTGCCCCGGTCCGCTACCTATGAGCGTCTGAGGCTCATGGCTGCGAGGGATCAGACCCCTCTTCCGACCTCGCGTAGCGCCGATGCAACTCGACGGGGTGTGAGCGGCCCGCTCGGCGGCGCCGGGCACGGATGTTCAGTAACTCGACTAAGACGGAGAAGCCCATCGCGAAGTAGATGTAGCCCTTGGGGATGTGCTGGTCGAAGCCTTCCAGGAGAAGGGCTAAGCCGATCAGCAGCAGGAAGCTCAGAGCGAGCATCTTGAGGGTGGGGTGGCGGTTGACGATACCGGCGACGGCCTCGGCAGAGACCAGCATCACCAGTATGGCTACCGTGACGGCCGCGATCATAACTGAGACCTGATCTACCATGCCTACGGCGGTGATCACCGAGTCGAGCGAGAAGACCATGTCGAGGATGATGATCTGGATCAAGACGCTGGCGAACGTCGCCTTGACCCTGGCGCTGCTGTGGCCCTCCTCGCCCTCGAGGTTCTCGTGGATCTCGTAAGTGCTCTTGCCAAGCAGGAAGAGCCCGCCGCCGATCAGGATCACGTCGCGCCCGGAGATCTCCTGCCCAAGGACCGTAAACAGCGGCGCGGTGAGCCCGATGACCCAGCTCAATGAGAGGAGTAAGAGGATTCGCATGAGAAGCGCCATGCCTAGCCCCAGCCGGCGGGCGAGCGCCTGCCTCTGCTCGGGCAGCTTGTCCACGAGGATCGAGATGAACACGATATTGTCTATGCCAAGGACGATCTCTAGGGCCAGCAACGTCAAGAAGGCGACCCAGACTTCGGGGTTCAGCAACAAATCCACGCGTGCCACCTAGCCTTTCTGTCGCGGAAAGACGAGGCCATCGCCGAGCCAGCTGCGACCATCCTGACCAACTTCGACATGGCCCATCTCCCTTCTGCTAACGGGCCGTGAGGACACGCTAAGGGCGAGCCCACCACGGCGTACGCATCTACACCCGTGATGGTCTCGCCCACTGCGCAGTAGTAGGGTCTCTCTGTCTCTGTCGCAGGCTGCCGGCCGGGAGGCTCTCCGGAGAGCTCCGTATTGACGACCGGCTCCCCCGCTATCTAAGCGAAGGGGCTACTCCCCAATCAGCGCTCCATATTATCACCCGAAGGTCCACGGCAAACCTGCAGCCTGCTCCGATGCTCATTCACCGAAGTGCCTAGAATATAAATTCTCGGAACTTCGCCTGTTGGGGATTCTCCGAACTTCGCCCCTGTGAACGTCCTCGCGGGGCGGGCCGTATACGAGTACGATGGGAACCGGGGAACCCGACGAGGGGAGGGAGCCGTGGAGCAACTCGGCGAGAGTAAGGGGAGAGGCATGGCAAGAGGACGGACGCCCTACCTGTCGGCGCTCCTCGTGGCGGCGGTGTTGATGGCAACGCTCGGGTGGGGCTATCTGGCCCTGGCCGCCTCCGGCGAAGAAGACCGGCTGGTGACGAAGGGCGTCCAGCAGATCACTATCTGCGGAGGATCGCGTGAACGCGGAGACATCTTGTACAAGATCACGCAGGAGGTACCGGGCGCCGATAGCGGGACGTGGGGCACCGAGTACGGGACGTGGGGCGTCGAGAAGGACGGAGACTGTAAAGTCTGGCGGCACTACGCCGATACCGGACCGGCAGACAGTAGTCTCAGGCCCTTCTTCTTGCCCCTATTCACCGGAGTGCGTGGAATATGAATTCTGCGAACTTCGCCCAAACGGCGTTCTACGAAGTTCGTTCCCTAGGACCATAGGACTGTCCTCGTAACGGTTGGCGTAACGCTTGGGAGACGGTAGTGCTGTAGAGTGCTGTCGTGACAGTTGGGGCAAGGGAACGGGGAAAGGAGTCGCCAGGATGAGCCCCCGCACCGCCACTTGGCTCGCCTTGGCGCTGTGGGCGGCGTGCGTAGCGCTCATCGCGCTCGGCGTCATCCTGTTCTTGATAGCAAATCGTTCGAATCCGAACGCCTTCTCCCCGTACCTGCGGAACAACTCCGCCGCCGCCCTGTCTTTCTCGACAGTCGGCACGATCTTGGCCTCGCAGCGGCCCAAGAATCCCATCGGCTGGATCTTCTGTTCCTCGGGGCTTCTCTTCGGGATCACGCTGTTCGCGGACGCTTATGCTACCTACGCGAGCACTATCAGTCCAGGTTTATTGCCCGGAGCGAGCTCGGCGCTGTGGATCACTTACTGGCTGTATATCCCGGCTGTTTCCTTGATCTCGTTCGTGTTTTTGCTGTTCCCCGATGGCCGGCTACCTTCTCCCCGCTGGCGCCCCGTGGCTTGGCTCGTGGCCATCGCCATCGTGCTGGGCCCGGTCACTGAAGCTCTCGAACCGAGCTCGCTCTTCGACGAGGCCGAGATCCGCAACTTGCCACCAGTGGCCAACCCGTTCGGCGTTCAGGATATCTGGATTCTGCATGCGATCGGGGTTGTTGAGACTCCTCTTTTCATCCTGAGCGTGCTGGCTCCTGTCGTCGCGCTCTTCGTGCGGTTGCGCCGCTCGGAGGGTGAGAAGCGCCAGCAGATCAAGTGGGTCGCCTACGCAGGCACGATGCTGGCCATCGCCGTCGCCGTCGTGGCCGTCTGGCCGGCCCTCGACGGGTCCCGCATATCGAACGCACTGTTCCTCATCGGCTTTCTAGCGATCCTCGCCGCCATCGCCGTAGCCATCCTCAAATACCGCCTCTACGACATAGACGTAGTGATCAACCGTACCCTCGTCTACGGTGCCCTCACGGCATCCCTTGCGCTGGTGTACTTCGGAGGCGTGGCCACGACCGAGGCTATCTTCCGCGCCCTCACTGGTCAACAGGAGCAACCGCAACTCGCCGTAGTGGTCTCCACGCTCGTCATAGCTGCCCTGTTCAACCCTCTGAGGAATCGTATACAGGCCTTCATCGATAGGCGCTTCTACCGCAGCAAGTACGATGCCAGGAAGACCCTGGAAGCCTTCTCCGCCAGGCTGCGAGACGAGACGGACCTCGACGCCTTGAGCGACGACCTAATGAGGGTGGTGAGAGAGACGATGCACCCGGCGCACGTCTCAGTTGTGGTTGCATCCTGATCCTGCCCTGAAGGACAAGAAGAAGAGGGCTACCATCCGAGAATCCGGGCGCGACGAGCAGTGAGCTTCACCGCGCATCACCCAAGTGCGTGGAAGAGCGTTCTCAGAAGTTCACTATCGCTCTCTCCTTCGTAACGGGTGTCTTAACGCTTGGGAGACGATCCTCCTGTAGAGTGTGAGGTAGGGGAGATGCGCCGAAGCTGCGCGGGGCACTGAGGCGAGTGGGACATGCGGATCTCCGAAGGCGAAAGGGTGAATCGTGACAGAGCAAGCGCCGCCCCCCCAAGACCATACCAAGAGGCCTCAACCTCGCGACACTGCCTCTTGGGCGGTGAGCACGAACGTACTTCACGTTTCCCAAGTGCCTGCCGAAGCCGTCAATCTCAACGTTGAAGGCCACCGCGTTGCCGGTGCGCTGCAAGGTTTCGGCCAGCTCTGGCAGAAAACCTACAAGGTGCGTCTGACCGGCACCAAGGTGACCCCGAAAGAGGTTGTGCGGGTCTGGAAGGAGGAGTTTCCTAGCTTCCACCCGCCGCAGAGCCGCTTCTACCCGCCGCTGCACGGTGTTGCCCCTGGCGAAGTCATGCTCATCAACGCCTCTGTGCAAGGCATGCCGGTTTATACCGGCGTGATGGTGCTTTACGCTGACGAAGAGTCCTTCACGGTGATGACTGCCGAAGGCCTCCCGGAGGCAGGCTGGAACACGTTTAGCGCCTACGAAGATGAAGACGGCACTACAGTAGCCCAAATCCAGTCACTGGCGCGCGCCAGCGACCCGATCTACGAACTCGGTTTTAGGATGTTCGGCTCCACTGAGCAGGAGAAGATCTGGATCCATGTCCTCACTTCCTTGGCCACGCGCTTCGAGGTGAGCGAGCGGGTGCAGCTAGAGAAGGTTTGCGTGGATACTAACCTGCAGTGGACGCGCATCGGCAACGTCTGGCACAACGCTGGTGCCCGTTCCCTTATCTACACTATGGCGGCTCCGCTGCGCTGGGGGCGTACCCGACTCGGTCGCTAAGGGCCGCAAGACGTCCCCGGTTATTCACCCAAGTGCCTAGCAGGGAATTCTCAGAAGTTCGCTGAGGAGGTAGCGCTCTCCTGAGGTACACTCCTTTGCGGTGACCGATCCTTTCTCACGCTTGGCCGATCTCTTCCTCACTCACCGAAGAACCCTAAGAGGCGTGGTCCGCTATACGCTGGTCGCCCGCCAGCTTGAGGAACACCTCCCCTCTCCGCCAGCCCGGGTCGCCGACGTCGGCGGCGGTGCGGGCCAACAGGCCATCCCCCTTGCCCGTAAGGGGTACGAGGTCACCATATTAGACCCCTCGCCCATGATGCTTCGGGAGGCTCGCCGAACCCTCACCTCAGAAGGCGAGGACGTGCGCCGACGGATGAGTTTAGTCCAGGGCGAGGGCGAGCAGGCTGCCGAGCTCCTTGGAAGGGAATCTTTCGACGCGGTGCTGTGCCACGGTGTCCTTATGTACCTCGAAGACCCGCGCCCCATGATCCAGGAACTCGCCGCCATAGGCCGGCCGGGAGCCTTGGTCTGCGTGCTGGCAAGAATGCCTCCACGCTGGCCATGCGTCCTGCACTCGAAGCCCGCTACAAGGACGCGCTGTCGGCGCTCGACGCCGACAGGGATCTCGGTGGTCTCTGGAGTAGAGACCCGCGGGGACACAGTCGAGGGGTTGAGCGCGCTGTTCGAGGAGGCTGGTCTCGAGGTCGTGCGATGGTACGGGGTCAGGGTGTTCACAGACCACCTCGGCGACCAAGATCCCGGCACGGATCTGCCAGAGGTCCTCGAGCTGGAGTGGCAGGCAAGTCGGAGGGATCCGTACAGATCGGTAGCCCGCCTGATCCACCTGATAGGGCAGCGTTGAGGTCTCGGGCCGCCGTCTATTCACTCAACGTCGGGGAATAAGGATTCTACGAAGTTGGATAGCCCGGATACGGCATGGGTGCATCGGGTTAGGTAGGATGGCAGCATGTTTGCGAGAGGTCCCGAGAACGCGGAGGAAACGGAAGGGGATGTGGATGCTCAGGGCGCCGCGGGCAGGACACCAGCTCTAGGGACGCGGACGTCCTTCGGAGCTGTGCCCCAAGGCTTCGTTCATTACCACACCTCCTCGCAGCGCTCGTTGCAGCGTCCACCAACGGGCGCTTAGGGTTGAAACTTCTGTTCATCTACACTCATCGACATCTCAAGTCGGGCATCCGCATGTCTCGTCCGACCACGTCGAGACGCCACCGGCCACCGCCTCTAGCGCCCGGTCGGAGAGCTCTTCTTCGCCGAGCGGCGAGGAGGTGCCGGGAAGCACCAAGTAGATGGTCTGTGGGTTCTCCTCCACCACCCTTACCTCGACGTCCTCAGCCAGCTGCGTCTCCAGCGCCTGCTCTAAGGTCCCCTTGGGGTCCTCAAGCAGCCTCTGGCGGAACTCCTCGTCCTCTATGCTCCTCTGTACAAGAGCGCGCTCTATCTCGGCGCGGCTGCCCCCACCTGCTGATGCTTGGCTCATGGCCCTCTCCCTTCGCTGTGTTCCCGACCACCCAGGAGCGGCGGGTCGGCGCTCTGAGGCCCGCTGCCACCACGGGTGGGTATCACACCTAGCACGGTCGTGTGCCCCGCGCAAGGGTGCATGCACCACAGAGCAGCGCCTAGGAGCAGCAGCATGAGGAGGGTCAAGGTCTAGCAGCCTCTGCCCTTCTTTTTGCCCTTATTCACCGGAGTGCGTGGAACCTCCGACGAAGTCGCGGAGGTTGTGTGCGCGGGGCCCTTATACTGCCGAAGGGTCGCGTCTCTCAAAACCTCCTGGTCGCGGCCCTTTATACTGCCGCTTTACGCACCAAAGGAGGTACACGGGGATGGATGAGGACTTTCAAAAGCACGTAGAGTCGATGAGTGAAGAGGAGCGCGTAGAGCTTGAAGGTTTGCTGCGCAGGTTCGAGGATCAGACCCGTTACAAGGAGGTGCAGCTGCTCAACGAGTTCAACAAGTTGGAGGATCGGGGGCGCCTGAGCCAGCAGGATCTCGAGCTGCGTAACAGGATGCTCGACGGGTACGTGCCGCTGATTGATGATGACGGCGAGCTCATCTACAAGAAACGCGAAAATCTTACCCTCGAGGACACAGGACGCTTCGCGGCGTTTATGGACCGCGATGCCGAGCGCCGCAAGCGTGAGATTCTTGGTGATCCGGAGTCAGAGAACTAAATTCGCACAACCCTGAAAGCCCCGCCCCGATCACAGTTGCCGGGCACCCCGGGAAAAGCCGCGGGGATGGTTTTAGTGTACGCGCACACAAACGAACGTCCTAGTAAGGCAATTCTGCGAACTTCGCCTTTTGGGGATTCTCGGAAGTTCGCTTTAAAAGAATTCTGCGAACTTCGCCGTGACGGAGTTCTACGAAGTTCGTAAAGCAGTGCGCAACGGCAGCTGTATGAGCAATCCAAAGAACACGTACTCACGCTGAAACAGCCTGACGGCCACCAGCCCTAGCCGCACATCGTGGATCAGGCGTGTTCGCTCCTCGCCTCGAAGGGCCCGAGCAACGCTTCGCGCTCCTCAGGACCGGCGGCCACCTCCAAGGGGTCGCCCTCCGCAAGCAATAACGTCGCGATCGGGAAGCCTTCCCCGAGGTGGCGCAGCTTCTTCCGTTCCTCGGCGTCGGGGTTGCGCAGCGTCGCGCCGATTACCTGTTCCAGATCCTCGCTCCAGGCGGCAGGGCTGCTCCGCCATGCGAACACGTCGGATACCCAGATGGCGTGCGCTCGCGTCCATCGCTTCTTCCCGGGTTGCTTCACGCGCACGGGGATGTTTCCGTGGCGCTTGCGCAGTCTCCTATTGTTCAGGATGATCAGGAGGATGCCGGCTGCGCAGAGCCACAGCGGAACCCCGAGAAACACGAGGATTGCCCAGATCATCGTCGACCTCCTTCAGTGTGTCGTCGATTGCCTATATCCCAAAGCATGTCCATTCCCCTTCCTGCCGCCTCTCTGAGTTGGGCGTTACGCTGGGGCTGCCTTTTGGCTCATGTATCTAGCTCAGCCAGCCAATGCAACGCCCGGATGCTCGGCAAGAAGCAGTACTCGCCCCCCTTCGTGGTCACGAACCGGGGTATGCCTTGCAAGCGCTTGCGTACCGGTCGCCGGGGGATGGTGAACGTGCCGGTGCCGTCGTTCGGCCCTGAGATCGGGTCCTTCTCTTCGTCGAGGCTCACGAAGTTGCCTTCGTTCTGCCACGCCGACTTGATGAACTCGAACTGGCGGGCGAGGTTCGCGTTAAGGAAGGCGAACACGCTCCCCCGCTCCGCGCCGTCGTCTTCCATCGCCCCCTCGGGCAGCATGGGGCCGTAGACGAAGCCGCGCCGCACAACGCGATGGATGTTCACAGCCGTGATGGTGTCTTTGAGAGCATCCCGCGGGTTATTGCGCCGGATGTGAGCGCCGGCCGGGCACTTGAGGCCCTTGGGGTCCTCCTCGTAGTAGCTGAAGTCGTTGTTTCGTTGCGGATCGGCCGCAAGCTCGGGATCGTCGCGCTCCGGGGCAAGCACCAGCGGAGCGCCGCTCGGCCAGCGGCCCACCATCTTCGCCTGCAACAACTCTTCTTCTTCGGGGCTCTCGGCGTTGGCTTTCAGGTATCTGCGGAACTTCGCCACATGCGAGTAGAGCTTACGGAAGGCGATGTAGGTGCCGTTACGGCCCAGCGCTTCAGGCTGCGGCATCGGAGGCAGGTTGCCCACCTCATCGGGGTAGCCGAGAATGAACTCTCCGGCCTTGATAGCCGGCCCCTGGCCGGGCAAGCCGGGTTCGCCGCTGCCTTCGATCAGGGGGTTGCAGATGCCGTCCCTGTAGCCCAAGTGCGTGCGCGCAGTTGGCAGCATGCCGACCTTCAGCTGCCAGATGATCGACACGCCGGGAAGGTCGTCCTGGCTAGTGCGAATGAAGTCGATCCGGGGCTCAAGGGCGACCTCCTCGCCGCAGACGGTGGCCAGCACTACGTGCACGTCGTGGGTGCCAAAGGGCTTCTCCCAGTTGGCGGGGGCGCTCTCGCCGACGTCGCCGAGCAATGCCGCACGCGCGGCCATGCCCTGTTGGAACTCCGGCGAGAAGCTATCTAGGGAGTCCTGTGGCACGCCGAGGGCCTTCAGCCCCTGGAAAGTGAGCGCCACGTTGATCGAGCCTGTATCGGCGACGCTGTGCCAGCTGGCGGCCGAAGTTACCTTGGGGGCGAGACGCCCTAGCATCTCCCGGCCTTGCGCAGGGTCGTCGATGCGAACTATGAAATAGGCCCCGAAGTAGGGCAGAGGCCGCGGCCGCAACACAGGGCCTTGGATGTCGTCAAACTCCAAGGCGGCGGTCTGCTTTTCGGTCACGATCTTCGTCCTCCTAGCTTCTCAGCTTCCTGCCCGGGAAGGCTCTCCCGAGCAGGAAGCACCAGGCCCGCAAAGTGGCTCTCTCCAAGGTATCTGAGAGTACCTATGAGTAGCGGACTGCGTACCTTTCGGGGTTGCCCGGACGGCGGCAAGGAAACCTCCGCCCCCAGTGGAGTGCAAGGATTAGCCTGCGGCGTCCAGCACCTGCTCGACGCCTGCGAGCACACGCTCTCCCCTCAGGATTCGGTCGACGGTTGAGTCAGGGTAGGCGGTCCAGAAAAAAGCCACCGGGACCTGATACTTGACTAGGTAGTCCTTCACGTCGGGGCTCTGCAGACCCGGAAAGCCCTCCAAGTTCCCAAAAGCTCATCTAAGAAGGCGCATCATCCCGGGGGCGGCGCCAAAGTCGTCGATGTACTGGTCCCAGGTGCCGTCGTAGACGCTAGCGAACAACATGCGACTGTCGTTGTCGAAGAGGGCTATCCGCATGTTGTGAAGTGTGCCAATTAACCCAGCGGGCTGCTCCCTCGTCGGCTCTCCGCGCTATCTCCCGCGCCTTCTCGGCCCCACCAGGTTTGAATGGAGCCAACAGCGTGAACTCGCCTTGCTTGCCGTAGTACTTGAACGGCCGCTCCGAACCGGCTGATTCGGGCGTTGGTCCTTGCGCCATATTCGCTCTCCTCCTGTCGATTCTCGGTTCTTCCTAGGGCTCATCATCCATCAAATAAGGCTCGTCTCAGATGCCCCACCCCCTGTTCCTCTTTGGCCGCTCTCCAACGTTCTCAGGGTAGCGCGCAACAGGGTCGACAATCATCCCCCACCGCCCCTTTTCCCCTAGGGGATATTCCCGGGTCCGTCTAGGTGAGATCACCGGGGTTAGGGGCGAACTAGATAAGCCCCTCGCACAACTGTGCTCCGCGGCTTCTCAGCGTCGAAGAGGCGAACACGTTCGCCTCGCCCTCCGTAAGTCCCTCCTTCATGCCCTTATTCACCGTAGTGCGTGGAATAAGAATTCTCCGACGTTCACGCCTCCTCAATAGCAAGTGAAGCGGACAGGTCACGGTGGGCGGCGGCCTGAGCTAGGAGGTCGTTGGCCTTCTGCTCGACGGTGGCGATCGCGTCGGCGCCTGCCGCGAAGCGTAGTGGCGGCTTGTCCTGGCCCGTGAGCCGGACCAGCGCGTTGGCGAGCTTGGCGGGGTCACCGCCCTGCTGGCCATTCATGCTGTTCCAGACGGCTACGGTCTGCTCGGTGCGCTCGGCGTAGTCCTCGATCGAGGGCTCGGCGTAGTTCGTCGACTCCGGCGTGAGCAGCTCGGTGCGGAAGAAGCCGGGCTCCACCAGCATCGTGCGGATGCCGAACGGCGCGACCTCGGGAGTCAGCGACTCGATCCAGCCCTCCACCCCGAACTTCGAGGTGGCGTAGGCGGTGCAGAACTCTTGGCCTACGATGCCGGCGGTCGAGGAGATTACCACGACCAGGCCGGAGCGCTGGGCGCGCATGACGGGCAGCACGGCACGGGTGACGTTCATCGGGCCGAACAGGGTGGTCTCGATCTGCGCCCGGAAGTCCTCGGGGCTGATCTCCTCGAAGAACCCGGCGTAGAAGTTGCCCGCGTTGTTGACGAGGACGTCGATCCGGTCGAAGCGCTCGACCGCGGCCTGCACCGCCGCCTCGGCGTCCGCGGGGCTGGTGACGTCCAGCTTGACGACCAGCAGGTCGTCCTGGGCGCCGCCCAGGGCCTGCTCGACGGCCTCGGGGCGACGGCCGGTGGCGACGACCGCGTTCCCGGCGGCAAGCGCGGCCTTGGCGATGTCCACGCCCATCCCACGGCCGGCGCCGGTAACAAGCCAAACCTTCTTGTCGGTATCGGACATTGATGTCCTCCTTTATGGGCGGGCGCTACACGCTCGACAGCATCTCCTTAGCCGATCTCAGCCCTTCGCAAACGCGTTGGCTCGGGCATGGTCGAGGCCGGTCACCTATGGCCCTCCCGCAATGAATGGCGGCCGGCATGCACGATCCTTGGCGGCGGTACCTTCGCTATTCACCGGAGTGCGTGGAAGAAGAATTCTCGGAAGTTCAGATGCAGCATTATGTATAGCCCCGAACCCCTCCCACTAGGCCAGGACCCCGCTAACGAGGACCGTCGTTGACGGGGCTATCCCAAATACCGAGCCTTCCCATCCCCCACCGCGCCAAACTCTGTACAAGGGGAGAAAGAAGCAAAAGGCCCACAAAGCCTAGCGCCAATAGCAGGCGTGGGAAGTCCCCGTATAAAAGGTCGAAGACTAAAGACTTTGGGGCTGTCTCCCTGAGGTCTAGGACTATGACAAAGGAAACGGTGGCGAAGAAGCCGAAGACCACGGAGTATCTGTGTCGGCGAAGCCTCTCCTCCGAGCTCAGACCGTAGCCCGGATACAGCCCCATCAAAGAGCGTAACCCTATCCAGACCACCACGGCGAAAACGCCGATCACCATAGCCGTATCTCTGGGGTAGCTCTCCCACCCTATCGGGGTCGACCGTACCAAGACGCGCTGTGGCTCGAACGCCGCCAGCCAGCCCGGCACCGCCAGCAAGGCATCCGACAAGACGCGCTGTAGCTCGAACGCCGCCAGCCAGACCGGCACCGTCAGCAAGGCATCCGACAATAACAAGATCAGCCCGGCTAGTCTCACGCTGTTTTTTCCTTCACGGACGCCAGAAACACCAGACAAACAGTAAGTGAAAGGATACCCAGATGCAAAACCGCTGTTCCCGCCTGCCCCTATCGGGCCGCAGCCTACCATGCTATTCACCGAAGTTCGTAGTATAGGTCTTCTAATAAGTTCGCATAGTGCCTGTCACGGATCGCGCCGGCCAGCACGAAGAACCCGACACCGATCGCTAACCCGGCTGTGCGCATACTGCCGGGTCAGTCCAATCGGCCCCCCAAGTGGCCCCGCCGGCCACCGCCTCAAGCTCCTGGTCGGAGATCTCTTCGCCCTGGCCGAGCGGCGAGGTGCTGGGAAGCACCAGGTAGATGGTCTGTGCACTCTCCTCGACCGCCCTTACCTCGACGCTCTCAGGCAGCCGGCTCCCAAGCTCCTGCTCCACGGTCCCCTTGGGGTCCGCAAGCAGCCTCTGCCTGAAGTCCTCGTCCTGAAGGCTCCTCTGTACAAGAGTGCGCTCCACCTCGGCGCGCTTGCCGCCACCTGCTGCTGCTTCACTCATGGCCCTCTCTCCCTTCGCGTTGGCGCCCTATCGCCTACTACGGCCTCGTGTTCGCGACCCGACGGCGCAAGAGCTTAGTATCCCAGAAGCCCCTTGAAGCCCGCAACGTCGGTATCGGGACTGCCCCATGTATGAGGCGGGGGCTCTAGTAGGCAGGAGGCGCCGTCGAAGGCGAACACGGAGCTTTTCTAGGATGTGGGGTTGGACGCTTCATTATGCCCTTATTCACCGAAGTGCGTGGAATAAGGATTCTGCGAACTTCGCCTTTTGGGCATTCTGCGAACTTCGTCATAATGGAATTCTCGGAAGTCCGAGAGCCGCCTGGGCGGAGACTGAGGCCCGCGTGGCCGGACCCCGTTGATTGGTCCACCCCTAATGAGAGCGGTGGTTGGGATCGACAGGACCCCGTTCTGGTGCCTGGGGTCCGCCGCTGCGGAGATTACCCGGTGGAGGGCGTCTCTGCTGGGGCGGGCCGGTAGCACAGGCGTACCACCCCCGACGGGAAGGTCGTCGTGGAGACGAGTTCCAACCGGACGGCGCCGACGTCGTCGAAGATCCGTGGCCCGGTCGCCCACAGGTAGGGGCTCACCGTGAACCAGACCTCGTCGACTAGGCCGTGGGCCATGAGCTCACGGGCCAGTTCGCCGGCACCGGAGACGACCAGGTTGCCGTGGTGTTCGTCCTTGAGGCTGCTCACGCTGTCCGCGAGGTCGCCTTCGAGCAGGGTGGCGTTCCACTCCAATGGTGCGCTCAGCGTCCGGGACGCGACGTACTTGGGCATGCTGTTCATCTGCTCCGCGTAGGCCTCGAACCCAGGAAGGTCGGCCATCTGTGGCCAGACCGCGGCCAAGCCTTCGTAGGTCTTGCGGCCCAGCACCATCGCGTCGGCTGCCTGCCACTTCTCGAGCGAGGCCTGCTGGCTGTCGGGGTCGAGAACGAGCCACCCCTCTGGCTCGGGCACCGGTGCTTCGAAGGCGCCGTTGACGGTGATGGCGTTGTTGATGATCAGTCGTCCCACGAGAAGCTCCTCTCGATCCGATCGCCTCTTGGTAATTATTCCGGAACGAGTAGTGCGCCAAACCCTCGCCACTAAGGACCGAGGTCCCCTAACCTCTCCTTATTCACCGGAGTGCGTGGAATAGGAATTCTCGGAAGTTCGCAACATCTAGGATCGCCCAAGCACTAGGCGCATCACTCATTCGAGTGATGCGCCTGGTGCCGATGGTTGCTATGGTGGCGGTGGTGCTCCTCGCGGGGGCCGTGACCTGATTAGCTCTTCAGCAACGGCTTTGGCATGTGTTTGACCAATCGCCGGCGCAGGTGCTACCCCTCTCCGTCGACGCGCCACCGGCCACCTCTCAAGGTCCTGGTCGGAGATCTCTCCCCCGCCGCTCGGCGAGGCGCTGGGAAGCACCAGGTAGATGGTCTGTGGACTCTCCTCCACCACCCTTACCTCAACGTCCTCAGGCAGCTGCGTCGCCAGCTCCTGCTCCACGGCAGCCTTGGGGTCATCAAGCAGCCTCTGCCTGAAGTCCTCGTCCTCCATGCTTCTCTGTACAAGAGTGCGCTCCATCTCGGCGCGGCTGCCCCCACCTGCTGATGCTTGCTCATGGCCCTCTCCCTTCGCTTGTCCCCAACCACCCAGGAGCATCGTCGTCGCTGAGGCCTGCTCCCATCACAGTTTATCTCTAGCATAGTTCTGTGCTCCGCGCAAGGGCGGTGGAGGAGAGGGATGCCCATATGGTCGGCTATTATGCGCCAGAGCAGCGCCTAGGAGCAGCATGAGGAGGGTCGAGGCCTAGTAGCCTCGGCCCTTTTCTTGCCTTATTCACTGGAGTGCGTGGAATATGAATTCTGCGAACTTCGCCTTAACGGAGTTCTGAGAAGTTCGTCAACAGCTCGCAAGAAAGTTTCGAAAAAAGGGGTTGTGTCCCTAAACTTCTGTAGATTTGTAGGCCGCTAGAATGAGAGGGCCATCGTCCTCCAAGATGGTTGGTGTCTTATGTCAACCGATCGAAAAGGAGCGACGATGGCCACAGATCATCGTAAGGTGAGTGAGCAGCTGGCACAAGAGATCTTGCTCGAGGACCCCGACTTCCTGCGCGAGATCGTCGAGAGGGTGCTCCAGGAGATGCTCGAGGCGGAGATGACCGAGCACATAGGAGCCGCCCCCTACGAGCGCAGCGACAAGCCCGCACCGGCCACCGCAACGGCTACAAGCCGAGGACTTTGAGGACCAGGGTCGGCACGCTGAACCTGCTCGTGCCCCAGGACCGAGAAGGCACCTTCTCCACGCGCCTTTTCTCGCGCTACCAAAGGAACGAGAAGGCGCTCGTGTTTGGCGCTGATGGAGATGTACGTGGAGGGGGTCTCCACCAGGAAGGTCAAGGAAGTCACCGAAGAGCTGTGCGGGACCTCCTTCTCCAAGAGCCTCGTCTCCTCGCTGGCCGGCTCCCTCGACTCGGAGCTCGAGCCTGGAGGGATCGCCGACTCGAAGCTCAGGCCTACCCCTACGTGTTCGTGGACGCCCGCTACGAGAAGGTCAGGGTGGATGGGCGGGTGGTGAGCCAGGGGGTGCTCGTCGTCTCGGGCGTGAGGGACGACGGCTTCAGGGAGATCCTCGCCGTGGAGGTCGCGGACACCGAGAGCGAGGCCACCTACCAGGAGCTCTTCCGGTCCCTGAAGAGGAGGGGACTTTCGGGCGTGCAACTGGTGGTCTCCGACGAGCACGAGGGCCTAAAGAGCGCCATCGCTCGCCACTTCCAGGGAGCCTCCCACCAGAGGTGCCAGGTCCATTACGCCAGGAACCTCCTCGGGCATGGTGGGCCACGCCAGGCGCAAGGAGCTCGCCTCAGACCTAAGGGCGATCTTCGCCGCGCCCGAACGAAAACAAGCCCTCACCATCGCCGCTTCGGTGGCCGAGAAATGGCGCAAGAAGGGCAACGAGAAGGTCGCCGAGCACCTCGAAGAGCACATAGAGGAGTGCCTCAGCTGCCTCGCTTTCCCCGAGTCTCACCGCAGGCGCATCCGCACCACCAACGGTCTAGAGAGGCTCAACCAGGAGATAAAGCGGCGCACGCAGGGTGGTGAGGATCTTCCCCAACGAGAGATCTTGCCTGCGCCTGGTGAGTGCTTTGGCGGTGGAGCAATCGGAGGAGTGGATCACGGGGCGGCGCTACCTGGACATGGGGGAGCTCGAAGGACCCTGCCCCGAAGAGGAGCGAGAAGTAGAGGGGGTGATAGCCCACGGAACGATGAGGTAAGGATGAGCTTGGAGGAAACTACAGAAACTTCAGGACTTGACCGGCGGTCGAACGACCGCCTCCTTTTGGTTGTCACACCTTTCGCTCTTTCTGCTCACCATTATTCACCCGAGTGCGTGGAATTGGACGAATTCTCGGAAGTTCATATCCAAGATCCTGCATAGCTCACCCCGATACCCCTGAAATCACCTCTCCAAGCACCTCGCACAGCCCCGTCCCGGTGCCCGCTTGTAACACTGATGGATGAAGATGCAGCATCCTGGATGATGGTCAGGTTAGTTGGATGCACAACGTCGACATCTCCGTGGTCGGGATCACCTGGCCCAGAAGATCAGGATCATCCTGGCTCTGAACTTCATCACGACCGCCCCGTCCCTGACGAACCCTCACCTTGGGAGGATACGGCGCCACCAGGATCGCCGCTGAGAGCCCTCCTGAGTGCCTGGGGCGTCGGACCGGGGCTCTGCCACTCCGGCTCCTCCTCGACTGTCTGTGAGGCCATTCTCACGCCTCCGGCCTCTTTTTTGTCTGCGATTAACCGTTCTGTTGTATCTCTCGCGCCTTGCAGCCTCCCAAATCTCCATGTCCAGAGAGATCCGCGAGCAAAAATCGTTCGTAGAAAGGGCTGTGGATGAGGCAAAGCTAACAGAGCAGGCAATCGAGATCCTGCTGCGCCATCGGGAGTGGAGACGCGTACCCCAGAGCGCACAGCCCGAGACCTTAGCTTCCCTACGTATGCACAAAGCGCATAGCAACGACACAGCACACGAGCCGAAAAGACCTAAGCGCTGCCCAGCTGCGTAGGCTGTGGAGTGCCATGCGGGAGGAGGTACGCCGCTTAGAGGCTACCGAACAGAGCTACACGGAGCGCGGATCACTCGCCTACCGTGGCGCATTCGTGGGGAGCTTATGTACGAGAACGCGCCCGATGCTTGAGAGGTACAGGACGTGGGGCGTTGCTGCCCGCACGCGTGAGATTGCGCCTTTCGAACTAGATGTTAGCTTGAGCTTGCTCCTTGTATGCCTACCTCGGAGCCGCCGGGGCTGTGGGGGGCGCAGGGTCGACCCTGGGGACCTCTGCTCCCGATTGCGCTTCGTCCATGCCGCTCTTGAACCTGTGGCCGACCCAGATGGCCCCAATGACGGCGCCGATAAGGATCAGTATCCCGAAGTCTCCCACCAGGTAGACGTTCACCAACACGGGGGAGGCCTCTATCAGGGTGAACGCTCCCAGAATGCTCCACGCCGCGTTGTGAACAGAGTGGGCGATGGAGGCGGGCCAGATGCTGCCCGTGTAGATCCTCAAGTAGCCGTAGAGGAAGCTTGCAGCGACGATGGTCCCATAGAACAGGGGGAAGAAGAGCAACAGGTTCCCCTTGAGTAAGCCGATCGCTGGGGCGAGGAAGAACAAGGGCATGTGCCAGGTGCCCCACACCAGACCTACCAAAAACAAGGCACGCGTCCTACCCAAGGACATGAGGTGAGGCTGCAGGTAGCCTCTCATCCCGATCTCTTCGCCGAGGGCGAACCACACCGTGAATATGCCGACAAAGATGAGAAACTGGATGATAGGGTTGATGATGCCGTCCTCTGGCACGACGAAGGAGGCAAGAGGGGTGGCCCACACGACCGCGGAGGCCGCAACGGTTATGAGCAAGGTCACTCCGAAGGCTATCCACCAGACGCTCAAGCCCAGACGGTGCAGGCCAAGAGACTTCCAACCCTCCTTAGAGTACCCCTCTCTGGTCACCACAAGCAGCATGATCAAGGCCGCCACGGTGGGAGTAAACGACCACAAGGTCCACATAACAGGTCCCTGAGGTAGTTCGAGGAACCTGATCAACAAAGCTGCCCCTACGGACATACACAGCACAACAACCGAGTAGATTGCTGCCTTGCTAGTATCGGTTAGCTTCGTGAACATGGCCTAAATCCCTTCCCGCCTGGCCGAAGAACCAGCGAGGCGTTGCTCCTGCCTAGTGGCAGTTAGTTTGTAGGGTTGCGAGCCCTGATCTAGAAGGAGGGCAGGTAGCTCTCCTGCGCCTTCACGCGGCGGTCTCTTGGCCACGTAACGGCAACAGGGTGCTCCCTCTGGGAAGGATGCGCATCCTCCAAGATCATGTTTCCCCTAGGGGAAATTATGCACGAACTTCTAAGAACTCCGTACATGCGAAGTTCGCAGAATCCTCCTTCCACGCACTCCGGTGAATATCCTGTCCTGTACAACCCGATCGTCAATCACGACGATAGTGCTGCCCGGCCGGAGATGGGCGCTTTGCACGTGGCGCCCCCTCCAAGGTGTCTACTACTACTCCGCGGCCGGCGCGGGCTTACCCAGCGCCTCGGCGAGCGCCCTGAAGATCCGGGATGCTGGGTCAGCACAGGGGAGGCTCTTCGTACTGTCCGTCATGGTCGGCCTGTCCTCGGGGCACTCACCAGAGAAGATATCGCTATTGGCTTCCACCGCCACCACGGCGTCGAGTTCCCGATTGTAGTAGAGGGCGGTGTTGTAACCGGGCATCTCACCGCTGTGTCCGATCCACCCATGCTCCTTCATGAGCCCTAAGCCGTAACCATAGTCGCCTTTGAGCGGCGGTTGGTTGAGCGGCGGCACGTCACTGACTAACGAGTCGATTCGCTCGGCCTGCTGTGCTGGTGAGAGCAGACCTTTGCCGGTACCCAGCGCCCGCCCGTAGGCTAGCAGGTCATCGATCGTCGAGATCATCCCGCCGGCCGTCCACGTCCAGGAGGCGTTCCAATCGGTAGCGTCTCTGGGCTCCTCGCCGGAGGATTGGCCTTGGAGGGTGTAGCCCTGGGCGTGCGGCTCGGGAAGGGAGGTATCCGCGAGGTCGGGGAAGGAGGTGTCTTTGAGGTCGAGCGGTTCGATGATCCGTTGGCGGTAGAGCTCTCCTATGGGCTTGCCCGTCACCCGTTCTAAGACCAGCCCGAGCAGCACCGTGTTGGTGTTGGAGTAGGAGAACTCGGTGCCGGGATCGAACAGAGGGGAATCCTCGATACCGATCTGCACCAGCTCTTCTGGTTCCCACACCTTGTATGGGTCAGCTCCCGGATCTCCATCAAATCGCTTGGTCTCCGAGTAGTTAGCGATCCCGCTGGTCATGTTGGCCATCTGCCTGAGCGTGATCTCATCCCCGTTGGGGACACCCTTAATGTAGTGGTCGATCGTCTCGTCGAGCGAGAGGAGTCCCTCGGCCTCGGCCTGCAGGAGCAAGGTGATGGTGAAGGTCTTGGTGACGCTGCCTACACGGTGGAACACCTCGGGCGTCATCGGCTCCTCGGAAGCGCGGTCCGCTACCCCTAGGGCGCCTATCCACGTGTACTGGGGCGTCTGCACCGCGGCTACTACCCCAGGCGCAGCGCTCTGCTGGAAAGACTTCTTTAGCGCCGCGTCGAGATCGGCCGTAGATGCTTGCTCGCCACCTCCTCCAGCAGTGGTTGTATCTGCAGCGGAATCATCTTCTTGGCCGCCACCTCCGCCACAGCTACTCACCACCATAGCCGCCAACGCGGTTACGACAAGCCCCATAAGCCGCCACTGGTGCATACCCCATGCGAAGGACATCCCGCCCCTTCCAGTCGCCCATCAGTATAGTGCCACCGTGCGAAATCTAGTGCTACCTCCGTGCCCAAGTTTCCGAGAATAAGATAAAGGCGAACTTCGCAGAATGCGGATTAGGCGAACTTCGCAGAATGCCCAAAAGGCGAAGTTCGCAGAATTCTCCTTCCACGCACTCCGGTGAATAAGGCACGAAAAATGGGGATCCCTCTGCTTCAGTAGCTGGTCCTGTCTGGGATGGGCCAGCCCTTGCGCTCAGCACACAACTATGCTACCAGTGATACCAATCTGGTATGGGAGCAGGCCTAAAAGCGACGAGGACGACGCTCCTGGGTGGTTGGGAACAGAGCGAAGGGAGAACGGATCATGACCGAAGCCAGCGGTGGCGGCGGGCGCGCCGAGGTGGATCGCAGGCTTGTACAGAGGAGCCTAGAGGACGAGGACTTCCGCCAGAGGCTGCTTGATGACCCCAAGGGGACCTTAGAGCAGGAGCTCGGGGGCCGGCTGCCCGAGGGCTTTGAGGTAAGGGTGGTGCAGGAGAGCGCGGATACCATCTACCTGGTGCTTCCCTTCGCCTCGGCGGTAGGCGAAGGCGAAGAGATCTCCGACCGGGAGCTCGAGGCGGTGGCCGGGGGGAGCGACGAAACACAGCAAGGAGCTGGATTTTCATGTTCCGGCGCGCCCTTGACATGTGCTTTTCCGTGCGGACCTTGACGGCCTCCTGCTTCTGCGGGTACTCACGGAGCCCTTCTTCGGTCCAGAAGCCGCAGGTTACTCGAGTATCCGCAACTCGAATATGTATCTCCACCGCGCCCACCAAACGTAGCGCGACCAACACGGCCACCTTCGGTTCGGAGACGGAGTCGTAGAAGCGGCGTGGCATGAGGAAGCCCTTGCGCCACGAGGGGTAGCGCAGCTCCCAGCCGAGCTCCCGCCTGGCCTTGGCTGCGTTGCAGAAGCCCTGCCCAGTTGATCAGCGAACTCGAGTATGAGGGGTTACAAGGCCTGGCACACCTTCCTAGAACTCCGTTAAAGCGAAGTTCTAAGAATCACACGCTCGTCCTCTCTTAGGGTGATGCTCCCAACAAGAGGCGTACCAAGCCATCTACGGCGGTGAACGCCCCGCCGAGCAAGAGCGCCACCCCCAGGAAGCGCTCGCTGCGATGCTCGCCGAGGAGGACTTGCCTTATCCCCAGCACGATAGCCCCCAGGCCGAACACCAAGGCACCAAGGCCCCACGACCAGAACACAAGCGCCACGAGCGGCCCGCTATGAACAGGATGGCGGCCGACAAGCGAAGCATTCCCGTACCCGGTGGGTTTCTCCTAGCCATCAGTCTCTGGTCATGATGCCACCCCCAGGATCCAGGGGCGAACTTCGCAGAATACCTATTCCACGCAATCAGGTGAATAAGGGTGAAAGGGAGGACCGGCGCTTATTGAGCACCGGTCCTGGGTTACGAGGTTGCGTAACCTTCCTCCTCTAGAGGTGCGTACAGTCTCCCCCTAATGGCACAACTCGGTGCCTGTTGGGGTGGGGTCCATAACCTTCCCGCTTGATGTGCCATCTACTGCGATAAACTCCCACCTGTAAGAGTCGCTGCTCAGATCCATCCTGATGACTCCGGGCGTGTCGAATATCCTAACCTCGCTGATGGCTGGGGGCGTCACGTTCGGTGGGTTGCCGGGCTCGCCACCGGTTCCAACAGTGATAGTACGGATGCCCCGGGTGCCATCTGGATTGCCGTTTGGGTCTATGCGGGCTAAGCGCTCGTAGCGATGGTTGTGCGCGTTGAGCACTACGTCGGCGTTATTGTTGTAAAGGATCTTGATGAGGGGCTTCACCTCAGGGGCTACGCCTCCACTACCGGTGGCGTAGAGTGGATGGTGGATGTAGGCCAGGGTGCAAGAGCTCGGATTGGCAGCTAAGTCGTTGCGAAGCCATTTGCCCTGGGCAGATGTGCTAGAGCAGCTCACATAGGCACAGTGATCATTGCTGTTGAGGGCCACTATGTGCCAGCTTCCTAGATTGTAGGAGTAGTAGCCCTTGCCTGGTGTCAATCCAGGGTTAGCGGGTGTATTTGGCACCGGTGCCGGAAGCCTGTCTCCTATTTCGAAGCCGTTCTTCGCACTGAAGTAATCGAAGTAGGGCGTCGATTTTAGGCTGGAGTTCGAGGAGTTGAGGTATTCGTGGTTGCCCAGGATGGGCATCGTGCGATCCTTGTACTGGCCCCACCACGCCGGGCGGGAGGAATCGTAGCTGGTGCCATCAGTGAGACGATAATTGTCGTAGCAGTTGGCATACTGTGCTCGAGTGCCGCTAGGGTAGGCGTTGTCCCCAAGGGCGATGACTCTTGCTTGGCTAAGCGGAGGCAGCGTACCATCCGGAGTGAGGCTCCTTAGCGTGCTACCGAGCAGCTTTGCGGTGTCCTCATCGTTGTTGTGGGTGCAGTCGGCAGTGTCCCCTGCCCCCACCAGTGTCACTTGTTCCGTCGCCGTCTGCGCGATACCTTGCGCAGCCATCAACACGGCCGTAGTGCACGACAGCAGCACAGCTAAGGTCGTCGAAGCGAGCAGTAGTAGTGTGGTTTTCCTCATCCTCCTACCCTTCCATAAGGACGGGACTCGTCAGCCCCGTCAGTTAGCTAGTTTCTGGTGCGAAAAGAGCCGGTTGAGCTAGGATTCGTTTGCCCGCGAATCTCAACTCAACCGGAGGCTCGACCCTCATGATAGTCGACCGCTACGATCCCGTGAACCTCTTCGAGTTGGTCCCCAAGCTCAAACTCGAAATGGAACCGGAGCTTGCAAGACTCGATGTGCTCCTCGATGACGATGAACTCTTCTCTCTGGTGAGAGCCGATCTCATCCAGCGCCATCCCAACTCGGGAAGGCTCGGGCGCCATTCCACGCCTGTTGAGGTGATCCTGAGGATGCTCCTCGTGAAGAAGCTCTACGGGTGGAGCTACGAACAGACCGAGCGCTTCGTGTGTGATTCGATCGTCTTGAGGCAGTTCTGTCGGCTTTACCTCGAGAGGGCTCCCGACGATACCACCCTCATCCGATGGGCCAATACGATCGGTGCGCCAACCCTTGCTGCTCTCAACGACCGGGCGGTGGAGTTGGCACAGACGCTCAAGGTCACCCGAGGCCGCAAGCTCAGGACCGACGCCACGGTGGTCGAAACCAACATCCATTATCCCACCGACGACGCCCTCATCGCCGACGGGGTGAGGGTCATAAGCCGACTGGTGGGACGGGCCAAGGATCTCATCCCCAAGGACGTGCGCCAACTGACCAGAGGTGAGCCTTTCAGGAACCGCATCCGTAGCGCCAAGAGATTGGCCCACAAGATCTCCAAGATGGCGCTTGGGCGCACCCAGGAGGCTAAAGCCACTTACCAGGCGGCCTACGAGAGGTTGGTCGAGGTAGCCAAGGCCAGCATAAAGCAAGCCGAGCAGGTGCGAAGTATGCTCGAAGATGTACCCTCAGCACCCATGATCTTGGAAGAGATCTCCCACTTAGCAGGGCTTCTTGAGCGGGTGGTTTCGCAAGCCCATCGGAGGGTGCTTGAGGGCGAGCAGGTTCCGGCCAGGGAGAAGCTACTCTCCATCTTCGAGGAGCACACGGCCGTAATCCGCAGGGGCAAGGCCCGCAAGCAAACCGAGTTCGGAAGGAAGGTGTGGCTCTCCGAGGTGGAAGGGGGCATCGTAAGCGGGTTTCGCATACTGGAAGGCAACGCTGGCGATGAAGCCCAGCTCGAACCGGCCCTCGAGGATCACCTCAGATTGTTCGGCAAGGTGCCGGAGTTGGTGGCAGCAGACCGCAACGTGCATTCCAAAGAGAACGAACAGATAGCTAAAGAGATGGGGGTAAAGAAGGTATGCTTGCCCAAAGCGGGCAAGAAGAGCACCGAACGCCAGGAGCACGAGCGGCAAAGGTGGTACAAGAGAGCGAGGAGGTTTCGGGCTGGAATAGAAGGGCGCATCAGCGTCATGAAGCGCCGCGAATACCTGGGCCGTTGTCGGGATAGAGGCGAGGAGGGCTTCGGTAGATGGGTGGGCTGGGGGGTCCTGACGGCCAACCTGGATACCATAGCTCAAACATTGGCGGCTCGGTGATACTAGAAGCGGACCATACCCGAGGCCAAAATGGCCAACCGATGCCCACTGTTGTTCGTTCTTCTATTTCGCACCAGAAACTATCTAATCGCATCCCCACGCTAGCTAGGGACGATGAATTACCGATGAATTCTTGGCCAACTTCTGAGAATGCCCAAAAGGCGAAGTTCGCAGAATCCCCCTTCTAGGCAATAGAGTGAATAAGGGAAAGTGAGAGCGCTGGGGTCGTCCTGTTGGCACCCCAGCCCAAAGGTGGCTTGCGCCCTCCTAGTCCGTCGCTGCTATTGGCTCCTAAGAAGCATTTCGACGCAGCACGAACCTCATCACCGCCAAGCTGGAGATGAACAACGCTAGGCCAGCCGCCAGGATAAAAGCCGGCACCATCGGGGGCCCGCCGGTGTCCCCCAGCGTGGTGGAACCTACGGCGGCGGCGTCTAGGACCTCACGAATCGCGTCGATCACAAGCTTGGGATGCTCTTGATGTATGTAATGGCCGCTGTCCGTGTTCGTGATGTGCCTGGCTCCTGGCACCTGGCTGACAAGATCAGCCCTGGCATCCAAATTAGCTTGAAAGAGAAGTTTGCCGAACTCCTCCGCTTCTTCGGCCGTCAGTGGCAGGCTGCCGTCTTCGACGTAGGGCAAAAGGTCCATAGGTTCGTCGGCGGAGAGCACGATGAGGGGCATCGGCTGCAGGGGGGCGGCGGCCAATGCCTGTTCGAGGTTTCGCTGGTCGTCGAACCACTCCAGGGCGGGGTAAAGCTCCAGAGCCTCCTCCGGCGGAGAACCCAGCAGAATCTGCAAGAGATCCCGCTGCTCGTCGGTCAGCGCCCTGCGCGCTTCATAGGGGGTGTAATCGACGAGGACGAGTCCCGAGACATCTTCGGGGTATTCGCTGGCGTAGAGCCTGGAGATGGCGCCTCCCATCGAATGCCCAACCACGACGTAGGGACCACGTTCTCCTGAGGCGCTCAGAAGGGCATGCAGATCATCAACACCGTCCTGGAGCGTGGTGGGCTGGGGCACCGGATCGCTGCGGCTCTTCTTGAAGTCCTCTGCTCCTTCACCTGTCGCGACGATGGTTCCGGGACGGTCGTAGGCGCATACCCTGTTGGTCTCGGCGATCGCGGGCAGAACCGCCTGCTTGGATGGGTCGAGCGTCTTGCTCCACGTTTCGGTGCGGTCTCCGGTCCCCGAGACGAACACGACCGTAGGATACCCCGTGCCTTGGCACTCCATGTACATCTTGCGGCCCCCTCCGATATCGACCAGTTTACCGGAGTTGTTGGCGCTCCCGCTTTCGGCGAGCGCCGGGGCTGCCGCAGCCAGCACCACGGCCACACCCGCTGCCAGCAACATCATCTTCCTCAACATACTACCCCCAGATCTAGAAGGAGGACAGGAAGCCCTGTCCTAGCGGTCCTGCGCCTACACCGCGGCATCAACTTGCCCCGCAACGATTACACAGCATAGACCCTAAGCAAAAGACACGCCTCACGCAAATGAGCTAGTTCTCGATCCTTTTGACGAACTTGGGAGAACTCCGTACATGCGAAGTTCGCAGAATACCTATTCCACGCACTCGGGTGAATAAGGGCAAGAGATAGGGCCGGGGCTGCTAGAGACCCCGACCCTCTCCTAGACTAGGCAGCTCTTCGGAGGGAAGCCGCTACGGCTGACTTCCACACGAAGGGAGACTTCGCCAACACTTCTTCACCTTCCCTTATTACCTATACCTTACGGATGCCCTATCCTTCTTTAACGGTGATCGTAGTCTCCATGCCCTTGTCCTCGTGACCGTCCACTGGGCAGGTAAGCCCGTAGGTGCCGGGCTTGAGATCCACTCTCAACTTGGTACTTTCACCGGGTTCTATCTTGTCGCTAAACTCTTCGATGCCTTCTCCCTCGACTTCCAGTGCATGGGTCGTTTCACCGGAGTTCACAGCCTCCAACACATAGATGCCGGGCTTCTCTAGGGTGCTCTGGGTCGGCTTGAGGCTGTACTCCGTCTCCTCTACTCGGATCGTCTTGATGACCGAGCCTTTGGATTCGGTCGGGGCGTTGCCTCCACCCCCACCGCCGTTGCCGCTGCGTGCAGCGGAGCAGCCGACGGCCAGTGACAGCGCCACCGTCGCCGCGACAAACCACACAACGATCGCCCCGCTCTTCATATAGCCCTTCCTTCGCGCATCGTGGACAGGCACGTCTCTGTTCACACGGCGGATGACGTAGTGGAGGACATTCTGCTCGGGCTTGTTAGGGGCGGAGTCGCCTAAGAACATCCTCTGGAGTATCTTGAACAGCGACTTTAACGCTTGGCGCGTGGGCTGGTATCCGCTGGGCACTCGGACTCTCCTTCTCTTTCGGTGTTTGCGGGGCTGGGAATTGCTCCTTAGGTGCGCATGGGCGCAGGGGCAACCCCCTACAGTCGGAACACACCCAAAAGAGGTCTAGCTTCAAGGGCGCTGAGGGACCACCGACGCTGATCGATGCCCAAGGATCGAAATGTCCCTTTCACCCGACCATTGATGAGCAACCATACGACGGTCGCCCAGAAGGAGACCGCGAGTAGCAGGAGCGCACTCAGGAGCTCAGCATTCACGGGATGCTTATCTACCTCCTCCGCCTCGCTCAGAGCAACAGCGAGGTAACTACCCTCCAGCGGATACGACTCCCCGTTGGGCGCTTGTTTGTCGTGGGACGAATGCGCCTTCATAAGGACAGCAGGAACTTCGAGCCCGGTTGGGAGCAAAGAGAGGAATGCCCCGATGCAAAGCACACAGAGCAAGCTAACTATTGCCAAGAGCGGTGGCGTGCGAGCGAACCGCCACGATTTAAAGAGCCTCATGAGCCAGCAGTGTAAAACATGGACATCAACCGGTGCCCGGATGAGTCCGGGATACTTAGGTTATCTGTTGGTCCAAAACCTAACCTAACCCTAATTTTCTTGGGGCGAAACTTCCGAGAATTCGTCTTCCACGCACTCCCGTGGATAAGGACAAGAAGGGCCCACGCTGGTGATCGCGGTCCCCGGCCGACTAGGGCCTGTTTGCAAAACGCTTGTGTGGGAACGCTCGTAGTATGACACGAGGAGATTTGACAGACCAACAATGGGAAACTCTAAAGCCACATCTGCCTCCAAGGAAGCCCCATAGGGGCCGTCCGAATGCCGATCATCGGCGCATCATAAACGGCATGCTCTGGATAGATCGCACCGGAGCTCCTTGGCGTGACCTTCCCGAGAGATACGGTCCTTGGAGGACTGTTGCCAGCCGTTTCTACCGCTGGCAGAAGGCCGGAGTGTGGGATCGCATACTAAAAGCTCTGCAGAGCCAAAAAGACCAACAAGGAGAGCTCGATTGGGAGGTGCACTACCTGGATGCGACCATAGTTAGGGCTCATCAGCACGCAGCAGGGGCAAAAGGGGGGACCCAAAGAGCGAGACGCTAGGCTACTCTCAGGGTGGTTTCTCTACCAAGATACACCTAAGAGCGGAAGGTGGGGGTAAGCCTATGGTCTTCTCGCTTAGCGAGGGCCAAAGAAAGGAGATGGTAGGCTTCTGGCCCCTGATGGACAATGCAGAGGTGCATAGGGCGGGTCGTGGGCGTCCGAAGCTACGCCCGAGGCGTATCTGCGCTGACAAGGGCTACGCCAAGGGGGTGGTCAGACGCTATCTGAGGCGTCTTGGGATAAGGATAACCATAGCCAGAAGGACCAACGAGCATCGAGGCGGAGCCTTTGATCGAGCTTTATACCGCACAAGGAATCTGGTGGAGAGGCTCATCAATCGGCTCAAGCAATTCAGGCGGGTGGCGACCCGCTACGAGAAGCGAGCGGAGAACTACGAGGCGATGCTGAAGCTAGCAGCGATCAAGATCTGGCTATGATTTGCAAACAGACCCTAGATGCTTAGGGGTGTTGAGAGCCCTGATTTTGGTCCGCCCCGGAGATAGCGCCCAGCTGCTGCAACATGCCCATCATGTCCCAGTTGGCCCAGCTCTCCACGATCTTGCCCTCCGAGATGCGGTCGATAGTTATCCCGGTCCAGGTCAGTTCTCGGTTCGTCGGCTCCACGCCCATGAACACGCCCCTGTGGGTCCCCATAGACGTAAAGCGCGTGGCTACCATGTCTGCTTCGGCGAGCTGAATGTCGATGGAGTCGTGGAAGTCGGGGAAGGCTTGGCGGAACTCTTGGGCGAAGGTCTTCATCGCCTGCACTCCGCGCAGATCGATTGAATCCCCTCACGATGAGCCAGATGCCAAGCGACAACTCCCAAAGGAACTCCGGGAGTGTCGCGATGACCTGCCACACAGAGCCTGCATCGATGACCCCGAACAGGATGGCGACCGCAGCAGCGACGAGCACGGGGCCGCCGATGAGCCCCAACACGGCCATGCCCGGTGGCACCAGGGCGGACTTGTACATCAAGTAACCCAGCATCAGCCCGTTCCCGACGCCAGCAAGGATGCCGGGACCAAACAGGAACGTCCAGTCATGCAGCGCGACCAGCGACTTGCCGACGGTGACGAGCAAGGCATCATCTGCGCCGGCAGTGCCGGCGAAGTCTTCCAGAGGAAGTGCGGGATGTAATCCGCTTCGCAAGGACACGACCGTTAGGAGACTGAAGGCGCCGACCATGATGAAGGCCCCCTCAAGGACACGAGAGGTGACGTATCCAAGGGCGAGGATTTCGTTCTGCCGCTTGACGATCGGAAACAGCACGACGGCGGTGCCGATATTGGCGATAACGACGATGAATTCTAAGAGCGCGCCCAAGGACAGGCCAGGGTCGGCGCCGGCACCGACGATGTAGTTGGGGTCGTCCAGCACAGGGGCGTAGAGAACGAACGCTGCGGGGATGGAGGCGACAATGGTGATAATGAAGAGTACGCCCGTAACTCTTGCGATCTGTTGAGGATTGATCTGGACTCCTTTCCTTGATGAGATCAACGACAGGCGACTATCACGCTTCAGCTACGGCGGGATATCCCC
This sequence comes from uncultured Rubrobacteraceae bacterium, assembly GCA_963811295.1. GTDB lineage: Bacteria > Actinomycetota > Rubrobacteria > Rubrobacterales > Rubrobacteraceae > Rubrobacter_D. Next base: position 8,307 of record CAWEQZ010000047.1, on the reverse strand, counting down.
TCCACAACACAGACCTCGCCATAAACTCTGCTACACATGCGTGTACTTAGGCGTGGCAGAAACAGTGAGCACGCGAATCTTCGCAATCCCGATTCCTATAGGGTTCCTGGGTCACCCCAACGCTCGCAAGAGCGGGTTTTCCTGCCATCGCAACTCCACCTATACGCCGCACATTTAATGGCGAAGTTTGCACAACAAGCATGATGCCACTAGCCGAATCTCGGAGCTAACTTCGGAGAGAGCCAACTTCGGAGAACGCGAAGTTCGCAGAATACTCCAGCGTGTTGAAAAACCCCGTTGGCGCCCACTTTCGCCCTGAATGGGGTACCAAACACGCCGGTTTTGGAGCTTTCCAAGCTCGATTCCTGGTCATTCTCCGCTCGACATCGACATTTTCAACACGCTGACTCCTTCTACGCACTCGGGTGAATAAGGACAAGAAGAAGGGCCTGAGCATCTTACCCCGCCCCTCTCGGGCTATGGGAACCTACTGTCTCGGCTAGCTTCGCTCCGGTGAGATGGCGACCTCATACCTCTCCACGCCCGCAACTTCTTGGCTGCCGGCCTCCGCGGTAGGGACTTGATCCCACTGCCATCTATGCTCGCTGCGCAACTGGGTTGTCTCCTCCTCGCTGGCGCGCAGGGCCTCTTCACTCTCCCACAGCGTTATGGTAAGCACCTTGCCGCTTTGACGGTCGACGAGGAGATAGACTCCCTCAAAGCCCTCCACCTCTTGGAGGCTGGGCACGATGTTCTCTTGAGCGTAGCGAAGGCCATCGTCTATCTGGTCAGGAGGACCTTGGTAGGTGGATACACTCGCAAACATGTTGCCTCCTTCATCCCCCGTATTCCCTACCAGAGCGGTTGCGCTCAAGGTACTATCAAAGCTGGAGGGCTGACGCTACTTCCGAGAATTTACCTTCCACGCATTTCGGTGAATAAGGGCAGTAGGAGCTCAAGAGCCGGGGCTCCTACTGCCCCGGCTCTCTCACATCATCCAGCTCTCGAACTCTCTCACCTACCTCCCCTTGTATGCGACAACCTCACCGGCTGTGACTTGGGGTGGGTTCGGGGCCAACTGACCCAGATCCTGCGCCACAAACTCTCCTGCCCTGAAGGTCGACTGCTCCTCGGCGTCCTTGTGCTCGAAGACGCTGGTCGAAACCATCACACCGTCCCCGGCGTCGACACAGTAGTAAGCCACGAATCCCGGCATCTCGCTGATGATGGGCAAAAAGTCCTCCTCAACCAGCCGCGCCACCTTTTGGGAGTCGGGCACGCCCTCGTAACGCCGCACCGCAACGTACATAGCTTTATGCTACCTCCTTCACATAGAGGGCGGGGTGATCAGTCCCGCCACGTCGATCAACGCGCCCACGCTAGCAGTTATCGGCACCAGGCGCATCACTCAGATGAGTGATGTTCGAGATCTTCACCGGTGAACTTCCTAGAACGCCGTTTGGGCGAAGTTCGCAGAATTGCGCTTTTCCGAAGTTCGAAGAATTCACCTTCTACGCACTCCGGTGAATGAGGGAAAGGAAAGGGCCGGAGCCTTGAGGGACCCAGGGCACTTCCTGAGGACGAAACTTCGCTAGTTAATAACTACATTGTTCATCAATACGACCACTAAAATTATCCCTGCGCCAAGTAACAACACCAGCAGCCATGTCGGAATTCGCATGCTCGCTCATCTCTCCAATAACTTTGTTCTCAGGAGGCACTCTAAGGCACTGCCTCAAGGCCAGCCTCCCCCAAGATCGTATTTCACCTAGGGGAATCTTTTCTGTGGGTGTCTCTGATAGACATCCATGATGCTAGCGGATAATCCGCACCAACCCTTCGTTCTCAGAGGTCGCTGAGCTTGCTGCTCTAGAACCTCCCTAGCACCTGTTCGAAGGCATCCGGATCGATACGTAGGTCGCCCTTGAACGGGTAATCCAGAGCACCAACGGTGAAGATCACCAACGCTATGACCAACGTCAACGATGCGACCATTACCATATGCACCGTAGTGCTCTGCAGGCCGAAGAGGTAAGTGAAGCCCACCACGTCGACCGCTCCAACGAACAACATCACCCACAGGATTGCGGGCAAGCCTTGCTCGGCGTCCAGCAAACGTTCTCCCCTGGCGTCTGCCAGGTCGTGCACTTGCTGCAGTCCTTGTTCGTAGAGAACCTGCTGGGTTTCCGTGGCGGGCTCCATCCTCTGTATGCTGTACCTGATCTCGTCAAGTATGGCCCATGCCTTGGGGCTCACCTTTCCCCGCTCCATAAGCGGCCACTCCTCCTTTAGCACGGTCCGAGCGTATGAGCGGGCGAGTTCCTGAAGGTGACTACCCTCGGGTTCGGGTAGCCTGTGAGCAAGCCAGTAGACCTCAGCCACCTCGCCGGCTTCCTGGTCGACCGCCTCGATGGCCGCGATCCATTCTTCCCAAACGGCAACGACAACGAGCCCCAGCAGCACAGCGTAGGCGACCCCTAAGACCGCAAAGATGAAGCCAGCAACGTCGTTGTGTCGCAGGCGCGGTCTCGTAGGCATAAGGCGCTGCACCAGCATCAGGCCGCCAACCGCGACCAACATAGCCAGGCATATCAAAAGGAGGCCAGTAACGATGCGCATCGAGAGCCTCCTTCGCGCCCCCACCTCGTGAGCTTCCTGACGCAGGACAAGATACTAACTTCTCACAGGAGAGGCAAGGATCTCTATCATATTGACACGGGTTTAGGGGGAGTAAGCTCACGAACCTCTGAGCACACTCCATCCACGCACTCCATCACCACGCAGCCTCTCTTCCTGTACATAAGGCGACGCCAACATAGGAGCGAGGCTGCGCAGGATCGTGCATAGGGACTTCGGAGAAATCCTTCAATACGAAGTTCGTGCAGAGGGTCGCGCCGGGAAAGCGGGGAATCGGAGCGACCGTGGGAGTTCTACGGGAGGCTACTGCTCCTCCACCAACTCCTCGAGGGGCACGCCGTATGCCCTGGCGATCTTCGTCACGGTCGGCATATAGGGAGCTCGCTCGCCGGACTCCAGACGGATCAGGGTCCAGTGAGATACCTTGGCAAGCTCCGCCGCCTCCTTGTGCGTAAGACCGCGCTCCTCACGAAGAACTCGCAGCTTCACCGCGATCGGTTGAGGTATCATTGTGCTCCTCCTGATGTAAGAGGGCCGGAGCCCCGTAGAGCAACGGTCCTGAGAGCCTACCCCTGCGAGGGACCATAATACTTCGGGGGTGAATTATCAGGCCTTATGTATAGATCTAAGTTTGGTCGGCTTCGCTTTGCCGCTCTGCCTCTCTCATAGCTATGATCTCCTCCCCGCTGCGCCAACCTCCGGGGTGATCCCTTCTAACAACCCGGCGCATCAGCAGATTTATCAGAGCTGTGTGATGATCGACCCAATCCTGTAGGTTCACGTCGTAGCCGTAATCTTCTTCTTTGGCAATCTCGAAGTACACTTCGAAGGCATGACCGAGGTGGTAAAGGATTAGGGCTTCGCGCTCCTCTACCCCGTGACGCTGGGCTATGTCTGCAATCCTGTCCCTGTCGAGCTCCACGTATCGCCCCCCTCTCTCTGTCTCGCTGCCCACCACCGCGCATCTTAATACCTTACCCGGCCATGCTCTGCCCGTCAGCGGCCATCCTCGCGGCGCAGCTGCGCTTGAAGCAAGTCTCGTGCGCTGGGGCGCGACGGGCCGGCGCGTGCGTTCGGGGGGTTTCTCGGACCGGCCTGGCGCCAGGGTGCGGGTAGGGGGGCGGTCCGCTTGCCACGGCGAACTTCCGAGAATTTATCTTTCCACGCACTCGGGTGAATAGAGGAGAAGTGCTGTACAAGCAGTAGAATGCTTCCATGACTAGTGGGCGAGAACAGGGCTCAGATGACAGGCAGATGGCAGAATCGCAGCTTTCGGAGCTGCAGAACATGCGTGTGCTCCTAGAAGAAGCTAGAGGGTTGAGCCGAAACCTCGCCTATCATCGGAGGGTGCGCCTGGAGGACAGGCTCGGCGAGGCCCTAGAGGAGGTGGACCGGCAGATAGAGGAGTTGCGATCCGCCAGGGGCTAGAGTCCTCTCCTCACAGCCAGCGCCGCACCAGCACGTACAGCACCAATACCACCGACACGGCTATTGCTGCCCCCAGCACTGCCCACACGACGAATAACATAGCGCCTAACACTCCCCTGTGTCGCTCTTAGACAGCCGTGTGCACCATTCCTTTTAGCCTACGCTGTAGGAGAGTGCATGCCCAAACAACTTATCTTTGGAACTAGAAAAGGCCGGAGCTCAGTGGGGAGGGCCCCGGCCGTATGAGAGAAACCGGTGCGCCGAGCACGGAGGAAGTTGCAGTGCTATAGGAAGTGTGCCCTCCCAACCGGGGGTGTTCATGGTCGCACCGCCCGAGTTCCCGCACAACGCAGGACGCAAAGCCAAGGCCCGTCTTTTACGGGGCAGTCTCGCGCTCGATGCGCTCCACCTCCTCCCGAGGGATGTGGATCGCGCCGGCGAACTTCTCGGCCTTGAGCACCCCGCGTTCCACCATTTCCTGAACCGTCGTAGGAGTGAGGCCCAGATACTCGGCCGCTTCCCATATGGTGACTTTCATGCGGTTTTCGTCTTCCACCCTAACAAAACCTCCCCGCCCGGCTAAGTAATTGTCCAGGAGCGTCCTCGTCGCTCTGAGGCCTGCTGCCATCACGGATGGGTATCACACACCTAGCACGGTTGCGTGCCCCGAGCAAGGGAGCATGCGCCACAGCAGCGCCTACGAGCAGCATGAGGAGGGTCGAGGTTCTCGTTGTGCGCCTGGAAATAGTTGAAGTCGAGACACCAGGTGCAACCGACCAGCGACGCGACGGCCATGTGGGCAAACGACTTCAGGTTCTCCTCACATGTGTCCCACGGTTTCCTTGCAGGCGTCCCCCCAAGTGCCACCGTCGGCACCGCCGGCCACGGCCTCGAGATCCCGGTCGGAGATCTCGCCGCCTTCGCCTACCGCCGTGGCGCTGGGAAGCACCAGGTAGATGGTCTGTGCGCTCTCCTCAACCACCCTTACCTCAACGCCCTCAGGCAGTTGCGTCCCTAGCTCCTGCTCCACGGCAGCCTTGGGGTCATCAAGGAGCATCTGCCTGAATGACTCGTCCTGAAGGCTCCTCTGTACGATAGTGCGCTCAATCTCGGCGCGGGTGCCCCCACCTGCTGCTTGGCTCATGGCCCTCTCTCCTTGCTTTGTCCCCTACTACGGCGTCGTGTGTTAGCGACCCGACGGTGCAAGGGCTTAGTATCCCAGAAGCACCTTGTTGGCCGCAACGTGTTCGGGATGGGGAGCGCCCCATGGATGGGGCAGGGGCACACTCTAGAGTAGGCACGAGGCGCCGTCGAGAAGGCGAACACGGAGCTTTTCTAGGATGTGGGGTTGGACGCTTCTTTATGCCCTTATTCACCCGAGTGCGTGGAATAGGCATTCTGCGAACTTCGGGTGTACGGAGTTCTGGGAAGTTCGCTCGCAAGGGGGGACACAGAACGAACTTTCGTGCCCTCCATGGCAGAGGCTCGAGTGTAACCGGCTCGACACAATCGCGAGTCCAACTAGCAACATAACTATTCTGCGGTAGAGGCCAAGAAGCCCTCCCTATCTATGCGTGGGTGCCTTCGGGGAAGGGCTGAGCCAGTGGCGCAACCGGCTACCTCGAGGATGGTCTAAGGGGGTAGCTCGCGTGAGACGCATCTTATCGGTCCTCTTAGCTGCGTTGGGGCGCCCGATCGGGCACGGGTGCTGGGTCGATCCCATGATGCGAGTGAGAGGCAACACGTCAGGCGGCGTGGACGTGGAGTGCCTGCCCGAGCACCGCAATCCGGCGCAACTCGGTACGACGGTCGTCGGGAAAGTTGGCGTAAGCGCACCGCGGCATCCTCACGTGGATCATAGGATGCCCACTGGCGTAATAGTGGAACCTAGCACTAGCGAAACGTTCGCGCCCGGCGAGCTTGCCGATGCCTACAAGAAGTTCATGGAGCACGGGTCACAATATCTGGACGCCGAGTCCGGTATCGAGGTATCGGTGTACCGGTTCGGCATGCGAGTACTCGTCGTCTACGAGGAGATCGGAGCGGGGTTGGTGGTCCTTACCCACCCAACCTGTAGAAGGGAGTTCGCCGAAGTTGGACTTCCGTTTAACGGAGTTCTAAGAAGTTAGCCTTGGGGCCTCGGAGAAGTTAGTACAGTGCCGTAGTAGCGGCTAGAATGACGGCCAGTCCGATCCAGGAGGGGAGTTCTCACCGTGCTACTACACACGTAGTCTATGGCGTCCTGGTGGTCGGGGGGTTTGCCTCCTCGCGCTTGCGGGTTTCGAGCTTGTGCAGCGCCTCGTGCCCGCCGCCTCCCGACGGCAACACAACGACGTGGCAGGCTTCATCTACGCGGCGTTGGGCGTGTACTATGCCGTGCTGCTGGCGCTCGTGGTGATCGCCGTGTGGGAGCAGTTTGGGGCCGCCAGAGAACCGTCGAGCTGGAGGCCAACGCAGCGGCTGACATCTTCTGGCTGGCCAACCAGCTTCCAGAGCCTCGGGGCACCCACTCCAGCAGCTCGTCCGATCCTACGCCGAAGAGGTGGTCCACAGGGAGTGGCCCCTGATGGAGCAGGGGCGGGCACCCTTGATATCGCAGACTAGAGGGACTCCCGCTGGGTGGACCATCATCGACGACATCCTGCACAACATACAGGGGTTCGAGCCACGTACGAAGGGCGAAGAGCAGCTCTACGCTGAAGGGCTCGACCAGGTCGATACCCTGGCTGATGCAAGGAGGATGCGCCTGGTGGCGGCGGAGGAAGGTGTTCCCGGTGTCCGTCAGTCCTGATCTTTGGGGGTGTAGTGGCGATCGGCTTCACGTACCTGTTCGGCTTGGAGAACACGTTGGCGCACAGGCTGATGGTTGTGACCCTGGCTGCGGTTATCGGGCTTGTTGTTCACCGTGGGCGCCATGGAGCACCCCTTCTCCGGGGGAGCTCGCATCGGGACGGGGGCTTTTGAGCTCATCCTGGAGAGATTCGAGACCAGCAAGCTCAGTGATCTGTGAAAGGATCCGCTCCGGACTCTATTCACCGGAGTGCGTGGAAGAGGTCTTCTCCGAAGTTGGACCTCCGGAGTTGCGCGTTCTCGGAAGTTCGCGCCGGCCATCAGCATTTGGCATCATGTCCCTTCATCGCCGAAAGGATCGATCCGACGAGCAACCATGCTCGCGGGAAGGAGGCTTCCAATGCGCGTCGTCACTGGCCTCTTGATAGTCGCCGTAGTGACGGTAGTCGCAGTAGGTGGGCTGGTGTTGGTGCAGCGCCTCGTCCCTACCGAGCGGCGCAAGCAACACAACGACGTGGCAGGCTTTATCTACGCGGTCCTGGGCGTCGCCTACGCCGTGCTGCTGGGGCTCATGCTTATCGCCGTCTGGGAACAATGGAACGCGGCCGAGGACAGCATTTCCGATGAAGCCAACGAGCTGGCCGGGATCTTCTATTTCGCCCACGCCCTACCCCAACCCGAGGGGCGCCACATCCAGAAGCTCACCCGCTCCTACGCTCAGGTGGTGGTAGAGGAGGAGTGGCCTGCTATGGAGCAAGGCAAGTCGAGCCCGAAGGCGTGGGACACCCTCGACGAGCTTAGGGGGACCATCTTGGGACTCGACCCTCCCACGGATGCCCAGCAAGTGCCCTACGGCCAAGCGCGCTACAACGAAATGTTGGTCCAGCTCCACGGCGTGGGAGACGCAAGGAGGGAGAGATTGCTGGCCGCAAGTGGGGGGCTGCCCACCATCCTTTGGGTCGTGCTAATCGGCGGAGGAGTCATCACGATAGCCTTCACCTACCTATTTGGCTTGGACAACACCCTGGTGCACACGCTCATGGTGGCGTCGTTGGCGCTGACGATCGGCCTGTCGCTGTTCACCGTCGCCTCCCTCGATCACCCCTTCCAGGGCGATGTGCGTATCCACCCTGCGGCCTTCGAGCAGGTGCTAGAGAGGTTTCGCGAGAGCAAGCTCAGCGACCTCTGAGGCCTAAGACCTTGGTGCTCGTAGCCGAGAGGCCCTATCTCCGGCATGAGCGCGCTAGGGTCATCTCGGCTACGTCCTCCATAGTGCGCCGTCTTCGAGCCTATTCGGCGGATGCGTGGAAGGGGGATTTAGCCGAACTTCGCCTTTACGGCGTTCTCGGAAGTAGCACACTCTTAGCAGCCTTTTTCTACAATGGGTGCGACCGCTCCGCTGGGGAGCGAGGGCGTAGGGAGAGGGGAGCTAGAGAAGAGAAGATGTCAGCC
>CAWEQZ010000046.1:0-108676 GCA_963811295.1 uncultured Rubrobacteraceae bacterium | reverse complement strand
CGGACTGCATGGCGGAGGAGTCGCGCTCCCACATCCTGGTTGAGCCTTCTAGGTCCGTGAACAGGAACGTCACGGTACCTGTGGGTGGGACGAACATCCGCTATGCATCCTCCTTCTGACCCCGACACTATAATGCACCGGGACCATAGGGAGCTACCTTCGCGGTCAGTTGGCGGCTTGCCGTATCAGAAAACGCCCAAGAGGCGGGACCCGAAGGCCCCGCCCTGTCCTCATTCAGTTATTGGCGCAGCCTACCTAACGCCTCTTGATCCTAAACCCCTGGGTGTCCTCTTCGCCCTGCTCCTCGATCCAGCCTACCAGGTCGTTCCAGGACTCCTCCGAGCCCTCCCCGGAGCGCATTATCCTTTTGTAGCCCGCGGTCTCCCCGCCCTGGGCCGAGTCGAGGACTTCGTCCATCATGCCCTGCTCGTTCTCATTCAGGGATGTGTGGAACTCCCTTAGCTTACCCACGAATGCCTCGACCTCTTCGTGGCTGACCCTCTCTTCTCCGCTCTCCGCCATCGTCCTTCTCCTCTCTCATGGCCCTTATCGTCTGCAGTGGGCCGTTTGCTCTTTACGGATACCATGATAACCACGTTCAAGTAACCACGCTATCAAGTGCTTAACATCCAGGATGTAAAATGCGTAACACTCGTCTCATGCGACGAGAAACCGGGAGGAGGATGCCTGGGGGCGTTCGTCTCGCTAGAATGAGGTTTTGGTTATCCCTTGATCGGAGGACGGAGATAGTGGTCGGAGAGGGAAGGGAGAGGGAAGAGCTTGTGCGGGCGCGGGAGGAGATCTCGGGCCTCAGACGCCGCCTCGCCGAGGAGCGGTTCGCCGAGGAGCTGAAGGATGCCCTTACCCTCGCGGCTTCCGCCGGGGAGATCTCTGCTCCGGTCTCCCACTCGCGCCTCCTTGAGATGATCGTTGAGACGGCGGCGAGTGTCATCCCTTCGAGGGCCGCTTCTCTGTTCCTCATCGACGAGGAGGCCGAGGAACTGGTCTTCGAGGTGGCCCTGGGCTCCAAGGCCGAGGAGGTGAGGAAGTTCCGCATTCCCCTTGGTCACGGCATCGCCGGGCTCGTGGCCGTAAGCGGCCAGCCGATGGCGATCTCCGACGCCAGGAGCGACCCTCGCCAGGCCGCCGACATAGCGCAGAGCGTCGGCTACGAGCCTGAGAGCATCCTCGGCGTGCCCCTCTTCTACGAAGAGGAGGTCGTGGGGGTGCTCGAGCTTCTGGACCGGGAGGGGGCACCCTCCTACAGTTCGGCGGACATGGCGACATTGGGCCTCTTCGCCAACCAGGCCGCAGTGGCCATCGAGCAGTCGCGCAACCAGCGGAGCCTGGCCGCGCTCATCGCTACGATCCTGGGATCCTTGGGCGAGATCCCCGATCATCGGAGGGAGGGGCTCCTCGAGGAGTCTCGCTCTTTCGTCGGGAGGCTGGAAGAAGGGGAACCGTCCCACCGCCGGGCGCTGGAGCTGGCCGCCCTGGTGCGCGAGATCTCCCAGAAAGGAGAAGAAGAGCACAGGGCTTGCCAAACCATGCTCCGGGGCTTCGCCGAGTACCTGCGCTCGCGGCCTGAGGAGCGCGACGACCTGGGTGACTTCAGATAGTGGACGAGCGTCCGGCGTGGAGCGCGCAGTTCGCCCCCGACACCCTAAAGACGCTCGCGCCCATCCCGCCCCTCGACGAGATAACGCCTGAGTGGGCGTGGGGCGGCAGCAGTGGGGAGGAAGCAAGAGTCGCCATCATAGACTCCGGCATCGACGCCGACCATCCGGCGGTCGGCGGGCGCATAGGCGGCCAAGTCGCCATAACCGATGGACCCCTGGGCTTGCTGCACGACACCGAGCCGCACGGGGACTCCTACGGCCACGGCACCGCCTGCGCTGGCATCATCCGCTCCATAGCCCCCGAGTGCGAGCTCTACAGCGTGAAGGTCCTGGGCTCCAGACTCACAGGACGAGGCACCACCTTCGCCGCCGGCCTTCAGTGGGCCATAGAGAACGGCATGCACGTCTGCAACGTAAGCATGGGGACCACAAAGAAGAACTTCTTCGGGCTTCTGCACAACCTGGCAGACAGGGCCTACTTCCAGAAAACCATGCTCGTGACAGCCGCTAACAACATGCCAGTCCCGAGCTTTCCGTCGCTCTACGCATCGGTGATCTCGGTCGCCTCCCACGAGGGAGCACACGACCCCTACCTCTTCTACTACAACCCCTACCCGCCTGTGGAGTTCGGGGCGCCGGGAATAGACGTGCGCGTAGCGTGGGCCGATGGCGGTTGGATCACGGCGACCGGCAACAGCTTCGCCGCACCACACATTACCGGCATCGTCGCGAAGATCCTCGGCAAGCACCCTGGCCTTACCCTCTTCCAGATGAAGACTGTCTTGAGAGCGCTTTCGGCCAACATGCTGCATGCGAAACCCGGATAGTGCCAGGCAGCTGCTCGTTTCCTGATGGCTCGTCGTTCGTGAGGCTCATGTAGAGATCTGTGGCAGGAAAGGTCGACCTGTTGCCTGTAACCTGTTGCCTGAAGCCTTTCACGCGACCTGAGGGAGAGAGATGCTCGAAGGCAAGGTAGTCTTGATCACCGGCGCGAGCCAGGGCCTCGGCAGGGCGCTCGCGCTCATCTTTGCGAGAGAGGGCGCCAATTTGGCGATCAATGCCCGCAGCGAAGGGTCTATCGGCCCGGTCGCCGAAGAGGTCGAAGATGCTGGCGCAGAGGTCCTCGCCCTCGCGGCGGACGTGTCCAGGGGCGCCGACGCCGAGAGGATGGTCAGCGAGACGGTCGAGCGTTTCGGAAGAATCGACGTACTCGTCAATAACGCCGGTCTGCTAGGTCCAAGGGTCGGGATAGAAGATTATCCCGAGGAGGAGTGGAGAGAAGTCATAGACGCCAACCTCACCGGGCCTTTCCTGGTCACCAGGGCGGCGATCCCACACCTCCCCGAGGGCGGATCCGTGATCAACATCGTTAGCGGTGTCAGCGTCGATGGCAGGGCCGAGTGGGGCGCTTATTCGGTCAGCAAGTTCGGGATAGAGGGGTTAACCCAGATCCTGGCCGCAGAGCTAGCAAGCCGCGGGATCCGCGTGAACGCCGTCGACCCTGGCGGGATGCGCACGCAGATGCGCGCCGCAGCCTACCCTGAAGAGGACCCCACAACCCGCATTACCCCGGAAGAGAACACCGCCGTTTTCTTGTATCTGGCCTCAGACGCATCGAAAGACGTAACAGGGAAGCGCTTCAAGGCGCAGGAGTTCGGGCGGGATTAGCCGGCGCGGCGACTATCTACGAGGTTTACCGAAACCGTATAGGAGGTGTTTCTCCGTCCTTCGCACCGAGAAGCGCCAACCCATGTCGGCGAGTTGGCGCTTCGAGGTCGGCGGGATCGTAGAAGACCTTGACGATCCTGAACTCCCGCCCATCATTGAGTCGTCTGAGCATCGTGTGGTCTCCAGGCGTCCAACCGAGCCGTCGCTTCTCTGCAGGAGCCTCCGGGCCCAGGGAATCTACGAAGAAGGCGCGCCCGCCTGGCCGTAGCGCTGACCGCACGAGCTCCCAGAAGTCTGCGAAGCGCTCTGACGGCACGTGCGAGAGCCAGAAGCCGAAGAACACCACATCGTAGGCATCGTCGGGGCTCCAATCGAACAGATCGGCCCTGACGTAGCGGACGGGGATCTCGGGACGGGCCTCCTGCAGCCTGGCTCGGTTGATATCGAGTACTTCGGGCGAGGCGTCAACGGCGGTTATGCCGGCCGCGTGACGCGCGAGCTCCACCGTCCACAGACCGGTGCCGCAAGCGAGCTCGAGCACCCTGCCCGTCGGCCCGAACCGGTCGAGCTCCCTGCGGACTCGCTCCAGCTCGAGAAACCACCCGCGGTTCCACTCAGGACCGCGGTCGTGACGTCCCTTGCGCAGAAACCATTCGTCGTACTCACCGGCGCGTGCCCGATAGTAGTCTAGCTGCCCTTCGAGTAGTCTATCGTCCACGGCGTTCGATCCTAGGCCGCCTTCTCCGCCGTCTCGGTCAGCTCGGCCTGTACGATTAGACGCTCCCTGTAGTCGGGCAGCGTGCATGACTGGAGGGTGAGTATGTTCTTGCCAGGCAAGGTATCCGTAACTTGGGTATCAGAAGGGCTGACGATGAAGGTCTTGAAGACGTTGTAGGTGTACTTGGTACCGTTAGAGTCGGTGAGGTAGACGTCATCGCCCTTGTTGACCGCGTTGAGGTCCCAGAAGGTCAGCCAGCTCTCGGTGCTGGGGTAGCCCAAGCGGTGGCCCGCGATGTAGACGTTGGCCACGTTGTCCCAGGGAAAGCCGGTACCTTCGAGGTGTATTGCGGCGTTCGTCTTCAGCGCCTCCTCGTCGGTCCCCATCGTGTAGGGCACTTCGTCGTTCTCGATCCTGGACATCGCGGGGACGGTGAGCTCCAGGGTCTTGTCGCTGGGGCCCGTGTTGCTCGTGTTCTCGTCGTTCGTGGTCTCCAGCTTGGGCACGTTGAAACCACCAGGGTCGTCGCTATTCGTGGCGGTGCTGTCCAGGCGTCCAGCCAGGAAGAAGGAGGCCACGAGCGCGACGCCGGCCACTATCATGAGCAGGCTCAACACCCAGGAAATAGCGTTTCTTGCCCTCGAACTGTGAACGTTGTACTTCTTCATGCCGCCGGAGATTGTAACATCGAAGCTGCTCCCGCTCTCTGGTCGGTCTTGTCGGGCGTTCAACGCTCAACGGGCAGGTCCTCCCTGATACCCCACTCGTTCCACGAGCCATCGTAGTTGGCCAGTCTCTTGTAACCGAGCCGGTGCAGGGCAAAGAGCGGGACCGTCGCCGCGACCCCGCCGTTGCAGTAGGCGACGACAGGCTCGTCTCTATCCTCGGATACGCCCGCCTCCTTAAGCACTCGCGCCAGCTCCTCGTCGGAGCGGAAAGTGCCGCTCTCGGGGTCGAAGTAGGCTGTCGGCGTGGAGGTGGGCGGCCCCTGGTACGCGCCCCGCCCGGCCCTCCCCACGCGCCACGGCGCCGGTGTACTGCCCCTCGTCGCGCGCATCGAGAACGTGAGCCTCGCCCTCGCTCGCAGCGAGGAGATCTTCGGCTTCCGTCCGCCAGCCGCTCTGAGGTTCGGGGGTGAAGACGGCCGGCTCTGGTTCTGGGATCTCGTCAGTCGTCGGACGGTCCTCGGCGGTCCATTTACTCCAGCCGCCGTCGAGAACGGAGACCATGTCGTGCCCGTAATAGGTCAGGGCCCACCACAGGCGGGTAGCAAACTGGCCCCCCGCGTGATCGTAGACCACGACGTGGGTGTCGTCGCCGATGCCCAAAGATCCCATCGTCCCTGCGAAGCGCTCTGGCGGGGCGATCTGTGCACGGACACGGGGTCGTCGGGATCGGTGATGTCGCTGGTCCAGTCTACGTAGACGGCACCGGGGATGTGGGCCTCTTCGTACTCCTCGCGGGCCGCGAGGTACTCGGCTTTCTGCCGGCCTTCGCCAAGGTCGGTCTTGTCGACGTAACCCCTGATATCGACGACGCGCAAGTTATCGTCCTCGAGATGGGCGGCGAGCCAGCCGGTCGTGACGAGGGGATCCATATTCTCCATATCTCTCTACTCCTCCAGGATGTCGTGTTCGCGGGCGTAGGCTGTGGCGAGCTCGCTGGCTTTGTCCTTGTCGTCTTTGCCGAGACGTCCTTCGATTACCTCGTTCTGGAGGTAGTCTTTGAGACCCTTGATCCAACGCCCTGGCCCCATATCGAACTGCCGCATGAGGTCGTTGCCGCTGAGAGGGCTCTCCAGCTTCTCGACGGCGTCCTCGGCCTTGATCTCGTCAACCCTGCTCCTCAGGCTTCGCCAGGACTCCTCGGCGATGCGTCTCCGCCGCGGCGCGCTACCCGTGATGTCTGCCCTGGCGAGCTTGAGGAGCATGTCCACGTCCGCGAGCACTCTGTCGCCGCGGGCGAGGTAAGTGTCCCTGATAAAGCGCCTGACCGCGGCGTCGCTCCACGGGTCCTTGCTCGCGGCGTACCCGTAAGGACGCATGTGGTTGGCGACGAGGTGGGAAACGGCGTCGATGTCGTCCTTCGGGTAGGCGAGGCGTTGCATCGCCCGGCGCGCTATGGCGGCCCCGACGTTCTCGTGGCCGTAGAAGTGGATCTGCTTCGGGATCGTACGCCCCCCGCAGACCTCGCACTCTCCTTCCTCGGATCTCTTCCTCACGCTCTTCGCCCCGCAGTAGGTGCAGCGATGTTCGTAGACGAGCGTTCTCGGTTTCCCGATGTCGTGGAAGAAAGCGGCCTTGCGCAGGATGGGGTCTGCCTCGACGCTCGAGACCACGATAAGGGTGTGCTCGAAGACGTCCTTGTGATGGAACTCGGCCTCCTGCTCGACGTCGACCGTCTCCATGAACTCGGGCACCACGTAGGTCATGAGCCCGAGACGCACCAGCGTTCTCAGACCAGACGCCACGTTCTCCGAGAGGAGGATCTTCTCGAACTCCTCCCTCTTGCGCTCGGCGGAGATGCTCTCGAGCCACCCGACGTTGTTACGGATCGCCCCTTCGAGATCCCGACGTCATCGCGAAAGGCTTCGCTCGGCTGTGACAGCGTCGCCTCGAAACGGACGGCACGTAGCATCCTCAAGGGGTCGTCGCGCATCCTCTCCAGAGCGATCTCCGACGGCCCGGATCACACCCGACTCAAGGTCTTTGCGGCCCTCGAAGGGGTCAACGATCTCACCCGTGATCGCGGCCGCAGCAACGGCATTGATCGTGAAGTCCCTGCGTGCGAGATCCTCTTCGAGGCTCTCGCCGAACCGTACCTCGGGATGCCTGCTCCCCCTGGTGTACTGGTCGGTCCTGTAGGTCGTGATCTGGACCTCGTACTCTCCTATGGTGGCAGCAATGGTCCCGAACCGCTCCCCCACCGTCCAGAGGTTCTCTGCGTGAGGCCGAGCAACGCCTTTATCCTCGCCGGATGTGCGTCCGTCGCCGCGTCCGCATCCTGCAGGTCGATCCTGCTCGAGTACGCTTCCGTCGCGATGTCCATGTCAGGCCCGCTGAGCAAAGCCCTCCGCACGACACCACCTACCAGGTAGAGCTCGTGCCCACCCTCACTGAATGCTTCACCGAGACGCGAGAGCGCCTGTGGCACCTCGAGCTTCGTTTATGTCGGCCATCATGATGATCAGATTCTAGTACGCCACGCTTCGGAGAGTCACAGGACCCTACTGCATGCCATTTCGCTCTACTGTTCGTTCGGTCAGGCGGGGATGGCCGCTTCGCGGGAGGGGAAGATATCGAAGTAGTCCTGGAAGCCTGTCACGGAGAAGATGCGTTCGACGGCTTTCGAGGGGGCGGCGAGGCGAAGGGAGATCTCCTGCTGCCCGAGGGTATCTTTGGAGCGGATGAGGGCCGAGAGGGCTGTTGAGTCCATAAACGCAACGTCGGCGAGGTCGACTACGACCGTGCCAACGCCCTCGTTCTCGACGGCCCGCTCTATGGCGTACTGGAACCTCGGGGCGGTATGGAGGTCCATCTCACCCCGCACCGAGACAACGGAGTATCCTTCGGCATGCTCGGAAATGCTGGCCTCGAAGTCCGTACTCACTCCTCTCTAGGGTCGACGCAGAGGATATTAGCGTAGTTCGTGTGCCCGGTAAACCGCCCACCTTGTACGGGCACACAGTGTTTTCTGCTAATATCTGGGCGTATGGAAGGGAGAAGCACAGAGCGGGTGGCCGTCTTCGTCGACGGGGCGAACCTCTACCACTCGATCAAGAACTACTACAAAGGCATCCTCGATTACGCCAGGCTCCTCTCGGCGGCAGTCAGAGATAGGAAGTTACTTCGGGCTACTTTCTACATTGTCGAGAAGCAGGAGGCCGAGGAGGGACAGGGGACGAACTCAGCGCGCTCGTTCGTCTACAACCTCAACAAGTTCGGCTACAAGGTGCGCTCCAAGCCGCTCGTGGTACACGAGACCCTGACCCCAGAAGGGGAGAGGACGGTCTCGCACAAGGGCGACTGGGACATAGGCGTCGTCGTCGACATGATGCGTCTCGCAGGACACGCCGATACCTACGTCCTCGTCTCGGGCGACGGAGACTACGTCGAGGCCGTCGAGTACCTCCAGAGCGAAAAAGGCATCCGCGTCGAAGTCATAAGCGCAGCCCAGTGCACCTCCCAGGCCCTCCTCGACGTCTGCGACGCCCACACCGACCTGGCGGATATACCAGATTTGTTCAAGAAGGCATCAGGCATCAGGCTTCAGCCGTCAGCGCAATAGCAATTCAGCACGCTCAGGCTGACGCCTTCGCTTGTCAGCACGGCGGCTGCGCCGCCTTCTCAGCACTTCAGCAAGGACCTGCCAATGCGAAAGCTGAGTTGCTGAATTGCTGAAATGCTACGGTTCACCAATCACTCTTACTTCCGGCTCCAGCTCGATGCCCAGTCTCTCGCGGACCTTCTGGCGGACGTGTTCGATCAAGTCCTTGGCCTCTTGGGCCGTGCCGCCCCCGAGGTTTACGAGGTAGTTGGCATGCACTGGGGAGACCTCGATCTGGCCGACTCTGGTGCCTTTCAGGCCGGCTGCCTCTATCACGCGGCCTGGGAAGTCTCCCTTGGGACGCTTGAAAGTGGAACCGCAGCTCGGCTTGTTAGGGGAGCCGTTCATGCGCTGCACCCTGAACTCCTTTATGCGAGCCTTCAGTTGTGTCGGATCGCCTGGGGTGAGCGTGTAGCCGGCTCGCAGGACGATCCAACCGGGGTTATCGTGCAGGGCGCTGTGACGGTAAGACAGGTCGAGATCTCTATTTTCCATCCTTACTACCCTGTGTTCCCTGAACACGTCGGCCCAGTCGAGGACCTCGGTCGTCTCGCTGCCGTAGGCCCCGGCGTTCATGTAGAGGGCGCCTCCGACTGTGCCTGGGATGCCTGTCGCGAACTCCAAGCCGGCGAGGCCGCCCCCTGCCGTGGTGTTGGCAAGCACGGGGTAGAGCACACCGGCGTCGGCGGTTACGTGCGTACCTTCGATCTCGACGTTCTTCAGGGACTTGGCGAGCCGGATCGTCAGTCCCCTGATGCCGCCGTCTCTCACGAGCACGTTGGTGCCCCCGCCGAGGATGGTGACCGGGACGCCATTTTCGCCGGCTTTCTCGGTGGCCTCGATCAGCTCACCTGTGCTCCTTGGCTCGAGCAGGGCGTCAGCGGGGCCCCCGATCTTCCAGGCCGTGTAGCGCTTCAAGGGTTCGTCGAACTTGGCCGAAGGGAAGAGCCGGTGTAGAGTGCTAGCATGCACGAGAGGGAATATAGAGTACCGACGAATGCTTTGCAGAACGGGGGAGGGAGAGATCTATGAAAGCGATGGCTCTAGCGGCGGGCAAGGGAACCAGGCTCTTCCCGCTTACCGGTGAGATCCCCAAACCCATGGCCCCGGTGGTGAACACCCCGATCATCGAGCACATCTTCGACCTCATGGCTGGCCATGGCATCGAGGAAGTCTACGTCAACGTCCACTACCTGGCGGACGCTCTTCTCGAAACCTACGGCGAAGAGTCCAGGGTGAACGGCATGACAGTACACTTCGAGAGGGAGGCCGAGCTGCTGGGCACGGCTGGGGGCGTGAAGCGTCTGGCAGACAGGTTTGACGACACCTTCGTCGTCGTCTCCGGCGACGCGCTGACGGACGTGAACATAAGAGAGCTGGTGGATTTTCACAGGGAGAAAGGCGCCCTGGCCACGATAGCCCTGCGGTGGGTCTATGACACCTCCGAGTTCGGAGTGGTCGAGGTGGACGAGGAGGGAAAGATCCAGGGTTTCCAGGAGAAGCCAAGCCCTGAGGAGGCCATTAGCACCCTTGCGAACACAGGCATCTACGTCTTCGAGCCGCGGGCCCTCGACTACATCCCAGAAGGCACCTTCTTCGACTTCGCCGAGGACGTATTCCCGCAGTTACTCGAGAGCGGCGAGCGGTTCGTGGGTTATCAGGAGGACTTTTATTGGTCGGACATAGGGACCCTCGCGGCGTACCGCCAGGCCCAGTACGACGTGCTCTCCGGCAAGGTCGGGGTCAAGATCCCAGGCGAGGAGAGGAGCGAGGGACTGTGGGTCGGAGAGGACGCCCAGATACACTCTGCCGCAGAGATAGAGGGCCACGTTCTGATAGGAAAAGACGCGGTCGTCGGGCGGGGCGTGAAGCTCCTCGGGGACGTGATTGTCGGTAGCGACTGCTGGATCAGGCCGAACGCCACGATCAAACGCAGCATCCTGCTCCCCGGTGCGAGCGTGGGCGGCGGCGCCTACCTGGAGGACTGCATAGTCGGCCACCACTACGACGTACGCCGCCAGGAGACCATAAGGGGCGGCGCCCTCATCCGCCGCCCGTAAGGGCGTTCCGAGGCAACGCGATACGTTGTAGGGGCTGTTCGCGAACAGCCCGCGACACGAACCTCCCTTACCCCGCCGGCCTCACCAGACGGTAGCCGAAACCGCGCACGGTCTCTATCAGCTTGGGGTCTGTGGGGTCGTCGCCGAGCTTGTTGCGGAGGCGTTGTACGTAGACGTTTACGGTGCGCTCGTCTATGTATTCCTCCTCGCCCCACACCTGCCTGAGGAGCGCCGTGCGTGGGAAGACCCTTCCCGGGCTCTTGGCCAGCGTGTGGAGAAGCTTGAACTCGCGGGGGGAGAGGAGGACTTCTTGACCGTTTTTGAGGACCTGGACCTGATCCGGGTCGATCTCCAGCTCCCCGACGAAGATCCTGCCAGAATCCCCATCCCCGGCGCGTTCTCTCTTGCGGAAGATCTGCTTTACACGCGCCACCAACTCCCTTGGATTGACCGGCGAGCGCATATAGTAATCGGCCCCGAGCTCTATCCCGACTATACGGTCCATGGTGTCTTCGTCCCTCAAGAGCGCAACGGTAGAGACGCCCGGCTTCTGGACGGCGGAGATAACCTGAAACCCCCGCTCATCGGGCAGCCGATTATCGACGACCGCGATCTCGAATTCCTCCCTTCCGGCCATCTGCCGGGCCTGAGAGCCCGAGCCGGCGGGGATCACACGCCACCCCTCCCCGGAGAGCGCCCGCCTCAGATGTAACCTCTCCTCGTCATCCCCTATGACAAGCAGTACAGATGCGCTCAAAACGCCACGCCTACCTTCGCTGTGCAAACGCCAACCGTGTCACCACGAGAGTATATCCACAAAAACGCCTCTAAGGAGCACCTACCTTGAGAGTTGCCCCACCCGGCGGTATCATGTGTATCTTCGTGCGCTCGTAGCTCAGCCGGATAGAGCGTCTGACTACGAATCAGAAGGCCGCAGGTTCGAGTCCTGCCGAGCGCACTACAAATTACCTGCAAATGCAGCGTTTCTTCCCCATCAAATCGACGTAAAGGTCGGCCTGTACCGTCCGTTTGACCTCTTATCTTTTCCCAAGCGGCTTCGCAGAGTGCCTGTACGTGCGACCTAGATGTTCCAGTCTTGACCCAGTCCGGTTACGTCATGCAACCGGTATCTTGCAGGTCCTGGTTACAATAATTCGAGTGGCGACATCGAGCACAGTGTTCCGGTGGAGGAAGGCACCGGTCTCGACCGACCATCTGACAGGTTTCCGTGCCTCGATATCTGACCTTTGCAGAGCGTGGAGAGTCCTACAACCAGATCGTTGCCGAGGTCAAAATAGGGGACAGGTCGTCGATACAGTATCTTGGGAACAGGAGTAACGACTGCTACTCACTAACGAAGCGCTCAAGGAACTCCACCGTGCGCCTAACGATGGCGTTCGTCAATTCCTGGCCAAACTCCTCGCTCGCCTGGCGGGCGTCACCCAAGGCCCCGTTCTCCGTGATCTCCTCGAAGGAGAGCGGCACGCCCACCCTAGGCGACTCCATGACGTTGCTGTACGGCAACGATGCCGAGCGTATCTTGCCCGCCTCCAACGCCTCGCTGCGCACGATGTCAGGCTGTAGCGCCAGCCCCATCGACGTTTCCACCTCGCAGGCGTGTCCCCAGCGCTCTGTCTTCGCACCTTCGCGCATGAGGTCATCCACGATGGTGAAGTAGAAGAAGTAGGCTGCGCGAATCCTCTTCTGAAACCGCAACTTCGTCATCAGTACGTCCAGGGCGCCCTGGTTGCCGGCGTGCCCGTCGATGATAAAGAAGCGCTCCACCCCGTGTTGCCTGAGGCTCTCGACCACCTCCAACACCACGGCTTGGAATGTCTCTGGCGAGAGCGTCATGGTGCCAGGGAAGCTCATGTGATGGTAACTCACGCCGTACGGCAGCGGCGGCGTGACGACCGCACGGGGATGGAGCGCCGCGGCAATATGCAGCGCGAGTTGGTAGGCCACGGCCGTGTCCGTCTCCAGCGACATGTTCGGTCCGTGCTGCTCGGTTGCGCCTACCGGAATCAGCGCTACTTCGGCACTGGCGAGCGCTTCCGCGGCCTCAGGAGAGGTCATCCTTGCCAGCGCCACGCGGCGCTCATCGATCATGTACCTTGCCCCCCTTCCGACTGCTCGAACTATTCTGTCCGTTCGATCGCCGAAAGAGGCACCTCGGCCCCGTCATTCGCCAGAGAGGCCTCCGCCGCTAGGCAGACCGCCAGCGCGGCGCGACCGGCCTGCCCGTCGCACAGTGGACGGGTGCCGGTAGTGACGCACTCGAGGAAGTGCTCCATCTGCAAGCGCGCCGCACCCCCGATGCGCCCGTTGACCACCGGCCAGTGGCGTGTCTCCGGGAAGCGCCAGCCGCTGCGATCGACTCCAGCAACGTTCATTGTCCGCATGTCGAGGCTGAGGACGTCGTCGGTGCCGATTAGCTCCATGCGGCAGTCACCGAACGGTTGCCACGCCGTCCCGCTCGGCCCATCCCCCCCAACCTTCGGGCAAAGCCCACCCGCACTCGATGATGCCAAGCGCCCCATCGGCGAAATGCATCCACAACCAGACGAAATCCGGTGTGCCATACGATTCGGCTATCCGGCCGCGGACCGCACGTGCCGCCACGCTCTCGACGGGTGAGTTGTGGTACCACAGCAGCAGATCAGCGTCGTGGACGGCGAGGTACTGCACAACGCTGGTACGACCGCCGAGCCGGTGCCCCTCTTGGATGGTGGCGTTGCGGCGCGCGTACGCGGTCAGCAGTCGGCCCAGACGGGCCTCCTCTACGGCTTGCCGCATGGCAACGTAGGCTGACTCGTGCCGCAGTATATGCCCCACCATGAGCGGCACGGCGGCCCGTTCGCAAGCTTCGATCATTGCGTCAGCGTCGCCCAGGTTGCTGGCGATCGGCTTCTCGACAAATACTGCGCAACCTCGAGCCGCAGCGGCCTCGACAGCCGGTCGGTGCTCGGGCTCCGGCGTAGCTACAATCACCGCGTCGAGGTTACTTATACCGTCAAGCAAGGACTCGACGCTCGGATAAGCCCGTGTGCCCATCTCCTCGGCGACCTGCGCCGCTACTTCGGGGCGAGCGTCCACTACCCCGGCCACCTCCGCGTTGGGGAGTTCGGCCAGCAAGCGTCCGTGCAATCTGCCCATGAAGCCAGCCCCCACTATGCCGGTCCGCACCGTTCGCACGCTCGCGATCCCCTCACTAACGCCCCGCCCCGGCCGTCAAGCCGCGTACCATGAACCGCCATACGGGGTAGACGAGCAGCATCGTCGGGATGCTGCCGATCATGATGCCCGCCATGAGCAACCCCCAGGACACGTCCGGGTTTGTCGAGACGGCCCCTACGGTAACCGGGAGGGTGCGTACCGCCTCGCTGCTGGTAATGAGCAAGGCAATCAGAAACTCGCTGTAGGCCAGCATGAACGTGAACAACCCGGCGCCTACCAGGCTGGGCAGAGCGAGGGGCAGCGTTATATACCATAGGTTCTGAAGCGGCGTTGCTCCCTCTACCCGCGCGGCGTCGTCGATCTCTTTCGGTATGCTCTTGAAATAGAGCGTCAACACGAGCACCGCGAACGGCAGCGTAAGTACGGTGTAGATGCCGATCAACGCCCAGCGAGTATTCAGGAGCCCAAGGCTCTGGACGATAGTGTAGTAGGGTACGGCCAAGGCTACGGTGGGGATCAGCCGGCTCAGCAGTACGAACAAGAAGGTGCCTTTCCGGCCGGGAAAGCGCAACCGTGCGTAGGCGTAGGAGGCCAGGCTACCGAGCACGAGTACTATGAACATCACCGCTAGCGCGACGATAAAGCTGTTAAACACCGAATACGGTATCCAGCGGATCTCCTCAGAGACCATGCTGCGCGTCGTGCCGGTCTGGAGGTAGGTTTGAGGAATCTCGCCAGTAAATATGTATCTTGTAGTTGCCGAGGAACGGGGGATCCGCGAACCAGTTTGGTGGGAAGGAGAAGAGGTTGGCCTCCGGGATTACGCTCCCAAGCCCCACCAATACGAACGGTCCGAACCAGAAGACCGCCAGCAGCAGCGCGGCCCCGTAGATAATGATCCGCTGCCACAGTGTTCGACGCTTCATCGATCCTCCCCCAACAACGCATCGTCCGGCAACGCCCGGAGTATCACGAAGATCGCGACGAGCGACGCGAACGCGATGAGGATCGCCAGCGCCGCCCCCTGGCCGAAGCTGAGCTGGTTGAAGGTCTCCGACCAGATGAAGTAGGCCAGCAGCGTCGTCGCGGTCCCGGGGCCGCCACCGGTGAGCGAGTAGGTGAGGTCGAATGTGGCCAGCGCCATCAAGATCTCGTATACGGTCACGATCACCAACATCGGGCGGATGCCGGGGAGGGTGATATGTCTGAAGCGGCCAAGGGCTGAGGCCCCGTCGACGGCTGCGGCATCGTAGAGATCATTCGACACTGCTTGGAGGGCTGCCAGGAGTAAAATGCTCACCAGCGGCAGCTGAGTCCAGATAAACACGATGACGACTGCCATCCTTGCGAGCTCCGGCGTCGTCAGCCAGGGCACGTACTCCTCGATGACGCCTAGCGAGTACAGCGAGACGTTCAGCGCACCCGAATCGTCGAGAAACACCCACTTCCAGATGACGCCAGCTGCAGCTGCCGGGATAGCCCACGGCAAGAGCATCCCGGCCCGCAAGAACGTGTTACCGAAGAAGGGCTCGTTGAGTAGCACTGCCACGAGCACGCCCAGCACGACCAACACCGGGACGGAAACGATCGTAAAGAGCGCCGTCGTCTTGGCAGCGTCCAAGAAATAAGAGCTAGTGATGACATCGCGGTAGTTTTGCAGGCCGACAAATTTTCCCTCGATGATAGGTGAGGAAAGCTGCGTACTCGTGTAGAGCGCATTTGCGAACGGGTAGAGCGTGAAGGCAGCCACCAGCAGAACAGTCGGCGCCGCCAAGATCAGTCCGGACCAGTCGGTGACGCGCCGAGGGGAGCGCCTGGGATGTCGCGCTGCCTCTGTCTCGATCCGGCGTGGCGCGTCAGTCTTCTGCTGCATGCTCGAACCTCTTCACATCAGCCGGTGTGCTGCTCCTTGAGCTCGTTCCAACTCTGGGCGGCTGTCGCCAGCGCGTCCTCTGCACTGATCTCGCCGGCCATAGGCACTGGCGTACTCCCGGCGGAAGTCCTCATCCCAGATCCCGTACCACGGCGTGTACCGTTGCGCCCGCGCCAGCTCGAGCTGCTCTCGCCGGGTGTCGAGATCCATCCACTTCGAGAGGGATTTCCGAACCTCGGGATCGTTCAACAACGGCTTCTGACCAAAGCCGAGTCCCGATTCGAGCGCCCAGCGCTTGGCCACGACGTACTGGCCATCGGTCTCACCGGCGAAATACTCGATGAACTTTCCGCAGGCGTCAACGACGCTATCACCGCGGTCGGCCGCCATCTGGGTTATGTTGTAGAACTTGGCGAAACCGTAGCACTCGTGCGTCTCGCCCGGCATCTGCGCAAGCTTGAACTGCCCGGCGAGATCGGAGCGAGCCTCGTCGTTCAACGCGGCCAGGTTGTAGTTGTACAGGACGGTGAAGGCGTGCCGGCCGGTGTTCATCGCCCTCACAGCATTGGTCTCGTGCGGAACGAAGGTGAGGATGTTGTCCTTGTTTGCCGCGTCCACCAGCCACTGCATCTGCTGGGCCATCGGGCTATTGGGATCGGTCCAGAGAGGGTTGGCCTCCTCGTCGAACATCTCGCCACCCCGGCCGAAGACCATGCTCGTGAAGACCTCGGTGATCGTGGGTAGACTCTGATCCAGCTCTATTATGAACGGTTCATCCATCCCTCTTTGCTGGAGCGTCTTCGCTTGCTCTGTCAGCTCCTCCCACGTCTCTGGGGGCGCTGAGATGCCAGCGTCCTGAAGGATCTTCTCGTTATAGAAGAAGCTCTGGGTGTCGGCGTAGTAGGGCAACCCGTAGACTTTGCCCTCCTGGGACATATCCTGCCAAGCGAAATCGAAGATCTTGTCCCTGTAATCTTCGACCCAGGCGAAATGATCAGCAAGCGGTACTACCCATTCGGCAGCGGCGAACTCGGGGAGCCAGTTACCGCCGTTGTATGCCACATCCATCGGCGTCTGAGACTCGAACCGGTTGACCATTGTCTCGTGGTAGGCATTCCATGAGAAATCGCTGAGCTCGACTGCGATCTTCGGATATGTCTTCTGGAACCGGTTGACGTTGTCCTGTACCGTCCCGACGTTGTAGGACCAGATCACGAAATCTAGGTCGGTCCCTGCGGCTCCGCCGGTTTCCTCCGGCGGCTGGCAAGCAGCCAGGGGACCTGCTACGCCCGTTAACGCAGCTACGGCAGCCGCCCTGCCAAGGAAATCTCGGCGACTCAAGCGTCGGGTGGTCATCGCTTCATCTGGTCGGTCCTTCATTGCCTCCTCCTTTTAATGCCAACTCCGTGGTGTCTTCCAGAACCTAATTGGCTAGCGCATTCCTTGGCATTCGAACTTTCACGTATAGGCAATCGGAGAGGCGCAACAACCTCCTACATTCTGACGTCCATGACCATACTCTTCAGCTGTGTCATGGAGAGTATGGTCTCTTTCCCTCCCAAGCGGCCCACGCCGCTTCCCTTGCCGGAGTAGCCACCGAATGGAATGCGGCCGTCCCAGTAGGCGGCGCTCTCATTGACGTTCACCACTCCACACTCAAGTTGTTCGGCACAGTAGAAGGCTTTGCTAACGTTGCTCGTGTAGACAGAGCAGCATAGACCGAGCCCACAGGAGTTAGCTACGGCGATTGCCTCGTCGAGGTCTTCGGTCGAGATAACCGGGGCCACTGGTCCGAACGTCTCCTCATGGTTGAATAGAGACTCGGGCGGGACTCCGTCCACGACGGTTGGTTCGTAGTACAGCGCCGTCGGAAAGCCTTCTGCTCGTCTTCCCCCGGTGACCACGGTTGCACCCTTCTGCAGCGCGTCAGCCAGGTGCTCGTCCATCTTCTTCGCAACGCCTTCATTGTTCAACGGTCCCATAGTCGTCGTCTCGTCGAGTGGGTGTCCCAGCCTGATGGATCGCGTTTTCTCCACCAGGCCCTCGAGAACGGCGTCGTGAACCTTGCTATGAGTTAGGATCCGTTCGCTAGACTGACAGATCTGCCCGGCGTTGTGGTAACAGCCAAACGCCGTTCCCTCTATGGCCCTTTCTAGGTCGGCGTCATCCAAGATGATCGTTGGCCCATTCCCCCCGAGTTCCAAGAGTAGGGGTTTGGCTCCCGCTCGCTGGGCCACGGCGTTGCCTACCGCCGAGCTGCCGGTGAGGCCCACCGCGTGCGTGTCCGGATTTGCGACCATCTCGTCTCCCACCTCGGCCTCGCCAAAGAGGAGATTGACCGAACCTTCAGGCACGCCGGCTTCGAGAAAGCACTCCACCAGCCGTATCGCGATGATGGAAGAGGTGGGGGCAGGCTTCCAGACCACCGTGTTGCCCGTGGCCAAGGCAGCGGACAGGTACTCGCTGGGTATGCCCACGGGGAAATTCCAAGGCGTGATTATCGCCACCACGCCGTGCGGTTGGCGAATGGTAAGGATGCGCTTGTTGGGATCGACCGATGGAACGATACTCGTTTCCAACCGCTTGATGTTCTCGGCGGCATCACGGTAGAGTTCGGCGGCGAAGAGTATCTCGTCGCAGGCTTCGCGGTAGGGCTTTCCTTGTTCGAGGGACAGTTCCTCGCCCATGGATTTGCGCTTGGACTCAAGGACATCTGCAATGGCGTGGCACAGTGCGGCCCTCTCGAAGACCGGCATGGAGGCCATATGTGATCTGGCCCGGTTGGCCGCATCGATGGCTGCTTGAGCATCCTCTCTATTGGCCCTTGGTAGGCTCGCTAGGACCTCGCCGGTGACCGGGCTTATCCTCTCAAAGGTCTCGCCGCTTGCAGAGTCGGTCCATTCCCCCCCGATATACATGAGGAGAGGGTCAACGTTCGATTCGCTTGTCATGGTAATCACTCTTCCCACTGCCCGAGTTCCGATTGACTGGGCTCGAGGCATTTGTCACCCGACGCTGTTTTATCAAACAATGCTGAGCGAAGTCAACAGCTGGTCACTGTATAAGTGGATAGGACTCTCAATCCATGTGTGGTAGCCTCCTGGCATGAAACCGTATTCGAAGGACCTGAGATTGAGGGTGCTAGCCGCCGTGGACGCAGGAAGCCCCAGGGAGGAGGTCGCGAAGACCTTCTCGGTGTCGATGCCCACCATAAAACGCTGGCTAAGGAGACGAAGAGAGACCGGGAGTGTCGAGCCCGAGCCTATCCCTGGCAGGCCCGCAAGGAAAGGAGCGATGCTTAAAGAGTGGCTGCCGAAACACCTGGAAGCCAACGACGACCTAACCCTAGAGGAGCACCGCGAGGCTTTCGAGGAGCACTTCGGGCAGAGGGTTTCTACGTCCACTATTGGCAGGGCCATCTCTGGCCTGCCCGATGGACCCTGGCCGCTCAAAAAAAGTCACAGATAGCCCAAGAGCGTGACGAGGAGGCCAGAGGGCTGTGGCGGTGGCTGGCTTCCCGCTTCGATGCGAGAAGGCTAGTTTTCGTAGACGAGTCGGGCTTTAACACCTCCATGACGCGCCTTAGAACTAAGTACGTGTCATACCGCCCCAAGTGCGGAACATTCAAAGTGGAGGTTGCTCCAACTTTCAGGGTTAGTGGCTCGTCGGTCCCGCTACAATCTTGTCTTCGGCACCGCTCCAGTTCCGGGCTACATCACGCCGAACTTCTGGAATGCTTCTTGGGCGCTCATTCCGTCCTGGATGGCCTGCCCCACCAAATTCTCCTTTTGCACCTTCTCCAGAGCCTTGCGGAACACTTCCTCTTCGGCAGCGCGCGGTATCACGCATACTCCGTCAAGGTCGCCAAAGACGATGTCTCCCGGCATCACTTTTACCCCACCGATCTCCAGCGGTACCCGGAAGTCTATGACCTTCCCGCGCGGCGCTTGATCTTGGGCGTATCCTCCGTAGGAGAAGGTGGAAAAACTCAGTTGGAGGATCCCGCGCGTGTCGCGATGGTAGCCGTCGACGACCGCTCCGGTGGCCCCGAGCTGTATGGCTCGCGTGCTCATCAGCTCACCCCAAAGGGCATAGCGGGGCGAGGCACCAGCACAGATGTAGACCTCTCCGGCCCTCAAGTCGTCGAGTGCCCGGAACATCAGGCCGAAGGGATCGGACATGAAGTCGGTCGCGCTGGAGCCATGTGCCTCCACGAAAACGTCGGCCTCCAGCACCGTCATAGCCCGTCCGATGACCACCATATCGTCGTGGAGCGGTTTGATGTGCGGTGGCAGAAATTGGCGTAGCAACCCCATGGTGTCCATGACGTCGCCAACCACCGCCGTGAAAAGATCGCGACGGATCGTGCCGTATAGCTCTTCGTCCGAGCCCCATTGCATCACGTTCTACTACCCTTCCCTCGCCCGTCATAGCGCTAATGAAAGTCTAAGGTGAGCAGATGGCACGCGCCATGACAAACAACCAGTGTCTATGATCCAGTCCTCCCGGCGGCCACCACCTGCCGCCTCTCAGGCTCCGCCAGGATCTCACGCTGGTCCATCTCATGCCCCCGGGCGGCACACCACCAAGCATTTCTTGAAACGGGTTCGTCGATACAGGCTCCCGGAAAGTTCCGAGCAAGCAGCATGTTCGGTCGTACCGGACGCGAGGGTTGACCGGTACACGCGGGGAAGTAGACTGTCATGGACGAAAGAACTCGTCAAGAACACGCCGAGGAGGAGCAGGGGCAGTGATAGAACAAACCCGTTCGCAGGAGACCTACGAGGTCCTGCGGGAGGCCAAGCGAGCGCTCGACGAGGAAAGCAAGCTCCTCGCCAAGGTGTACAACGAGCCGAGCATCTTCGAGATGGAGGCGAAGAAGATCTTCCAGAAGACCTGGGTCTTTCTGGCTCATGAGTCGGAGATCCCCTGGCCCGGCGACTACGTGCTGCGCCGCATCATAGACGACAGCTTCATAGTTGCCAGGGACGAGGACGGTCAGATCCACGTCCTCTTCAACATGTGCCGCCACCGCGGGATGCAGCTGTGCCGTGCCGACGCTGGTAACACCAGCCACTTCCGTTGCCCTTACCATGGCTACACCTACAAGAATACCGGCAAGCTCAACGGCGTCCCTTTCCAGAAGGAGGCGTACGGCCCCGAGGGGCTAGACAAGGATGAATGGGCCATGACGCCCGCGCCCAGGGTGGGTATCTACGAGGGCATGATCTTCGCTAGCCTCGACCCGGACGTCCGGCCGCTGGAGGAGCACATCGGGGACATGGGCTGGTACCTGGACTTCTACCTCAAAAAGAGCCCGGCCGGCATGGAGGTCGTAGGTCCCCCGCAGCGGTGGGTGATGCACGCCGACTGGAAGCTGGCCTCCGAGAACTTTATCGGCGACGGGTATCACACACAGTCGACGCACATGAGCACGATCAAGGCCGGCATCATGCGCGTCAAGAGCCCGGCCTACCTCAAGGACGGCGTGCAGATCCTCGCCGGGTCGCACGGGTGCCTGTTTATGGGCTTCAAACCGGGCAGCTACTTCAACTACCCCCAGAGCATCGTGGACTCGATGAAGGAGAGCCTGAACGAGGACCAGGTCGCCCTCATCGAGGAGAGCTCGGTGCTCCCCTTGAACGCCACGATTTTCCCGAACCTGAGCCTGCTCCACTCCTCGATGGCCATAGAGCCCGGCAGCAAGTCGGTCCCCTACGTCACGCTGCGCGTCTGGCAGCCGATGGGTCCCGGCAAGACGGAGGTGTGGTCGTGGTGCCTCGTGGAGAAGGACGCACCCGAGGAATTCAAGAAAGCCTCCAACCGCTCGTACCTCTCGACCTTCGGGGCGTCGGGCACCCTGGAACAGGACGACGCGGAGAACTGGAGCGGCACGACCCGCGTCGCCGCCGGGGCGATGTCAGGCTCGCACTACCTCAACTACTCGGCCGGGGCTGACCAGGTAGACCCCATCACCGAGGGTGAGTGGGCCGGGCCCGGCACGGCTTACCCCAAGAACTACATTGACTTCGCCCAGCGCCACTTCTGGCAAACCTACTTCGACCACCTGACGGCGTAGGGGCGGAACGATGATAGAAACGTCGCTGGAGACGTACTGGGAAGTCTACTCGTTCCTGATGCGCGAGGCCGAGCTCCTGGATGAGCGTCGCGAGCGGGAGTGGCTGGAGTCGTGCATCGCCGATGACGTCGAGTATCTGATGCCGGTGCGCGAGAACCGCGAGCGTAGTGAGGGAGTCGGCTTCAGCGACGAGTCCTTCTACTTCCAGGATACGCGCGGGAGCCTGGAGTTGCGGGTGAAGAGACTGGAGACGGAGTACGCCTGGGCCGAAGACCCCCCATCGCGCACCCGCCACTTCGTGACCAACGTCAGGGTCGCCGAGGGCGAGGAGGAGCGAGGTGGCCGTGAAGTCCAACCTGCTCCTCTACCGCTCCCGGGGCAGCGACCCGACCGCCGATGTGCTCTCCGCCGAGCGCAAGAGACGTGTTGCGCAAACAAGACGACGGGTGGAGGCTGAGAAGACGCGAGATCCTGCTCGACCACTCCGTCGTGATGACGCACAACCTCTCCGTTTTCTTCTAGCGAGTAGCGAAACAGGGGATGGGGAGTCGAGAAAAATACTACTCCCCGGCCCCGACCGAAGGGAGGCAATTGGACGAGTACACCGAGATCAGCAACGACGCCGCGATCGTGCGGGTGCGCAAGGTCCGGACGGGGAACGGGGTGCGGCTGGAGATCCACTCGCCGGAGAAGGACCGTCGTGTGTACCTGGATCCCCTGACTCGAGAGCCTGGCCTGGCAGACTCCGCGAGACGTTCTCCGACACGCTAGAAGACCCGCCCGAGACCAGGAACGCCCAGAACACAGAAGGCGCGGAGGTCGAACCGGAGGCCGAGTACACCGAGTTCGCCAACGAGTTCGCGTACACGCTCGTTCGCAAGGTCCGCGTCGGGGGTGGGGCGCGGTTGGAGATCTTCTCGCCGAAGCTGGACTACCAGATCCTCCTCGACCCCCCCTGCTCGAGAGCCTGACCTGGCAGACTCCAGACACCCTCTCGAGGCTCATCGAAGAGCCCTACGGACCACGGGGCGCGCACTAGTGGCGCGCTGGAACGGGAAAGGTCGCGCTGGTAACGGGTGGCGGCTCAGGGATAGGAAGGGCCGTGGTAGAGGCTTTCGTCGCCGAGGGTGCGAGGGTCGGCGTACTCGACATCTCGCCCGATAAGATCGAGGAGTTGAACGGGCTCGGTGATAACGTCGTGGCCGTTCGCGGCGACGCCACGAGCCTTGAGGACAACGAGGCCGCGTTCGGAGAGACCGTGGAGACGTTCGGGCGGACTGGACGTGCTCGTGTGCTGCGTGGGGTTGTGGGACAACCAGGCCAAGATGAAGCGGCTGCCGAAAGAGAAGCTAGACGCCGCGTTCGAGGAGATCTTCGCGATCAACGTCAAGAGCTACATACTCGCCACGAAGGTGTGCATGGACGCGCTGGTGGAGTCCGAGGGCAACATCGTCTACACGCTCTCGAACTCGGCGTTCTACCCGGACGGGGGAGGCCCGCTATACATGGCCACCAAGTTCGCCGTGCGCGGCCTCCTCGTCGAGATGGCCTACGAGCTAGCGCCGAAGGTAAGAGTCAACGGCGTGGCTCCCGGCGGCACCGCCACCCTGATCGGTGGCCTCAAGAGCCTGGAGCAGGAACCCATGCTCGGCACCGAAGAGATGAGGGAAGGCGCTGAAATCCATAAACCCTCTCCAGCTAGCCTTCGACGCAGAAGACCATGTAGGCGCCTACCTCTTCCTGGCAGACGAGAGCCTCTCTCGCGGCGTGACCGGCGGGATCATCAACTCCGACGGCGGCCTGGGCTCGCGCGGCTTCTCCAGGATAGCAGGCCTGCTGTGAGTGGGGAGTGGGGAGTAGGAAGTAGGGCAGGCTCGGCGCACGGCTCTGGCGTCGGGCGAAGTCCCGATGCGTGGGGTCCCGTATGAATGCTCGGGCGGAACGAGTGCGGGCCCGACCCTTCCCCGGAGAGCGGCGACGCCTGATGCGGGTGGCGCTCGGAGAGGAGAAGGCTGACCTCTTCGTTCGCGGCGGCACGGTGGTCAACGTCTATTCCGGGGAACTCATCCCGGCGAACATCGCCGTCGTGGGAGAACGCGTGGCCTACGTCGGTCCTTCCGAGCAGGCCGTGGGCCCTGAGACCGAGGTGCTGGACGCGCGGGGGCTCTACGTTTCACCAGGTTGGATCGAACCGCACACCCACGCCTACCTGTTCTACAACCCCGCGAGCCTGGCCGAGGCCATCCTGCCCGGCGGTACCACCACCATCGTCTCCGACGACCTGGTCTTCTCCCTGCACGGCGGCGCGAAGACCAGCCGGGCCGTCATGGACGCCTGCGCCCGGCTCCCACTACGCGTCCTCTGGTACGCCCGCCCGGAGCCGGCGTCCCCGATCTCGGGTGGTGACGAGGACTACTTCGACGGCGAGCGGCTGGGCGAGGTTCTCGACCATCCGCTGGTCATGGGGGTCGGCGAGGCGCCTGCCTGGGCCCGTTTCCTGGGGAGCGAGGAGTCCCCTCTGGAGGCGGCCATCACCGAGGCCCACCGCAGGGGCCTCATCGCCGACGGGCACACGACGGGCGCTCGCGGCGCGAAGCTGGCCGCCCTCACCGCCGCCGGTCTGAGATCGTGCCACGAGGCTACCACCGCCGATGAGGCCCTCGAGCGCATCCGGCTCGGGCTCTGGACGCCCCTGCGACACAGCTCTTTGAGGCCGGATCTTCCCGAGCTCTTGCGGGTCGTTACAGAGGAGAGCATAGATACTAGCCGCGTGCTCTTCACCGCCGACGGGCCGTCGCCAGACGCCATTGCGGAGCACGGCTACCTCGACGGTCTCCTCCGACTCGCCGTCGAAGCGGGCGTGCCCGCGACACAGGCCATCCGGATGGCCACCCTGAACGCCGCGACCTACCTGCATCTCGACGACCATCTCGGCGGCGTAGCCCCCGGTCGCCTCGCCGACCTAGTGCTCCTTGCCGACCTCTCCTCGTTCCGGCCGCAGACGGTCGTGGCCGGGGGAAGGGTGGTCGCCCGTGAGGGTGAGCTCGCCGGGCCGATGCCGGGCATAGACTGGGAGCCTCTCCGGCTCGGGCTGGAGTTCCGGCAGGGCAAGTGGCTCGAAGACGCCTCTCTCTTCGATGGCAGGCCGGACGAGACACTCCCCGT
This sequence comes from uncultured Rubrobacteraceae bacterium, assembly GCA_963811295.1. Lineage (GTDB taxonomy): Bacteria > Actinomycetota > Rubrobacteria > Rubrobacterales > Rubrobacteraceae > Rubrobacter_D. The sequence continues at coordinate 83,991 of CAWEQZ010000046.1, read as the reverse complement.
TATAGGGTTCGTCTCGAACGTCATTACCCGTCTAGAGGAGGCCCCACCGGAGGGTGGATTGCCCGATGGGTATCTGCGGGCGGCGCACATTACCAGGGATGGGCGTTGGATCTCCAGGGCCCTCGTGCACAACTTCGCCCGCGACCTCGAAGGCTTCGCCACAACAGCCACTTCGAGCGGACATCTACTCGTGCTCGGCCGGAACCAGGAGGCTATGGCCATCGCCGCGTCGAGGGTCCGGGACCTGGGAGGCGGCATGTCGCTGGCCGGCGGCGGGCGCGTCGTCTGGGAGGCCGCCCTCCCGCTGGCGGGCATAATGACGTCCGGCCCTTTCGAGCAGGCGCTCTTTGCAGCCAGTGAGATGAAGGTGCACCTTAGGGGTGCGGGCTACCCCTTCTCCGAAGCCCTGTACTCTCTGCTCTTCCTCACTGCCGACTTCCTTCCCGGCCCTCGCCTCACGTGGTCCGGCGTGCTCGACGTCCGCACCGGCAAGCTGGTCGGTGAGGCCGAGCCCATAGGCGAATGAAGGTGACCATCCATTCTCTATGCGCTATCTCGCAGATAGGTCCAGATCCTCACCAGGATCTCCTCGCTAACCGCTTCCCAGTAGGCAAACTCACTATCGCTTAGAGGGGCGGGTGAGCCGGCCGACGCCGCGTCGCGATTCATCTCAGCCGAACGCTCCAGGACCCACATCCTCGCGGCGGCAGCACCGACGTCAGCGCCTACCGTGACGGCCCCGTTACCGCGCATCACGACGCCTCCAGCATCGCCCAGGCTCCGCGCCAACGCCTCGCCTGCCTCGCGTTCGCGAATGAGACGGGCGTCGCCGTATACAGGGACCTCCCGCCCCAGGAATGCTGCGTGCCCATGGAGGACGCGCATCGGTAGGCCAGCCGAAGCCACGGCCGTCGCGACCGGTGGCTGCGCCCGGCAGATGGCTCCCACGTCGGGGCGAGCCTCGTAGATGGCGCGGTGTATCCAGGCCTCCTTCGGCACCCCGTCCGGTAGCCCATCTCCCGCCAGCGGAACCTCCTGAAGGGGCTCGTCGGACCTCAAGGTACCCAGAGGCTTCGGCGGGGTGATAAGGAAGCTGTTCCGTCCCTCGCCAGAACCCGTGCGCGCGGAGACGTGGCCGAAGGCGGTCACCAGGCCAGCGGCCGCCAGAGCGCGCCCCGCCACGACCACATCTTCCGCGTGCAAGACCTTCCCTAACCGGGTGTGGGGGTCGAACGCGCGGGCAAGCCGGTGAAGTGACTCGCGGTGCCGTAGGTGAGATAGGTGTCGGGCATCGCCGAGCCCCAGAACTCGTAGGCCAGTTCCGCCTTTTCCTGGGTCCACCCGATGGGCTCCCAGTCTGGGGCGAAGATGAGGAAGCCTCCGGTCCAGACCTCGACGCGGTTGCCAGAGGGCTCGAAACAGTACAGAAACAGCGCCCCGCTCGTGCCGTGGTTGCCTGGCCCCCACTCCACCTCTATATCGTTGTCGGCCAGGATGGTGGCCGCCCGCAGCAACTGGTCCGGCGAGTCGAGGTAGTAGGCCGCGTGGTGCAGGAGCGCGCCGTTCTGGTTGCGGTTGCGTTGCACCGCGATCTCGTGCGAGATGTTCGTACGCGAGAGCCAGGAGGCGAGCCTGTCCCCGCCTTCGCTCTCCGCAAAGTAGCGGTGGTGGATGCCGAGCTCCCGCGTCATCCACTCCTGCTCATCGCCAGGCTTATCTACCAGGAAGTTCATGTGGTCGAAGCGCCGGGGAGCCACACCTCTGGAGGGAAACTTCTGCGGGTGGCTAGGCAGCCTGGAAGCGAGAGGAGCCCCCTCGGGCTCGGCGTAGGCTTCGCGCTCCCAGTACAGCTCGAAAGGCATCCCGCCCGGTGTCATGAAGCGCAGGCCGTCGCCCTGCCCGGCTTCCTCGCCGCCCTCGATCCAGTGGTAGTCGATCCCCAAATCTTCGAGACGTTTCTCGTGCGCCCCCAGGTCCTCGGGCTTCTCCACCCGCCAGCCGACGTGCTCGACGCCGGGGTGGTCGCTCTTCGTGAGGATCAAAGTGTGGTGATCCCAGTCTTGCCACGCCCGGAGGTATACTTTCTCTTCGGTCTCCTTGCTCGCGTAGAGGCCCAACACCTCCGTGAAAAACCACCGCGACCGCTCCATGTCGGTAACCCTCAACTCGGCGTGTCCCAGATGTGCGACCGTCACGATAGCCCTGCCTCCTCTTTCTCCCACAACAGTCCAATGCTACGAAACGAATAATATCGAGGCCTCGTCCAATATTAGGCCCGCGCCGGCCCGGTGGCAAGGACCCGGTTTGGTAATGTCGAAACCCGCTGTTGACCTGGGCCACGTGCGACAGTAGCATTCGTTACGCACGTCCGCGGGCAAAGGGGATGCCGAACAGAGGCACTCGATCGTCATGCGGAGACGCCCGTAATCCGGCGCCCTACCAAGGAGGAACGAGGACCATGATCACGGTACCCGAGTGGTACAACGCGAGCGTCGTCGTGGACCGGAACCTGGAGGCCGGCAGGGCCGGGAAGGTGACCATCTACTGCGGGGAAGATGAGGTGACCTACGGCGAACTCGCCGGTCGCATCGCGAGGCTTGGCCACGCTCTCAGAACGGAACTGGGCGTAAAGCAGGAGGACAGGGTTCTGCTCGTGCTAAACGACACGCCCTCCTTCCCCGTCGCTTTTTTCGCCGTGATGCGCATCGGGGCCGTCCCCATTCCCGCCAACACGTTGCTCGGGGCCTGGGACTACCGTTTCTTCGTCGAGAACAGCCGCGCCAGGGTGGTGATCGCCGACGCGATGTACCAGGAGCAAATCCGTGTGGCGACTAGAGACTTAGAGGAACCGGTGCGGATCGTGTTCACGAACGGCCGGGTGGATGGGGCGCTCGCTTTCGAAGACATGCTGGAAGGAGGGGAGGATGAGCTCTCTCCGACAGCGACGCACAGGGACGACCCGGCGTTCTGGCTCTACAGCTCGGGCTCGACTGGCAGGCCCAAGGCCGCGGTCCATCTGCACCACGATATCAACTACACGTGCGAGACTTACGCGCGGCACGTGCTCGAGGTGACCGAGTCGGACAGGTGCTTCTCTGCGTCCAAGCTCTTCCACGCCTACGGGCTCGGCAACGGCATCTCCTTCCCGTACTGGGCCGGGGCCTCGACGGTCTTGTACCCGGGCAAGCCGACGCCGGAGGTGATCCTACAGACCGCCCAGCGATGCGAACCGACGCTGTTCTTCTCGGTGCCCACGCTCTACAACGCTATGGTCAACCACCCTGGGGCCGAGGATTACGATCTCTCCTCGATACGGTTGTGCGTCTCGGCGGCGGAGGCGTTGCCGGCGCGCGTCTGGCGCCGTTGGAAGGAGACGTTCGACTCCGTCATCCTGGACGGCATAGGCTCCACGGAGATGCTGCACATCTTCGTGTCGAACTCGCCGGACGCGCTCGAGCCGGGATCTTCGGGCAAACCCGTGCCCGGTTATGAGGCGAAGATCCTCGACGAGGAAGGACACCCCGTCGAGCCCGGCGGGGCCGGGTACCTCCACGTGAAAGGGGACTCGGCAGCGGCGTACTACTGGCGCAACCACGAGAAGACCAAGGCGACTATGCAGGGCGAGTGGATGTTCGCGGGTGACTGGTACAGGATGGACGAGGACGGGTTCTACTGGTACGAGGGGCGCGCGGACGACATGATCAAGGTCAGCGGCCTGTGGGTCTCTCCGGTAGAGGTGGAGGATACCCTGGGCGATCACGGGTCCGTGATGGAGGCCGCCGCGGTCGGCGTCCCCGTGGACGGTCTGACCCGCGTGAAAGCGTTCGTGGTGCTGCGCGATGGTTACCAGGGCTCGGAAGAACTAGTCAAGGAGTTGCAGACCTGGTGCAAGGAGAACCTCAAACGGTATCAGTACCCACACATAGTGGAGTTTATCGAGGAGCTGCCAAAGACGGTGACGGGCAAGATCCAACGCTTCAAGCTCCGCGGGCATGAGACGGCAGCGAACATGCCCCGGGACGCCGCCAGGATACCCCAGAAGCAGCGCGAAGCGCCCCGCCAAGAGGACGAGCTTGTCTGAGGCGGTCGTTCCGCCTCACCGCGAGGAGCGGGCCTGAGTAGGAGAGAATACGACCCACCGCGCCTGATTCCCGGCTTACGATCGCTTCGATTGACGACCTACGCGGAGGAAGGCGCAAGCCCATGGCGCACCTGATCCCTTTCGGCGACAAAGAGCCCGAGGTCTCCCCGGAGGCCTTCGTTGCACCGACGGCGGTATTGATAGGGGACGTGGTTGTCGAGGAAGGGGCGAGCATCTGGTTCGGGGCAGTCCTCCGGGGCGACTTCGATCGTATAGTCGTGGGGGCAGGGAGCAGCGTGCAGGATAACTGTGTCTTGCACACCAACGAGGGGCTACCGACGATCGTCGGCCGTAACGTTACCGTCGGCCACCTCTCGTTGTTGGAGGGGTGCGAGATCGGGGAGGGGGCCATCATCGGGATGGGGAGTATCGTTCTCAACAGGGCCGGTGTTGGTGCCCGGACAATGCTCGCCGCCGGGAGCGTTGTTACGGAGGATGCGCAGATACCGTCGGAAGTCTTGGCTGCGGGAGCGCCCGCCGAGGTCAAGAAGAGCCTGGACGGAAGCGCCGCAAAATGGGTCGAGGGGGCCGCGCGAGAGTACCAGGCGCTCCGGCTGCGGTACGTAGAGCGGGCAGCTAAGGACAGCTGAGGGAGGAGCGGATAAGTCGTGATCGAAGGCATCCCTCTTGTAGACGCCCACGTTCACGCGGCGCGCCTGCCCACTCTACCGGAGCCGTGGCGGGATTGGGCGGCTCGCTACGGGTCGCCCTCCCTGCTCGAGCTCTACGACGAGGGTGGGACGATCGTCCCGGAGCGCTTCGACGAATATATGGACGGCGAGGGCGTGGACGTGGCCATACTGTTCTGCGAGTACAGTCCGAAGTCGACCGGCATACAGCCCGTCGAGGACCTGGTCCCGATTCTCTCCCACAACCCCGCCCGCTTCCGCCTCATGGCAAACCTCAACCCGCACTTTCACTACCCGCTCGTCGACGAGCTGAGGCGGCAGATATCGCTGGGGGCCGTTGGGCTGAAGCTGCACCCCGTCCACGGCAGCTTCAGCCCGAACGACCGGATGCTCTACCCGGCGTACGCCTTCAGCGAAGCTGAGGGCTCGCCCGTGGTCTTCCACTGCGGCACGAGCGTCTTCCCCGGCTCGACCAACCGCTACGCCGATCCCGTCCTTATCGAGGACGTCGTGCGTGACTTCCCGGACCTCACCGTGGTCCTCGCCCACGGCGGGCGTGGCTGGTGGTACGACGCGGCCGCGTTCATCACGCTCATGCGCCCGAATGTCTGGATCGAGGTCTCCGGCCTCCCCCCGCAGAGGTTGCCCCACTATTACAAGAACCACGACTTCGAGAAGCTCGCCCGCAAAATGATCTTCGGCACCGACTGGCCGGGCGTCCCTGGTATCGAGGCCAACGCCTTGTCCCTCATAGACCTCGGCCTGGAAAGAGAGACAGTTGAGCTGATCCTGCACGGCAACGCCGAGCGGGTCTACCGACTGGACTTGGGAAGGGAAACAGGAAGCGAAGCCAGTTAGATTCTGAGATCGCAGTCCTGCTTCGTTGCGACCTCGGTTTTCTCGGCCTGACCGAGTAGCACTTCGCGGCGCCGTCTCCTGCAATAATGGAAGGGACGAAACGTGGTACGAGGGTTGAGCAGGCCGACGCGAGATTTATACAAAGCGGAGGAGCGAGATGGACCGCGAACTGGACGTCGATCAACTAGTTGACAAGCATGGAATGCCAAGTGATTTGGGTATCGAGTTCCAGAGGCTGCTGCCGGATCGCGTGGTGGCGACGATGCCGGTAGACCATCGTCACCTGCAGCCGCTAGGTGTCCTGCACGGCGGGATGAGCGTCACCCTGGCGGAATCCGTGGCCACCGTCGGCGCCTGGCTGAACTGCCCAGGGCAAGGTGGCGTTCGGTGCCACCATCAACGCCGATCACCTTACGCTCAAGCGCCCCAGAGGCCGCCTCACCGCCGCCGGCACGCCTGACTACATCGACCACGAGAAACAGACCTGGAAAATCGAGATTCGCGACGAGAACGGCAGGAGGGTATGTGTGTCCCGTTGCACGCTGAACGTGGTCGACCTCGACTCGACGTTCGTGGAGAACGGGGACCGCTCGGCCTAGAGAAAGGTCGGCAAGCTGCGCGCGTCACCGACACGCGCGGGGCGTTCGCCGAGCGGACGTTTTCCATCACCGTGACCTGAGCCGTATCGAGTGACCCGTCCACGAGCCACAGCAAGATCCCCTGTCGATCAGTGGTTATCCTACCTTCAAGGCCTCCACGACCTCATCGCCCATCGCTTCCGCAGGCCCAAGGTCAGGGAGCACCTCCCACGTTCCCTCCTCGGGCGGTCGGGGCTTCGCCGAGCAGCTGGAACGTCAGGGAATAGAGAGTCGACTGATGAGAATTTGTATGTCCGATAAGCCTATGGGAAAGTGTCTGCAGCGAAGTCCGAACTCACCCTGTGAGTAGAGTCCAAGAGATTGAAAACTAAGGATTCAGTGCGCTCCTGTGTAGTCTCATCGTTTGGGGTCGCCTAGGACCAAGTGACGTTGGACAGGCAAATAAACTACGTCGAATCACCGAAGTAGTGATGCCAAGCTCACCGCGGAACTGGAGGAGCGGAGAAGGGATCTCTTTGTCGAACCGTGCGGGAGATCAGGCCGGAGAATTCAACCCGACGAGCCGGCAGTTCGGACTACCTCTGCCGGAGCAGATCGCGGAGGTACTCGCAACCGAGATCATCAACAGGGATCTGACCCCAGGGAGCAGACTGCCGGAACCGACGTTGGCCGAGAGATTTGGTACCAGCAGAGCCCCGATCCGGGAGGCTTTCTATCTGCTGGACCAGGCGGGATTGGTAGAACGCACACCGCGCCGCGGAACTGTGGTTAAGGCGTACACCAGACGTGAAATAGAAGAGATCTACCAGGTCCGGATCACACTGGAAAGGCTCGCCCTGGAGCGCATCTGTGAGAGTCCGGAGTTAGTAGACGCGTGTCTCGCTGCCCTCGAGCCTATCATCCGTGAGATGAAGGTGGTACAGGACGATCCAATACGCTACCGCGAGTTGTCTCTCACGCCCCCTCGCACCGCTCTGTGGGATGTCTCCAAGTCTCGATGGTCCATCAGGATCGGCTCGTGCCCAGCCTCCTCCAGCGTAGGGGCCAGGCCTCGCCCGAGGTTGCCTCCACCGCCGGTGATCAGCACCCTCATGCCGCCAACGTCCTAGAGTGGCGAGTCACGTCTTCACGTTCACTTCGTAAGTTTTTCGGACGATCGGTTGGTGAAGGAAGCTCGACATCATGCTCATCTGCCCGATATAGGAGGCTCCACTCTCGCTCGCCTCCGCCTCGGTCTCCGTCTCCCAAAAGCAGATGATGATGCCCTCGCCCGCGTTAGCGTCAGTCAGCACCTGCAGGCCTTCGAAGCCCCGCTGCCGCCTCAAAATCGGCGCCAAACCCTGAGCGACGCTGGTCACCTCCGCTTTCATTTCCGGAGGGAACCGGATGTTCGTCACTCTTGCGTACATGATTCACTTCCTCTCGCCGTCCCTCGGTGAGCCAGGTAACTGATCGGTGCCCTTCCTTGCATCCCAGATTCCAAGGTACCGCAATATTGTCAGCTAACCTCGCGCAACAGTCCTGTCTCAACCTCGTAGATGAAGCCGCGCACGCTCTCCCTCCCCATTATCGAAAGACTGGGCGTAGGCCGCGTTATTCTGGAGTAGCTCGTCCGTCACGCTTATCGCGTTTGACACCACCTTTCGAAGGATATATTGGCCTTCCACGAGCCATGATGCCCCTCGACGCTCCTCTCGTAAACTTCGGAATTCAAGAGTGCTCCCAAGGCTCGTCCGGGCTTCGCAGAATCAGCTTTCCACGCACTCAGGCGAATAAAGACAAGGAAAACACACATCCGCCAGGTTGCCCAAGACGTATATCTTGTGACGAAACACCTATGCAGAACTCGAGGAGGTTCGTGAGACATGGTGCTCAAGCGGTTCGCGCAGATCTTAGGGGTGGTGCTCATCCTGGTTGGACTAGTGGGGTTGGTGCTTGGCGACAGGGTGTGGCTGGGCATCCTCAACGTCGACATAGTCGAGGACATCGTCCACCTGGCCACGGGCGGCCTTCTGGCCTATGTGGGTTTCGGAAGAATGGACCTCTCAACGGCCCGCAGCGTAGTCTCGGCCTTGGGGATCATCTACCTCGTTGTCGGCATCTTGGGGTTCGTGGTGCCGATGATGTTTGGGCTGATCCCCCACGGCTACACCATCTTCGATGACCTCTTGCACCTGGTCTTGGGAGTACTCAGCCTCGCTGTGGCCCTCGCCGCGCCGAGAGTAACTACGCAGACCGGGCGCTCGGCCAACGCGTAGCGTGAAGACACCGGTCACTCTTGGAGGAGGGCGGGTGAACTCAACTGCGGCGGGACGCCTCGGAGCGTCGGGCCGGGAGCGTACTCTGTACGCGGCTGCGACGCTCTCGCTCTTGGCTGGGCTGATTCACTTGTGGGTGACGCCCGAGCACTTCGAGGAGTGGTGGGGATACGGGGTATTCTTTCTTGTGGCCGCCGCAGCCCAGGTACTCTACGTCCCGATCGTGCTGCTCTTACCGACCCGGATAGTCTTACTCGGGGGCATCGCGGGCAACCTAGCGATCATGGTGCTGTACCTGCTGACGCGGACGGTGGGGATCCCTTTGTTCGGACCAGAGGCCGGGGAGGTGGAGGGATTCGGCTTCGTGGACGTGTGTGCCACGCTATCCGAGCTGGGAATCGCGGTGGCGCTGGGGGCAGCGCTATTGCGCAACGCCACTCCCAAGAGAAGGCGCACGATCCTGCTCATCGCGGCCGTCGGGCTGGTCTCGGTAGGCACGTGGTGCACCTAGTGCTGCGTGCCTCCTGAGACTAGACCTGAGAGGTTGGGCATCGGCAGCCATCAGCCATCTTCCAATGCGAACTCCCGGGAATACGCTACAGTGACCTTCCGAGGAGACTGACTAGCGGAGCTTCGCCTTACTAGGCTTCCACGAAGTTCGCCGTTGATGTCCTCGGGTGGCATCATTCGTGGTTAAGGTGAAGGGGTTCGAATCCCGCATGAGAGAACGTGCAGTTCATGGTGCAATTCGCTTACACCTCCGAGGCCTGGGCGGCTCTTGTTGATTCCTAAGACGTTTGATGCATAACTGCTTAAACCAACAAATTCGCTAATTGGCGCACCGGACGACCGAGCTGGACATTGAGCCGCTGCCCGCAGGTGTGGGCTGCGGCTCAATGTCCGCCATGCGCGCCAACAGACCCTGAAGGTATTTGGTCCAGTGGCGCTCCAGAGCGAAGATAACCTCGAGCTGATCTATGACCCCCTCGATGATTTGCTGCTTGCCGGCAGCCCAGCGACGGTCGGCCACCGACCATCTCCTTCTGGGGTTGTCCTTGGGGGCGGCTGCTATTAGGGTTCCATAGCTCTCCAGCCAGTGCCTCTACCAACGCATGCCTGCGAAGCCCTTGTCCGCCAAGTACGCTTCGTAGCTCTCTTGGGCTATGAGAGACTCCCCAAAGGGTCGCTAGTCGGAGGCCGCCAGAGCAACTCCGAAAGTGGTAATGATCCCCTCCAAGTCCATCACAAGAGCCACCTTGAACCCGTAGACCCACTCAGTCTTGGAAGCGCTCCTTCCGCCGGTAGCTTGCTGCGCGAACCTTGGTTTGCAATGCAGATGGTCCACCTGCGATCATGGACCGATGAACGCCTACTCCGAAGACCTAAGGAACAAGATCATGCCCGCCACCAACCAGTAGAGACCTCCCAACCCCACTTCCAACACAGCGATACCCGCGATCACCAACGGTAGCGTGGCGATCTGACCCAGCGCCACGCGCAGCACGAAGGGTTGGCGCAGGTCCGGCCTCATGGTCGCCCAGCCCCGCAGCCGCTGGATGACAACGACGCAACCCCAGGTGGCAAGCCCCATCACGAACACCTCCACGCCTACCGTCCCCTTGCCCTGCCCCGGCACCAGCGGCAAGATCGACGCCGTGAGCACGCTGACCAACATGATCAGGGCTTCCGCGGCCCGGCAAGCCGGATCCCGGCTCGGAGACGATCTCCTGCAGGTTGATGGAAACCGCGACGAACACCAGACCGGCGAGGCCCCCCGCGGCCCCGGCCTGGGCCAGGAAGAAGTCGTGCCACTCGTCCATCTGCTTCTCCCCTTGCAGCGTCGAGCATGAGGCTCAAGCCTTATGCTCGACGAGCCGGTCAGCATTTCAGCACTTCAGCACGTGCAAAAGCTTACTTGCTGAAGTGCTGACAGCGTACAAAGTGGCCGCACCACTTTGCAAGCTGTTTTAAGGAGCGTTTGTTCCCAACGTCTCGTCGAGCCAGTCGAAGGCCTTCTGGTGGAACAGCGAGCGGGCCATCTGCTCGCAGTGGTCTCCGGCTCCTTCGGCCTCGGTGAAGTAGAGCAGTTCCTTGGGGCTTTTCAGCGCCTCGTACAGGCGCGGCGCGAAGTTGCCGACCGGGTCGTTCTCCGCCCGCGTCACGAGCGTGGGACATTGAATCCGGTCAACCACGGAGGACAGCTCGAAGTCTTTGGCCACGCGCAGGTAGTCTGCCAGGGAATCGACGCCGTGCACCCAGAACGCCCGCTGCGCCACCGACCAGCGCAGGGAAGGGTCGCTCATGATGTGCTCCTCGATGGGCTTGAGGACCGCGGGATCTATATCGGGGAGATTATCCAGAGCTTCCTTCGTCAGGGAAGAGAGGAAGCCCTTCATCGCCTCGAGCAGATCCCACTGGCCGGGATCGGCGATGCACGCCGCCAGGCGGGCTCGCCCGAGGCCGCCCGCGGGGCGAGGTAGCCCCCGAAGCTCCAGCCGTTTAGGGCGATGCGTTCCGGGTCGATCTCGGGGTGATTGGAGACCGCGTAGTCCACTACCGGTCTCACGACGTTCTCCCAGTCCGGGCGCATGTGTATCCCCTGCTTGTAGAGTACCCGTCCCTGCCCGGGCCCGTCGAAGAGCAGACAGTTGTACCCTCGGCTCACGGCCGCTACGGCGTGGCCGAAGTGCATCGCCTGTATCGTGGAGTCGTATCCGTTGGTAGCGATAACCGTCGGGCGCGGCCGGCCCGAGAGGTCCACGCGGTAGAAGTAGCCGGGCAGGGTGGTCCCCTCGTAGGGGATCTCGACCGGCTCCACGGGCTGCTCAAAGAGGGCGGCGGCCTTCTCGAACGCCTCTACCTCCTTGTCGAAGGCCCCGATCAGACGCTGGTCCACCGGCGTCCCGAACAGGAACACGAACGAGGTGTGATAGTAGATGCAGGCGCGCAGGTAGGCTTCGCGGGCGCTCACCCGATGTCCCGCCGCAAAGCTCTTCTCCGCCAACTCGAAGAGCCTGTCGGCAGTGGTATTCCACTCCCGGTGCCAGCTTTCTGCGTCGCCTTCCCGGATCCTCCGGACGGTCGCCCAGACCTCGCCCGGTTCCGAGCCGCCATAGAAAGCGTAGCCGAGTGTTGCCGTCGCCTCCCGCTCATACATCATGTCCTCGAAGAACAGACCCATCTTCCTACCTTCCCACCTTTCTGTCCGGCCGTCATCCCGTAGCAACCAACACGACAAGTAAGCCTAACCCATCTCTGCCTGCGCCGCGACGAGCGGCCAGATGCTCGGGCGTCTGGCTCGCCAGACGTCCCCGAACCAGCCTATGAAGTGGAGCCAGGAGGCGGACTTTTGGACTGGTACTTGCCGCGTATCCGCTCGGACCTTAGAGGACGGGCGACTCCCGCTGCGGACTATAGTGTCGATGGGTACTCCTACGACGATGGGTTGCAGCCGAACCTCGTAGAGGTTTGGAGCGAGAAGAGCGGAGACGACGCTACGCTAAGGCCCATCGCCCTCGGGGCCGGCATCAATTACTGCCCCGGCATCGGCTTCCGGTCTGTGACAAACATTCGGCGCATGTTTCGGCGGGTGCGGGATACAGATAAGCCAACCCGCATCCTGTACATAAGCGACTTCGATCCTGCCGGGATGGGTATGCCGGTCGCCGTCGGTAGACAGACACAGTTTGCCTTCTGGCAACTAGAGCAACTGGCCGAAGAAGAGGCACCCAACGTAAAGCTCGAACCTATAGCACTGACCTATGAACAGGTTACCGAGTGGCAGTTGCCGCGCAAGCCCGTCAAGGAGGGGGATCGGCGAAAAGGCGTGGGGGAGGATCGCTTCGGCGAGGGTGCTGTCGAGGTAGACGCCCTGGAAGCCAGGCACCCTGGCAGGCTGGGACAGCTTGTAAGGGCGAGAGTAGAGTCTCTACAGGACTCTACCCTACGCCAGCGGATACGCAAGGCAGGCGAGCTGGCAGATCGGCAGGTTAGCAGCGCAGTACACGAGGTTGTCGAGCGCCACCGCGCGGCGGCACAGGAAACCGTCTCCGAGTTCAACGAGATAGCAGAGCACTACCGCGAGCAGCTCGAAACCCTCAGTGCCCAGTTCGAGGGTGAAGGCGAGCACCTCAGGAAGCGCTTAGTGAACAAAAGGAAGCATTCGAGGCTGAGGTAGAAAGCCTGAATGTAGAGCTTCCCCAGTTACCAGAAGGCGAGTCACCGAACGAACCGGGAGACTGGATGTTTGACAGCGACAGGGACTTCATGGGGCAGACCGAAGAATTCCAACGACGCCAGAAGAAGAGGTAGCAACCAACCGAGCCGGGGTCCCGAAGGACCCCGGGCCCTTCGCTTTGCCCCGCCCCGGCCCAACGCCCTAAGCCCTCACCTGACCGCACCACCCCTGAGTGGTGTGGTGTGTCCGCGTACACCAGCACACAATACCCGCCGATATGAACATCCCTCGCCGGCGGTCCTGTGCCCTCTGGGCTGGGGCTATGCGGGGTGTGTGGAGTGGTGATTGTAGGGGTAGCGGGGTGGGGCTATGCAGGATCCTGGATTTGAACTTCCGAGAATACCTATTCCACGCACTCCGGTGAATAAAGCTTCCTGAGATGCGCCGGGCTTGAGGGGGTGGCATCATCGATACCAGTTGGGAAAGCGTCCGGGACATGAATCATGGCCTCGTGCATGGCCTGGTCCTGTGCGGCCTGGGCGCCCTCCTTCAGTGGCCGACAGGGTGACGACACTACTACTACTGGGGTGCGGCCGGCGCGGGTTTACCCAGAGCCTCGGCGAGCGCTCTGAAGATCCGGCCTGCTGGGACATCGCAGGGGATGCTCTGCGGTCCGTCCTTCATGGTCGGCCTGCCCTCAGGGCAATCCCCAGAGGAGATGTCGCTATTGACCTCCACCGCCACCACGGCGTCGAGTTCCCGATTGTAGTAGAGGGCGGTGTTGTAACCTGGTAGCACCCCGCCGTGTCCGATCCACCCATGCTCCTTCATGAGCCCTAAGCCATAACCATAGTCGCCTTTGAGCGGCGGTTGGTTGAACGGCGCCACGTCACTGACGAGCGAGTCGATTCGCTCGGCCTGCTGTGCTGGTGAGAGCAGACCTTTGCCGGTACCCAGCGCCCGCCCGTAGGCTAGCAGGTCATCTACCGTCGAGATCATCATGCCGGCTGTCCATGTCCAGGAGGCGTTCCAATCGGTAGCGTCCCTAGGCTCCTCGCCGGAGGATTGGCCTTGGAGGGTGTAGCCCTGGGCGTGCGGCTCGGGAAGGGAGGTATCCGCGAGGTCGGGGAAGGAGGTGTCTTTGAGGTCGAGCGGTTCGATGATCCGTTGGCGGTAGAGCTCTCCGATGGACTTGCCCATCACCTGTTCTAGGACGAGCCCGAGCAGCACGTAGTTCGTGTTGGAGTAGTTGAACTCGGTGCCGGGATCGAACAGAGGGGAATCTTCGATGCCGATCCGCGCCAGCTCTTCGAGTTTCCACACCTTGTATGGGTCAGCTCCCGGATCTCCATCAAATCGCTTGGTTTCTGAGTAGGTGGCGACTCCGCTGGTCATGTTGGCCATCTGGCGCAGCGTGATCTCATCCCCGTTGGGGACACCCTTAATGTAGTGGTCGATCGTGTCGTCGAGCGAGAGGAGCCCGTCGCCCGCGGCTTGGAGGAGCAGGGTTGCGGTGAAGGTCTTGGTGACGCTGCCTATACGATGGTACACCTCGGGTGTCATAGGTTGCTCTGAAGTGCGGTCCGCTACCCCTAGGGCACGTATCCACGTGTACTGGGGCGTCTGCACCGCGGCTACCACCCCAGGCGCAGCGCTCTGTTTGAAAGACTTCTTTAGCGCCGCGTCGAGATCGGCCGTAGGATGCTTGCTCGCCACCTCCTCCGGCAGTGGTCGTATCTGCAGCGGAATCATCATCTTGGCTGCCACCTCCGCCACAGCTACTCACCAGCACAGCCGCCAACGCGATTACGAGAAGTCCCATAAGCCGCCACTGGTGCATACCCCATGCGAAGGACATCCCATCCCTTTCTGTCGTCCATCAGTATAGTGCCACCGTGCGAAATCTGGTGCTGCCTCCGTGCTCAAGTTTCCGAGAATACGATAAAGGCGAACTTCGTAGAACGCCGTTTCCACGCACTCCGGTGAATAGAAACCAGGGACGGCGCCCGAAGGTCTCCGTCCCTGGTTTCTGACGCAAGATCGAGTGACGCTTTGTGCCGGGCCACCCGGTTTCGGAGACCTGAGACCCTGCACAAAAGGCGCTTTCGTTGTTCTAGTGCGCCCTCAGGAGGCGCTCTTGGCGGCCTCGACCCAGGGCTTTACGACCTGGCTGTTGACATCGAGCCAGTTCTGGACACCCTTCTCCTCGTTGCCCGTTCCGGCCTTGTTCATCTCGTCCTCGATCTGGTTGATCTGGGTCTCGTTGAGCCTGATGGCGCTAAGGAAGGCGTAAGCCGCTGGATCGTCACCCTTGAGGTCCTTGTTGACCACGCAGGTGACCCTCGCCGAGTCGTCGAAAGCACCCTGGGCGTCCTTCGGATCATCGAGGTAGACGATGTTGTATTTCAAGTTCATCCAGTGCGGAGACCACCCCGTGAACACGATGGGCTCTTTCGCAGCCGCCTTCCTCTCCAGCTCGGCGAGCATACCGGCCGTGCTCGAGGTAACCAGCTTCATGTCCAGGTTGTACGCGGGGATGACGTCTTTCTCGATCACCGGCATGAAGGCCGCCCCCGGCTCGATGCCCGTGATCTCGTTCGTCCCTGCCTTGTTTAGGTCGGCGATGCTCGTTATGCCCTTCATGTAGTCCAGCACCGTGATGCCGTACTCGGTCTTGCCCTCGTACCAAGGCGGACTCAGGAGCTCCACCTGGGGCTCGATCTGGGGCTTGTTCAGATAAACTTTATGGTTGGGCATCCACACGTCCTGGAACGCGTGGAGATCGCCGCTGGCGACGCCCTGGTAGAGCGGGCCGACATCGAGAGGACCCTTTATCTGCACGTCGTAGCCCAGGTCGCCACCCATGACTAACTTCGTCAAGGTCGAGACGGCGACGTTCTCGGTCCAGCCGATGCTCCCGAGAGTGAGAGTCTTGCTAGCGGATGAGCCAGAACCGCCGCCGCCGCCGCTGCTGCTGCTGCTACCGCAGCCCGCCACCCCAATAAGGCTGGCGCCGGCGAGCGCGCTGCCGCTCAACTTGAGCATATCCCTTCTGCTCAGCTTGCCTTTCAAGTCCACACTATCCTCCTAGAGTCGCTGTTTCTTTGCCGATAGTTCCATCACGAAGCCTTTCTTCCCTACCTCCTCCCTCGATACCACTCGTTACCCTGTCCAGTACGATGGCGAGAACCACGATCCCGATACCACCCTCGAACGCAAGCCCTACGCTGGTAGCCACCAACACCCCCGCGACTATTGCCGTCTTGTTGGCGGCAATCCGTCTCATGCTCAAAGACCTCCCGTGCACTCTACAGGCCCCGCCACGTTGATCAACGCCCCCACACTAGCAAGCAGCAATGAATTCCTGATGAATTCTTGCCCCAACTTCGTAGAACGCCGTCACTGCGAAGTTCTAAGAATCCCTCTCTACCTTTATGTGTGTCGTCCAGGTACGTATCCTGGATGACGCCCATAAGGGGCCGAGGATGGCTTGAGAATTCCTCGCCACTGCAGATGGCTGTAGAAGAATCGCCCCTCGGCCCCTTATGAGCAGACCTTGACCGCTAAGCTTGAGATCGGCGAAGTGGAGAACAGTTCGCTATGAGTAGGGAGCTGTCGGCGGGGTACTCCGAGGGAGTGAGCTTGGTAGGCCACCAACGGAGGTGGTGATGGACAAAGCCTGGGCGGGTGTCGACGCAGGTAAGGAGTTGCACCGGGCTCACAGTGCTGGACGCTTCGGGGAAGGAGTTGCTCTCCCGGAAAGTCGAAAACGACGAAGATGACCTCTTTAGGCTCATAGACGAGGCTCTCTCCTTGGCAGAAGAAGTCGTGTGGGCAGTAGATCAGCCAGGAGGTGGTGCGGCGCTATTGCTCGCACTACTGTGGGAGCGAAACCAGAGGGTCCTCTAGGTCCCTGGCCTCACCGTGGACCGAGCCCGCGACGCCTACCGTGGTGAGTCTAAAACCGATGCCCGCGATGCCCGTGTCATTGCTGATCAAGCGCGTATGAGATCAGACCTCGGCAAGCTCAGGGCAGGGGAAGAAGAGATTGCCGAGCTGCAGCTTTTCCTTGCTCGCCGCCGTGACCTCGTTACGGACCAGAGTCGAACCATCGCGCGCCTCAGAGAGGCGCTGGTGTCTTTGTTTGCAGCTCTGGAGCGGGCTTTGTATGTGAATAGCAAAGGTCCCTTGATCCTCCTCACTCATTACCAGAGCCCACGCAGCTTAGACGAGCTGGTCACAAGCGCATCGCCACCTATCTTAGAAACTGCGGCGTCAAAGGGTCCAATAACGTAGCGCACAAGGCACTTGGTGCGGCCAGATCCCAGAACGTCACCCTCCCCGCACGAAACCTCGCCAAAAACCGCGCAACGCCCGCGCGGAGCGAGGGACGGCAGGACCGCTTTTCACGGTGAAAAGCCCGAAACTGTAGAACTGGCCGCAAACCTCCGCCCATGGCATCCTTCGCGTCCCACGTTTGGCTCTCTGGAGGGGGAGGCATGGCAAGGAGGAAGAGGCGGCGCGTAGGCCCGACCGACGACTGGGAACTACTAGAGCTGCTTTGCGTTTGGCCCGAGCAGAGGGAGTACGAGAGGATCAGGCCGCTCGTACTCTTCGGCGAGCCCGTGCCCGAGCGGTCGGCCGAGACCGGGAACCCCGGAACGGACCCTCTACCGCCGGATCGCCGCCTTCCGCGACGGGGGCATGGGAAGCCTCTTCGAGTCTCCCAAGGCCAAGCGGAGGGTGCTGCCGCCACGATCCGAAGGAAGATCGTCGATCTCAAGGCCGAGCACCCGCCGCTCAAACTGGAGGAGATCGCCAACGTCTGCGGGGCCCTCTTCGGGCGCAGACCGGACGGCAAAACGGTCAAGGCGGTGCTGCAAGAATCCGCGATCCCCCGCAAGCTCGTGAGGCGCTTCCCACCCTACCACGAGATCACCGACGACCGCGAACGCAGGGAGGCCGTGGTAGCCCTCCACGAGGAGGGATGGGCGGACAAGAGCATCGCTGGCTACCTGAGGGTGGACCGCTCGACCGTCTACCGCGTCAGGAGGCGTTTCGAGGAGGAAGGGGACGACGGACTCAGGGACAGGCCGGCCGAAGGGCGTAGCCAAGGTCGATCTTAGGGCGATGGTCGAGGCGAGACGCATGCAGGAGATCCCGAGCTGGGGGAGTACAGGGTGCAGGCGGCCCTGGAGCGGATGGGCATACGCCTGAGCCGCCGCACCGTGGGCAGGATCCTTGCCACCAACCGGGAGGCCGAGGGGTTGCCGAAGCCCTCGAGGGGGCGCAAGGAGAGGCTGGAGATGCCCTTCGCGGCGTCCTTCCGCCACGAATATTGGACCTCGGACGTGCGCTACGTGAGCCACTCCATCCCGGAAACGGGCCAGGCCTACGTCGTAGCGATCCTGGAGAACTACTCCAGGGCGATCCTCGCCAGCGCGGTGACACTCTCGCAGGACACGAACGCCTACCTCTCCGTGCTGCACGCCGCCATCGGGCGTTACGGATCACCCGAGACCATCGTCACCGACGGTGGTGGGATCTTCCGCTCGGATCGGGCCAAGGCCGTCTACCGGGCGCTGGGCATAGAGAAGCTGGAGATCGACCGCGGGCAAGCCTGGCAAAGTTTCATCGAGACCAACTCAACCTGCAGCGCAGGCTCGCCGACCATTTCTTCGCGACGGCCGAGACGTGGAGGAGCTACTAGCCGAGCACGACCTCTGGCTGGAGCGTCACAACACCCAGAGGCACCAGGCGCATGAGGGCAGGGAGGACGGACGCCACAGCCCTTCGGAGGTCCTCGGCCCGGTGAGGGTGGTCCGGTACCATCCGGTGGACCTCGAGCGCGCGTTCTTCTCGAGCAGGTTCACCAGGAAGCTGGACACTCTCGGGTACGCTCGTTTCAGGCATTGGCGGCTTTATGCCGAAGAAGGGCTCGCCCGCCAACCGGTGGCAGTCTGGCTCGTCAACGACGGACTGAGCGTGGAGTACGGCGGGCAGGTGCTCTCGAGCTACGATGTCTCCTTGTCCGAAGACGCCAAGCTGAGGGAGGTGACGAACCCTAGACTTTTCGTCACCAAGTATCGGACACCGCAGCTCCGGCTCTTCGCGCTGGACGAGCTAGGCGAGGACGGTTGGCTCAGAGTCCTCGAACTCGATGAGTACGCCGCCCGGTCCCAGAACGAACCCGAGTCAATTCAGGGGGTGCTGTTTTCCTACCTGGAAGCCCTGTAGCCCGCATTGCCAGAGTGCGGAGCCCTCATCTAAATCGTGTAACCTTATGCCGCACCGAGCGGCATAAGCACTAGTTGGGCGGGAGGAACATGAACGGGCGGACGAATGATTTTCAGTAAGCAGCGGGACCCTCGGCTTGTGACCGTGCGTCGGGGCGGCACCCTAGAGGATACCGATCATCACCGCCTCGCGGTCTGGGCGGCCGATTGTGCTCAGCATGTGCTGCACTTCTTTGAGCAGGTGCGACCCAGTGACGACCGTCCGCGGCACGCGATCGAATTGGCGCGTGCTTGGGCGCGGGGTGAGATTACGATGACGCAAGCCCGCACGGCCGCCTTCGCAAATGCGGCGGCCCGGGAGGTGTCGGGTGCTGCAAAGCAAGCGGCTCGTGCCGCCGCTCAAGCCGTGGCGGTATCTCACGTACCAGCTCATGAACTGGGTGCAGCAGCTTACGCGATCAGGGCCGCACGCGCGGCGGCCCCTGAAGGAGAGCAAGAGCAGGCTGGTCGCCTAGAGTGCCAGTGGCAGCGGGCACAGCTTCCCAGTGAGATCCGAGAACTCGTGCTGGACGACCAGAGGTTGCGCCATGAGGTGTGCTGGTCCGTATTCGATTGCTGACCGGCTCGCTCGGAACATCGGAGTCGCTCAACAGGCATGAGCATGCAGCCGTCGCTCAAGCCTCCCGTAGTCTGCGTGATCGGCGAGATTCCATGATTTCTCTATCTCTGCCAGGTTCAACTGCGGCCCCCGCGTTGCGCGATTGTTGGCCTGATTTCGTGCGGAGCATTGATTTCCTGCCAGTCCTCGCTCCGCGCGGGCGTTGCGCGGTTTTTGGCGAGGTTTCCCCCGCACAGGAGGTAGGCGCCGCAATCGTTGCAGAGCTCGCCGAAGACATCCTCAGCCTAAAGGATCGCCTCCAGAGCATCGATGAGGAGATTGGGCAGCGTTTTTTCGCCCGTAGGGAGGCTCGGGTTCTCATTAGCTTGCCAGGCATGGGACCGATCCTCGGGGCCTTGTTTCCTGGTCTGCGTGGGTGAGATCTCTGCCTTCGAGAGTGCTGATCGGCTCGCTGCCTATGCAGCTCTTGTCCCCGCGGCTCGTGACTCCGGCAAGCGGGTTGGCAATAACAGAAGGATGCGAGGAGGGAACAAGGTCCTCAAGAGGGTTTTCTACCAGTCGGCGTTCGCCAGCCTACGCAGTGCCCCGGAGTCCAGGGTCTTCTACGACCGCAAGAGAGCCGAAGGCAAGAGGCATACTCAGGCTCTGATCGCTCTGGCGCGTCGGAGGGTCAACGTAGTGTGGGCGATGCTGCGTGACGGAACCACCTTCGAGACCCGCTCTGCGACTTGACATTTTCATAGAGATTCTTCTAAGCACTTGGGCGAATAAGGGCAACGAGAGCTAAGCGTCTTACTATTCTGGTTGGACCGCTCATAGTCTGTGCTCGTCGGTCAGAACGTCCAGCCTCTCCGAGCGCTACTCCACATTAATCTCGTGCGTAGCCCACAATCGGGAAGGTAGCCGTCTCCGCCGTCTGCTCGGCGCTCTCGGCCGTGGTGGCGTCCACAGTGCGGGCCGTAGCGGCGGGCGCCTAGTGGCGAGCGGTAACTCTAAGGGTGTTCAGAGAGGAGGCTTGCGTAGAGAATCTGGGTCTCCGACGTGGGGGCCGTACCGTACTCTTGTTTGAGGATCCTCTCGCACAAGCGGTACTGGCGCAGGGCCCTCTCCCAGAGGCTGAGCTGGGTGTAGCACCGCATCAGCAGCCTGTAGCTGTCCTCGTGGCAACGGTCCTTCTCCAGGATTCGGTAGCAAGCCTGCAGACTCTCCTGATAGTGCTCAGTCTCATAGTAGTGGACGGCGAGTCGCCCCAGCAAATCCATATAGGCGTTGGAGAGCCGCTCACGCTCGACCATCGTCCAATCCTCGTAGAGGTCTTCTACCAAATAATCGCCCCTGTATAGCTCTATGGCTTTCTCGTACTCAGCGGCCGCCTCCCTCGCTTGGCCCTCTTTCTCCAGGCGCCGACCCTCCTCGTAGTGGGCTTCGAACTCCTCCACGTCGGTTATCACCCGAGCCTCCGAACACAGCCGGTAGTAGCCCTCCTCGAGCACGACGACAGGGTTAAAGGGGGCCGACGAGGGACACTCGCTGATGAGATTGCGCATGATGTGGATGGCGGAGTTTAGGGACCACCTAGCTCTCTTGAGGTTGGACTCGGGCCAAAGCCAGCCCATCAGGTAATCTTGGGAGACGGGACGGAAGCGGTTGGCCAGCAGGTATTTGAGGATGGTCCGCACCTTGGCGCTGCGGCCCAAGGAGACAGTCTCGCCGTTGCACAGCAGTTCGAAATGGCCGAAGAAACGTGCCTGCAACGAAGGTTTGATGGCGTCTAAGGTCGGCGTCTCCCGGCGCTGGGCGGACGGCTCCTCTCGGAGGTCCTCTTCGGCGGCTTGGCAGACGGCTTTGGGGTCGGCGCCACGGGCGCTGAACGATCCGACCATTGGCCCGTCGAGTCGGCGCAAGATCAGTATGTCCGGATCTCGTTCCAGATAGTATCCGGTGGGCAACTCTAGCGATGATCCTTGCATGTCCTTCCCCAGGTCTTGCGACGAGTGCATCGTATACAGACTCCCTCCAGGGATGCTCTCCTACCCATACTCCGGTGCGTACTTCACCCGGATGCAAGATTCGCTCCCTCCAGTGTGCCACTTTCCCCTCCTATGCTTGTGCACAGGCGACACATTATAGAGTAGGATGTTCTCTAATGTAGGAGAAGTACAGAAATGCTAACCAAAAGTCTGGCATGTCGGGCAGAAAAGCCGAGTGGGACGAAACAGAGAAGGCAACTAGGATGGTCGCGCTTGGCCACAGGTGATAACGTTCGGCTCATGAACGAGGACTTCACTAAAGATGAGCTACTGGAGGTGCCGCAGATATCCCGCTACCTGCGGGTTAGCGACGTGACGATCTACCGCTGGTGCCGGGAGGGGCGGCTACCCTGCCTGAAGCTAGGTAACACCTGGCGCATCAGGCGTTCGGCCTTGGAAGACTTCCTAGCCCGCGGCGAGCACTCTGCCACGCTGGTCGGGCAGCTACGCTCCTTCTACCGCGTCCCGACAACGTGCTAGCGAGCGCCCAGAGTACGGAGATGCTCCACCAACTCGACGCCGCTTTCTTTAGGGTGGGCGAGGCACGCGGGGGGACGCTGGCGAAGTTCGTGGGCCCCGAGACCGGGGCATCGGTGGAGGAGCTACGCGGCGATTGGGAGGGCGCGGGGCTCGAGGTAGAGCGCCTGGAGGCAGAGGGCCGCCTGCGCTTTGTGGCCGAGGAGAAAGACGAAGATCACGCCGAGGCGCTGCGGCGCTACTACGAGGAAGCGGCCGAGGTGGGTCGCACCGTCTGGGTTTCCTTTGACTGGGCGGTGGGTGTGGACCTAGAGGAAGCGCTCGAGCGCCAGCGCAAGCTCACGAGGTACGTGGCCGATAGGCAGCTTGTGGTGCAGACGGGCATACTGGAAAGGGCCACGGATGATTGGGCGCTCCCTGTGGGTAGGAAGGCTCAGCTGGCTCACACGGCGACGGTGTGGCGCTCCGAGGTCGGCCTGGCAACGACCCGAGCTTCGCCGCTAGCTGAAGGCTAGCAACTTCGGAGAATCTCAATTCCCTGTAGTTCATGAATAGAAGCCCCCGGGCGGGAGGGGGCGGAGATGGGGCGTGAGAAGGATCGCCCCACAGATGTGGTCTAATTGGTCTAAGTTGGGGGCCGGTCCGCATGCCGACCCCTTTTACAAACCGCTAGGCTCCGGGCACCTACCTGAGAACTCTCATCTCCCCATCATCGATCTGATTCTTTCAGGACTAGCCCCAGCGCTTCGGCGGGCAGCACGTTTATGAAGTCCCCACCGTCGAGGCCACACAAGCCCACGCATCCTAGGCCGTGGATAGTGCAAATCTCCTCGATCTCCTCTAGCGTGGCGGGACGCGCCTGCATGTCCTCGTAGCCCAAC
Organism: uncultured Rubrobacteraceae bacterium; assembly: GCA_963811295.1. Taxonomy (GTDB): domain Bacteria; phylum Actinomycetota; class Rubrobacteria; order Rubrobacterales; family Rubrobacteraceae; genus Rubrobacter_D. The sequence continues at coordinate 61,086 of CAWEQZ010000046.1, read as the reverse complement.
GCGGCGATAATTGAGGCCGCGCGCTCTAGTGAGATGGGGACTAAGAGCGTGGGCACGCCGTCGCTAACGATAACCGCTGGCTCCTCTAGGTCCGAGTACGGAGCGGGCGGACGCCACAGAACGTGCGGATAGATCTGCTGTACATTATCCAAAAACCTCTCCATTCTACAGAGCACGGGTAAAACTAGCAGCGGACAGGAGGGGGAGGCGTCCGGCCGCTAGGCTGCGGACTCCGGAAGCTGTGAGGGAAAGACCGCAGTACTCCCAGAGGTCCACTGACAAACTACACCATCCCCCGTGGCTCGTTGTTAAATGGGCGCAAACCCTCGGTAAAAGATAGGTAAACCGTGTAGGGCCTTGGCGACGCGAACTTCTATGAGAAGGCACTGTTTGTCAAGGGCGACGTGGCGACCGCTCCGGGGCTAAGGCAACTGCTCTCTGCCCTTCGCGCTATGCTTCTATCCGCACTTTCGGGGAGCTCACACTCTCTCGTTGGTGGCTCGGTGCATAGGATGGGATCCGTCTTGGTTCGGGCTACTAAGGAGCAATCCTCGCCGCGAACCGTGGGACGAATAGCGAGACTTAGCTCGACGTGAAGCACGTCGGCTGCCCCGGTCGAAAGTTCATGGTTTTCAGCGTGCGAAAGAGACCCGTAGAGCAGCCAATATATAACCGATTGGTTGACAGTACGCTCGGATGCTCCTATAGTTAACCATATGGTTGAACGATCGGGACAGCTGGACGCGGTGTTCCACGCGCTCGCGCACGACGCGCGACGGGACATGCTCCGCCGGCTGGCCGATCGGGAGCTGACTGTCGGCGAGCTGGCCGAGCCGTTGGAGATGTCGCTGCCCGCGGCCTCCAAGCACCTGCAGGTCCTCGAGGGAGCAGGTCTCGTCCGGCGCACCGTGATGGGTCGGCGGCACGTCTGCCGGCTCGATCCGGGACCGCTGGCCGGCGCGGACGGGTGGCTGCGGTTCTACGAGCGCTACTGGAGCGAGCAGCTCGACGCGCTCGGCCGGATCTTCGAAGACGACGACACGAGAGGTGACCGATGATGACCAAGGAACCCGCGACGGCGGTCCACGTCCGGCGCACGATCCTCGCAGCGCCGGACCGCGTCTACCGCGCCTGGCTCGACCCGCAGCTCATGGCCAAGTGGTTCGCGCCGGCCGGCTTCACTGTGCGCAAGGCGGAGGTGGACGAGCGTGTCGGCGGCCGTCTGCGCATCTGGCACGCGGACGGCGAGGGCAACGACGTCGGCGGCTCGGAGTCCGAGATCGTGGAGCTGGTCCCCGGCGAACGCATCGTGCTCGACTGGCAGTTCGTCGGCCCTGACCGGACCACCGACCCGGCCACTGGCGACCCGGCTGACAGTCACGTTCACCCCCACACCCGACGGCACGCAGCTGGACCTGACCCACGATCGGCTCGACGGCCTACCGCGACCGGTACCCGGACATCGCGGAGCAGGTCGGGCCCGGGTGGGAGTCCGCGCTCGACGCGCTCGTCGCGGCGGGCTGCTGAGGTATGAGCATGCTGCGTTTCGATCATGTGGGTGTCGTCGTGGACGACCTCGACGCCGCGACCGCGTTCTTCGTCGGCTTGGGGTTCGAGCGCGAGGGCGGGACGACGGTCGAGGGCGAGGCGGTGGACAAGATCAACGGGCTCGCCGGCGTCCGGGCGGAGGTGATGATGGTGCGGACGCCCGATGGCACCGGCAAGCTGGAGCTCGTCAAGTACCACTCGCCGGCCGACGACGAGGGCCCGCAGCCCTGGCCGGCGAACCGGCCCGGCTTCCGGCACATCTGCATCGAGGTCGAGGACCTCAACGCGATCGTCGACCGTCTGTGGGACGACGGGTTCGACACGGTCGGCGAAGTCCAGGACTACGCGGACGTCTATCGGCTAGTCTACGTCCGCGGTCCCGAGGGGCTGATCGTCGAGCTCGCCGAGAACATCGCCTCCGAGGGAGCGAGCTAGGCGGCCATACGGCTCTCCGACTTCCGGGCGGGAACCCCGGCCGCCAGCCCAAGTCTCGCTATGCGTCCCGGACTTTGTGGCGAGGTTTCCACACCTGATCTTCAGTTTCGTGCGCCAATGGTCGGCCCGCCACTTTTAGGATCGATTCAGCTACCTCGCGTGTGCGCTCAGGCTGCCGCTTCCGCGCTGGGCATGCTGTGCGCTTCGGGGACCTGCTCTTACCAACGTGATGCTCTGTGCTAGGAGAGCCGGGCGTAGTAGTTCTGGGTAACCCCGTTTACGGTGAGGAACTCTCCTCCGGTGTGCACTCTGTTGCCTTCCACGTGCAGTGCCCACACCAGGCTGTACTTGCCCGCGTACAAAGGGTCCCAGGTAGGGTCGAGCACGCCATCAAACGAGTAGGCGGCTATACCCTTTCTGGTCTGGCACTCGTCGTTGGGATCGAGCTCAGGCTTCGAGCGCCCATGTCCGCAAGTGTCGTCTGGCTGGTTGGCCGGTTGGCCGGCGACCTCCCAGAAGTGCCCACCGATCAGCAGCTGGCTGTCCATCACCTCAACCACCTGCACCGAGCCTGAGGTGTCGCTCAGCCAGGTGATCTTGCCGTCTGTTTTGGAGAACTCGGCCAGGTAGTCGCTGCCTCCCGCCCCGAGGTACAGAGCCCCGTTGGCCTCAACCACCGACATCCCCCACGAGGGGGGGTCTGCTGCAGCAAGCCAGGAGGTGACATGGACCCCGTCGGTGCTCAGCTTGACCAGCGCCTTGGCCGCCTTGCCGTCCACCGCGTCGCAGGCGCACGCCGCCCAGATCGTCTGGCCGTCAGCGTCGAGCTGGAGGTCGCGGTAGCCAGGCGTCGGCGCGTCAGGATACAGGGCGGTGTTGACGGTAGTCTTCGCTTTGGTCCAAAGCTTATTGCCGCTGTCCTTGTCGAAGGCCGTGAAGCTCACGCCACCACCATAGACCTTGCCCAGATCAGGGGCCGCAAGAGCCGACTTCAGCGAAGGGGAGTTGTACCACCGGATCACCCGCCCAGCCTCGGGACCTGCGCCCTTCACCAATACCAGGTTATTCTGGGTGCTGCTAGGCCCACTGAACTTGCCAGCTATCAGCACGTTCTCGTCGCCCTCTATCTGCTTGTTCTCGTCGTAGATGCTCATGTCCCACACCTCAGAATCCGCGCCGCCAAGCTTAGGAAGGTTGATGTTTTCGTACTGGTTTGTCTGAGAGTTGAAGACGGCCAGGTTCGAGACGTTGGCAACAACGGTGCCGTTTTGCTGCTTGACCTGGGTGAACTTGCCGCCCAGCCAGATGTTGGTGCCGACCTGTTCTATGGCTCGTACGGTCCCATTGACCATCGGGGTCTGGTCGGGAGTCTCAGAGGGTAAGGCCAGGGCGGTGGCGCTGGCCACCAACAGGGTTAGGGACATGGTGGCCAACAACACTATCGTGCGTCTCATAAAGAGACCCCCTTCCGAGTAAGTGGGCGGGGTGATCAGCCCCTCCCTAAATCAGCTGACGCCCCACGCTAGCAAGCGGGGATGAATTCCCGATGAATTCCTGGCGCTACTTCGGAGAATCCACCTTCTACGCACTCGGGTGAATAAGGGCAAGAGATAGGGCCGGAGCTACGCGCCTCGAAGCTTCGGCCCTTCCTCATGCTGCTGCTCCTAGGCGCTGCTCTGGGGCATGCACCCTTGCGCGAAGAAGAGAACTATGCTAGCTGTGATACTAATCCGTGATGGGAGCAGGCCTCAGAGCGACGACACGACGCTCCTGGGTGGTCGGGGACGCAGCGAAGGGAGAGAGGGCCATGAGCAAAGCATCAGAAGCTGGCGGCGGACGCACCGAGGTGGAGCGCAGGCTGATCCAGAGGAGCCTTCAGGACGACTCATTCAGGCAGAGGCTGCTCGATGACCCCAAGGCGGTCGTGGAGCAGGAGCTGGGGAGCAGGCTGCCTGAGGGCGTTGAGGTAAGGGTGGTGCAGGAGAGCGCACAGACCATCTATCTGGTGCTTCCCAGCGCCTCGCCGCTCGGCGGAGGCGTCGAGCTCTCCGACCGGGAGCTCGAGGGGGTGGCCGGAGGCTGGGACGCACAAACCGCGGGGTTGACTTGCACTGTCCACCAGACTCGTTGCGGAGTGGAATGCGCCTGAACGGGGTCAAATGGCCGACCAAGGAGGCGCTGCTTAGGTCGGCCGGATCGCTGGAGTACGGCCTCTCGTTCATGTTCTTGCCGCCCGTTGTACTTACAGGTCCTACCCGGCCAGGATACCTTCCACTTCTCGGGGCATACAAGAGAAGCTATTCACCCAAGTGCGTGGAATATGTTTTCTCGGAAGTTCATATCCAGCATGCGAGTAAGTATGGGCAGCACCAGGGTGAACAGAGGTACCGCCTCGGCGTTTCTATGCAGAATGTACTACCTACAGATCATGCATTCGGGCGATCCGCCAGTGCCTTCGGTCTGCCATCATGGTGACCTGATGAGGAGCGCGAAACGTGACAACAAGATGATATACCCCCACCCACGCTCCCCGCCCGCCAGGGTCTAACGGCAAACAGGTGGGAACCGAGACCTGGAGGCGTGGCTAAAAGACGCCGAGGAGTCCAGCTCAACCGCGATGCGGAACTTCGCCTTAGGCCTGAGGAAGGATCTCGATGCGCTCAGGGCGGGACTCTCGCAAGAGTGGAGCAACGGCTGTGTGGAAGGCTTCGTCCACAAACTCAAGTTGCTCAAGCGCCAGGGGTACGGGCGAGCGGGATTCGAGCTGCTAAGAGCGAGGATGTTGGCCACCTGAAAAGCGGGCGGTCGACCATTTGCAGGGAGAGACGATCCGTTTCACCACGAATGCGACAGAACCAATGTCTGGCACGCATGTTGAGAAATAGGCTGACCGCGAGAGCCAAGTTGTGGCAACCTTCCCCACCCGCGGCGAAGACGAGGGTGAGAAAGGAGAACAGGCCGTGTTCGCTTACGCGCGAACGCCCTAGCGCCGCGTCTCAGCCCTCCCGGTCGGCCTTCGCGGGCCGGTACTCGAGCGCGACGAGGCGGCCGTCGAGGACGTCGGTTCTGACCAGTTCCAAGTCGATGTCGGGTAGGCCGGCGCCTCTTCGCCGAAGGCGTAGCCGTCGAGCGTTACGAACAGGTCCGCGATCAGTTCCCTCATGCCGATCCTTTCCCCGTGTCTGTCCTATACGCGCTGCCTCGCGGTCGTGAACGCTATACACGACCACGGGGCAAGGATATGGCGCGCGTGGCCTTCACAACGGTTCGTAGGTCGGCGCGGTCAGGCGATCTGTAGACGGCGGAGCACATCCCTCAATGCGGCCACGGTGCCCAGAGAAGCTCCGGGCTGTTCTCGCAGCATAGCCGAGGCGCCCTTCACGAGCGGCGGCCTCGTTGCTCGGACATTATCCGGGTTTTCCAGCCGGGGCATGCCCCGCCATGCGTCCCGCACATCACAGCGACGTTTGCTACGAGGTTGGGTGAATACGCTTAGGTCATCCAGTTAGAGTAGTGTCTTATGCGGATCCGCTTGCTTCAGAGAAATGCACACATACGCCGGTGGTCTTTGGCGAGGTATGCGCCGCATGGCACTACCGTATGAGCTTCACTTCTACTTCCAGTGTTGCTTGCAATAGCGCCAGGAGCTCTTGCTCCACGGCGACGAATCGCCGAAAAGCTTCCATCTGCCCTTTGGGATCGGTCATTACCGTCATGTCGTGCCGACCCATCGGTAGGTTGCGGTAGCTGGCCATCTCTTCGGCAAGATCGGCGAGTTCGCCGGCTACGTCGCGGTGGGCGCGTTCCAGACTTGTGTAGGCCTCGAGTTCTTTTTGCGCAGCCGCATCGGTCAGATCTAGTGCCTGTGTGTGGCGCTTGAGCACCTCTGCCCGTGCGGCGATCAGTTCCGCGAGCTTCGCCGGAAGGACAGCGTTAGCCGCGAGTCCCTCACCACAGGTTGGTCGATCGTCGTATTCCATCCGCACCATGTCTGTCCCCTATCCCAATGACAAGTCTGTGATGCTAGGGCGAACCGAAGCCCATCGCTTGTCTGTCGGCTCATGCACTTCCCGTGTCATACCAGTAGGATAAGCGCTGCTTTCCCTCCTTCGCAAACACGCCCTGGCAGCGCGGCGAGCACCACTCCCTTTGGCCGACCTTTTTGGAATGACCTAGCGAAGTTCGCAGACCACCTCAGCGTGTTGAAAAACAGGCTCGTTCGCGGAGGCAGTGAGGCTGTATTCCATCCTGTTCGGCCTGGGGCCCTCTCGACGAGTCGAGATCACTGCCCTCGCCGCCAGGCGCGCCAGCTTCCTTGTCCGGGGCTTCGCTGTCGACCCGCTCTCGCCTGCTGGTACCGGATCCGTGCATGAGATGCTCGAAAGGGACGGCGAAGGACCCTTCGAGGTAAAGATTGGGGTCGAGGATCTCATGAGGGCTCGCCTAGCCCTCTCCGGGGTTGAGTTCATGGAGAACGCAGCGCACGGTGGGTTGCATCCGCCGCCGGACGCTAGCTTCGGCGCATTGGGGGCGGGCATGTGAGGCGCGATGTAATTCCATTCGGCGTCGGAGAGATCCGTTGGGTAAGGATTTCTGGAGATGTACACTAGGTGAGAGACGCCGGTCCCTGCGGCGACCGCGAGCAACCGCTTGGTTCCCTCCACGTCAGTCTGGCGGGCCTTGCGGAAGGGGCTCGAGGCGCAGTGGACGATGGTGTCCACGCCGCTTACGGCCTGCTCCAGCCCCTCACCGGTGATCAGGTCCCCCTTGTACGTACCGGGACGGCCGCTGCGGCTGAGGACCCTGCTCCCGACGCCGACCTCCTCGAAACGCTCCACGATGCGGCGGCCGAGCGCCCCGGTCCCGCCGGTCACGAGAACCTCGGATGCGCTCACCGCGGACCCTCCACCCTGGACCTGTGCGCCCTACCAGCTTCCCGAGCGTCCTGGTCCGGGAGAACGCGTCGCCTGGGCCGAGTCCAACGCCATCGTCTTCGCCAACTCTGTCCTGGGCGCGCACCGACCGAATATAGGAGCATGGATGGTCCTATATTCGGTCGAGCTCCCTATGCTGAAACTCCCTGGTCGGATGAAAGGGATTTTGATACGGAGTTAGCCTACCGGTCAGGGTGTCAACGGCGATGCGGCTGCCCGCCGCGCTTCCCATCACGCCGTGTCCGCTGTAGCCCGTGTTGACGTAGAGATTTTCCACCGGCGTCGGCCCGAGGAGCGGACGATGGTCGGGAGTCATGGTGTACTGCCCGGCCTGCAGGATCCAGTTCGCCGAGCCCCGCTCCCACACCCCACGCCAGAACGGCGCCACCCGCGCAACGGAGACGGGGCTTTCTGGATCGAGCAACCCTAGCGCGAAGTCGTGGTCGGTGGGCAAATCCTCGGCGGGCGGGCCGGGAGGTTCGTCGGGGTCGGTGTAGAGAAGGAACGCTCCCCGCAGCCCCGGTCGCCAGTGCGCACCGGTGTCGTCGTCTATGGTCATGGGAGCTTTTTGAGGAACCTCCGGCACTTCGGGCATGGTCATCTTTTGCCGTCGGACGGCCTGCACCGGCAACTCTATCCCCGCGAGCGACGCCACCTCCCCGGAGAACGGTCCGGCCGCAATAACAGCGCGCCCGGTGGAGATTTCACCCCTGTTGGTCTCAACACTGGTGAGACGCCCGCCTTCTACGTGCAGGCCCGTGACCCCGCAGCCGGTAACCACGTCGGCGCCGGAAGCCGCGGCGAAGCCCAGCGTTATCTCTTTGGGATCCAGGAATCCGTCACCCGCCCTGTAGCGCGCTGCCAGCACGTCAGGTGAGACGTAAGGGAAACGGCGCCGCACCTCGTCTCCGTCCAGGTGCTCGACGTCGCCCTGGCCCCAGGCGTGTTGTTTTCGTACGAGATCCCGCTGCCACTCTGCGCGAGCGGGGTCGGTGGTGCACCACAGGTACCCTTGGCGTTGCAGTCTCGGATCGTAGCGCGTCTGTCCCGTTTCCTCGGAGAAGTTAGAGAGCAAATCCACCGACTCGCGCACGAGCTCGAGTTCCTCGCGGTTATCGAACTGTAGCCGGAACGCGCCGGTGGAGGCGGGAGTAGTCAGCGTGCACAGCGCTGCGCGGCGCTCCAGCAGCACCGGACGCAGACCCGCCCGTGAGGCGTGGAACGCGGTCGCGGCGCCCACTATTCCCCCGCCGATGATCACCAGCTCGGCGGCACGGGGTGGATCTGCGACGTACCTTACAGTGTCGGCCATCTCGTCCTCACTCCACCAACTGGAAGTCCATCCGGTAGCGGTCGGCGTTGAATACGCCCGCCGCCTTCGCGCCGTCCACCGCCAGACCCACGCCGCTCACGTAGCTCGAGTCGTCGGAAACCAGGAACAGCGCCGCGCGGGCCACCTCTTCTGGCGCGGCCATGCGTGGGGTGGGGCTGTTCGCCAGAACGTGGCGCGCGTGCTCTTCACGGTCGCCGTCGGGGCCGAGGCCACCCCAGATCATCGGGGTGTCTATCGCTCCCGGACAGAGCGCGTTCACCCGGATCTTCCTGTCCGCGTACGTCAGAGCGAGCGACTTCGTCAGGCCCATCACGGCGTGCTTGATGGCCGAGTACAGCGGGTCGCCGGGGCGCCCGACCAGGCCGCCGTTGGAAGACATGTTCAGGATGACCCCGCCGTCCGGGTTGTCCAGCAGGCGCCCTACCGCGAGTTTGCACCCCAGGAACACGCCTTTCAGGTTGATGGCGACTATACGATCGAAATCCTCCTCGGAGGTGTCGGTGATCGGCTTCATCATCGAGATGCCGGCGTTGTTGAAGATTACGTCCAGCTTGCCGTGCCGCTCGAGTGCGCCGTCTATCAGCCGTTGCAAGTCGGCGCCCGAGGTGACGTCCGTGCTCACGAAGTCCGCTCGCCCCCCACCCGTCTCGATCTCCTCGGCCGCCCGCCGTCCGCCCTTCTCGTCCACGTCACCCAGGAGCAGTCGAGCCCCCTCCTGGGCGAACAGCCGCGCGGTCGCCAGCCCGATGCCGGAAGCAGCACCCGTGATCACCACGACTTTGCCCTCTAGCTGCAACTGCCTCACCCACCTTCCTGGTCGAAGTCCGAGTGCCAAAACCTTACGTCCAGCCGTACCATCCCCTGTGACCCTTCTTCACGACTGTTTTGAATATTGTATAAGAAAATTGGGTGCCGACGGATCGGGTGAGCCTGGCGCAGCAGGTCAGATATTCGAGCTGGCTGGTCTCGTACTACGTGGCTATGCTCGTGCTCTCGTACCTCGGCTCCTTCGACGGTATCAATGTGCTTAGGAGTCCGTGGGACCAGTTACTGGTCGCGTTGGTCTCCGTCGGCATCTACTTTTGGGGCGGGCAGACCGAATTGGCCCAACCGATAGTCGACGAGGATGAGGTGGAAGAGGAGGAACCAGCAGAAGCGATGACCGCGCTGACGCTCTGAACGGCGGCCCTGCGTCTTTATTTACCCGACCTTGTGGGATCCATCTTCGCCGGGGTCTTCGTGTTGCCCCATGTGCGTGCGTATCTCGTCGAAGGCGTACCAGATGTTCTCTTCGAGCGCCTTAACGGCGGCGTCAGCATCCTTGCTCCTACAGGCATCAAGGATCTCGCGGTGCTGTCGTTGCGAACGCGCCTTGTTGCTCATCACCTCTCTCGAGGTGACCCTCACGTATAGGTCGTAGGTGGCGTGGAGGGCCTCGATCATGTTCTGGAGCCGGGGCCGTCCGGCGAAGCTGCACAGTATCTCGTGGAATTTCCAGCAGAGGTTCGCGTAGCGGGAGATATTCTCTTCCGAATCCGCAAGACGGAAGACCTCCTCCACCTGCCCGAGATCCTCGTCTGTAATGTTCGGAACTGCCAGCCGCAGGGCCAGAGACTCGAGGGAGACACGGATCTCCGTGATCTCGCGTGCCTCTTCGTAGGATATTTTCGAGACCACCGCTCCGCGGTGCGGTGAGAAGGTTACCAGACCCTCACCTGCCAACTGTCTCAGAGCTTCGCGCACCGGGATCTTGCTCACCCCGAAGTACTCTGCGATCTGCTCCTGCCTTAGGGGCTGGCCGCTCCTGAGCGCACCGCTCAGGATGCCCTGGCGCAAACCGTCCGCCACCATGTCCTGGGTAGTACGGTACCGGCGGGCAACACTTTCCGCTAACTCTTTCATCCCCATTCTTATATTGTATCCGATCTGTGCGGGGCTCAATATTTGCAGCCGTCGAGCTTTTCATCTCGGAGCCTCAGATCATCTTGGCGGATACTCTCTCGCCGCTTGATGAAGTCAGGGAGATTTCTCCTCAACGCTGGACCAGGGCAGGAAAGCGCTGCTTCACCTCTTCTGCTTCGAGCAATTCGCAGGGCAGGCCGTGCTCCCGAGCGCTCCGGAGTCTGCCTTCGAGAGGCAGTGCCGACGCGGCCGACCTAAAACACTCGCTCGATCAACATCAACGGTTCTTACCGTTCCGCCGTTCGTCCACAATTCCTGGATCCTGCTCGTGCATGTGCCTGGCTATCTCCAAGAAACCATCGCGGATGTTGCGTTCCAGCATCACTATTGCCGCCTCTGCATCCCCGCGCCTGCACGCCTCGACGATGTGCCTGTGCTGCCGCTGGGCCGGAACCTTCAAACTTATCCACACCGCAGAGTATCTTCCTACATACAGGTCGAAGGAGGCATGCAGCGACCTGATCATATTAATTAGACGCGGTTGACGAGCGGGTTCGTAGAGTACTGTATGAAAGCGCCAGTTCAGCGCCGCGAAAGTCGCGGGATCCTCTTCGGCGTCCCAGAGGTCGAGGACTTCCTCCGCTTGCCGAAGATCATTCCCTGTTATGTTCGGCACCGAGAGCCTGAGGGCCAAAGACTCGAGGGCGATGCGGATTTCGGTTATCTCCTTGGCTTCCTCGTAGGACACCTTCGACACCCAGGCCCCACGGTTCGGCAACAAGGTGACCAGTCCCTCACCCGCCAGCTGCCGCAGCGCCTCACGGACGGGCACCGTGCTTACCTCGAAATCCTTGGCGATCTGCTCCTGCCTCAGCGGTTGGCCGCTCTCGAGCGTTCCATCCAGGATGCCCCGACGCAAACCCTCGGCTACCATGTCCTGGGCGGTCCGGTGCCGGTTAGAGACCCCCGAAGGCAATCTCTCCCATGTCCATTCCAGTATTGTATTCGATGGCCCTGTTGCAGCCTACGCTCGAATGTCGGAAGGATTTGCGGAAGCGTTTCAATGGTGCGGTTTTGGTAGCAAAGATTTGTCCGGTAGCCGACGAGAGTCTTTCGAGCGAGCTAACCTAGCGCCGCGAGTCGGCCGCATCGAGAAACTCCTCATCTACCTCTATCCCAAGCCCCGGGCGGGACGGTACTTCCATCTCTCCGCTCCTGACCTCCAGCGGAACGGTCGTGATCTGACGCTCGTACTTCAAGGGGCCCATCAGGTAACTCGGGGCGGCCAATTCCGGCAACGACGCGGAGAGGTGCAGTCCTGCGGCAGACGCCACGCCCAGCTCGAGGACGCTTCCGACGGCTATTTTGAGGCCGGAGCTCTGGGCGACCGTCGCGCACTCGCGGGCACCGAGGAGTCCGCCCAACTTCGATAGGCCGAGGTTAATCACCCGAGCCGTCCGCTCGCGTCCGATCCGGGCGACGTCGCTCGGGCCAAAAACGGCCTCGTCGGCCATGACCTCCATGGTGCTCAGGCTAACCACCTCAGCCTGTCCCCGGTCGTCCCACGCGGCTATGGGTTGCTCCAGCAACATAACTCCCAACTCCTCGAGAACCGGCATGGCCCTGAGGCACGTGGTTACGTCCCACCTGCCGTTGACGTCCAGGATGAAAGCGATGTCCCGCCCAACCGCCTGCCTTACCGACCCGAGACGTCCTAGATCTTCTTGGAGGGCGTCACGCCCGGCGTACAGCTTGAGGGTCGAGTAGCCTTGCTCCACCTGCTCGAGCGCGGTGTTGCTCATCGACTCGGCGGTACCCAGCCCGACCGAGCCGTGTTGCTCTACCCGTTCTCGAAAACGTCCTCCAAGCAGAACCGACACGGGCACGCCCAAGATTTTCCCCGCTACGTCCCATAGCGCCACGTCTATCGCCGCGAGGGTGAAAGGAGAACGAAAGAGTACCTTTTCGAGGTCTCTTATGATCGGTTCGTGCTGGAGCGGATCCCGTCCCACGAGCAAATCCTCGAGCCGACCTTCGATGGACGCCACCACAGACTCCTGGGTCTCCCCGGTGAAGGCGGGCATCGGGCACGCTTCACCGTATCCCACGATTCCCTCGTCAGTGGTCATCCTCAAGATCACGTTCGGCGATCGATCGCGATCCGTGGATCCGAAACTGAAGGTCTCCTTGAAACGGACGTCGAGCGGAATGGCCTCGACCGATCGTATCCTCACTGCCCTTACCTCACTCCAGTAACTTACTACACCGGTTCTAAATATAATATACTATAAGCTCTGAAAACTTACGACGCGACGGAGGGTGCGGCTAGGGGTGGGCGCACTTGACAAGGTCAAAGCAATATCCGTGCCGTGTACGCCGAGGCTTGTCGTCCAGACCATCTCTATAGTGCGGACTACTTTGCCAGCTTGCTATTCTGATGAGGTCTTGCAGACAGAATGGAGGTGTGGAAGATGCGCTCGAGTGAACGCTATCGCGTAGGCATCGACATCGGAGGGACGTTCACCGATCTCGTCCTCATCGACGACGAGACGGGCGAACGGTCGGTCGGCAAGACACTGACTACCCCCGAGGACCCGTCCGAGGCGGTCGAGGAGGGCTTGCTCGAGCTGCTCGAGCGAGAGGGTATCGAGGCTGGTCGGTTGGGTACGGTCGTCCACGGCACGACGCTCGTCACCAACGCCCTGATCGAACGCCGCGGCGCGAAGACGGCCCTGCTCACGACCGAGGGCTTCCGCGACGCGGTCGCGATCGGCACCGAGCACCGCTACGACATGTACGACATCTTCATCGAGAAACCCGAGCCCCTCGTTCCGCGCAGCCTACGCTATGGCGTGCGCGAGCGTATCCTCGACGATGGCTCTGTACTTCGGGAGCTCGACGAGGAGCAGGTGAGATCGGTAGCGACGGAGCTCGAGGAGCGCGAGGTTGGGGCCGTGGCGGTCAGCTTCCTGCACGGCTTCCGTAACCCGGCCCACGAGCGGCGGGTCGCCGAGATCCTGGCCGAAGAGGCGCCGGAGGTCACGGTCTCGCTCTCTTCGGAGGTGTCGCCGGAGCTCCGGGAATACGAGCGCACCTCGACGACGATCTGCAACGTCTACGTCCGTCCGCTGGTCGAACGGTATTTGCGGAGGCTCGAAGAACGGTTGCGAGCGCTCGGGATAAAGGGCTCGTTGTACATCATGCTCTCCAACGGCGGCACGGCCAGCGTACAGACGGCCAGTCGGTATCCGATCCGCTTACTGGAGTCCGGCCCTGCGGCGGGCGCCTTGGCCGCCGCCTTTTACGGTCGGGAGTCTGGTTTTCCCGAGGTCCTCTCCTTCGATATGGGAGGAACTACGGCCAAAGCCTGCGTAGTGGAAGATGGAGAGCCGCTGACCAGCAACGAGTTCGAAACCGCCCGGGTCTACCGGTTCAAGAAGGGATCGGGCTTGCCGGTGAAGACGTCGGTAATAGAGATGATCGAGATCGGCGCCGGCGGCGGCTCAATCGCCCACGTCGACGCTCTCGGCTTGCTCAAAGTCGGACCCGAGAGCGCCGGCGCCGATCCAGGACCGGTATGTTACGGCCAGGGAGGCGATAAGCCGACCGTGACCGACGCCGACTTGATCCTCGGGTATCTAGATCCCGACTTTTTCCTTGGCGGGCGGATGGAGCTAGACCGCGAAGGAGCTTCGAGAGCGATCGAACAGAAGATCGCATCCCAGCTCGGCATAGACGCCATCGAGGCCGCCTGGGGCATCCACCAGGTCGTCAACGAGAACATGGCCAACGCGGCGCGGGTCCACGCCGTCGAGCGTGGCAAGGACCCGCGGAAGCACCCGCTGTTCGCTTTCGGCGGGGCCGGCCCGGTGCACGCATACCGGGTCGCCCTCGCCCTCGGCGTCCCCGGGTTTGTTGCGCCGCTCGGCGCGGGCGCCACCTCGGCCTTCGGTTTCCTGTGCGCCCCGTTGGCGTTCGATTTCAAGCGCAGCCTCTACGGTCGTCTGGACGACCTTGAGTGGTCCGAGGTTAACCGGGCACTGGAGGTCATGGAGATGGAGGGAAGAGATCTGCTGCGCGCCTCTGGGGTCAAGGACGAAGAGATCAAGGTGCGACGGCTCGGCGAGATGCGATACGTCGGCCAGGGGCACGAAGTGGCCGTGGAGTTGCCAGAAGGTACTTTGGGCCCGGACGACGACGCCGAGATCGAGGAGCGCTACCGACAGGAGTACCGACGGCTCTACGGTCGGGAAGGCCCCGATGTGCCGCTGGAGACGCTGACCTGGCGCCTCGAGGTCGCCTCTCCGCGGCCGCAGATCCAACTCGAACCGCGCAAAGACAGTCCTCGTGCGCTCTCCGAAGCGCACAAGGGCAAGAGAGAGATATATCTGCCCGAGCACGAGGACTTCCGGAACGTACCGGTCTACGATCGCTACCGCCTGGATCCAGGCGCCGCTTTCGAGGGACCGGCGGTGGTGGAAGAAAGGGAATCTACCGTTGTTCTTGGTCCAGATGCCGAAGTCGAGATCGACGCGGCCCGGAACCTGATCGTGAGGTGGTAGGCATGGCACAGGGAAACCTCGATCCGATCCTGCTCGAGGTCCTCTGGAACCGCCTGGTCTCGGTCGTCGAGGAGCAGGCCCGCGCCCTGATGCGGACCTCGTTCACGAGCGTGGTGCGCGAGGCCGGCGACCTCTCGGCCGGCCTCTTCGACCGTCGCGGGCGCATGGCCGCCCAGGCCGTCACCGGCACCCCCGGCCACATCAACGCGATGGCGACGAGCGCCCACCATTTCCTCGCAGCGTACCCGATCGAGACCCTGAAACCAGGCGACGCGCTCGTTACCAACCACCCGTGGCAGACCTCTGGCCACCTCAACGACTTCACCGTGATGACGCCCGTCTTCCGCGAAGGTGAGGTCGTCGCCCTCTTCGGCAACTGCTGCCATGCCCTCGACCTCGGAGGACGGGGCTTCGGGGCGGACGGGCGCCAGGTCTACGAGGAGGGGCTCTTCGTGCCCATCTCCCGTCTCTTCGTCGGCGGGGAGCCCAACGAGGACCTGCTGCGCCTCATCAGGGCCAACGTACGGACGCCCTTCGAGGTCGTCGGCGACCTGTACGCGCAGGCCGGGAGCAACGAGGTCGGAGGCGTGCGACTGCTGGAGATGATGGACGAGTTCGACCTGCCCGACATAGAGTCGCTCTCGGACGAGGTCTGTTCCCGCTCGGAAGCGGCGATGCGGACGGCTATCTCCGAGCTGCCTGACGGCGTCTACGAGCATCAGACCTCGACCGACGGCTTCGACGAGCCGATAGAGCTGGCCGTCGCGGTGCGCGTCGAGGGGGACGAGATGGTCGTGGACTACGAGGGTTCTTCTTCTCAGAGCGAGCGCGGCATCAATGTCGTGCTCAACTACACTACCGCGTATACCACCTTCGGAGTCAAGTGCGCCATCAGCCCCGAAGTGCCGAACAACGACGGCAGCTTCCAGCCCATCAAGGTGACGGCGCCCGAGGGGAGCATCTTGAACGCTGTGCATCCAGCGCCGGTCGGCGGGCGGCACATCATCGGGCACTTCCTCCCCGGTCTAGTCCACGGCGCCCTCGCGAAGGTCGTGCCCGGGCAGGTGCTGGCCCAGGGCGCCGACAGTCTGTGGAACACCCAGATCACGGGCCAGAGGGCGGACGGCGAGCCTTTTACCTACGTGTTCTTCTCGGGCGGCGGCATGGGCGCACGCCCCGAGAGCGATGGCCTCTCGGCGACTGCCTTCCCTAGCGGCATCAGGGGCGTGCCTGCCGAGGTGATAGAGAGCATCTCCCCCGTCGTTATGCATCGTCGCGAGTTCCGTCCCGACTCCGAAGGACCGGGTCGCCACAGGGGCGGCTTCGGGCAGGAGATGGAGCTCGGGGTGCGCAGCGACTCCCCCTGGACCCTCTCGGCGATGTACGACCGCACCCGATTCCCCGCGCCGGGAATGCGTGGCGGCTCTCCCGGAAGCCCGGGCGCCGTGCGCATCGCCGACGGCGACAGCCTCCATCCCAAACGCCAGCAGCGCATCCCCGCCGGAGAGCGGATCTTACTGGACCTACCGGGCGGCGGAGGCTACGGCAACAGCCTCGAACGCGACCCCGACCTCGTCCGCCGCGACGTTAAGGACGGCCTCGTCTCGGTCGAGCGGGCACGCAAGGTCTATTTCGTGGCCCTGACGCGTGAGGGCAACGGGACCTACGTCGTGGATGAGGAAGAAACCGCCCGTCTGCGTGGGGCCACCCACGATGGTCAGGCATCCTCCCAAGAACAAACGAGATCGAGGAGCGGACAGTGACAAGAAACGTTGTCGAAGGCGGTCCTGAGGACCTTCGGGGCGTACGGTTTTGATGCGTGTCGGTTTTGTAGGGCTAGGTAGAATGGGCACCCCCATGGCTACCGGTATCTTGTCTTCCGGTTTTCCAGTCAGTGCTTACGACGTTGATAAAGAAACGGTAGAGGAACTCGCTCGCAAAGGCGCGATCCCCGCGTGGTCTCCCGCCGAAGCCGCAGAGGGAGCGGACGTGCTCATAACCATGCTGCCCGGTCCTCCTCAGATCGAAGCAACGATGCTTGGCACCGAGGGAGCACTTGCGGCCATGCGCCCCGGCAGTGCCTGGATCGACATGAGCTCTAGCAACGTCGCCACCGCCCGGCGGGTGATCGACGCGGCCGGTTCGACAGACTTTGCGATGCTCGACGCGCCCGTTACCGGGGGGGTCCCGGGAGCGCAGGAAGGCACCCTGCAGATCTTCGTTGGCGGCGAGAAAGAAGTCTTCGAAAGACACCTTCCGGTGTTGAAGGCTATGGGAGACCCGGATCGAATCTTCCACGTCGGAGAGCGAGGCGCCGGCTACACGGTTAAGCTCTGCCTCAATCTGCTGTTCTTCATCCACGTGGCGGCGGGCGCGGAGGTTCTTACTCTCGGAACCAAAGCCGGAGTCGATCTCGACGTGTTGCACCGCTTGTTGGTCGGAAGCGGCGCGAGCAGCCGTTTCCTCGAACGCGACATGCTAAGCGTCTTCGAGGGCGATTACCGCGAGTACTTCCGCCTCGCACTGGCCTGTAAGGACCTAAGCCTGGCGGTGGAACTCGGTCGCGAAAATGGCGTTCCCCTGGAGGTCTCTGCTCTCGTAGAGCAGATCCATCGCCGGGCGTTGGCCCAGTATGGCGACGGGGGTCAGCTTTTCGCAGTGAGACTGCTGGAGGACCTAACGCAAATCTCTCTGCGGACATAATCCGTAGCGGCTTCTACGCAAGTGTCTCGGAAATGCTGCGAGAGGCTTGAACCGGCAAAGGCAGTCCGATAACGGTCGCGCCGGAATACCCGTCGGTGTATTCCCGGGCCCGCTCCATAGCCTCCGCCTACGGCGAGGGAGAAGGGGAGTTGGTGACAACGGACCTCTTCCACGCACCAGGGTGAATACGCGGGCCGGTTCGTCGGGCGGGACGCGTTGACGGGGTTGATTATGCGCCTAGCTTGAAAGAGTATGCCCCCTGCTACGGCAACGGCCCCTGGAGGGAGAGAATGGTGGAATCGAATGGCAACGCGTCCGCAGACAAGGTCGCCATCGTAACCGCCGCCGGCAGCGGCATGGGTGCCGCCTGTGCCCGAGAACTCGTGCAGAGGGGCTACTCGGTGGCGCTGATGTCAACCTCGGGCAAGGCCGAGGCCCTGGCGAAGGAGCTCGGGGGTCTCGGTCTCACGGGCTCGGTCACGGAGGAAGCCGACCTAGAGGCCCTCGTCGACGGGACCCTCGAGAGGTACGGTCGCGTCGACGGGGTCATCAACAGCACGGGGCACCCCGCCTCCGGGGAAGCCCTAGAACTGACGGACGGGCAGTGGCACGAGGCCCTCGACCTGGTGGTGCTTAACGTCGTGCGCATCGCCCGGCTGGTTACGCCCGCGATGCTCCGGCAGGGCGGCGGCGGCATCGTCAACGTCTCCACCTTCTCCGCCTTCGAGCCCTCCCCCGCCTTCCCCCTCTCCTCCTCCCTGCGCGCCGCCCTTGCAGGCTTCACGAAGCTCTACGCCGACCGCTACGCGGCCGACGGCGTCAGGATGAACAACGTCCTGCCGGGCTACATAGAGAGCTTCGAGATAGACGACGAGACCCGAGAATCTATACCGATGCGGCGGCAGGGCACGGTCGAAGAGATCGCGAAGACCGTGGCGTTCCTCGTATCGTCCGATGCCTCCTACATAACGGGACAGAACCTGCGCGTGGACGGCGGGTTGACCAGGTCTGTGTGACGCGTCGGACTTCGGAGAAGCCCCTCAGCGCGAAGCGCCGAGAACCGTACTATCTCCCGTCGATGGACCGGGTAACATCTTTGACGGGAGCAGGATAGCACCAACCGATGCCCCTCAGCACAAGAAGTGCTAGAAATCGCTCTTAGCGCATGCCAAAGAACCGCCCGACTCGGCCTACGAATCAGAAGGTCGCAGGTTCGAGTCCTGCCGAGCGCCCCACAAACTCCCGTATTTGCAGGAGTTTTCTTCTAGCTCTGCCTTCAGTGCAGACCTTGCCATTAATTGCCCGGCGTATGCGTGCCGCCAAGCTGGCAGTAAAGAGGGACGCCGTAGCCTGATGGCGTCGGAATGGCAGCAAACCTCCAGCCGTGGCATCCTTCCGCTCTCGCAACACCATATATGGGGGGAGCACGGATGGGCGGAACGAGGTGTAGGAGGGCCGACCGGCGAATGGGAGCAGCATCGGGCGTCCGCGAACCCGCCGGCCATCTCCAGCAGGTGAGCGCGGACCGCATCGAGTCGGTGGTGGCTGGTCAGCAGCTCGCCAGCGTCCAGGGTCTCCAGCAAGTCGAGTCCGGCCTGCGGACCTTGCACCATCGCGACCGCGACGGCGCGGTTGAGCGTGACCACGGGGTTGTCGGAGATGCGTTCGAGCAGCTCGTATAGGGCGAGGATCTGCGGCCAGTCCGTGTCCTCCGCAAGCTTCGCCTCGTCGTGGACCGCGGCGATCGCCGCCTGCAGCTGGTACGGGCCCATAGGTCCCTGGGATAGCGCGTCGGTGACGAGCGTCACCCCCTCCCGGATGGACCCCTGGTCCCACAGGCCCCAGTCCTGCTCTGCCAGCGGTACCAGGGCGCCGTCGGGGCGGGTGCGCGCCGGGCTCCGGGCGTCGGTTAGCAGCATGAGCGCCAGCAGCCCCGCAACCTCGCCATCGTCGGGCAGCAGGTGGTGGAGGGCACGGGTCAGCCGGATCGCCTCGCCGGTCAGCTCTCTACGCTCGAGGTTGGGACCGGAGGTGGCAGCGTAGCCCTCGTTGAAGATCAGGTACAGCACGTGCAGGACCACCCGCAACCGGTCGGCCCGTTCCTTCTCCGGTGGCATCCGAAACGGGACACCGCTGGCCTTGATGTTCCGCTTGGCTCGGCTGATGCGCTGGGCCATGGTGGTCTCGGGGACGAGGAAAGCGCGGGCGATCTCGGCCGTGCGGAGGCCTCCTACGGCGCGTAGCGTAAGGGCAACCTGGGAGGCAGCAGAGAGTGCCGGATGGCAGCACATGAACAGCAGGGTCAGCGTGTCGTCGTAGTCCCGAGAGGGTTCGCCACCAAGGCCTGGTGTCGCGGGCTCATTGATCGGGACCTCGTTCGCCGCGACGGTCTCTTCGCGGCGACGGCGGGCAATCTCGCTGCGCACCTGGTCGGTCATCCGGCGGGACGCGACCGTGATCAGCCACCCCCGCGGATACTCCGGCACGCCACGCTCGGGCCACTTCGAGCGTGGCAGCCATGAGCGCCTCCTGCACTGCGTCCTCGCACGCGTCGAACTGCCTGTAACGGCGCACGAGCACGCCGAGGACCTGCGGCGCCAGCTCGCGCAACAGGCCCTCGGTGTAGGCGTCCTTTCTCACATTTCCGTCCCGGCTTCTTCCATGATCGGCCGCACTTCCATGGCGCAGTAGCGGGCATTCGGCCACCGCGCGGCTATCTCGGCCGCGCGCTCGGGACTCTCGCAATCGACGATCAGGTAGCCGCCTAGCTGCTCCTTGGCCTCCGCGAACGGTCCGTCCGTGTCCGCCGGGACACCGTCTCGAACCCGGACCGTTTTGGTGTTAGAAGGATCGGCCAGCGCTTCCGCACTAACCAGCTCTGCGGACTCGGTAAGTTCCTTTACAAGGGCGTCAATCTCGCCCATCAGCTCGTTGCCTCGCTCCCCGAAGAATGCCTCCCGGGCCTCGGGATTATCGTAGATCAGCAGCACGTACTTCACTCTTTCACTCCTTTCTGGTCCGGCGCCCCCGTTCGGGCGCCTCTCGGAGTATGGTCGGAGCGAGCCGGGCGATCTCGACATCAGGTTGGAAAAAATCCCGGCATGCTCCGCGAAGCACGTCGGCCTCATTAAATCCCGGTCTCCCGCGTATAACCACCCCACCAGGAAGATACCAGAGTTGCCGCTCTCGGTATCCTCTTCCACCTCGCCTCAGAACCCCGAGCATTGTCGCCCCTGTTGTCCGGGAGTTCAGGTGCGGGGGCAGTTCAGGCCGCGACGTATTCGTACCTGGAGCGTAATGACAGCTACCCGACAGTTACCGGCGGCTTTCGGGCTTCGGACGAGGTAAGAAACGCGTTACCACCGGCACGGACAGGACAGCTCCCTTCGCACCTCACCCACTATCGCGGTGCCGGCGGAAGAACGGTAAATACAACGGCCATGGGTGCGGCAGGTGTCCCCGAATTCGCCACTCCGAAGAACGTTACAGCTGGTTAGAAACCAGCATCGAGGCGAGTACGGCGTCCGACCCACTTGTAGCGCCCTCGCCATCGCACTGGACTCGAGTCGCTCGGTCAAGCACCTCATCACGTCAAGTAGAAAATCCTGCTAAAGGTGAGCCAATGATCATTGAACCGGTTAGACATACCAATGAAGCCTGAGGATTGTTCTACTCGGTGTAGCCTCTTCAACCGGTAGCCATCGTTACCACAGTGGCCAGGATCGAGGTATTGTAGAAGAACGAAAGAATCTGATGTCCAAGGACTGCCTGGCGCATCGCATCATCGGTTACATTAACGTCGGAGACGGCAAAGCTCGTACCGACCGTAAAGGCGAAATAGGCAAAGTCGCGCTGCTTTGGATTCTCCTCGCCGGGAAAGTCAAGCCCTCCGGGCGACTCTTCGGATCGGTAGTAAAGGTAGGCGTAGTGGAGCGCATAGGAGGTGTGGAGTATTCCCCACGCCGAGATCACTCCTAACGCGGCCGTGATAGCCAGAGATATGCCTCGTGCTGTTTCCAGGTCGCGTACTTCGGGCGCCAGGCTGATCGCCAGCACCAGACTCAACAAGCTTACGAAGACGATAAAAGACAAAGAGCTCGTCCGACTAACCAAGAACAGTACCCGCAATATCCGCAGAATCACGGAGCGCAGTATGGAAAGATGCGGGCGAGGTGGAATTCGCTGGTCCAAGGCCCACTGACGGGTTTGCTGGGCGGACGACCGGCTTACCAGGAACCAGGTAAGCCCCAAATAGGTAACTGCCCAGAGGACCCAGTAGGTCATCAACCTGAAGGACCAAATGTCCCAGACGCTTTCCAACCCAAGCCCGAGACCCATCGCCCATGGCCGCAGCACATAGACGACGATAAGTGCAGTGAGTGCTGCTATTAGTACCCGCCGAAAATCTGTCAGAAGGGCCCCCACTCCATAGCGGACTTCAGCAGCGAGTAAGGCGTAGCATACACATCCTTATAGCGGCTGGCTCGCTATCTGGTAGCCGCAGTGCACGACTATCATCGCCCAGGCTGCCACGTGCATCGGCTGCAACGAAAGAACCATCGAGAGCGGCGCACCGGGGATGATCATAGCTAGCTCCTCAAGGTGGTCCAAAACCATCTCTGCGGCTGGGACCTGCTCCCCTCGGAGGGCGCGGCGAATCGCCTGGTCGATGCCCTGCTCGACCAGGGGAACGAAGTGATAGAGCTTGTCTACCAAGCGGTGAGAACGCGCATTTGCCCTCTCCCCTAGCGCTCCAGCAACGCCGCCTGGCCTGCGCCAAACTCGCGCGGGTGATCCGGCGATGATGCCCCGGGACGTTTAGAGTCGGTGGGAGCACTTGATCGAGGTGCTTAAATACGCGTTGACTACTTGGTGCCGAGTAGACATCGTAATTCGTCGGGCGCAACATACCAGCCGGTGTCTAGGAGGAGGACGGGATTTGGTCACGATACTTTCCGGCGCGCTCATTCTCTTGGCGGCCCTGTTGCTTTCCGTTGGGGGGCTAGCCTTGGTCTACCGCTTCGTGCCGGTGTCGCTCCTTCAGGCTCACTACGGCGCCACCGGTGCCATCTACGCCGCCTTGTACGTGATGTTCGGCATTTCCCTTGGGTTTGCCCTGTTCCTAGTGTGGCAACAGTACGAGGCGGCGAGGCTGACGGTCGAAGCGGAGGCGTCCGCCGTGCAACGAATCTACTGGCAGGCCGAAAACTTTCCCGACCCCCAAAGGAGCGACGTCCAAGAGCTCGCCGTCTCCTACGCCAGGGGGGAGGTGCAGGAGGAGTGGCCCCTGATGGGCAAAGGACGGGTCAGTCCCCACGCCGAGCAGCGCGCGCACAAACTGGCAAGGGCGGTGCGTGAGCTCGGCCCAAAGACCACAGTCCAAAGCGAACTCTACGCCGACGCGTTAGGACGTATGGATGTCCTCAGAGAGAACAGGACCCTGCGCACGACCGAGGTTCGGGAGGGCATACCTTCGGTGGTGTGGGTCGTCCTGGTGTCCGGAACGGTGATAACGGTAGGATTCACTTACCTCTTTGCGATGCGCAGTTTCAAACTGCACGCGGTGGCCACAGGAGCGCTGACGGTGGTCGTCGTCCTCCTGGTGTTCACGGTGGGGGTACTCGACCACGCCTTCGACGGCGACGTGCGGGTGGGGCCTGGAGCGTTCGAGCTAGCACTAAAGGAGATGAAACAATAGCAACCTGCTCTTAGCGCTACCGGGTATCAGGCAGGGAAGGCATACGGCCGTAGGGTGCTAGGGGAGGGACCGGAGCTATGCCAGCTTCCGAGAAGTTCGTTTTTCCAAGTGAATAGGAGATAGGAAAGCCAGGGACGTACTCGCTGAAGCATTCTGGGAAGTCCGGAGCGTGGGGTCTAGGGTTTAGTCCGTGCGACCCATCGGAGCGGGTGTCACGGTGCGCTCACGCCATATTCCTCGGCACAACCCGGAACACGGGGAAACGGTCCGCCACCCGCTCAAACTCGGCCAAGGGCGCGTCCTGGTCCACGGGGATGTGCGACCTGGCGTTCGGCGCCCGCCCCAGGTAGGCCTTCAGCACAGCCGCCCGCCGATCAACCGCGACCTCTTCAAGGCGTACCTTCTCCTGACGCCCGTGGCGCAGGACGGCCTCGCCCCCCGCCGCGCGCATGTTCTGCACCCAGTTGGTCCCTCCGCCGAGCATAGACACGAGGTAGCGCTCTCCTTCGACAACGACCATGACGAGCGGGAAACGGATGGTCCGCCCCGTGCTCCGGCCCGGCACCTCGAGGGTGACCAGGTAGTTTGGGGAGACCCCACGCGCGTAGACTGCGGCGGTCACCCGGTCGAGGACGCGCGCCGCCCGGTTGGGTCGTCCGCCGCGGTAGAACCACCTCTGCAAACTCATCGCCGACCTCCCAGTGTAGCCAGCCCTTCCCGATCGTGCCGAATCTTTCCCGCCGCCGTTCGGTACCGCGCCGCCGCCCGGAGACGCAAATGGGCTACGCTCTCGGGACGTTCTCGCTGCAGGCGGCCACGCAGGAACTCGGCGAAGAGGTTATCCTCGATTCTACCCCTGATTTCGAACTTGCGGAGCACCGTCGGGCTCCATCTGGCGGTAGAGTGGCGCTATGGAGATCTCCACCGCCTCGCACACCGCGGACCCTAGTAGTCGACGGTCGCAGGGACGACCTCGCGGCCTATGACTTCAAGCGGCGAGATCCGGTCCACGCCGTGGACCATGCCGATCACGGTCTCTATACCCATCCCGGAGAGCCAGCGCAGTTGCCCGACGAGCTCGTCCACCTTTTCGCCTTCCTCCCCGACATCGAAGGCGAACGCGCAGGTCTTCTCGATCTCCTCGTACTCGCGACCCTCTGCCTCGCAGTGCCGGCGCAGCACGTCGAGCTTCTTCGGGATCTCCGGGCTCGGGCGCAGGCTGCAGGCATCGGCGTAGCGGGCGACCAGGCGCAGGGTCTTCTTCTCGCCGTCGCCGGCGATCATGATCGGAGGATGTGGCCTCGTGAGGCTCTGCGGAAGGTTGAGCGGACGCTCCAGGCTGTAGTGCTTTCCCTCGAAGGGCTGCTCGTCGCCGCGCTCGCCGGCCCACATCCTCCCACAGATCTGCACTGTCTCCTCCAGCATCTCGAAGCGTTCTCTCTGCGGGGGAAACGGAATGCCGAGGCCGCGCGTCTCCTCCTCATAGTGGCCCGAGCCAACGCCGAGCCAGGCACGCCCGCCGGAGAGAACGTCGAGGGTGGTCACGGTCTTCGCCAGCATCGCCGGGTGCCTGAAATGTACCCCCGACACCATCGCCCCGAGGTTGACACGCTCCGTGTGGGCGGCCAGGAACGCCAGCGTCGCGTAGCACTCCGGTTCGTCGGCCTCGGGACCGCCCATGATGGGGTGCTGCCAGAGGTGGTCAGCCACGGCGATGCGGTCGAATCCCGCCTCCTCTGCCGCCCGCGCAACTTCCGCAAGGTTCGCGCCGAAGTCGGCCGGCCCTCCGTCCCAGTCGAAGCTGTTGAGCTGCAGTCCGAGTTTCATGAATACATCTCCTCGGTCTTCCGGCCACTTCGTAACCATGCAGCGGCCCGTGTGGATGTCTGCGTGGCGAGCCTGGCCACTCCGGCTCCCGTGGTGGCCGCGTTGAACAAGATCACTGAACGCAGCGGGTAGAAGGCCGTCGAAAAACCGAAGACGGGGGCGAACACAAATACCAACGGGCGTGTCAGCACCTGTGGCCGCGAGGCCCCGCACGGGCCGGACATCATCGATACCCGGCGGTGTCGGCCGGCTTTCCGGCGTCCTGTACCTCGACAATGTAGCGCCAGGCGTCGGGCCGCGAGCCGTCGAGGTCCCTGAAGCCGTACTCTTTCGCGAGGGCGCCGCTCGAGAGGGAGAGGCCGTTCCAGCGCGCCACCTCCGGGTCGGCGGCGAGGTGGGCCACGGCCCGGCCCACGTATCGCGGCGTCTCGGAGATGGCGAAGTGCGGCACCCTTGCGGTCGCCTCTAGCCAGTTCGATTCGTCCACGCCGAAGTTATCCAGCATCATCTCCGAGCGCAGCCAGCCCGGGGTGAGCGCGACCGCCGTACACCCGTGGGACGCGAGCTCTCTGGATTGGGACCAGGCCAGCCGGATCACCGCTGTCTTCGCCAGGTCGTAGAACAGCGAGACCCGGTAGTTCTTCTCGTTGTACTCCGCGGTGCCGTCGGTCATCTCGACGACCAGTCCGCCCTCGTTCTTGATGAGTAGGGGCAGGGCGAAGTGGCTGGTCGTGATGTGCGTGTCGATGGCGAGCCGGAGCAACCGGAACCCCTTCTGCAGGGAGTGTTCCCACACCGGCACGTTCCACTCCATCAGATGTTCCGACCCCCACACGTCGTTTACGAGCACGTCCAGGCGGCCCTGCTCGCCCTCGATGCGTCCCACGAGGTCCTGCACCTCGTCGGGCTCCAGGTGGTCCACCCGGATGGCGACGCCGCGCCCGCCGGCCTTGTCGACGAGTTCCGCCGTTTCCTCGATGGTTTCGGGCCTGTCGTACTCGGAGCGTCGCCCGCGCGTGGAGCGGCCGGTAACGTAGACGGTGGCGCCTGCTGCGCCGAGCTCGACCGCGATCCCACGTCCGGCCCCGCGCGTCCCCCCGGCCACCAGGGCCACCTTCCCTTCCAACCGTGGCGCCACACGAGCCTCCTTCCGATCACCTCAGAACCTAACGCGTACAATTGTACGAGATTGGTTGTCATCGATACCCTATGAGATAGCGCATCTCCTGGTTGGCGCCGCTCACTTGATCCCACGATCACGCCTCCCCTACTCATAGCGCAGCGCCTCCGCCGGGTAGACTCGTGAGGCCCGTCGGGCTGGCAGGTAGGTGGTCAGGAGCGAGGCGGCGTAGCCGACCACGACGACCAGCAACAGGGCGCTCCAGGGCACCCGGTACTCCATGCCGGGGAAGCCCTCGCGGATGTTGTCGATCAGAGTGCCCGAGAAGCCGATCCCCAGGGTCACTCCAGCGCCCAACCCGAGCAGGGCTATGAAGGAGGACTCGATCAGGAACGCGAGCCGTACCTGGGTCCTCTGGAAGCCCAGGGCCCGCATCATCCCTATCTGCTGGCGTCTCTCGACCACCGAGCGCGCCGCGATCACGCCCAAAGCACAGATGCCCACGACTAGACCGAGGCCCATGAAGCCCCTCAAGAGCAGGAAGACTATCCGCCTCGTCGCGTCGGTGTCCCGGATGACCTCGGCCGTGACCTCCGTCTGCAGGCCGTTATCGGCGAAGTCCTTCTCCACGACGTCGGCGGTGGCCGCCGCGTCCGCGCCCCTGCGCAGGTCGAAGTAGTAGGCCTGTGGCGGGACGGGGCCTCCAGCGAGTCCTTCCAGCGTCTTCTGCGAGGTCATGACCTGCCCGGCGAAGGAGGCCGAGCTTTCGAGCACCCCGATAACGCGCAGCTCCTTCGCTTTCCCGGAGTCGGGGTCCTCCACTCGCAGGTAGAGGTCGTCCGGCAGTTTCTCGTCGTCGGCGTAGAAGCCGGTCAGCTTGACTGGCGGCTCCACCGCGGGACCGAAGGTCGAGGCGTTACGCTCGGGCGCGAGGTCCGAGGAGATCACGACCACGTCTTCGGTCTGGAGGGCCTCCCACACCTCACGCGCCGAGCCGTAGCCTTTGGCGGTCGCCCCGAAACCGTAGCCGACGCTATCGGAGTAGCCCTCGTCCACCCCTTGCACGAAGAGCGATCCCGGCTCCCGGCTGGTACCAGCCTGCTTGACTTTCGCGGGGAGGTTGGAAACCTGACCCACGGCGCCGATGTCATCTCTATCCACGCCTGTGGCGTCCCGGAGCGCGGCCTCCATATCGGGGATGGGGTCTGCGTAGCCTGCGTCGGCCCGGATCTCGAACCCACCCGAGAGCTCCCGCGTGTCGCCGAAGGCCGCGCCCATCGACGCCTGGATGAAGTTCATGGCGGTCAGGGTGAAGACCACGAGCATGAACATCGCCAGCGTCATCCCGGTCCTGAAGAGGTTCTGGGTCGGGTACTTCACCGCCGTCTTTAGGACCGGGGGAAGTCCCTTGATCCTTCCGAACGCCCCCACGACCAGCCACAGGAGCACGTCGGCGTTGAAGACGACGAGCCAGACGCCCGCGACGACGAGGGCGATGCCGGAGACGAAGAACATCTCCGGACCCCGCGCCATCCCCGCCGGCGTGGTGATGGAAGCGGGGGTGAGCCACAGCGCGAGCAGGAGAAGCCCGGACGCGCTGAAGGCGAGGCGGTCCGGCAACCCTAGCACGCGCGCCAGAAGGGCTAGCCCGATTATCATCAGCGAGAGCCCGCCCAGGTAGAAGGCAACCGTCTCGGTAGCAAATCCCTGCCAAAACGACACCGCTCCCGCGATGGGCGTCAGGACCGCCACAACAATGCCCCAGACGCCGCGCCCCCGTTCTGTCCGGCTCGGGGATGTCGCGGATGGCGCGCACCACGTTGAGGCGGCTCACGCGCCAACTGGAGAGCAGGACGACGGCAAACGTGAGTACCATGCCCATGCAGAAGGCGAGGATCACGTTCTGGACGCTGGTGGAGAAGATGATGCGGAACCCTTCGCTCCCGCCGGCGAAACCCTGGCCCAACAGGCGGACCATGACCCAGCCCACCCCCACGCCGGCGACGCTGCCGATAGCGCCGGCCACGAAGGCGTAGAGGACGCCCTCGAAGGCGAAGGCACGGATCAGGTTCGAGCGCTGCATACCGACGGCGCGGGCGATGCCGAGCTCGTGCTTGCGCTCGGCGGCGAGCATCACGAAGATCAGGAAGATGAGGAGCATCCCTGCCGCCACAGAGAACTGCCCGAACAGGACGAAGAGGGTAGAGAAGATCTCTCCCTGGCTGTCCGCCCGATCTATCGCATCCTTCTTCACGGGATCTGCTTCGAGGTCGTTGGACGTGAGGACGGGCCTGATCTCGTCCACCGTCGCGTCCGTATGACCGCCGCCCTCCACAGCGGGGCCGCCGTGCGTGATCAGGACCTCGTTGATCTTGCCCTCCTCCCCGACGAGCCTCTGGAGGTCTGCGAGCGGCATCACCATCGAAATCTCTGAGGCTGGGTTGGCGCCACTCTCGTAGATCCCGGCCACCTTCATTTTGGGGGGACTTTGCTCCCTTGCCCTTCCGGCAAGACCTCCTCTGTCCGTCGTCCCTGCAGGCCGCGCTTCGCCCTCGAACCCGGCAGGGGGATTCCCGGCCACCCGTTCTGCCGGAGGCCCCTGCGCTGCCTCGGAGCGTTGCCTACTCTCCGGCGCTACAGGCGATCCGCCACCGGACTCCGCGGCGGGCCGGACCAGGGACGCCTCGACCCTGTCCTCCGCGCTTACGCCTAGCCCTTCGGCGGTCTGCGCGCTGAGGTAGATCTCATTCTCCCCGAGATCCCCTGTATCGAGTGTCTTTCCCGAAGCGGTCCTGAGCGAGTCGAAACCCTTCATGGACACCGCGTCCACGCCGAGCACGTCCACCCGCGGTTCGGAGAGGCCCGTGTCAGGTGAGGTAACGGGCACGCTCTCTCTGGCGAGCGGCGCCACCCCCGCGACGCTCTCGTCGTCTGCCAGACGGTCGCGTATCTCATCCGCCAGCTTCGCGTCGAAGTATCTCTCGCGGGCCTCTGGAGCCGTCGAAACCTCCGGCGCCCGGACCAAAGGCCGCGCCGTCGTCGGGTTCCGGCTGCTCGGCCTTCACGACCACGTCGACCCGCCCGACGTTTTCGAGCGCCTGAACGCGCAGAGAATTGGTCAGCGTGTCGCCGGTGGTGAACGCCGCGGAGAAGAGCACTGTGGCAAGCATCAGGCCAGCGACGATCAGGGTACTCTGGGCCTTGCGGCGCGGGATGTTCCGGGCCGCCATCCGGAATGAGGTCCGGTCTCGGGCGGCGAGAAAGGCGAGGGTCAGGGCACCTATCATGAAGATGACCAGCAAGACCAGCGTCAGCCGGTCGGTGGGTATGCCGAAGAGCTCATCCATCGCGGCCCCCATTACCGTTCGGCTCGTCGCCTTCGATCAGGCCGTCGCGCATCCTGATCGTCCGATGGGCGCGTGCGGCGACGGAGGCGTCGTGGGTGACGAGGACAAACGTATGTCCCTGCTCCCGGTTGAGCCTCACGAGCAGGTCCACGATCTCTCCGGAGGTCTCAGAGTCGAGCGCCCCGGTAGGCTCGTCTGCCCACACGATGGCGGGGTCGTTCACCAGGGATCGGGCGACCGTCACCCGCTGTTGCTGGCCGCCGCTCATCTCGTTCGGGCGTTTGCCTGCCTGCTCGGGGACCCCGACCATCTCCAGCGCGGCCGTCGCCCGCAGCCGCGCCTCTTTCGGTCTTGTGCTGGCAACCAGTAGGGGCAGCTCCACGTTCTCCACCGCCGAGAGGACGGGGATGAGGTTATAGGTTTGAAATATGAATCCCATCCGCTCGGCCCTGAATCGCGTGCGCCTCCTGTCGGACATGCCGGAGATGGACTCGCCGCCGATCAGGACCTCGCCACCGTCGAACTCGTCGAGGCCCGACAGGCAGTTCAGGAGCGTAGTCTTCCCGCACCCTGACGGACCCATAACGGCTACCATCTCGCCGCGAGGAACGGAGAGATCTACACCTCGCAGGGCGCGGACGCGCACCCCGCCCGCCGCGTACTCTTTCTCGACGCTGCGGGCTACCACCATTAGTGTATCGACACCTTCCTTGTGTTCCACCTTTTCACTCGCCTTCCCGATCAAGATCCACTCCTTCCGTACTCGCCGGTTTGTCGATGCTCAGGTTGTTTGCTCCGCCCGTGACGGCGATGTCGTAGCGGTCTGTGGCCCCCTCGTAGTTCCTGCTCTGCAGGTCCAGCTCACCACCCGAGGCGCCAATGCGCCTGTCGTCGAACTTCAATTTGGTGGCGCCCCCGCGTACGCGGAGCCGCGCGGCGGTCCCTTTCGGTCGCTGGATGGCGACGTTGCTGGCGCCGCCGAGGACGACCACGACCACGGTGCCCGAGGGTGCAGGAAGGACCACCTCCAGGCGGCTGGCACCCCCGTCCACGCTGAGGGCTCCGAGCCGTAGCCCGCGCAGATCGGCGACGAGCCTCGAGGCACCGCCGCGGATCTCGATGTCCCAAGGTATGCGCGCGTTGAGTTCGACCCCCGCGAGGCGCTCCGACCTGCGGTTGAGCCAGTCGTCGACCGGGATCCGAGGGTACAGAATGGTCACGATGCCACTCTGCACACCTACCGTCGGCATCCTATCGCCGAAGCTAGCGCGGTAGAGGCCCTGCAGGTGCGAGTCCGCACGGATGACGATCCGATGGGCGCCGTTCCTAAATCGCAGGCGTCCATTCTTCGACGAACCGAGTGGGGCGGCGAAGTACCCGCCACTCCCGCCGTGGTCTTCTGGAGCCGTGCCATGGGCCGCGATGGGGTACCTGGGATTCGTCGGATCGGTGGCCCTCGGCTCGCTCATGACATCCCTGTGTTCTTCGGCGTCCGGAAGAACTTGCGGAGAAGGCCGGCGACCCTGATCAGCTCCCATGCCACGGTCGACGCCCACCGGGGAGTGGCGGATCCCTTCCGATCTGCTCGTAGAGCCTTCTTCAGGCGGTTCAGCTGCGCTTCGCGCAGCATCTCTTCGTGCCGCCGTTTGAGCACTTGCAGGTCTATCATTCCGTACATCTTCGGCCCCTCTCTCTTCGCTCCGTTGCGAATCCTCTCGGTCCGCGCTTATCTTTGTATAGGAGCAGCAGGTGGAGGAGCATCCACCGAAAGGTAGATAAGGGGGTAGAGATTATCGTGCCCGGGGGCCTCACGACCTTGCTCGCAGACCCCCAAATCTCTCCGACCTGCTCGGAGCATACTTGCGTCGCGATAGAGTGTTTCGGAACCCCGGCGAGGAAGTGCTATATCAGATTCAGGTCTCTGGCCCGCGCCAACGCCTGCGTGCGGCTGTGGGCGTCGAGCTTGCGGTAGAGGTTGTTGAGGTGGGTTTTGACGGTACCCACGCTTATGAACAGCTCGGAGGCGATGCTGCGATTGGACTTGCCCACGGCTATGAGCGCGAGCACCTCCAGCTCCCTCTCGCTCAACGGTTCGGGCAGTCCCGCTGTCGGCGGTGTTGCCGGTGCGGAGTCCCGCTCCAGCGCGGCCAGGAGCTTTCTGAGGTAGTGCAACGGGACACGGCCTGAAGAGTACAAGTGTCCACTACGCTGGGCCACGAGTACCCCAGAGAGGAGCTCGGTCATCTCTGGCCCCTCGTCGACGAAGGTCCTGACATAAGCCTCCGGTTCGGCCAGGGCGAGGGCTTCCGCAAGGGTGATCGCAGCTTCCTCTCTCTGGCCTATTGCATGCAGGGCTAGCGCTTGCAGAGCCAGCGTCTCTATCGTCCTGGGCGCCATCCGTGCCGTCGCGTGAAGCTGCGCCAGAAGCCGCAGTGCTTCGCCGGGCTCGTTTCGAGCTCTCAGCAACCGTGCCAGGATGATGCGTTCCGAATCTCGCGAGTAGGGCCGGACTTCGCCCACGCTCGACGCCCGCTCTTGCTCGGAGGAGGCAGACGCGAGATCTCCCATCATAAGGTACAGCCGCGCCTTCCAGACCGCGGCATCCATGATCGCGTGCCCGGTGCCAGAGCTTTGGGCCACCCTTTCTGCTTGCCGGGCTGCTGCCAGAGCCCCCTCTGCATCGCCCAGCGCCTGTCTCACCTGCGAGATGGCGACGTGCCCCCACATGAGGATCTCGACGTCTCCCGTCCGGCTGGCGAGCTCAACGCCTTCGGTCAGGTGGCGCGCCGCAGCGTCCAGGTCGTTCCACTCGTAGAGAAGCTCGCCCCTCCCGATGCGCACGCTCCCCACGGCCGGCAACTGCTCGCTGCCATGCTCGGCAGCATACCCGAGGGCGCGCTGCAGAACGTCGTCCGCTTCGCGGAGGTGACCCTGCGCCAGTTCCAGGTGGGCGTGGGCCGCCATCGCGCTAAGCGCGACGTAATCGTGGCCGGCGGCTCGGCCCAGAGCCCCCGCCTTGGCGAAGGCGGCGATCGCCGCCTCTCCGTTGCCGGCGGCCTGGTATGCCTGCGCCAGAGCAATGGCAACGAAGGGACGCGGGTCCAGGTTGTCCTCGGGCAGGAGATCGAGCGCCCGCCGAGCGTGCTCGATGGCGCCGTTTGGATCTCCCTGTAGGCGAGAATACATGGACCGAACGGCAGCGGCGGTCGCGAGTAGATGCTGAGGGGCATCCTCCTCAGATTCCGGTATAGTCTCCGCGCCAGAACTGTTGCCGAGCACACGGTCAGCCTCTTCGAGGAGAGATTCGACGCCGTCGAACTGCCCGGCCAGCATCATCGCCGCTGCAAACCAGATCAAGAGCAGTGGCCGGCGGCGCATCTCCTCTTCGGGCAACTTCCCTAGCCAGCCGAGCAACGTCGCGACCTCGCCGCGATACCAGGTCTGGCCGATCCCCCGCTCCATCAGCCGTGCAGCACGTTCGTGGTCGCCGGCGGAGAGCGCGTGCTCGATGGCGGAGGAGATCCCTCCGTTCTGCTCGTTCCAGACGGAGGCATTGCGGTGCAATTCGTCCATGCACTCGGTACTTTCGCGTCCGAGGTGGCCGCGCAGGAACTCGGCGAAGAGGTGGTGGTAGCGGTACCAGCGCCGCTCGTCGTCTAAAGCCACGACGAAGAGGTTCTCCCGCTCCAGTCTCTCGAGCATCTCCTGCCCGTCGGAGCGGCCCGTGAGGGCGTCGCACAAAGGGCCTGTGAGATCGTCGATGATGGAGGTCTTCAGCAGAAATTCCTGCACATGCTCGGGCTGCCTGTCCAGCACCTCCTCGGCCAGGAAGTCCAGCACGTCGCGATGGCTTCCTGAGAAGGCTTCGATGAAGCCGGAGGCGTCCTTCCGATCCCGCATGGAGAGCGCCGCCAGTTGCAATCCGGCGATCCAACCCTCCGTCCGCCCGTCCAGCCTCGCAACATCCTCCGCCGACAGGTCGAGCCCCATTACCCCCTTCAAGAAGGCAGCGGCCTCCACCAGTGTGAATGCCAGCTCGGCGGTCCCGAGCTCGGCTATCTGGTTGCGGGCGCGCAGCCTCGAGAGCGGTAGGGGCGGATCTATGCGGCTCGAGATGACGAGATGCACGCCCTCCGGCAGATGCTCCAGCAAGAAAGAGACGATTCGATGCACGCTTTCAGAGTCGATGAGGTGGTAATCGTCGAGGATGAGATCCAGCCCGCCCGGAAGAGTGGCCATCTCGTTGATGAGCGCTCCCGTCAGCGCCTCGATCCGAGGCGGCTCGGGCGAGCGCAGCGCGGCCAGAATACCTTCCCCGGTCTCCTCTTCGAGGATCCTCAACGCGGCAACGAGGTAAGACAGGAAGCGGACAGGGTCGTTGTCGCCCTCGTCCAGAGAGAGCCAGGCTACGGAACGATCCTCATCAACTCGGCTTTCTAACCACTTACTCAGAAGCGTGGTCTTGCCGAAGCCCGCCGGGGCGGAGAGGAGCGTCAGCTTGCGACCCGACTCCGGATCCAGCCTCTCAGCCAGGCGCGGCCTCGTCACCAGCTTGGGACGCGTGTGCGAGGGGCGCAGCTTGGTCGATACGAGCGAGTCGGACGTAAGGGGCACCTACTTGCTCACCTCCGGTTCACCACATTCTACTGGCCAGACCTGATTTCGAACCAGGACTAAGTCACCCTGGGCCAGTCGTAGTCTCGAGCATGCCGGAACCATCCACTACCACTTACGCTACCACGAATGGGCACGGGTCCATGAGGATTCGTGGCGATCTAGCGACATTTTCCAAGAGCCAATAGCCCGCAGATAAGGGCCAAGGGGTGTCCAGCGGGGATCCAAAGACCCACCGAACCTATCGCTACGAATCAGAAGGTCGCAGGTTCGAGTCCTGTCGAGGGAAGAGCTGCGGACCGGAGCCGCCGCGGGTGAGCGGGCAGACCAACAGGTGCAGCCCATCGAAGAGGCCGTCGGCGAGCATCGCCCAAACCAGCGTGCTGCTCGTATAGATGCCGCCAACCTCCTCTTCCAGGCTGCGGATCGCATCCGGCGTTGAATAACGGCGCCCCGGATCGTCCAGCCTCCGCGACGCGGGGTCTCCCGGTCAGCTTCCGTCGCGGAAGAGCATCTCCGGGGGCTTGCGGCGGCCAAGCCGCATCCCCGAGATCCCACTGACCACCAGCCCCGAGAACCGCCCGATCGGGATCAACCACCCCGCCTGTTCTTTCAGGAAGTAGAGCGGCGAGAGGAGCCCGGAGGCCGCCGAGACCAGCCCCGCTATCGCCACGGGGCGGGGCAGCTCGCCCGTGCGCAACCCGGCCAGCGCGAGCGCGCCGGTGAGCAACCCGAAGCCGACTCCGTGGATGGGGCCGCCGAAGACGAAGCTCCTCCGGGCCATCCTGGCCGCGCTCTTGTCGTCCTTGCCCCACCGACCACTGAGAGCCAGGGTGTGCAGTCCCGAGGCCGCAAGCGACGCGACGGCGAGGCCGCCTCCGGCTATCGCCGCCGTCCGCAGTCTCTGTGATCCCTCACCCGATCGTCCGGCCAACCTCGCGACCGAAGCGGTGAACCGGGCCAGCGCAGCCGCCGAGATCAGTTGCCCGGCAGCGCTGAGCCTCGCCGAGCGGGAATTCTCGGTGAAGTACCGGCTTACCTCCGAGGGCTCGGAGCCAGGTCGCGGGAAGGGTGAGTCGGCGAGAGCTACCCCTCCGCCCACGCCCGCGATGAAGCTGACACCGGTCAGCAGACCGCTCATCGCACCAGGGTCGCGCGGCGAGGCCGAATTCCTAGTATCTTTCTCGATGGCGTCCGTCCGGGTGACGCCGCGTTTATTTAACATGTGTTTCCTCCTTCTGATGAATGGGTTCTGAACATGGACTTCTCCTTTTGCAAGTAGTGGCGGTCTGGCAAGGTCGGATGGGCTCAGAGCATGACCTTGCCCCCGGCCACATCCAGCGTGACTCCGGTCAGCCACGACGAACTCTCCGAGGCCAAAAACAGGGTGGCCAGCGCCACGTCCTCGGGCGTCCCCATCCGACCAAGCGGGAACGCTGCCGCCCACTGCCGCACTTGATCCTCTGTCATGTAGCTCTGCGTGCGCTCGGTCAGGATGGAGTCAGGGGCAAGGCAGTTGACACGGACGCCGTGGGGGCCGACCTCTTCGGCTACCTGCCGGGAGAGCATGACCACCCCCGCCTTAGCGGCTGAGTAGGCCGTGGGAGCCTTGGTCGGGACGCGCCCGGCGCTTGAGGCCATCGTCACGATGGAGCCTCTTCCGCGCTCGACCATACCGGGCAAGAAACTCTTGAGGGTGAGGAAAACGGAGGTAAGGTTGCCGTCTATGGCGGATCTCCACTCCTCCTCGGTGATCTGGGCGGTCGGACCGGGGAGAGGACCGCCGCTGGCGGCGAACACAGCCAGTACCTCGATCGACCCGAGCTCCTCCTCCACGCGCTCTCGCATGCGCTCGATGGTGGCGAAGTCCGTAACCCCGGCCGGGACTCCGATCGCTCGGCCGCCGTTCGAGTCGATCTCGTCCACCACAGCATCTATCTTCTCTTCATCCCGGCCATGCACCGCTACCTTCACGCCGTTGGCGGCGAGCAAGGAGCATGTCGCAGCCCCGAGGCCTCCAGACCCCCCGGTTACCAAAGCGACCTTGCCGGCAAGGTCGGGGTATGTGGGGATGTTTTTGGCCATAACGGTCCTTCCTGTTCAGGCTAGCAATCTACGTCAGTGGGTGCCTTCGATGGTATTGGGAGACCAGGTAGCTCGACATCTACCGAAAGTTAGATCCGGGGGTAGATATTCATCTGTCCGACGTATCCGGACGCCGTGAGTAACCGTCGGGTCCGAGGCATCCAGATGCGATCAGTCCCGGACCCCCTGCACCCTGGCGTCGCCAAGGGGAGGTCCGGCTTACCGGGCGAGCCACTCGTCGAACTAGATGTGCGTGTGCCTGCCGGGTCCCTGATCCAGTAGCCGGTCACCCCGCCGGCTCGCCAGCGTTGGGCTCCATGCAGACCTAGCCACGGTGGCGGCACACATTTCCGTACCGCTCGCAGCGAGATAAATCGAGCCTCCGATCCCGCGCAGCCCAGGCTGCGACCCCGCTTTGGCCGTCGACTGCTTAGGAGCGAGGCCTCGCCTACCTGGCCTTGCGGTAGGTGAGGTCGAAGTCGGTCTCCCACGTGCGCCCGTCCGGCGCCTTCTCCCAACGGCCTACGATGGTCTGGCCATCATCGCTGATCGTCGCGCTGAAGCGCTGCGGGAACGGTTCGCCCTCGCGCCAGAGCTCCCACCTCCCCTCTCCGATGCTCATCTCGTAGACGCGGCAGACGCCCCTCTCGTCGGAGTAGAGCTGGAAGTAGGTCCCGTTGGCTGCGTCGCATCCTATGATCGAGACGCCGTCGGGTGCCTCGGGCATCTCCACCGTAGAGCGCTCCACCAGGTGTGCGCCCGAGTCGTGCCATTCGATCGTCGCCCGTGCCTCGCCCGGCCATGGCGGTCCGTCCGGCGGCTTGGCCTCGAGGGTCCATTCGCCGACCAGCGGCTCGAGCCGCTTCAGCGCCTCCTCTGCGGTTGGTTGGTCCATCGCGTTGCTCCTTCCTCCTGTTGGCGGTTGCTCACAGCATAGAACGTCAGGAATAACGTAGCTCGCGCACCACGACGCAGTAGTGGTGCATACCGAGGTCCAGCCTGGCCCGACCGTCTTCGGTCGTCTTTCTTCACCTCCTCGCTTTGATGACTTGGCTGTAGTCCAGCTCTTGCGCGGTCACGCTTGGTCCTGCGGGATCGTACCCTCAACGCCGTCAGTCACGAACGTGAATGGCGCGGTGTCCACAAACCCAGCACCCCAGCACGTTGCTGAGGTCTGCGCCGCGGGAGCGTATCGGCGTTTGCATGTTGATGTACCTCCGCGTAGTCGTTGTGGTTTTATCCGAAGCCAGGTCGTTCTCCTATTACCGCGGTCCTCGGCTACGTCACAAAAAGGACGAAGAGGACGGCTGCGCCAACCAGGAGGTCCAGGACGGCACAGAACTCCGCATACGAACGCGTGACCACCCTGTTCCGCACGTAGTGGACGGCGTCCCAGGCGGCGTGGCCAAGGAAGCCGACGGCCACGAGCACCCCCCCGAGATCCGGCTCCACGTAGAGCGCCACCAGCATGGCGGCGCCGAACACGAGCATCCCGGCAGCCTGGAGCGGGACGCTACCTGGCCCGCGCAATTGTCCACGGGCCGCCCCCAGCGCCAGGAAGGCGAGCGCGGCGACCAGGAAGGCCGGATGGAGGTTTATCTTCAGGTCGAGCACCTTGGTTAGGACCAGGGGTGTGACCGCGACCAGCAGCACCACCCACGCGAAGCGACGACGATCCACCACCGCGGCGCCGACGTAGACGAGCGGCATTAGGACGACGAGCGCCGAGAGGAAGGAGACCGACTCGACATCGATTCGCAGGTCGAAAACGGTAAGGGCTGCGACTGCTATGCCAAGCGCGATAGGCCAGCGGTGTGCCAGAAAGTCCGTCCAGCCACCGTGGCCGTCCGTTGCGTGGTCGCGAACCTCGCTAGAGAAGTGTTTGTTGTCGGCCATCGTCTCGGCCCCTTTCCTCGTTCTCTGCTACGGGCGGCCCTGCGACCCGTGCGCGTAGCGATCCAGGCGATAGATCATCAGGGCGACCATCCCCCCTATCATCGCCACGTGCGAGAGCATCATCAGCGATCCCTCGGATGGCCCGGGCACCGCCACGCCCAGCTTGACCAGCGCCACCGGAGCGAGCATCGACACGAGCATCGCCGCCGTCATCTCCCCGCCATCACGCCAGGAGTGGCCCCGGTAAAGCATCCACGCCACCATTGGAGCGGCCATGAACACGCCCATCAGGCCGAACCGGACTAACACTTTGTCGGTCATGATCCTTGCTCCTTTCTTTGGTTGGCTCTCGGCAAGAAACTTACCGTCACGCCGGATGCAGAGACATCCACCGAAAGGTAGATTTCGGGGGGTGGAGATACGCCTACGTCTGAGCCTCGCCGTACTGCCATGCAGCACAATACGGCCGAAGAGGCCTGAAAAAGTGCGAACGTCGTGTCCCGAGTGGCGGGCTGGAAGCGCGTGATCGGCTCGGGACTGTGCTTCGTCGTCCGGCTCGAGCCGGGCCCTTCGTTTCGCTCCGGCAGCAACCATTCGACTACGAGAGCGTCACCGCGGGACGTTTGGGAAACCCGGCAACGGGTGGCTAGAGCAGTTTGAGTTCTCTGGCTCGCGCCAGGGCTTGGGTGCGGCTGTGAGTGTCGAGCTTGCGGTAGAGGTTGTTGATGTGGGTCTTGACGGTGCCCACGCTTACGAACAGCTCGGAGGAGATGTGGCGGTTACTCTTACCGGAGGCTATGAGCCGGAGGACTTCCAGCTCCCGTTCACTCAAGGGTTCGGATAGTCCGGCAGCGGACGGCGTAGCGTCCGTGGCGTTCTGGTCCAGCACGGACATAAGCTTCCTGAGGTATTGCGCCGGCACGCGGCGCAGTGAGCCCGTTCGTCCTTTCTGGCGGACTGCGAGCGCCTCCGAAAGGAGCGTGGCCATCGGAGCACCCTCGTCCACGAAGGTCCTGACGTAGCCCTCCGGTGCAGCCAACACGAGGGCTTCCGCGAGCGTGCCCACCGCCCGCTCTTTCTCGTTGGACGCCCACAGCGCCAAAGCCCGTAGGGACAGGATCTCTATGAGGTCCCGCGTACGCCCGTTTGCTTCCGCGGCTTCGTGCAGTCCCTCCAGCAGCCGCAGCGCCTCGCGGGGATTACCCTGGGCGTGGAGTAGCCTCGCCGAGGTGACCTGGTCCACCATCCGCACGGCGGCTGCGGCGTCGTACACGTTCGCGGACCGCTCTTGTTCGAGAGCGCCAGCTTCTGCGAGGTCTCCTCGCGCCAC
Organism: uncultured Rubrobacteraceae bacterium; assembly: GCA_963811295.1. Lineage (GTDB taxonomy): Bacteria > Actinomycetota > Rubrobacteria > Rubrobacterales > Rubrobacteraceae > Rubrobacter_D. The sequence goes on along the minus strand of CAWEQZ010000046.1, from coordinate 21,752 downwards.
GCGAAGCCGGACCAACCAGGCCGCCGCGATGGCGATCTGCAGATCGGCGCCGGAGTCGCGGGCGACGCGCTCCGCTTTGTGGGCCATCTCGAGAGTGCTCCCCTCGTCCCCCCGCGCCCGCCTCGTCCGCGAGAGGGTGACGTACGCCCAAACCAGGGTGCTGACGTCCCCGGTGCGTTCGGCCAACTCCACACCCCTCTCCAGCTCGCGCTCCGCCCCGTCCAGGTCGTTGCGTTCGTAGAGGAGGTCTGCCATCCCTATGTGGACGACCCCCGCGGCGGGCGACAGCTCGAAGCCTTCTTCGGTCAGCAGCCGCAGCGTACGCCGGAACGCTTCGTCCGCTTCCCGCAGTCGGCCCTGCTCCGTCCGCACCCTGGCGTGCATCACCATACCTGCGAGCCTCCCGTAGATGTGACCCGCGGACTGGCCTATCTCGGCGGCCTCCGCGTAGGCCTCGCCCGCCGCCGCCAGATCGCCTGTGGCCCTGAGCGCGTCCCCCAGGCGGACGGTGGCGTAGTTGCGAACGGGCGCCTCTTCGGCGGGAAGGAGCGAGAGGGCCCGCCGGGCAAGGTCCACGGCTTCGGGCGCGTCTCCCCGGAGGCGGGCACGCCAGGACCGGACAGCCGAGGCGAACCCCAACAAGAACCGGCGGTCCTCCCCGGTAGTCTCCGCCCGCTCGGCTTCTTTCAGGAGGGGTCCGGCGTCGTCCGGCTGGCCGGTGATCACTATGGCCACCGCGTGCTCGACGAACAGCCGGGGCCTCAGGCGCTTGGCTTCGGTAGGCAATGCCTCCAGCCAACGCAGCACGGTGATGCCTTCCCCGCGCTCCACAGCCCCTTCGACGCTTTCCTCGATCAGCCGCGCCGCAAGGTCATGGTCGGGGGCGGAGAGCGCGTGCTCGATCGCCTCAGCGACCAGCCCGTTGCCCTCGTACCAACAGGAAGCACGGAGGTGCAACTCGCCCATGCGTCCGGGACTCTCGCGCCTGAGCCGGCCCCGGAGGAAATCAGCGAAGAGATTATGGTAACGGTACCAGCGCCGCTCGTCGTCCAAAGCGAAGACGAAGAGGTTCTCCCGCTCAAGACGCTCCAGCATCATCTGTCCGTCGGAGTGGCCGGTGAGATCGTCGCACAAAGGGCCTGTGAGATCGTCGAGGATCGAGGTCGCAAGCAGAAATTCGCGCACGTGAGGGGGCTGGCGTCCGAGAACCTCCTCAGCCAGAAAGTCGAGTACGTCACGGTGGCTGCCCGAGAAGGATTCGATGAAGCCGGAGGGGTCTTTGCGACCCAGCATAGAGAGACCGGCCAGCTGCAACCCGGAGATCCAGCCCTCCGTCCGCTCCTCCAGCGTCGCGATATCCCTTTCTGATAACTCCAGGCCCATAACGCCTCTCAAGAAGGCCCCGGCTTCTCTTTCGGTGAAGGCCAGATCTGAGGCTCCGAGCTCGTTCATCTGGCCCCTGGCGCGGAGGCGTGAGATCGGCAAAGGTGGGTCGGTTCGGCTCGAGATGATGAGGTGCACGCCTCCCGGCAGGCGCTCCAGCAGGAAGGAGACGATCCCGTGGACGGCCTCGGAATCTATGAGATGGTAGTCGTCGAGGACTAGGGAAACCTCTCTCGGGAGATCGGCACACTCGTTGATGAGCTCTGCTGCCAGCGCCTCTAGCCGCGGCGGCTGGGGCGAGCGCAGCGCGGCCAAGACCCCCTCGCCGAATCCCTGCCCGACGGTCCTTCTGAGCGCGGCGATGAGGTAAGAGAGGAAGCGCGCCGGGTCGTTGTCTCCTTCGTCCAGAGAGAGCCAGGCTATGCAACCGTCGCTGCCCACGCTGTCTTTCACCCACTTGTTCAGGAGTGTGGTCTTGCCGAAACCGGCGGGGGCGGAGAGGAGGGTCAACCTGCGTCCCGGTTCTCGCGTCAGGCTCTCTACCAAGCGCGGCCTCGCCACCAGCTTGGACCGCGCTTGCGACGGCCGCAGCTTGGTGGAGGCCAGCGGGTCAGCAGTCCGCAGCATCCCAGTTCACCTCCAGGATGATTTTACTTGCTTCTAGTGTTCAGAGGTGGCTTGCAGCGTCCACGGCAGACTTCAACCCGGTACGAGCCACGGCAGCTCGTCTTACTCGGCAAAGACCGCGGCCATCCCGCCCAGGCACCGCCCGTGCCGGCCTACCACTCGACGCATGTGCTCACAGCGCCCCTCGGCGATTCCATCCGCTACGAATCAGCAACTCGCCGACTATCACAGCGCCGATGAACCGTTGTCCAGTGCAGCGCCTTCCGGGACGTGGCCGGAGAGCGACTGGTGGAAGCCGAAGAAGCCGCCCGGGTCATACCTCTCCTCGGTGCGCACCAGCCGCTCCAGGTTTACTCCGTGGTAGGCGCGTGCCCAGTGGTAGATCAGGGGGTGGAGATTCCTTTTCGAGCCTCATAGAGAATCCTATCGGAATGAACCGTGCCTCCCGGGCCCTCGCCACGTCATAGGGCGGAACTGTTCGATCTCCCCACCTTTGATCAAGGAGCCGTCGTCGGCCCGCAGCAGCCGCCACCTCCCGTCCGCGTCGCGCAGGATCCGCCCCGCTTCGGGGTAGTGGACGACGTCGCGCACCATCCTTGTGCCAAAGATGAGAAAGGTGCAGGGCCCGTCCGAACGGTTCACAACTTGGTGGGCGTTCGCCACACCAGCCGGCCAGCAGGCCACGTCGCCGGGATAGAGCGGATGAGCGCCGTCATCCTCGATCACGGTAGCCTCGCCCGAGATGACGTAGAGGAACTCGTCTTGCTCTTCGTGATAGTGCCGCTCGGAAGACCGCGCCCCCGGTCGCAGCGTCTCGACGTAGGCGCCAAACTGGGTCAACCCGCCCGCGTCGGAATATGGCAGCGACCCGTGTTCCTCGGTCCCCCGATCTGCCGGTGCCTGGTCCTTTCGAATTATCATGTAGGCCCTCCCAAAGTGTGCCGTACCCGCGAATGAAGTCGCCCGTTCGCGCGGGGCCGACCACTCGTCGAGTTCGGCTTGCGAGCAAACAGCAAGGCGCCTCGCTTCGTGACCGAGAGCGGAACCTCCGTCGCCGAAGCTACAGCCTGTGCCCGGTCGGGGGCGATCGCTCGCAGGTAGCGGGCGGTAAGGTCGGTATCGAGCCACCGGCACCCGAAAGGAGCTCTTGTCGTGAAGTCGAAACCATCGATGGGTCGCGAAGTGCCGGCCTCGCCGGCCGCCGCGGTTCCTTTCCCCTCGCGCGACATCGCCTCGCCTGCGGGTCTTTGGTGCATCATACGGTTCTCTCCAATTCTTTCCTGCGCTTCCAGGGGCATCGTCAACGGTCATGTCCGGGCCGTCCGGCTAGCTGGTTCTCGTCATGGTCCATTCGTAGCCGCCGCCTGGATACACCCACTCCCCGGAACACATTTTGCCATCGTCGCTGAAGGTGCCCCTGGAGTACGCCGGAGAACCCTTCTCTCCGCCCCATATGGTCAACGTGTCCCCCTCGAGTTCGTAGACGTAGTCGAGAGTGTTGCCCGTGCTGTCGTAGAAGCGGCTCTTGAGGTCAGCGTTCGGCCCGGTTGGCTGCTCGTAGCCCTGTGCGTCGTTGGTGTTGTTCTGTCATAATGTCCTCTCCTTTCGCCGATTTACTCGTGACGGTCGCCTCGGATAGTATGGCAAGTACGGTTGGAGAGGCATCCTCCAAAAGTTAGAACCGAGGGGGTAGAGATTTTCGCCGTATTTTCCTGATCCCCGTCATGCACGACTAGGCCGCCCCGGACCCTGACCGTTAGCAGACCGGAGTACGTGATAGGACGGGCTATCTTGGTAACTGCCGCCTGCCGCCACTGACTTACGAAAGACGATTTCCACGGTTCTGCTGCGGTGGGATGTTGTGGTTGACTCGAAACAGGTTGCGCGGGTCGTGGGCCGTCTTGATGGCAACCAGCCTCTCGTAGTCGGCATCGCTGTAGGCGGCTCGCACCTGGTGCGGCCTGGCGTAGCCGCTGCCGAGATAGTTGGGAAGCGTGCCGCCCGTGCTCCACGGCCGGAGGCCGTCGATCAGTGCCTGTTGGATCCCATCCACCCGTTTTTCGTGTCCCGGAGGCACGAGCATCCCGAGGTTCATGCCGAACGCGGCGTCCCGGCGGCTTATGGCGTTCGGCGTCTCGGGCATGCGGCCTAAAGCGCCCCCGAGCTGGCGGATCTCGACCTGGCCCGGCGGGAGTTCGATGCCGGCGCCTGCCAGCGTGACGATCCGCTCGACCGCCTCGCCATCGAGTTCGCGCAGCAGGATGCCGCGATCGCGGACGGGCGCCGGCCCGGTGGGGTCGTTGTGGACGTCGCCGATGCTCGTGTAGGGCATGTCGGAGACGGAGTCCATGACCGGTCCCATGGAGCGCAGCGGGCGGAGCAGGCGTTCGCCGTCCTCAGGCTGTCCGGTGTAGGCGATGCGAACTTGGACCATGAACCTCCCGCGCACCGGGTCGGGAACCTTGAGCATATCAGGGAAACGCCGCAGCGCCAGCGATGACGAGGCCATCTCTTCCGGCTGCGACGCAGTCCATTCGAGCCAGGCGCCCAGCACGTCCCTGGTCGCCGCGCCGGGGAAGAACAGTCCGCCGCCGTAGAGCCGGGACAGCTCCACCAGGCCGATCTCCGCCGAGGTGATCACCCCGAAGTTGCCCTTGCCACCGCGCACCGCCCAGAACAGGTCGGGGTGCTCGTCGGCCGTGGTGCGGCGCGGCAGGCCGTCGGCGGTGACAAGCTCTAGGGCGCGCACGTGGTCGGCGGCGAATCCGTAGCGGCGGCCAAGCATCGGCAGCCCTCCGCTAGTCAGATAGCCGACCGCGCCGACGTCGGGCGTGGAGCCGACCAGCGGCGCTAGACCGAGGCGCGCGGCCTCTCTCAACACTGTTCCCCCCTTCACGCCCGCACCGATCCTGGCGGTTGCTGTCGCGGGATCTACCTCGAGGTCAGTCATGCGCCGAGTGTTGATGAGAACCGCCCCGTCCGCGGGGACCGAAGGACCGTGGCCCGTGGCCTGCACCGCCACCGGTAAGTTAGCGGAAGCCGCGTAGCGCACGGCGGCGACGACGTCCTCCGTGCCGGCCGCCACCACGATCATCGCCGGACGGTGCTCGACGATCAGGTTCCAACCGTTCCGCTCGGCGTCGTACCCTACCTCGCCGGGCAGCAGCACCCGTCCCCGCACGCGCGACTTCATCTCTATCTCCTGCATGTCCAACTCCTCTCTTTTTCGGCCCACGTCGACCGCCCTGAGCGGCAATACCGGGATGAGGGAGCATGCTGCTCCAGTCGGCGAGTTTCGAGTAGGGTTTGCCGCGGATGAGACCCTTTGGCCGCTTCGACGCGTTCCGCACAGGGTCGGACGTGTTGCCTTGTCGCGCCGGGGTTTGAAAATCGTATGCGAATAACTCCCAAGGCTCTCGCGGCTTGAGCCGCTGCGGGTCCCGGTGGCTTTCGGCATCCCTCACAAAATCTCTCCCTAGGTGTTCCGTTGCCCTCGATGGTACTGCGAGTCCGGGCGACCGGGCATCCATCGAAAGTGAGAGAAGGGGGTTAGAGATTTTCGTCCCCGGCCCGCCGCGGCGCTTCTGCTCTCGGGACCCGCGCGACGTCAAGGCTCAAATGATTCGCTAAGAGCGTGGGAACGGGTGTTGCCCGACCGTTCGAGGTTGCGGCCTTGGGTGCGAGGAGGACCACTCCGACGTTGCACGCCTGCCCAAAGTAGTGCCGGGATGGGAGGCTCCGGACCCCTAACGACCGGCTGCTAGATCAGTTTCAGTTCCCTGGCCCTAGCGACCGCCTGGGTGCGGCTGCGCACCCCCAGCTTACGGTAGAGGTTGTTCAGGTGGGTTTTCACGGTCCCCACGCTGACGTATAGCTCCTGCGCGATACGGCGGTTGGACTTGCCCGCAGCCACGAGCTGGAGTATCTCGTGCTCGCGCCCGCTCAAGTGCTCGAGTAGTCCCCCGACCGGCGACACCGGGCGTGCGGTGTCCCGCTCCAGCACCACCAAGAGCTTACTGAGGTAGCGCGCCGGGACAGGCGGGTCGAGACTTCCCCTCTGCTGAGCTTCGAGCATCCCGGAGAGGATATCGGCCATCGGCGGCCCCTCGTCGACGAAGGTGCGGACGTAGCCCTCCGGTTCGGCCAGTTCCATGGCCTCCGCCAGGGTGCCTACTGCCCGCTCCCTTTTGCTTCCTTCCCACAAGGCGAGGGCTTGCAGCGTCAGGACATCTATGAGATCGCCCGTGCGCCCGGAAGCCTCGGTCTCCTCGCGCAGCTCCTCCAGCAGCCCGAGCGCTTCGCGGTGCCGTCCTTCGGCGCGCAGAAGCCGCGCCGAGGTCAGCAGGTGCGCGAACCTGGCGACGCCCGCGATGCCGGCGGCGCCATCGGCGCCCGCGGCCCGCTCTTGCCCGGCCGCACCACCGAGATCTCCGCGCGCCAGACGCAGCCGCGTCATCCAGGCCACGGCGATGGCGAGTTGCAGATCGGCGCCGGAGCCGCGGGCGACCCGCTCCGCTTCGCGAGCCATCTCCAGAGCGCCCTTCTCGTCTCCCCGTGCTCGCCTCGTCTGCGAGAGCGTGACGTACCCCCAAACCAGGTTGCCGACCTCCCCCGCTCGTTCGGCCAGACCTATGCCCTTTTCCAGCTCGCGCTCGGCCTCTTCCAGTTCGTCGCGCTCGTAGAGGAGTGCGCCTATCCCTATGTGGGCGATCCCCGCGGCGGGCAGCAGCCCGACGCCCCGCTCGGCCACGAAACGCAGCGCGCGCCCGAAAGAGTCCTCCGCCTGCCGCAGGCGGCCCAGTTCCATCTGCAGCCTGGCCCTCCAGACCATGGTCGAGAGCGTCCCATAGGTATGGTCGGCGGCGCGGGCTATCTTCAGGGCCTCCGCGAGGGCTTCGTCGGCCGCAGCCAGGTCCCCGGTTATCCTGAGCGCGAAGCCCAGGCCGGAGGCCGCGAAGCTGCGCTGGTCCACGTCCTCGTCGGGCAGCAGAGAGAGGGCGCGCCGGGCGTGCTCGACTGCCCTCGGCGCGTCCCCCCGCAGCCGCGCACGCCAGGACCGGACGGCCGCAGCGTACCCCAGCAGGAACCGGCGGTCTTGCTTCGCGGTGGTCTCCGCTATATTCTCCGCCTCTCCCAGGAGCGGCTCGACGTCGTCGGGACGGCTGGTGAGCGTGAGGGCCACGGCGTGCCTCGTAAGCAGCCGGGGCCTGAGGCGCTTCGCTTCTGTGGGCAACCCCTCCAGCCAGCGAAGCACGGTCGGGAACTCGCCGCGGCGCAGGGCGGCCGGGATGCCCTTCTCGATCAGGCGCGCAGCCCGCTCGTAGTCGGGGGCGGAGAACGCGTGGCCTATCGCCTCGGAGATCAAACCGTTGTCCTCGTACCAGGCCGAGGCGCGCAGGTGCAGCTCTCCAGCGAGCCCCGGACTCTCATGCACGAGGCGGCCTCGCAGGAACTCGGCGAAGAGGTGATGGTAGCGGTACCACCTCCGCTCGTCGTCCAAAGCGACGACAAAGACGTTTTCCCTCTCCAGCCTCTTCAGCATCTCGTCTCCGTCGTTGTTGCCGGTCAAGGTGTCACACAAAGGGGCGCTCAAGCGTTCGAGCACGGAGGTCGCAAGCAGGAACCCTCTCACGGGTTCGGGTTGAATCTCCAATACTTCCTCGGCCAGGAAATCCAGCACGTCTCGGTTGCTGCCCGAGAAAGTCTCGACGAAGCCGGAGGCATCTTCGCGGCCGCGCATGGAGAGCGCGGCGAGCTGGAGACCCGCGATCCAGCCTTCCGTCCGCCCTTCCAGCTTCGCGACGTCCTCCGCGGACGAGTCCAAGTCCATCACGCCCTTGAGGAAGGAGTCGGCTTCCTCTTCGGTGAACGCCAGGTCGGCGGCCCCAAGCTCGGCCATCTGCCCCCGGGCACGCAGTCGGGCTAGCGGCAACGGCGGGTCGGCGCGACTCGAGAGGACGAGGTGGGCGCCGTCGGGCAGGCGCTCAAGCAGGTAGGAGACGATCTTGTGGACGCTTTCGGAGTCGATCAGGTGGTAGTCGTCTAGTACGAGGTCGAGCTCGCCAGGCAGTGCAGAAATCTCGTTGACTAGGGCCGTCATCAGTGCCTCGATGCGCGGCGGCTCGGGCGAGCGAAGCGCGGCCAGAACACCTTCCCCGAACCCCTCCTCCTCGACTATCCGCTCGATCGCGGCGACGAGGTAAGAGAGAAAGCGAGTCGGATCGTTGTCCCCCGCGTCCAGGGAGAGCCAGGCGACGGGACACCCTCCACCCGCCCGCTCCTCCGCCCACTTGCCCAGCAGCGTGCTCTTGCCGAATCCCGCGGGCGCCGAGACGAGCGTCAGCCTGCGCCCCGCATCCGGGTCCAGCCCCTCGCTCAGGCGGGGACGCGCCACCAGGCCGGGACGCGACCGCGACGGGCGCAGCTTGGTCGAAACTAGCGGGTCCAACGCCTGGCTCACCTCGCCTTCCGGTAATCGATTCTACCCCTGCTTTCGAACTTGCGGAGGACCGTCGGGCTCCACCTAGCGGTAGGGCGTCACCCCGTAGACGCCAATGGCCGCACACACCGCGGACACTGAGATTACGTCACCTTAGCAGACACACTCGCCCAAGAGGTATGGGTTTGTGATGATCCCACTCAACAGCGTGGGCGGGACCTGCTCACCACTACGACAGTTGCCCGCGCGTCAGATTCGCTAGGTTCGCATTCCGACAACGCCGCGAAGTCGGGATACTTCATGAGTGTTGTGGCTCGTCGACTTTGCGCACACACTCCACTCCTCCCCCGCGGGCGCCGACCAGATCGTTGTACACACCGTCACATGCTAATTCTGCGAGGATGGGGCCGAAGACCGGGTCGTCCCCAGCGTCCGACGTTCTACGCTGTGTTTTGCGTTCGAGCTCTTTCGCTTTGGTCACTGGGATCATAGAATCGTAAAGGGTCGGATCCCCGTACCAACCAGATGTGTATAGCCAAGTGTGGCTGCGGGGACGCGGTGTTGGAGAACGCCGGTCTGGTCGGACCTAGTGCTGCTGGCGCGTCGCGGGCATGCTGCGGCGCACTTCACTTAGCAGAGGAGTCTGTGAGCGATGGATAGCAAGAGGAATCCTGGGATCGTTAGAGGTAGAGGGTATCGGCCTCCCATAAGCCGCCGGGCTTTCCTGAGACTAGGAGCTTTGAGCACTGCGGCCCTCGCCCTTAGTTCCTGCACGCCATCGCCGGACAGGAGGAAGCCTGGCGGGGATTACTTCCGCTACGGTCCGCTGGTCGAGGACCCCGGCGGGGCCCTGGATCTCCCGGAAGGATTTCAGTACCGCATAATCTCCGAGGAGGGCTCCGCTCTCAGGGATGGAGCACCGATCCCCACTCGTTATGATGGCATGGCCGCCTTTCAGGGGCCAGGCAACACCACCGTTCTGATACGTAACCACGAGCTAGAAGGAGGCCAAGACCCTCTCATCGGCAACAATCCCTTTGACTCCTCCCAGGCCGGAGGAACGACCGGAATCGTGGTGGGAGAGGATCGGAAGAAGGTGGAAGAGTTTGTAGCCTCCTGTGGAACCGTCCGCAACTGCGCCGGAGGAGCGACTCCATGGGGGACGTGGCTCACTTGCGAAGAGACCGAGGAAGACGACGGGCACGGGTATGTCTTCGAGGTCATGCCCGAGGATCCCGAGAACGACCTCTCCAGGACCCCGATAACGGGAATGGGCTTGTTCTCGCATGAGGCGGTTGGTATGGACCCCGAAACCGGCGTCGCCTACCTGACCGAGGATTCGCACTCGGGCGCGAGCTTCCTCTACCGCTACATACCAGAGGATCCCAGTTCCAGACCGGGCTCTTTACAGAAAGGAGGCAAGCTACAGGCTCTCACTCTCGAAGAGCCCTCGCGAAGTGCCAAGAGCCTAGAGAAAGGCCGGCGCTTCGGCACGCAATGGATCGACGTCGATCCAGGCAAGCCGAACGAGGAAGCTTTCTCTAAAGGAGCTGTACGCTTCAAGCGGCTCGAGGGAGCGTGCTTCTCTGGAGGGACCTTCTAGTTCGATGACACCACCGGAGGAGTGGAGAAGCTCGGGCAGATCTACCGCTATCGTCCCGAGGATGAGACGCTAGAGCTCTTCTACGAGGGTACCGAGACAAACGGGATTGAGAGCCCGGACAACATCATCGTCGCCCCATGGGGAGATCTCTTCTTTGTCGAAGATGAAGCAATAATGGACGGAGACAAGATAAACCGCATTCTCGGCCTCACCCCTCAGGGCGAGCTCTACGAATTCGGCAGATGCCGTGTGGGAGACACGGAACTGGCCGGCCCCACCTTCTCTCCCGATGGGCAAACCTTATTCGTGAACATCTTCAAACCGGGTATGACTCTCGCCATCTGGGGACCTTTCATGCGCGGCAGCGCGGCTCGCCGGCGCCAGATGGCCTACGCGGCGCCACCAGCGCATCTGGCCCCAGAGCTTACCGGCGAGCTCGCCGAAGCTGCGGAGAGACTTGGGATGAGCGCGCTGGAAGCAGCAGCCTACGACCGCCTCGCAGTGCCGCTGGTATAAGGGTGTCGATGTCCAATCTCAGCTAAGTGCCGTCCGTCGCCCCGACGATGGCCATGTTCTCTGGCTTACTTGGTTCTCACTCCGGCTTCGACGCCGTGGCGGCTTTTCGCTCGCTGGCATTTTTTCCTCCCGCTACCAGTGCCAGGAACTCGTACGCCACGTTGGCGGCCAGGAGTGAGGTTATCTGCCCCGGTCCGTCGTATTGCGGGTAGACTTCCACCACGTCGCAGCCGGCCACGTCGAGACCGGCGAGGCCTCGGACGAACTCCTGCGCCTCGCGGCTGGTGAAGCCCCCGATCTCCGGCGTGCCCGTCCCCGGCGCGTACGCGGGGTCGACGAAATCCACGTCGAATGAGACGAAGGCTTTCGCCCCGCCGACCCGCCCGCGGACGCGCTCGGCCGTCTCCCGTACGCCGATCTCCCTGATCTCGTCCGTGGTAAGGAGCTCGAAACCGAGCTCCCTAGAAGCCCCGAGGTCTCCGGCCTCGTACAGGGGGCCGCGCATACCCACCTGGATGGAGCGCGAGGGGTCGAGCAATCCCTCTTCCACCGCCCTCCGGAACACGGTCCCGTGGTTGTACTTCTTGCCGAAATACGCATCCCAGGTGTCCGCGTGCGAGTCGAACTGCACGAGGGCGAGCGGGCCTTGGACCGCAGCGGCCGCCCTGAGCTCGGGGAGCGCGATCGAATGGTCGCCACCGAGGACTATAGGGACCACCCCGGCGTCATGGATCTCTTTGAGGCCCTTCCCTATCTTCTCGTAGCTCTCCTCGATAAAGCCGGGCACGACGGGGAGGTCGCCGTAGTCGATAACGGAGATGTGGTCGAAGATCGAGACGTCCTGTGAGGGATTGTAGGGCCTGAGGAGGTGCGAGACGCTCCTTATCCCCTCGGGACCGAAGCGGGCACCGACACGGAAAGAGGCCCCGGTGTCGAAGGGCGCGCCGACGATGGCGGCGTCGGCGTTCTCGAGGTCCTGCAGGTTCGGAAGGCGCATGAAGGTCCTAACCCCCGAGAAGCGTGGTGTTTCGAAGGAATCTGCCGGTTCGTAGTGGGTCACGCTCGTCTTCTCCCGTCTATAGAGGTTGCCTACGGATGCGTTCTGAGACCGCCTTACGTCTCGATCCGTGTCACCGACTCCGCGCCGGATATGACGTTTCTGACGCCGGGCATCGGGGATCTCAGCTCCTTCAGGTAGTCCTCCCTTATGGTACTCCTGGCCGGAAGGAGCAGGCTCACGGTTGGTATCTCCTCTTCCGAAGAGCTTGCTTGCGCACGTACTTCCCGTCCGCGGAGACGACGGTACTTCCCCCGACAAAGTTCAGGGTTCTGGCCGGACCGACCTGGTTGACGTAGACGTGCGGCATCCCGTTCTCGATGGCCCGGGCCGAGCAGAACGCTGCGTGGTCGTTCCTGAAGGGCTCCATGTTCGCGGAGATCGTGACGAACAGGTCGGCCCCGCCCCGCGCGAGCGCCCTCGCGACCTCGGGGAACTCCACATCGAAGCAGATCATCAGCCCGATCCTTATCCTGCGGAGCTCCACGACGAGCAGTTCGTCGCCCGCCACGAAGGCTTCGCTCTCGCCTCCCTTGTATAGCTGGACCTTTCGGTAGACCGCGGCGATGGTCCCGCGCTCGTCGACGCAGAAGGCCGAGTTCGCCACCCCGCGTGACGCCATCCGCCCGTAGCTGAGGGCGGTGAACAGCATGGCGACGAGCGTGACCAGGTAGGCGGTAGGGACGGTACCGTTCGAAAGTTGGGCGACGACCCCGTAGGTGCCAAGCACGATCAACGGTGTCATGTACGCGAGCCCGATCAGAACGACCGTCCCAAGCCCGAGGGCGCGCTCCAGCGTCGCCCGCTCCCTGCCGTTGTTCGTCACGACTCTCCCCCTATCCTCCGCATGACGCCACCTGCCTTCCTCGGGCTGTCACCATTCCGCGTCGAAACCCGTTTCGCCTACACGTACCCCGTGCCAAAGCCATGCGTGGTCCATGACTCGGTCTCTGGAGAGGGCTACATCGTCCAACGCTGGTCGATCTCCTCCCAGCTCGGTGGCGGGCCGGGTAATCGAGACTCCACCGGAGTGTGGATGGCGTCGAGCAGCAGCGCCAGGTATCGGTGGCGAAGCTGTTGGGTGCGCTCTTCATCCGCTACCCGAACAGCCGCTAGTTGCTCCAGCAGCAAGGCTATGTCGTCCACCTCGATATCGGGGCGGATGGCACCCGCGGCCCTGGTGCGCTCGAACAAACGCACGTTGAGCTCCTGTGCCCTCTGGCTGTCCCGGTACAGTTCCTCGGTGGGCGTGAAGGTTCCGGCCAGGCGCAGCGTCAGCGAGTGGGTGTCGGCATCCACGACGCGGCGCATGAAGCCCGTGAAGGCTCTCCAGGGATCGCCCTCGTCAGCCAGAGCTTCCTCCACGGCGGCGATGTAGATCCCGAGACCGTCGGCACAGAGCCGCCTCAAGAGGTCCTCCTTGCTCCCATAGCGACGGTACAGCGCACCGATGCCCACCCCGGCCCGCTCGGAAACGGCAGAGATCGGGGCTTTCGGGTCGGCGACGAAAACCTCGCGGGCGGCCTCCAGGATCAAACCGTCGTTGCGCGCCGCCTCAGCCCGCCGGCCACTCAATGACCCGAAAGTATTCTCTCTTCTCATAGACAAATTATATATGGAACAAAACATTCCGTTCAAGTATAATGGAGCGGAACAGTTTGTTCCGAAGGAAGGAGTTGGTTGTGTCGGAGATGAGTAACTCGGGCGCCGAGATCCGGCCTGTACCGGAGGGCTATCACGCGGTCACGCCGTGGATCATTTCGAGGGACACCGCCGGGCTCATCGAGTTTGTCGGGCGCGCCTTTGGGGCGGAGGAGATCGCGCGGGTCCACAACGAGGATGGCTCCATCGGGCACGCCGAGTTCCGGATTGGCGACTCGGTGGTGATGGCGTTCGACGCGACGGTGAAATGGCCGGATACGCCGGGTTTCCTCCGCCTGTACGTCGAGGATGCCGATGAGGTGCACCGACGGGCGTTGGAAGCCGGGGCTACATCGGTGACCGAGGCGACCCATCTGTTCTGGGGCGATCGCGTGGGGCGGGTGCGGGATCCGTACGGCAACCTGTGGTGGATTCAGGCTCGTGTCGAGGAGGTGGATCCTGCGGAGATGGAGCGGCGTACCGGGGAGAAGGAGTGGATCGAGCGGATGGCGTACGTCCAAGAGTCCCTCGACCGCGAGCTCCGGACACGCTAGGCAGGATGGGGTGCAACGTTCGCTTCATCAGTGGAGCCGCGCGGGCCGTGCCCAGGACTCGGCGGTCTCCGCCAGCACTTCCGGCTTGAGGATGAAGATGATCCCGGCCCTTTTCTCGAGCACCCCCCGCCTGCGGAAGGAGTTCACGGCGGCGGTAACCGATTCGCGCGTGGAAGCCACCATCTCGGCGAGGTCGTAGTGGGTCAGCCGCAGCTCGATGATCCAGCCCCCGTCCCTCGCTACGCCGAACTGCCGCGCCAGGATAGGGAGTAGCCTCGCCAGGCGCGCCTCGGTGGTCCTCGGCAACAGGCACCCGAAGAGCTCCTCGCGGCGGGCGAGCTCGAGTTCGAGGAGCTCGGTCAGCTTGAGGGCCACATTGGGATTCTCCCGCACCGCTCGCTCGACGAATACCCTGGGGACCTTGACGACCTCGCAAGCCGTGAAGGCCTCGACCCATGTCAGCCGGGACGGCTTCCATCCTGGCACCGGGACCCCGATCACTTCCCACGGTCCCGCCAGACGCAGGATCGCTTCACTCGCCTCGGAGCGGATCACGGAGAGCTTAGTGACTCCCTCGAGAACGAGATAGAGCGCGCCGCCGTAGTCGCCTTCTCCACAGATGAGATCCCCGGGCTCGTGGCGCCGGTCGACCGTGGGCGTTCCCGTGTCGCGGAGGCTCTCCAGCAGCCCGCGACAAGTGTCCGCCTGTAGCCCCGCCTGTTCGGAGGCGGTGAAGGGTCCGTTGCGAAAGCCGCCCTGATAAACCGTTGCGAAGCCGCTGATCATCGCTCCGCACTGCAGCGTGGCGAGAGCCGCAGCCCGGTGCCTGGTACCATCTGGTGAGCCGTCGTGGTCTTCATCCTGGTTCCATGCATCGCTTTCCCAGCGATCCGTAGCATAACTTGCTCCAGACCTTAATGTAGCGGTCTCAAGATCTTGTCAGGATAAGATCAAGCTTTCGTCAAGATTTCCCGCCAGAGGCTGGCAGAACGAAGGCGAAAGTGGCCCCCCTACCAGCTCCGGCGCTCTCGGCGCTTATGCTACCACCCATCGCTTCGACGAGAGCGCGGCAGATCGCCAGCCCCACCCCTGAACCGCCTGCCTCGCGCGAGCGCGACTTTTCGATCCTGTAGAAACGTTCGAAGATACGCGGGAGGTGCTCGGGCGAGATCCCCACCCCTGTGTCGCTCACCTCGAAGAGTACTCCTTCCTCTTGGGCTTTGACGCCAACGACGACAAGCCCTCCGGCCGGTGTATGGCGCAAGGCGTTGGAGAGGAGGTTGGTCAAGACCTGGACGACCCGGTCGGCGTCGGCCAGCACCATTGGCAAGGGTTCGGAGATCTCACCGCGCAGGCGCACCCCCTTCTCGGTGAACAGTGGCCGCATGCCCTCCGCGGCGAGGCGGATGGGTTCCTCGGGTGGGAAGGGACCGATATCTAGCGCCAGACGTCCCGCCTCGGCGCTGGAGAGCTGGCGGAGGTCGTCCACGAGCCGGCGCATGCGCTCGGTTTCGGCGTACATGAGTCCCCAGGTCTCCTCTGTGGGGTAGATCACCCCGTCGAGCAGGCCCTCCACGTAACCCTGGAGCGTGGAGAGCGGGGTGTTTAGCTCGTGGGAGACGTCGGAGATGAACTCCCTGCGGCTCCTCTCGTGCTCTTCGAGGGCGGCCGCCATGGCGTTGAAGCTCTCCGAGAGCGCCCCGAGTTCGTCGTCCTCTGCAACAGGCACCCGCTCATCGTAGTTGCCGGCGGAGATACGCCTCGTGGCTGCTAGCACGTGCCTGATCGGACCGACTATCCTGCCGGTCACGAAGAGGCTGGCAGCCACGGCGGCCACCGTCGCCGCGAGGCCCGCGAGCAGGTTGCCGAACAGTGAAGGCATCCCGAATGAGACGAACACGAACGTCAGGATCGCCACCAGGGCCACGGTAAAGTGGGCCAGGAAGAGCTTGGGCCCGAGGTTGTAGGAGGTCACGTGCCTGTACAGGCGATGGAGGGGGGTCTTCATCTCCTGGCGAACCTGTAGCCCACGCCGCGCACGGTCTCCACGTAGCGAGGTTTCGCAGGTTCGTCCCCGATCTTCTTGCGCAGGTTGGCCACGTGCACGTCGACCACGTGCTCGCTGCCGAATTGGTTGTGCCCCCATACACGTTCCAGGAGCCTCGAACGGCTGAAGACGAATCCGGGCCGCGAGGCGAGCACCGACAAGAGGTCGAACTCCAGGGTCGTCAGGCTCACGACCTCGCCTCGGAGGCGCACCTCCCGGCGACCAGGATCTATGGTGAGATCGCCGAAATCCAGAGGCAGGTCGACGCGGGGTTCGGATGGGCTGCCCCGCGGCCGCCTTAGCATAGCCCGCACTCTCGCGACCAGCTCACCAGGGGAGAAGGGTTTGGTCAAATAGTCGTCAGCCCCCGTCGAGAGCCCGACGATCTTGTCCACCTCCTCAGACCGGGCCGTCAGCAGGATCACGTACGCTTCCGAGAAGCGCCTGAGCTCCCGCAGCACCTCCATGCCATCGAGGCCAGGCAGCATCCAGTCGAGGACCACGATCTCGGGTGCCAACGCTCGTGCCGCCTCGAGCGCGGACGGCCCATCCAGCGCCTCACTAACCTCAAAGCCTTCCCGCTCCAGGTAACCGCGCAGCAGATTTACCAGGTTCTCCTCGTCGTCCACCACAAGAACCTGAACGCCCACGCCATCATTCTACACTGCCCGTTCGGAGCCAACCGCAGGCTCCAGGCTGGTCTAGAGTGAAGATCAACACCTAGTTGGCAGAGGACCTCGCGGAGACAGAAGGCGGCCAACGCCGTTACGCTAGAGGACTATCGGGACTTGTATGCGTGAGTGTGGCCGTGGCCACACTCACCCGAACATAAAGAGAATAACTAGACCTCCTTGATAGGGATCAGCGTACAAGAGTAACTTAACCGGACCCGCAGCCGGATGTTCCGTGTAGCATAGCCGGTATGAGACGGTCACACGAGGGGTCGGATCGGCGAAGTGGATGCTATGCCGCTCTGCATGGAAGCAGGCTGTTGAGACTCGGAGTACTACGAAAGCACCATCGCCAGTATCGCCCGTCGAGAATCGACACACTGTTTGGGAGGTCGAACATGAACCACGACGACTTACAGGTTTGGCTCGACGCCTACGTGGGCGCCTGGCGCAGCTACGACCCCGCGGCCATAGGAGCCCTCTTCGCGGAGTACGCCACCTACGCCTACCATCCCTATGACGAGGGCGACGAGGTGGTGCGAGGCCGCCAAGCCATCGTCGCCGACTGGCTAGCGGAGCGGGACGAACCCGGCACCTGGGAAGCAAGCTACCGTCCCTTGGTGGTCGAGGGGCAGCGGGCGGTAGCCCAGGGAACCACGAGCTACGCGAACGGCGACTTTTTCTGGAACCTGTGGACGTTGCGCTTCGACGATGACGACCGATGTACCGAATTCGTGGAATGGTTCATGACCCGACCGCATCTGTAGGCCGAGAGGCGGCGACGTCAGAGTGCACAGTTTAGGGGGTGTAAGGTTTAGGGAAGGGCATCACGAGGAAGGTCAAGTACATGGCGAGCATCCTGATCCTTGGCGGTGGCTTCGGCGGCCTCGCGGCAGCCCACGAGCTGCGGGCGCGACTGCCCGACGACCACGAAGTGACCGTTGTGGCCGCCGACGATCACTTCTACGCCGGTTTTGCCAAGCTTTGGGACCTGGTCGGCACGCGACCGCTCGAGCAGGGCACAGCCAGCCTTTCGACTTTGAATCAGCATGGCATCCGGTTCATCCAGACTCGCATCGCAACTATCGACCCGTCCGAGCGTCGGATCGAGACCGAGGCGGGCTCATTCAGCGCTGACTTCCTCCTGGTCGCGCTCGGCGCGGGCCCAGGACCCGAGCGATTCTTGAAGCTGCAAGGACCGGCGCACGACCTCTACGACGCCAACGGGCTGCCCCAGATGCGCGCCGACCTCGCTCACCTCGACGCCGGGACACTGGTGGTGACGATACTCGGCGCGCCCTATAAGTGTCCCCCGGCTCCTTACGAAGCCGCACTCTTGCTCGATGAGCATCTGCGAGGTCGCGGGGTCCGCGACGCCATCGAGCTGGTGGTCACCACACCCCAGCCCATGACGCTGCCGGCCGCCGGACCCGAGATCAGCCACTTCGTCGCCGAGGCGCTAAGGGATCGAGACATCGAGCTACGCACCGAACAGAGCGTGCGAGCTATCGACGTCGACAGCCGCACCGTGTCGTTCGCGGCTGATGGGCGGCTCGAATACGCGCTGCTGCTGACCGTGCCCCAGGCGGTCCCACCGCAAGTCGTCGTCGACAGCCCGCTGGCTGGGGAGGGAGGCTGGATCCAGCCCGACCGCGAGACCCTTCTCACCCGCTTCGAGAGGGTCTACGCGGCCGGAGATTGCACGGCCTCCCCTCCACCGAAGGCCGGAATCTTCGCCGAAGCCGAGGCCCGCGTCGCCGCACGCAACATCGCGGCAGAGATCGACGGCGGTCCCGGCGATCGGTTCGACGGCACGGGCTACTGCTTCCTCGAGTTCCCCGGCCAACGTGCCTCGACCCTGGAGGGCCATTTCTTCGCCCAGCCGCCCGAGGTACGGCTGGCGGAGCCCGACACCGAGACGTTCGCCCGGAAGCAGGCCTTCGAGACCGAGCGGCTCCGTGACTGGCTCGATGTCGGCATCGGCTGAGCGAGCCCGAACTTCGCCCGAACAGGATTCTTCGGAGTTGCGCCAGCCCTTGTTACGATTCATACTTGGTCGCCTAAGGCTAACCCACCAGTGTTCTGCGTGGGAGGAAGGAACAACGGCCCATGAGCATACGCGAAAAGATCATGGCGGCCGACGGCCAGTGGCTGATGGGGCGGGTCATGCCGCGGGAGCTGCTGCAGGGCATCGGCAAGTACCTCCATCGCGTGGCGCCCGAGTGCGAGGACGAGCTGATCGTGGCGATCAGGAACCGGGCCGAGGAGTTCATCGAGGCTAACGTCTCTACCCCTTGGTCGCTTGGGGGTTACGAGGAGGATGGCGTCGTTGCGGCCTTGGTCTCCTCCTTCGGGGCTTCTCCCGCTCGCGGTGTTTTTCATAGTAGAGAGTCATCCGGTCGAGGAACCACAGCTTTAGCAGGTAGGAGCTGCCTCCAAAGAACATCATCGGCCAGAAGCGTCGCTTGTAGGCCGCAAGCAGCGCACCCGCGAAAAATACAGCCGGGCCGGTATCCCGTTACCCCAGCAAGTGTAGTCGCAGGGAGGAAGCGGCGCAATCGGCGGAGTGCTGTTCATCCAGCGTCTAAAGAGAAACCGTACGAAAAGCCCCATGAGCGAGGCAATCGACTGGCTCAGGCGACTCATCTACAAGTAGATGAAGGCTTCTCCGCTCTCCAGTAGCTGCTTTCATCGGCGTAAAGCACGGAACCCCTGTGTCCAGCATCGGCCGGAAGGCGTGGCGTGCGATGCCGAACGTTGGCACGATGTCATAATGCCGATTTGCCCGACGATTTTGCGCGGAGCCGCCTTCCGATGCCCGCCTACGTGACTTTCCCAAATGTGTACCGACGAAGTATTTAGGGAAGGGAGGAGGGTAAGCAACACGAGAAAGGGTAGTGCCTGACTACGACCACTCCCCGGCGCAATCTTTGAGCGGGTCTGGCAGCACGCCGGAACTGAGGCAGTAACGGGGCAGGGTCTTATAGTGGGGTGGCGAAGGAGCATGTGGAAGGAGGAGAAGGGGTGCAGTTGATCGAGAAACCCCGGACGGAAGAGACCCGTCGGTACGAGATGCTCGTGGGCGGCGAGTGGGTCGAGGCCCGCTCGGGCAAGACCTTCGAGAGCGTCAACCCCTACACCGGCAGAGTATGGGCCACCGCGCCCGAGGCCGGCGAGGAGGACGTCGACCGGGCGGTACGCGCCGCCCGCGAGGCCTTCGACGAGGGGCCTTGGGGCACGATGACCGGCACACAACGGGCACGCCTGATGCGACGCCTGGCCGAGCTTATCGCCGAGAACGCCGAGAGCCTCGCCGTCGTCGAGACGACGGACAACGGCAAGCTGCTTCAGGGAGATGAGCGGCCAGTTGGGTGCCCTGCCCGAGTGGTACTACTACTTCGCCGGGGCGGCCGACAAGATCCAGGGCGACACCATCCCCTCCCACAACCCCGACTTCTTCGTGTACACGCGCCGCGAGCCTATCGGGGTGGTAGGTGCGATCGTGCCCTGGAACTCGCCGCTCCTCTTGCTGACCTGGAAGCTGGCCCCCGCCCTCGCTGCCGGATGCACGTTCGTGGTGAAGACGGCCGAGCAGACCCCGGCTTCCACGCTGGAGTTCGCCAGGCTCTTCGAGGAGGCGGGCTTTCCGCCGGGCGTCTTCAACGTCATCACCGGCTACGGTACCCCTACAGGTTCTGCCCTGGTCCGCCACCCTGGGGTGGACAAGGTGGCGTTTACCGGCTCCACGGAGACAGGCAAGCTGGTCATGAAGGACGCCGCCGACCACATCGCCAAGGTATCTCTGGAGCTCGGCGGCAAGTCGCCGAACATCGTCTTCGAGGACGCGGACCTGGAGGCCGCCGCCAACGGGGTGGTCTCCGGCATCTTCGCCGCCACGGGGCAGACGTGCATGGCGGGCTCCAGGCTCTTCGTCCAGGAGGGCCTCCACGACGAGCTGGTCGAGAGGTTGGCAGAGAAGGCCAGGGACATCAAGCTGGGCAATCCCCTGGAGACCGAGACCGAGATGGGTCCCATAGCGTTCAAGGAGCAGCTCGACAAGGTGCGAGGCTACGTTGACGCCGGTCGAGAGGAGGGGGCCGACGTGGTGTACGGCGGCGAGTCTCCAGAAGATCCCGCGCTCAAGGACGGCTTCTTTATCCAGCCGACGATCCTCGCTGGGGTGAACAACGAGATGAAGGTCGCGCGCGAGGAGATCTTCGGCCCCGTCCTCTCCGTGATCCCCGCAGCTTCCGAGGAGGAGGTCGTGCGGCAGGCCAACGACACGCCCTACGGGCTGGCGGCGGCCGTGTGGACCAAGGACGTCCAGCGGGCGCACCGGGTGGCGCACGCCCTCAGGGCCGGCACGGTCTGGATCAACGCCTACCGCGCCGTCGGTTTTACCGCGCCGTTCGGCGGCTACAAGCAGAGCGGCATAGGTCGGGAGAACGGGCTGGAGTCCGTGGGCGAGTACACCCAGACCAAGACCGTCTGGGTCGAGCTCTCCGGCAAGACGCGCGACCCCTTCACGCTCGGTTGAGCATCGGGGACAAACTGAAAGACGAGGAATCATGATGGAACCACAGGAGGCAAGGTATGGATAGGCGTGGCGAGGAATCCGGGGCGCGGCACAGCTCCTTAAGGGGATAATCTCGCTCTACTTCGCCCCCGAAACGTACAAGAGAGACCTCTATGCACAGGCGCGAACGGAGGCGGCCGAGGCCAAGAGCCAACCGGCGAGCAGCCGCTAGATGGCCGCGGCGAGCAACGCAGACCGCACGAATCACGCCGAGGAGCTTGATGAGCTTATCGAGGGTTGGACCAAACAGCACACCTCGGATGAGGTCTTCGACGTCCTCGAAGGGGCGGACGTGCCGGTCGGACCGATCTACTCCGTCACCGATATCGTGGAGGACCCCCAGTACCAGACGCGACAGATGTTCCTGGAATCGGAGATCGACGGGATCGGGCCGGTGAAGATGCCGGGCCTCGCCCCGAAGCTCTCCTAGACTCCCGGCGGGATCGAGTGGTACGGTGGCCACCTCGGGGCGCACAACGAGGAGGTGTTCGGCGGGCTGCTCGGGCTTTCCCCCGAAGAGATCGAACACCTCTCTGAGGAAAGGGTGATCTAGTTGCCCGCAGGCGGCCAAGAGCGTGGGAAGTAGGGGCGCTCATCGAGGTCGTTTCCTGGATGGCGGAGCAGCTCGAGAAGGAACT
>CAWEQZ010000045.1:0-33891 GCA_963811295.1 uncultured Rubrobacteraceae bacterium | reverse complement strand
GTCCCGGACAACATCTTCATCGCCGCGGTGGGCGCTTTCGATCCGGAGATGGCCGAGCTACCACCGGGACTGGTGGAAAGCTCCAACGTGGTGGTAGATACGATAGAGGGCGTCAGGGAGGAGGCTGGGGACCTGATCCAGGCGGAGCGTGCAGGAGCATTCGGTTGGGAGGATGCCACTCAACTGGAGGATGCCCTCCTCTGGTCCGACAAGCCAAAAGGAGCGATCGTCTTCAAGAGTGTCGGCCATGCCCTGTGGGACCTTGCCGCCGCCCGCACGGCTTTCGGGTTTTGAACACGTGGCACCCCTCTAAGAAAGCACGTCGCGGCGAGTAAAGACCGCCCAAGCGGCGGCGAGGAAGCAGGTTCCCCAGAGGAGGCTGACCCAGAGGGAGCGTGCTATCGGTTCCCAGACTATGGGGTCGCGGGCGAGGTTGAGCCAGGCCTCGAACTGGTTCGTGAGCAGGTAGGGGTCCAGGGGGCCGGCGAGGCCAAGGCCGGAGGCGAGCCGGAGGAGCAGGACGAGGACCACGGCACCCACGCCCGAGCCGACCGAGTTGTGGGTGGTGACGGACAGGAACACCGCGAACGCGGCGAGCGCCATCAGGGGCACGGAGACGAGGCCAGCCCCGGCCCAAACGAGCGCGATGCCGCGCCCGACGCTTATCGGCGTCCCGCCCAGCCCGGCGAGGGGCGCGAAGCCGCCAGCCAGGTAGCCTGCGACCAGGCCGACGCCAGCGAGGACCGCCGAGACGGCGAGGCAGTAGACGCCTAACGCCGCCGCCTTGGAGAGGAACAGCTCCGTCCTGCCCACGGAGCGGCTGAGGACCGTCTTCAGGGTGCCCGCCGAGACTTCGCCGGCCACCGCGTCCCCCGCGACGAACGCTACGACGAGCGGCAATAAAACGAAGGTGGCGAAGGCGAGCGTGACGAGCGGAACCACGAGCCCGTTCTCGAGTAGTTGCGTGGCGAAGGGGGCCTCGCCCTCAGGTGGGCCCTCGCGTGTGATCTCCAACGCAGCCACGAACAAAACGGGTACGAACGCCATCGCCCCGAGCCCGAAAAGCGTCCGCCGCTGGCGCACGAGCTTGTAGAGCTCCCAGCGGATCATAGGGGTCGCTTCGCTCCCCGGGGAGTATGGCCGTAGGGTTTGAAACCCGCCCGTACCAGGGCCGTAGGGGGGGCTTCGAGACCTACCCCGTCTCGAGCACGCCTGCATGACTCTGGCCCGGAGATCAATGGCGTTCCTCGGTTAACTCCAGGAAGAGGTCTTCGAGGCTCGGCCGCGCCGGGACGAGCGCCAGGACCGCGACGCCCCCGGCCACCAGGTCCCGCACGACCGGTCCCGGCCCCGCTGGGCCGACCGCGAGCCTTATCTCCTCACCCCAGAGCACGTCCGGCGGCTTGGCGTCGGCGAGCGACGCGCCGGCGACGTGGGTGCCGCCTTCGAGGATTCGCAGCGCGCTCTTCGCATCGTCCACCACGAGCCGGTATCCCTGGCGTCCGTTGTCCCCTCCCACGACCTCGGCGATGGTGCCCTCGGCGAGGAGGCGGCCGTGGTCGATAACGGCCACCCGGTTGCACAGTTGCTCGACCTCGGCGAGGAGGTGGCTGGAGAGGAAGATCGTCAGGCCGTCCTCGTTGAGGCGGCGGATGAGCGCGCGCACGTCGCGCATTCCGCCCGGGTCCAGGCCGTTCGTCGGCTCGTCAAGGATCAGGACCTCAGGTTCTCGCAACAGCGCGGAGGCTATCGCCAGGCGTTGCTTCATCCCCGTCGAGTACGTCTTTACCTTGTCCCGCTCTCGCCCGAGAAGCCCGACCGTCTTTAAGACCCTCGCCATGGGTGGTTCCCCCTTGCGCCGGTCGGCGGCGGCGAGGACCTTGAGGTTGTCGCGCGCCGAGAGGTAGTCGTAGAAGCCGGGCGCATCGACGAAGCCGGCGACGCCCCCCCGGCCAGCGGGTCCGCCGGCCGGACGCCCGAGGAGGCGTATCTCGCCCTCGGTCGGCTCGACGAGGCCGAAGACCGCCCGGATCGTGGTGCTCTTACCGCTCCCGTTGGGACCGAGGAACCCGTACACGTCTCCCTGGCGCACCTCGAAGCTGAGGGAATCCACCGCGACGAAGTCCCCGAACTTCTTGGTGAAGCCCCTGACCTCCAGGACCGAAGCTCCCCGACGGGCTCGCACCGTCTAACGTGCCAGCAGCCCGCGCGCAGCCTCCCTGAGTTCGGCGGCCCTCACGCTCCCCGCGAGCGTGTACGACACGCCGCCATCACTCCAGGAGAGAACCGTGCCCACAGGCGTAGAGAGCTCGCGCGCCATGACCCCGCCGCCGAGATCCACGACCGGAACCTGCAACTCTCCTCCCTGGATCTCCGCGCCTGCGGAAGGTCCGGCTCCTCTCTCACCACCGGCCTTCTGGGATAGGACCACGCTCCCCCAGTCCGACCCGTAAGTCAGGACCGCGCCATCGCCGGCGACTATTATCTTCTCCAGCTCGCGGCCCCCGGGCGCCTCGGGTAACGCTTCGACGGCGAACCCCGCGAGCTCGCTCGCCTCCTCTACCGACGCGACCTTTCGAGGCTCGTCGCCTGCGCGATATTCGTCTGCCCGATCTTCCCTGGGCTGCGGCCGCTCGACCGTGGCGTCAGGCGGCGTCTCGAAATCGAAGCGCGCGTCAGGGACGGGACCGACGTGGAAGTCCTGGGCCTCGTAGCGGGCCATCGGCTCGGGCCTCCCCTCGGCGTAGAGCTCGAAGAGGAGCGGTACGAAGGCCTCGGCGTCGACGAGTGCCTCGGCGCGCTCGACGAGAGTCGCGCCCCTGTCCCTGGGCTCCAGGGTCAGCGGGTACGCCCAGCGTCCCGCGACTTCGACCGGCGCCCCTGTCGTGAGTTTGCTCGACGGCGCTATCCCCGCGAGAAGCTCGTCGATCTCCTCCGGCGACGCCCCTGGCAGCCCTTCCGCGCCGGAGGACGTGGCCTCCGGCTTCTTGGCGATCTTCAGTGTGTTAGAAGCGCCGTCGTAGATGCTTACCCGGTCGCCGTTCCGGACGATGACCCTGTCACCGTTCTCGCCCTGGAGCTCGGCGCGAAGTCTGTCGGGGCCGCCGCGCCAGACGCGGGCGGTGCGCGGGCCGGAGTCTCCGGTGTCGCCCCCTTTAGAGGCGCCGAGGAGACCTTCTGGGACGAGTGTCTGCTCGACTGTCACGGTCGCGTGGAAGTCGGGCGCACTCTCGGGAGCGGCGCTTACGCGGGAGAGGAGTTCTTTCTCGGTAAGCCTTTCGGGCGGCTCGCCCTGGGCTCCAGTCCCAACGGTGAGTGCGCCGGCGCCGAGCGCCGCGACGAGGATGAGGCCAAAGACCACGGTCAATGCTCGCGCCGGGATCCTTGTGGTCCTCGCTTCAACCATGACAACGCCTCCTCGCGCCGACCTTGCTCCGGCCCCCTGGGCCTTTCTAGTCTACCCTACGAACGGAAGACAGGAATGGGTTCGCGCACACTCGAGCCGAGCCGCGCTACCATCAGTGCCGTAGACGGAAGGACGAAGCAAGAGGGTGATGAGCAAGGGATCAAGGGCGATGCGTACCGCCGTAGGGTGGATTGTTCTTGGCGTGGGTTCTTTGCTGGCCGGGCTCTTCGCCCAGAGTGCGGGTCTGCCCGCGGGGTGGCTTGTCGGGCCGATGCTCGTCGCTCTCGCCCTGGCGCTCGTGTGGAAAGAGCACCCGACGGTGCCGCGCTGGGGGCGGATAGCGTCGCTCGCGGTAGTAGGCGGCATGCTCGCCGCCACCTTCAGGCCGTCCGTCCTTCCCCTAATCGCCGGCCACTGGCTGCCCGTGAGCCTCGTGGTTGGCGGTACCCTGCTTCTGAGCCTGGGGGCAGGACTGCTGCTCTCCGGGCTGGTCCGCATAGATAGGAAGACGGCGGCTCTGGGTGCTCTGCCTGGCGCTGCCTCGGGGATGCTTGCGATGAGCGACCCTTTGGGCGCCGATGCGCGCCTGGTCGCCTTGATGCAGTATACGCGCGTGGTCGTGGTCGTCGTGACGGCTACGTTGGTCGGCCGGTTCGCATCTGGGGCCGCGCCACAGCAGATCTCCGATCAGGGCTTGCAGGCCGCCCCGGAAGGGGTGGATCTCCTGGTCCAGGGTACCGTGCAGACCTACGCGGTGACCGTGCTGGTCGCGGTACTCGGCGCATGGGCGGGAACGCGCCTCAGGCTACCGGCCGGGGCGCTCCTCGGACCGCTGATTCTCGGAGTCGCACTGGCGGAGCTCGGTGTGGTGCACCTCGCCTGGCCCCCTGGCGTGCCGCAGGCGGCCTACCTCGTTCTCGGCCTGTGGGTGGGACTGCTCTTCGACGGGGCCTCTGTAAAGAGGGCCGGACGGCTGTTTCCGTTCGTGCTCGCCTCCGCCGTGGGGCTCGTACTCGCGTGCGCCGTCCTGGGATGGGCGCTCGCCGCGCTCACCGGCATCGACGGGATGACGGCCTACCTGGCGACCACGCCCGGTGGGATAGAGTCGGTCGCGATCGTGGCCCTGGGTACCGGAGCCGACGCACCGCTGGTGCTCGCGGTTCAGATGCTGCGGCTCCTGGCCGTGGTCTTCGCCGGCTCGCTCCTCGGGAGGTGGTGGTCGTGAGAGGGCCCTGGTGCGCAAATGCGCACCAGGGCCCTACGGCTGTTCTCCAATTGCCCCTTGCCCGCCCTCGCCCGGTCCTCGTTCGGATGGTCCTACGCCCGGTGGTTACGCTGCGCGTTGCCCGGTGCCCGTGTAAGGAGTGCTGGGCTCGTCGGTGAAAACGGGGACTCGAACCCCCACGGTACCGCCCCGGCACCGCCCGGGAACCTGGCCTCTGAAGCCAATCCGTGACGCGTCTTTGTTTAGTCCTTGTTCTTGCCCCGTAGAGTGTCTCCGCCGAACAATAGCCAGGATTTGGCGGTCAGGATTCGCGATCCCTGAGCTCTTTGGGGGTGTAGCGTTTGATCCACTCGCGGTACTCTCGCACCTCGCGTTCGGCGCGCTCCTGTTCCCATCCGAGGTGTTTGACGGCGACCTCGGCGGCGGCGTCGACGACGTCGAGGGCAACCCTGGGACCGTAACCGGCCATCGAGCGCCTCAACAGTACGTCGGAGAGCGTCTGCGCCATCTCCTCGCGGAAAGCCCAGATCACCTCTGCCCCGATTAGCGCCGTCTCGACGCTTACGGTAGATGAGAGGGGCGTAAGGAGCTCGGGATCGTCTTCGCCTATTTTGAGGACCTCGGCGGCCCTGACGCCGTAGAGCTTGAGGAGCCTGCCTGAGAGCACCTCGGGTATGGTGCTCGCGGATTTGAAGCCCGCCGCGAAAGCCTCGAAGTCCGAAGTCTCGCTCCCCGGCAGAGGGACCTTGCGAGACTTGCCCTTGGGCGCCTTCCTATCCAGCTTCTTGTAGACCACGTCGACCGTCTGGCGGCTCAAGTTGAGATAGGTGGTCAGCTTGCCGCCGATGATGGAGAGCAGCCCGCCTACCTGCGGCAACTCGACGTCTGACCTCGTGATCTTGCCGCCCGCCGCGGAGCCTCCCTTTGCATGGTCGAAGACTACGTGGCTCCGGGTGACGCCTCCCGTTTCGCCTTCGGGCTGGTGGGGCAGTGGCCTCACCCCAGCGTAGGTATACAGCACGTCATCGCGGGAGAGTCGCGCCCCGGGGATGACGTAGTTGGTCTCGTCGAGGAGGTATTGGATCTCCTCCTCGCTCGCCGAGACGTAGTCGAGGTCACCCTCGTAGCGTATGTCGGTAGTGCCGATCAGGTACTGCCCGTTCCACGGGACGATAAAGTAAGGCCTGCCGTCCTTGCGCGCCTCGACGTAGAGGGCCTCTCCCTCGGGGGCGCCGGGGAAGGGATCCACTATAAGATGGCTGCCCTTGGTGCCGCCCATAAAGCGCTCGTCGTTCTCACCTGGTCCGTGTCCTTCGAGATCAGCGAGGACCTCATCCACCCACGGCCCCGCGACGTTCGCCGTGACAGGGGCGCGGACCGCGTATCTCTCGCCCTCGAAGACGTCGGTGAACTCCACGCCCTTTACGTCGCCGTTCTCCAGGATCAGGCGGTCTACGTTCGCGTAGGTGATGATGGTCGCGCCGTTGTCGCGGGCGGAGATGGCGTTCTCTACGGCGACCCTCTCTGGGTACTCCACCTGCGCATCGTAGTAGAAGGCGGCCGCTTTCAGGCCTTCCGAGTTGAGGCCGGGCTCGCGCTCCTGGACCTTTTTGCGGCTGAGCATCTTGTGACGGTCCATGCTCCTGTCGTAGGAGAGCACGTCGTAGACGTTCATGCCGAGCCTTATCATGAGCGGCCCGCGGGAGCTCCTGTCGTAGATGGGAACCAGGAAGCCGAGTGGCTTGACCAGATGCTGCGCGATGTGCAGTATCGCCTCTCTGTCTCTCAAGGACTCTCTTACGAGCGCGAACTCGTAGTGCTCCAGGTAGCGTAGTCCGCCGTGGATCAGACGCGTCGCCCACTGCGTCGTCCCGCTGGAGATGTCGCCTTTGTCCAGGAGCAACACCCGCAAACCCCGCATCGCGGCGTCCCTGGCTACGCCGGCGCCGTTTATGCCGGCCCCGACCACGATGAGATCGAAGTCCTGCCTCTCGATGTCTTGCGGTATGCGTGATGACATCTCTATCCTTTCCCCGTCTTGTACTCTGGTTCGCCACCGAAGAAGGTGTGCCAGGGCATGTTGAGAGGCTCGTCCAACGCGACCACGGAGTGCAGGTGGCGCATCAGCGG
Source organism: uncultured Rubrobacteraceae bacterium (assembly GCA_963811295.1). Taxonomy (GTDB): domain Bacteria; phylum Actinomycetota; class Rubrobacteria; order Rubrobacterales; family Rubrobacteraceae; genus Rubrobacter_D. The sequence continues at coordinate 27,130 of CAWEQZ010000045.1, read as the reverse complement.
AAAGTCCTCAGGTTGGATGATACCGCGCCCGGTAAGTTTCGGAAGCGCGCCCCCGATCACCCCGATGGCCGCCGCCCCTTCGAGCGTCACCCCTGGCATGCGCCCGCGCGCCTCGGAGAATCGCAGCCCCGAGCCGACGAGCTGCCCCACTCTCACGTTACGTCCTCCCATGCTGGTGACGAACATGTCCCCAACTCCCGCCAACCCGTATGGCGTCTCGCGCTCGCCGCCGAGCAATTCCATAAACCGACCCAACTCCCGCGTCGCCTGGCCGAAGAGCGCCGCCCCATAATCATAGTTGCGGTAGGGCGCCTCCGACTCGCCCTCGCGGTCGAGTATGCCCTCCATAAAACCGGCCCCGAGAGCGTAGCAGTTCTTGGCCGCAGCGCACACCTCGACGCCGACGAGGTCGGTTGAGGTCCACACATGATAGTAGGGGGTACGGAAGAGGTCCGCCATCTCCTCCAACACACCGGCGTCGCGGCCGGTGAAGACCACGCACGTATCCCTTCGGACGGCTACCTCGCCGGCGATGGAGGGCCCGGCGATGGCCGACCAGGACACCTGTTCCCGCAGGTCCTCTGGCACCTCACCGGCGAGCACCTCGGGGAGGATGCGCAAATCTCCGCTCTCCGCGGCCTCCATCCCCTTGGCGATGGAGAGAACGTGCATGCCCGGTTTTAGCAGCCTGGCAAGATTCCCGCCGGCCCAGCGCACCCCGAACGAGTTGACCCCGCTCATGACGACATCGGCGCCATCGAAAGCCTCCTCGGCCTCCTCGAGTTGGAAGGCTCTGGCCGCCCGGGGGACCTCGAGGTCTAAGCCAGGATGCACGCCCCTCTCCTTGATGCTGTCGATGATCTCCCGGTCGAGGTGCGTGCCGATCAAGCGCACCTCGTGGCCGTTGTCCGAGAGTGGAAAGGCGAGGGCCGTCGCCATTAGGCCAGAACCTAGAACGCTAACGGTCGTCATGTTTCTCCCGAACGTCGGAACGAAGCGGCCATCCGCGTTCCGTCAGCCCTCGTCTGCGACGCGGCCGTACGGCCCCAGAAGCCATCTGGTGCGAACAGATCGTCCACGCACTCCTCGAGGATACCGGCCTCGAAGGCCAGGTCGAGGATGGTATAGCGCTTGCGGATCGTCCGTGCCCTGGAGTACGTCGCCCCGAAGTCCTCCCAGTGCAGCCCGATCTCGACGGGTCCGGTAGGACAACCGGCGGCCTGAAGCATCTCTCTTATCCGTTCGGCCGACATCAGCTGCACTCTAACCTTCTCGCGCAGTCCTGGCCATACGTCACGCAGCAATTCTAGCCTCTGGGCGAGCTCGTCGCGACTGATGTATTTGGCGAGGGTCTGCTCGACGGCGCCTCTCTCCAGGTCCGGGCCCGTATGCTGCGCCCGCACGGATCTTTCCATTGCTTCCCTGGTGGGCCAGGAGTCGCACAGCGATTCGATGTCGAGGGTGCTGAGGTCACGTTCCAATACTAGTTCGTAGAGCGCGGCGATGGCGACCGTGCCCACTCCGACCTTGAAGCCGTGGGAGAGGGGAGTTCCTCTGTGACCTTCTCCGTGTCCCAGGCCTTCCATCTCCCACAGGTGGCTGAACTGGTGCTCGGCTCCCGAGGCCGTCCTGGAGGACTGGTATGACTGCATCCCGAGGCCGGATAGGATCAGACCCTCCATAAGACGCCCGGTGGACTGTTCGTCTCCGGTGCGCAACTCGGCCGGGCTGTCCGTCCACCCGCGCAGGTGGTCCTGCACCAGCGACCAGCCTACGGCATCGATCTTCTCGATCTCCAGGGCGTCGGCGATCAACCAGTCGGCGCCTGATGTCACCTTGCCGAGGAGATCCGCGTAGCCGGAGGCCGTCATGTCCTCGGGGGCATGCTTCGCGACTTCCAGGTCAGCCACCACAACCCTGGGAGCGGGGCATGACAGCGTCTGCTTCAACCCGTCCTTCTCGATCGAAGCGCCGAAAGCCGTGTAGCCGTCCATCGAGGCGGCTGTTGCGACGCACATGTAGGGCCTCTCGCACTCGTGGGCGGCTCGCTTGACGATGTCATTAATGGTCCCCGACCCTACGGCCACAGGAATCGCGGCGTGCTCCCCCAAAGAGTCTCTCAACTTCTCTATGTTCGAGAACTCTGCGTAAAGCGGCGGCTCCGCCGGAAACACGTAAGGCTCTATCGTGGTGTGCCCGGCTCTTTCGAGCCGCCGCCGGACCTCTTGGCCTGCGACTTCGAACGTGGTTCCGTCGGCGACGATGACCGCAGGGCTGTCACCGAAACCCTCCAGAAACACGCCGGCGACGGAGGCGAGCGCGCCGACCCCGATGTTCACGTTCTGTGTGTCCGTAGCCTCCCGCAAGGCCGCTTCGATGAGCTGTTCACCCACAGGGCCTACTCTCCCGCGCCGGCTACGTGGCGTTCCGTCTTGTGCATCAGCTCTTTCATCTGCGGATATGTTTCCATGTAGCGGTCCACGTAGAACTTGTATTCCTCGTGGCGCTCGGGGTCTGGCTCGATGGTGTCGGCGGTGTGGACCATGTTCTCGGCCGCGGCCGGGATGTCGGGGTAGAGACCGGCCCCGATGGCGGCCAGCATCGCTGAGCCCAAGGCGGGGCCGTCGCTCACTCTGGTGAACGAGATCGGCACGTTCGACACGTCAGCGTGCATCTGCATCCACAGGTCGCTCTTGGCCGGACCACCGGAGACGACGTTGAGCTTCGGCTCGAAGTCTTGCCCGCGCATGGTGCGCAGTATATTCTCCGTGCCGTAGCAGATGCCCTCGATGATGGCGCGGAAGACGTGTCCCGGGGTGTGGCTCAGAGTCAGTCCCCACATCATGCCGCGCGCCAGGGGGTCGGTATAGGGAGACCGGTTGCCCTGAAAGTAATCGAGCACGATCAACCCGTCCGAACCGATGGGCACCTCGCGCGCCATCTCGGTCAGGACGTCGTAGGTGTCTACACCACGCTCTCTGGCTTCGGCGGCCGCGTCGCCCGCGAACTTGTTCTTGAACCAGGCGACTATTGAGCCTGTGGAAGCCTGCCCGGCCTCGACGGTGTACTGGCCTGGGATCATGGCGTCCGTGTAGGCGCCCCAGAAGCCTGGATCGTGGATGGGCTGGGCGGTCTGCCCGATCATGACGTGCGATGAGCCTGTGATCAGGGCCATCTTCCCCGGCTCGACCACCCCCAGGCCAATCGCCCCGACGTAGGCGTCTACTCCCCCCTCGGCCACAGGCGTGCCCGCCTTCAGGCCGAGTTCCTCGGCAGCCTCCCTGCGCAACTCTCCGGCGACCGTGCCGAGATCGAGAACATCGCCGGGGAATTTGTCGAGCAAGTCTCCAGCGTCCACCGCATCGTAGAGGCTCTCCGGGTAGCCGCCTTCGTCGCGGTCGTAGTAGTACTTCGAGCTGGCCGTGTTGATGGAGGACGTCCATTCGCCGGTGAGGCGTTGGATCAGCCAGTCGCCGCAGTCGCAGATGTGCCCGGCGCTCTTGTAGACCTCTGGCTCGTTCTCCTTGATCCAGAGCGCTTTCGGAAGCCCCCACTCGGCCGAGACGGCCCCGTACCCGTTGTACTTGAGGGCGTTGTTGTTCGTACCTGCGATCCTGTCGGCCTGGTCCGAAGAGCGCACGTCCATCCACATGATAGCCGGGCGCAGATGCCTGCCCCTTTCGTCGATCGCAAGGACCGTGCTGCTCATGGCGTCGATCGAGATGCCGGCGATGTCCTCGGGGGAGATACGGCTCTCCCCCATCGCTTCTTTCACCGCCGCAACCAGGCACGACCACCACTCATCGGGATCCTGTTCGGCCCAGCCCGGACGCGGGTGCTTCAGCGCGTACTCCCGTTCGCTGAACACCAGCGGCGTCCCTTCGGGGTCGAAGATGCCGACCCTCGCTCCACCCGTTCCGAAGTCGATGCCCAAAAGGTAAGGACCGTCGGCCATCACTGCACTCCTCTCTGGAAAGGGGCAAGCCTGGCGTATCGCGGCGTACCTCTCACCCATCCTCCCATCCGAACTCGTCCCACAGATCGCGCGGGACGAGTTGATCTATCCTCTTCAGGACGTAGTCAGGCTGGTTCTCCACCGGCTCCCCGGCCAGGTCTTCTTCGGTGGTCTCGCCGGTCAGGACGACGGCAGAAGGTATCCCCGCGACGTTCGCCATCCGGATCTCCGTGTAGAGCCGGTCGCCGATCGTCACGCACTCCTCCACGTCGAGCCCGATCAGGTCCATCACCGTCTCCAACATGATGGGGTCAGGCTTGCCGACGTTGACCCGGCACTTCGTTCCCGTACACGCCTCTATGGCCGCGACGATCGCGGCCGCGTCAGGCTCGCCCCTACCACCGGGAAGTGGACAGTAACGGTCGGGGTTCGTGGTGACGAGCATCGCCCGCTTGTAGAACCAGATGGCGTCGAAGGCGATCTGGAGCTTGCGGTAGTCGAAGGTGCGGTCGTAGCTCGCGATAACGATGTCGATCTCCCCCGGGTCCTCAGACATCCTGATACCGGCCTCAGAGAGCGAGTTCTTGAGCGGCTCCTCGCTTATGGGGAAGACCGTCGCTTCAGGGTGGTTTGAGATTAGCCACTCTGTCATGGTGACGACGGTATTTACTATCTCGGAGGCAGGCGTCTTCAGGCCGAGCGTGCCGAGCTTCTCGGCGTACATCTTCGGGTCTTTTGTGGGGTTGTTGGAGAGGAAGACCACACGTTTTCCCAGCTCGCGCAGCTTCAGGATCAAACGCTTCGCGCCGGGGAGCAGCCCGTCCCCCAGGTAGATGGTCCCGTCGAGATCGAAGATGTAGCCATCGTACAACCGGTCCGGCACCCCAGGCTCGCCGCAGGACCTGGCCTCTCTGCGCTGAACCACCCGACCTCCTAGACTCTCCTCTGCCAGCACCGCCTGAAAAATCCCGCGCGACCATCTTACCGACTACGAGCCATCCGAAACAGTGGCAGCTCCCACGCAGGTTCGTGGAGGGCCAAGGTCGCGCTGCTACCTCAGGCCACCTCGTTGGCGATCCTCCCTAGCGCCTCGGCGTCCTTGACAACGATGCGCCGGCGTCCGGTCTCCACGGCGCCGGCCTCCCTTAGCCCCTTCATCGCCCTGCTAACGGCGACACGCTTGGCCCCGATCATCAGGGCGAGCTGTTCTTGGGTGTAGTGGGTGCTGAGGCGGTAGCGTCCTTTGCCGGTCACGATCCCTTCTCTCTCCACTAGCTGAAGGATGAGGCTCGCCAGCCGGGCCGGCACCTTCTTGAGGCCCATGTCGGCGATTCTCTGCTCGTAGAAGGAGAGGCGCTCGCCCAGTATCTCTATGGCCCTTATGCCCAACTCGGGCTCTCTCTGGATGAGCCTGTAGAAAGTCGAGCGATTCAGGAAGGCGATCTTCGAAACCGCTATGGCCTCAGCATAAGAGCCCTTCCCATCCCTGGAAGTAAAGGCCGCCTCGCCGAACATCTCCCCGGCCTCCAACACGCTGATGGTCACTTCCTGTCCGGCTTCAAGACGGTAGATGCGCACCCGCCCTTCGAGGAGCAAGAAGAATACCCCACCCCTGTAAGTGGGGGTGAAGACGTGCTCGCCCACCTCGAAGGACTTGGCCGGGATGCCGTGGGCGATCCTCCGCAAGTGCTCTTCCGAGAGCAATGCGAAGAGACCGACCCCGGAAAGGAGTGTCGTATGGTTCTCATCCAACCCGAAACCAGCTCTCCGAGAACTACATGGACTTCCTACATACGCCCATTGTATCTGATGATACCGACATCTCGACGGTTATCGGTGATGATTCTGGGGTGTTGGGACTTCGCCGCCCTGTAGGAGGGTGAGTGAATACTCGGGAGAGGAAAGGGAGGATTTTGCCGCCTAGCGGCGGAGGGGGGTCTCATGGAGCCGGAAAGAGTGCATATCGGTACGACGGTAAGGGTGCGCGGGCACCACAGGATCGCCGAGCGACGCGGCATGGTGGGTAGGATCGCGGACCAATACGGGGGAGACGGATACATAGCCGTAGATGTGCGCTTTTCGGGCGGACACAGGAGGCTGTTCTGGCCAGAGGACCTGGAAGAGATCTCCTCACCACGACCGTGGTGGCGATCGCTGCTAGGTGGAGCCGGCGTGGAGTGACCCGCTCTAAGCTTCTCGCGCCTCTCCGCCGGTTATATCGCGGGCCGTGATCCAACGATTGGTGAGGGCCTTCCTCACTGCCTCACCGCGGGAAGAGACTCCAATCCTGGGGTATATGTTGGCCAGGTGTCGCTTTACGGTCGCTTCTGAGAGATGCAATGAGACGGAGATCTGGTAGTTGCTCATCCCGCGGGCGACCATGAGCAACACCTCCAACTCCCGCTCGGAGAGACCGTCGGCCTCAGCCGGGTTCGTGAACGCCTTTGGAGGGGCGACTATGATGACGTCCTCTTCGGGCCCGACGGGGCTGTTTGCGGCGTTGTGAACCGCCGAGTGCAGTTCCTCCATGGTGGCGCTCTTTACCAGGTAGGCTACGGCACCGAGTCCGATCAACTCGCGCACCAGCCTGGGGTCGTCGTACATGGTGACGATAACCACCCTGGGAGGCGGCGAGCTCTCCAACATGCGCTCCATCGCCTCTCTTGCACCCATAACCGGCATCTCCACGTCGAGTATCACCACGTCGGGCTCTAGCTCTCTGGCTAGGGCTACGGCCTCCCGTCCGTTCTGTGCCTCACCGACGACCTCTATTTGCTCGTCGGTGGAGAGCATCTCCTTGATGCCCTGGCGGAACATGGCGTGATCGTCGGCCAGAAGGACCCTGATCCTGCCTTCAGCCAACTTACCCTGCGCCGTTCCGAAGCGGCAGACGGACCTGTACTCCGGCGCCGCCTTTCTGAGAAGAGTACATCTCGGCCGTACCTTCCAGGAGCGCCGCTCGTTCCCTTATGGAGCGGAGCCCGAGGCCGCCTCGGGTCTCGCCATTGCCCTCGAAGCCACAGCCGTCGTCCTCGACGTAGCCAGAGACCTCCTCCGAGGTTATGTGCAGCCCGACCGTCAGGCGGCGGCAGCCTGAGTGCCTTACGGCGTTGCGGACGGCCTCGCGCAGGATCAGATAGAGCTGCCCTCGCTGGTGGTCCGAGAGCCGCGACTCCGCACCTGAGGTGGAGAGCTCCGCGCCGACGCCATCGGGCACGGCGATCTCCAGAAGATCCTGCAGCGCCGGCACGAGGCCGTTCTCCGTCTCCGGGCGCCGGAGCTCCATGGAGAGGTTCCTGGTCTGCTCCAGCGCGGTCTTCGTCATCTCCCTAGCGGTGTGTAGCTTATCGTGCGCCCGCACGGGGTCTTTCTCCGCCAGCGCCTCGTAGAGCTGGAGGCTCTGGTGGGCTATGCCCATGGAGTGGGCCACCCTGTCGTGGAGCTCGCGGCTGATCCTCTCCCGCTCTGCGGCCTCGGCGTGGGCGCCCACCTCCAAAGAGTGGAGCCGTTTGTGCTCCTGCTCGGCCTGCTTCTGTTCTGTAATGTCGATGGAGACCCCTAGCACCCGCGCGGGTGTGCCTCTCTCATCCCTATGAACCCTGCCCTTGGAGTGGACCCAGCGGACGTCGCCGGCGGGCCTGACGATGCGGAACTCCTGCTCGTGTGGCGCGCCCGCGGCGACGGCGGCGTCCAGCGTTCGGCGGACACGCACACGGTCGTCGGGGTGGACCCGTTCGAGTAAGTCCTCATAAGAAGGATTGAACTCCTCAGGAGGGTAGCCGTAGATCTCGGCCATTACGCCAGAGCACAGGCACTCACCGGTCAGGACATCCAAATCCAGGAGGCCCACGTGCCCGGCCTCGGTAGCCAGCCGGAGCCGCTCCTCGGCCTCGTGCAACTCTTTCTCGGCCCGCCAGCGGTCGACGAACTGGCCGATCCTGCGGCCGACGAGCCAGACGGTGTAGTGCAATTCTTCATCCCGGTGCAGGACCTCGCTGCCCAGGAGCTCGATGATCCCGCGCGGGCGGCCACCGCCGGTAATGGGAAAAGCGAGGACGCTCCGCAGCCCACCTTCAGGCGAATCGGCCTCCCCAACGAACCTCCCCTCCTGTGGCAGTTCCGAAGCCCACACGGGCCTGTTCTCAGCCCAGGCGATACCAGGCAACCCTTCGCCACGTACATAGCGAGTCCGCAGGCGCGCCTCCTCGAAACCATCGGGGGCGACATTCGGCTTGTGCCAGACCTCGACGCAGCGTAACGTCTCCTCGCCGGCCACCCAGAGAACGGTCACCTGCCAGCCGAGGTTCTTGCCGAGTGTTTGCAGTACGCCCGCGGCGGCATTCTCGAGGCCTGTGGCCTCAGCCAGTATGCCGTCGATGGCATGATGGATCAAGAGGTGCTGGCGGCTCGTTAGTAGGTGTCTACTCCGGTCCGACAGGGTACGGGTGAACCTCTTGCTCGCGTCGAGGAGGCGCTCGAAGCGTACTCTCATCTCCGCGGCCTCGTGACGGGCTCTGCGCTCGCGGGCGCGCGACTCCGCCAGTTCCCGTTCCAGCCGCATCACCTCGACGCTCCCGCTTCCGGCGGCCCAGGGGTTCCAGTCCGACTTCCGCACAACAGGATCTCTAGTCATGACCGTCAGTTACCTCGCGAATGACTAGCAAGCCCCCCGTAATGCTGTCGCCTTCGATGGCCCTGACCTTGGCCTCGAAGCGTCGTATGGTCCCATCGTTCCCCAGGACGACGAACCGCATGGCGAAAGACTCTCCCACGGCGGCCCGCGACTGTGGCGTCGCGTCCGCAGGTAACTTCTCGCCTCTCTCATCTAGAACCTCTGTTGAGCCAAGCAGACCGTGCTCCCCTTCGGTATGCTCCCCGAAGGTGTCCTCGAAGACCTGGTTGCTGAACAGTACCTGACCATCGGCATCTACGGCGAGCACCGCGTCGGAAATGTCCACCAGGATGGCTTCGAGCCGGGACCGCTCACTCTGTAGCTGGTCAACGAGTCCTTCCGCCCTCCGGCGACCCTCCTCCGTCAACTTGCGCTCCTCTTCCCTGCTCTGCGCCAGCTCCCGCAGCTCCGCGGCCCTGGCCTGCAGGTCGTCGTTGGTGGTGTTCAGTTCCTCGACGGTGGCCTGAAGCTCCTCGTTCAGGGTCTCTAACTCCTCGTTGGTCGCCTGGAGCTCCTCGTTGAGCGTCTCTACCTCTTCGGCCGAGGCCTGGGCCTCCTCGGTATTCACCAGCGACTCCTCGTGGGCGGCCTGCAGTTCCTCGTTGAGCTGGCCAAGATCCCGGTTGGCCTCTTCGAGCCTGAGGTTCTTCTCCGCGAGCCGCCGCATCCGCACCGCTGCGGTCACATCTTCGACCGCGACGAGCACGCTCCTCACCCGTTGCCCCTCGACCTCGGTGCGCCTAGGGTAGCAGGTGAGCCGTAGATGGGTGGACTCGCCGCCGGCGGCCTGTTCGACGGCGAACTCCTCGGCCTGTGTGGTCCTCGCTTCCCTGAAAGTCTCGTCTATGGTCCTGCGGACCTCTGCGTAAGGTACGTCCTGCATCGCGTGCAGGAAGTCCTGCCCTACGCCCACGCTGGGGATGGAGAGCATCTGCCTGGCGGCGGCGTTGATCGCCTCGATGGTGTAATCGCGGGCCACTACCGCGACGCCCACAGGCAACTGGTTGATCAGATCCTCCCCCAGGTTAAGGGACGCGGCGGGCAGTTGCTGTTTCGCCTCAGGACGGCCCCTGAGGACGTCCCGGTCGCCGGAACTCCGCTCCGGGCGCGCCCTGGGCGCTGGACTCGTCGGGAGCGTCGTAGGCAGGAGGAAGCGTTGTCCGTGCCGGCGATAGACCTTATTGTGCTTGTCCACGGGCGCGAACAGATTGGACATCAGGGAGGGTGATTCGGCCTTGCCCATAACGAGGTAGCCGCCGTCGCGCAGGGAGTAGGCGAACAGTTGAAGCGCCCTGCGTTGCAGTTCGCCCGAGAAGTAGATCAAAACGTTGCGGCTCACCACCAAATCTACGTGGGGGAAGGGCGAACGCTGGGCCAGGTCGTGCTCCCCGAACACGATCATGCCCCGAATCTGCTTCTTTACCTGGTAGGAGCCGTCCTCATCGACGAAGTAGCGGCCTATCTGCTCTTCGGAGAGCCCTTTGAGCGCCGAGGGAGGGTAGACGCCGCGCCTGGCGAATCTTACGGCATCCTCATCTATGTCCGTGGCGAAGATCCTGACGTCGAAGAGGCCAGCCTCCCGGCCAATCACCTCGGAGACCATGATGGCCAGGGAATAGGCCTCCTCGCCGGTGGCGCACCCGGCGGACCAGATCCTGAGCTGGTTATCCCCTTCGCGGGCCTCCTCGACGAGCCCGGGCAGCACCTCCTCTCTGAGATAGTCGAACAGCTCCGGATCACGGAAGAACTCGGTCACCTTGATGAGGAAGGCGCCTATAAGTTGCCCGTACTCCTCCGGATGCTCCTCCACATACCTGGAGTACTCATCAAGGCTCTTGCAGTCGGTGGCGGCCATCCTGCGACCCAGGCGCCGCAAAATCGTGGGCCGCTTGTAGCTCCTGAAGTCCACGCCGCGGTTGCGGTGCAGCTCCTCCAGAAAACGATCCAGGGCGCGTCCTTCGTCCTCAGAGCTCTCCTCAGGTACCGCTATGCCCGAGATCAGGTTTTTCAGTACAGGCCCGATCTTTCCCAGGGTAGAGACGATGTCGACGGTGCTCGGGGCCAGCGAGCGTGGCATCTCACCGAACTCGGCGGTCTCGGGGTCCTGTATGATGACCGTGCCCCCAGCCTGGCTGACGGTGCGCGCGCCCTCGGTGCCGTCCGTGCCCGTGCCGCTCAGTACGACAGCGATGAGGTTCTCCCCGAAGACCCCTGCCGCGGTCTCCATAAGTAGGTTTATGGAGGGCATGGGCGGGCCTGAGGACGGCTCGGAGGAGAGGTCTATCTCCGAGTCGGTTATGTTCACGTGCCTGTTGGCAGGAACCACGAAGACCACGCCGGCCTGAAGCGGCTCGTGCTCCGTGACGGTCTTTACCGGTAGCGGGCTCCTGCGCGCGAGTATCTCCTGGAGGTGGCTCTCACGGTTGGGGTCGAGGTGCTGGGCCACGACGATGGGGGCGTCGAATTCTTCGGGCAGGGAGGAGACAAGCCCGGAGAGCGCTCCTATCCCGCCTGCGGAGGACCCGACCACGACGAGGTGCGTAAACGAGTTGTCCGCCAATGCTCCTCCTTGCCGGCTGGCTTGCGGATGTTCTCCTGGTGCCCACAATCCCCGAAAAACGACTCCCGCGAGCACAGTCCACCAGCAATGTATTTTACAATGCTTCGGACGCGGTTGCGAACGCATGACCGGCGTTGTTGAATGTACAATGTGGTAGCTGAAGACGCCGAGCCGTTGCGCGGACCACGCCTGGTTTCGTACGGAGCCTCCGGTCGAGGGCTGGTCGTGTACCGGTAAGAGGAAGCATATGGGCGAGGAATTACGCAAGACGCACCAGCAACTGTGGGAACAGTATATGGAGGTCGAGCGCCGAGAGCTGGAGCAACGCAGAAGTGGGCAACTGGGCCGGGCGCTCGGACGGGCGCTACCCGGCGAGTCGCAAGAGGATTTACAGCGGATAGCCGAGGAGGACCAGCGCAAGGCCGAAAGAAGTCTCGTAGAGCTCCGCAGCAGCGCCGAGGTCTGGTTCAAGCATATAGACGAGATCACCAGGGATGACCGGCCTGCCAGGATAGAGTGGGAGAATGCCAGGGCGGCCTGGATCCAGGACCGCCTGCGCCGTCAGCCCCGCCCGAAGTAACGCATAGGGGATAAGGAGCCGTCTCCCTGGTTCGAAGGCTCTATGCCAGCGTCCGTACGGACGATTCTCTGCATACTTTGGGCCATTTTCCCCGTCTGGCATCATCGCGGACTTCTTGTGCCAAGGCAGGCGTGCTATTAGTAGTGTTGTGGTCCGCAACAGCTAACCTTGCGCCGCAGAGGGCATCACCCGCAAAGGGGAAGAAGTATGGACGGTTTGCACAGATCGCAAGACGGAACAGAGATCCACCCAACAGAGATCGCCGGCCAAGATGCGAGTCTGGCCAAGGCGGCGCCCAGCGGTGGGAGGGAAGGGCGGGATGGGACCGGCACGGTGTTCGTCCTGACTTCCTCTGGCCTGCGCCATATGGGTCTCCGGCCCGGGCCGGGCCGCCCGAACGCCGCGGGGAGAGGGTTTCTCGGCTATCTTCAGGAGGAGATCTTCTGGAAAGACGCCCTCGATCTGGTCCACGAAGACGACCTGCCCCTCCTCTTGTTTCTCCTCTCCCTGGTCATGGAGGAGCCGGGTGCCTCGGAGAGCGTCGAGGTCCGTTTCCGCGACGCCTGGGGAGGTTGGGTCCTCATGGACGTCTGTGTGCTGAACGTGCTCGAGGCCCCCACAGGTCACGACACAGGACTTGTCGTCGTAAACGTGCGTCATCCGAGAGAGTACATTTCGTAGCGTCGCGACGCGCAACGGGAGCCGGCAGGCTTGAGCACGCGCCCTGTCGGGCGCGTGCCAGCATTTCAGCACCCTCGAGCCTCCGGCTGTCGCTTGTCGGCATTTCAGCGTGTCAGCTTCTCCCCCTCCTGCCTCGCCTGGCTGCGCACAACGAACTACCGCCGGTGACGGTCAGATTCTATGCTCGTGGCGAAACTTTCAGCCCCTTGCTGAAGTGCTGAAATGCTGACAAGCCGCCTGGCGAAGCCTGGCGGCGTGCTGGCAAGCGAAGGCAAAGCCGGAGCGTGCTGACTTGCTGAAGCGTTGACATAGACAAGCCATACCTCTATTATTGAATCACTGTTTAAAGGAGGAGTGTATGGAGACTGTGCGGAGTTGGACGGATGGGGACCTCCGCAGGCTGGATGAGATCATCGTCGAGGGTGAACGTCGATTCAAGGAACGCCAGCCCAGGTCGGGGGCTTTGATCGGGGAGGCGCGGGGGGTTCTGGCCGGGGGGGCGACCTCGAGCTGGCAGATCGCCCGCCCGCAGATGATCTGGGTCAGCCATGGGGAGGGCTCGAAGATCTACGACGCCGACGGTGGGGAGTATGTGGATCTCCATGGCGGTTATGGCGTCGGGGCCGTCGGACACGGCCATCCGAAGATCGTCGAGGCCTTGACGCGGAGGGTTCCGCGGGGGACGCACTTCGCCCAACCGACGGAGGATGCGATCGTCGTGGCTGACGAGCTCGCGCGGCGTTTCGGTCTTCCGCTGTGGCGCTTCTCCAACTCGGGCACCGAGGCGACGATGGATGCGGTGCACCTCATGCGTGCGATCACGGGCCGGGATCTGATCCTCAAAGTGGAGGGTTGCTACCATGGGCATCATGATTCGGTCATGGTCTCGGTGTCGAACGAAAAGGATGAGATCGGTCCCGCCGAACGTCCCTACAGTGCGTCTTCGGGGACGGGCATCCCGCGGGCCATCACCGACCTGACCCTTATCGTCCCTTTCAACGACCTCGACGTCCTGGAAAGGCTCTTCGAGGAGCATCGCGGACAGATTGCGGGTATGATCCTCGAACCCATAATGATGAACGCCGGCGTTATTCCCCCCGAGCAGGGCTATCTGGAGGGCGTGCGCGAGATAGTGCACGAGTACGGAGCCCTGCTCGCCTTCGACGAGGTCAAGTGCGGCGTTACTACGGCTTACGGGGGGGCAAGTGGGTACCTCGGCGTAAGCCCTGATATGGTGTGCCTCGCCAAGGCGATAGGCGGTGGCGTCCCCTGCGGGGCCATCGGCGGGACGGAGGAGGTCATGGGCCGCATCGCCGACGGCACCTACGATCAGGTCGGAACGTTCAACGGTAACCCGCTGACCATGGCCGCCTCCCGCGCAACGCTGACCGAGATCCTCACCCCCGAGGCTTACGAGCACTTCGACCGGCTCGCCAGGATCATGTCCGACGGGGTTCAGGATGTCGTCGAGGAGTACGACCTCGCCGCCTACCCACTGGCGTTCGGGGCCAAGGGATCCGTAACGTTCTCCGGTCGGAAAGTCCGAAACTACAGGGACTTCCTGGAGCTCGATGACCGTTTCAGCCAGGCGCACTGGCTCTTCCAGCACAACGGCGGCGTCTTCTTACCGCCGTGGGGAAAGGCGGAGCAGTGGACGCTCTCGGTGCAGCACTCCGAGGACGACGCCGGGCGCTTCGTGGACAACTTCGAGACCTTCGCGCGGGCGTTACGCAGGTGAACGCGGAGGAAGGCCCCGCAGGGGGGCACATACAGCTCGTAGATCTCGCCAAGCACTTTGGGAACTTCGAGGCCGTGTGCGGCATAGACCTGGATATCCCGCCGGGAGAGTTCTTCTCGCTGTTGGGCCCTAGCGGATGCGGCAAGACCACGACACTGCGCATGATCGCCGGGTTCGAGCGTCCCAGCGGGGGACATATCTTGCTCGACGGCAAGGACGTGTCGGACACCCCCCCGAACCGGCGCAACGTCAACACCGTGTTCCAGAGCTACGCCCTCTTCTCCCACCTGACGGTCGCCGAGAACGTCGCCTTCGGGTTGCGCTTCGCGAAGGCGTCCAGGGAGGAGACCCGTAGCAGGGTCGGAGAGGCGCTCTCCCTCGTGCGGATGCAGGAGTTCCGCGACCGCAAACCGCACCAGCTCTCAGGCGGCCAGCAGCAGCGGGTCGCGCTCGCGCGGGCTCTGATACTCAACCCGTCGGTGCTCCTGCTCGACGAGCCGCTCGGTGCGCTCGACGCCAAGCTCAGGAAGGCGCTCCAGATCGAGCTCAAAGCCTTGCAGGAGCAAGTAGGGATCACCTTCGTCTACGTAACGCACGATCAGGAAGAGGCCCTCACCATGGCCGACCGCCTGGCGGTGATGAACGAGGGCCGGATCGAACAGGTCGGCTCTCCTCGCGAGGTCTACGAAGAACCGGCGACCGCCTACGTCGCTGATTTCCTCGGCGTCTCCAACATGCTCGACGCGCAGGCCACAGGTACGGATTCCGACGGCAGGTGCAGGGTCAGGGTCGGGGACTCCGAGCTGTTCGCCTCAGGCGGACATACCTCGGCCAGGGGTTCGGTCAGGGTGGTCGTGCGCCCGGAACGGGTACGTGTAGAAGCCTCCCGGAAGACCGGCGAGAACCGGTTGCCGGGGAAGGTCGACCGCGTCGTCTACGCCGGAGCCATATCACAGCTCGTGGTCACCCTCGACCACGGGACCCCGATCCGATGCATGCTTGCCAACGACGGGGTGGATTTCGCCTTCAACCGGGGAGCGCCGGTGTCGGTGTACCTCCCCTGCGAAGCCCTGCGTGTGCTGCGCACCGAAACCACCGAATCGAACGAGGAGGAAAGCGCAGCGCATCCCGTAGCGCCCGCCGGAGCGACGCCGAACCAATAAGATCAGCGAAGGGGCGGTTTCAAACCCGCCCGTCCAGACCCGCCCCAACACACCGTGATCACAGATCCAACCTTGCAAAGTCTTCCACCGCGGAGCCTTCTGTGCCTTCCTTTTTGCGCGAACGGCGCATCACCAGGATAGCGATTGCTATAGCAAGCATGGAGGCGAAGAGGAGTATGCTGGCCAGGGCGTTCAGTGCCGGGCTTGGGGCCAGCCGCGCCGCGCTGTAGAGCTTGACCGGTATGGTGGTGGACGAGGCGTCTCCCATGAGGAAGGCACTGATCACGAAGTCGTCTATGGAGATGGCGAAGGCGACCATGAGACTCGCCCAGATCGCCGGGGCCAGCATGGGCAGCAGTACAGTCCTGAGCGCCTGCCACCGCGAAGCGCCGAGATCCATGGCCGCCTCCTCGTACTCTCTTCCGACGGAGAACAGCCGTCCGCGTACGACGATGACGACGTAGGAGACGGTGAAGGTCACGTGCCCGAGCACCTGAGCCATCGTCCCCAGTCGCACGAAGCCGAAGAGGTGCACGAAGACAAGAAACAATGCGACGCCCATCACTATCTCGGGCGTGACGAGTGGGAAGAGCATCAGGAAGTTGGCGGGCCTCGCGCCCCACCCGGTCCAGCGCGCGAGCCCGATGGCCAACGCGACCCCCAGTGGCGTGGCGATCAGCATCGTCAGCGCTGCGAGTTGGAGGCTCTGGACGAGCGCGGCCCGCAGAGACGGGTCGTGTAGTACGGAGAGGTTCGGGTCCTGGAAGTACCAGCGGAGCGAGAAGCCCTGCCAGGCGCTGCGCGAGCGGCCCGCGTTGAAACCGAACTGCACGGCTATGGCCACGGGGACGAGCGACCAGAGGATGTAGGCCCACGTGAAGAGCACCAGGAAGCGCGGCTTGCCCCAGGGGTTGGACCACCACGACTTGAAGCGGACCGCGAGCGGCGCGTCTTGCTTTGCTTCTCCGCGTTCGACTGTCAAGCCCTGGACCCCCTCGACGCCCGCGCCACGCTGTAGAGGTAGTAGGTCATCAAGATGCCGACGAACATCATCAGCACGACGGTGAGGGCGGCACCCCTGCCGCTGCCCGCTCCGCTGAGGATGTCCTGCTCGATGAGCTTGCCGACCATGTTCGTCCTTGGGGAACCCGAGAGCAGCGTGGCCGTGTAGTAGTCGCCGAACATCGGCAGCATGACGATGACGCATCCGGCGAGGATGCCCTGGGAAGAGAGCGGCAGGGTTACGGCAAAGAAGGCCCGTGCCGGGCTGGCCCCGAGGTCGCGGGCGGCCTCGATCACCCGCGGGTCGATCCGGTCGAGGGCGGCGAAGAGTGGCAAAATAAGGAACGGCACATATCCGTAGACGAGCCCAAGAATGACGGTCTCGTGCTTGCCGACGAGCCACTCCCTCGGCGCATCGAGGATGCCCACGAACATGAGGATCTGGTTGACGTAGCCGTCTGTGGAGAGCAGGTTCACCCACGCGAGCATCCGCATGAGGTAGTTGATCCAGAACGGCGCGATGATGAGCATCAGGAGCGGCACGCGCCAGCGTCCGGCGTGCCGGGAGACGTAGTAGGCGACCGGGTACCCGATCAGGAGACTCAGAAACGTGGCGACCGCGACGTAGACGAGCGTCCGCAGGAAGACGACACCAAGCTGGCCGCCGAAGATCTCGCCAAAGATCGTCCCGAACTCTGCAGGGTCCCACGCCAACGGGTTCCACGCTGGCAGCGCGCTACCGAAGATGGGGTCAGGCGCTCCCATGGCCACGGCGAGAACCGCGTAGAGCGGGACGAGGAAAAGCAGGACCAGCCAGATGACGCCGGGAGCCGCCAGCGAGGGCCACAGCCAGCGCTTCTCGCCTACCGCACGACGCCCTCCGTCGTCGGGCTCGCTCACGCTGCTAGCCTCCCTGCTGGACCCTGGACCACGTTTCGAGCCAGCGACCTTCTTCCTGCGGGGTCAGCTGCGTGGTGATCTGGCCCAGCTCGAAGTCTTCCTGCGTGACGACCGCCGTTGCCAGGGTCTCGGGGACCAGCCCCTTATCCACCATGCTTGTCGGATCGAGGGACTTCTGGGGCGGCTGGTAACCCAGCCAGCTCATGTTCTCGAGCGCGACCTTCGTATCCAGGACGTAGTTGATGAACGCGTGGGCGAGCACCGGGCGCTCCGCATTCGCGAGCACCGCCATGCAGTCGTTGGAGATCATACCCCCCACCTTGTTCTGCGTAGCCTTGGGCGGCCACGCGTAGCGCAACACGGACGCATCCCCACCCTCCGGAACGTACTGTATCGCAAGGAGCGTGTCTCCCGACCAGGCCTGGACCAAACCGAGGTTGCCCTCGGGCAGCCTGGAGTAGGCCCCGTCGATGGTGTAGCGGATGTCCATGAGGTCAGGAAGCTCCAGCAGGTTGTCCCTGGCTTTTTCCAGGTCCGAGGACGCAGCGCCGTTGACGTTCGTGATGCCGCTTCTGTACATACCAACGCTCAGCGCGTCCCTGTACTCATCGTAGAGGCCTGTGACGCCCCTGTACTCGGGGTCCCATAGAACATCCCACGGGTTCTCCATGCTCGCCACGTCCGTCGAAACCATGTCCGTCCGCCATCCGATGCCCGTGCTGTAGGTCACGTAGGGGGCAGTGTAACGAGATTTTCTGTCGTAGAAGGGGTTGGCGAGCGTCGGCCAGACGTTCTTCTTTAGGTTGGGGATGTAGTCGTGGTTGAGCGGCTGCAGTAGCTTGCCCGCTACGTACTTCGGCAGGTCGTCCTGCGTGGGGAAGAAGACGTCGAAGCTGATCTTGCCCGTCCTCAGCTTCTGCACTGCTTCCTGCGAGTTGTAGAAGGTGGTTACCTCTACCTCGTTCCCGAACTCCTTTGTGAACCCTTTGAGGACCGCAGGGTTTATGTAGTCCGCCCAGTTGTAGACCCGCAGCGTGCCCTTCTCCGGCTCGAGGCCGGATTCTATGCGCGGGCGGTCGTCGAACAGCGGCTGCTCGACCGGGTTGTCCCTGGTCCCGATCGCAAGGCGCGAGGCCGAACTGCTCCCGGAAGAGCTACCACAACCGGCGAGCAATCCTCCCGCCACGGCCGTGCCGGCCATCAACCCAAGCATCTCGCGGCGCGAGATCGGCCGCCGCCAAGGTGACCTCTCCCTCGGGTGGAATGCCATCTCTATCAACCTCCTCATGGGACCCCAGGCCC
Organism: uncultured Rubrobacteraceae bacterium; assembly: GCA_963811295.1. Lineage (GTDB taxonomy): Bacteria > Actinomycetota > Rubrobacteria > Rubrobacterales > Rubrobacteraceae > Rubrobacter_D. Next base: position 8,577 of record CAWEQZ010000045.1, on the reverse strand, counting down.
CGTCCCTACCCCTCGGCCGCGAGCTCCTCCCGCCCGGCGCCTCCCTGCTCACCCCTCAGCCCCAGCGCGTCGAAGCCCAACTCCCTGGCCGCCGCGCCAAGACACATCTCGTTGGCCAGTTCTCCGCTCACCGCGGGGTCGCCGAACAGTACCTGGAGCGCGAGGCCGTCCATGAGCGCAGAAAGGTAAGTCGCGAAACGCTCGGGGTCGCAAGGCCCGAAGTCGCCGGAGCGCTGGCCCTCCCTTACTACCTCGGCGATGGTGTTGCGCCACCGGCGTTCGAGCGCCTCGCGCTTGCGGGCCGCCTCCTCATTGCGTAGAGCCCGCGACCACAACTCGACCCACAGCGTCCAGTACTCGTCGCTCTCGCGCCGTACCACAGGCGGACACGCCAGCTCGATCAAGCGCACCAGCCGATGCGAAGCATCCTCGATGTCCGTCAGCTCCCGGAAAGCCTCTATGTAGAAAAGATCCTCCGCGTAAGCGAGCGCCTCGGTTAGAAGCGTCTCCTTGGACCCGAAGTAATACACCACCAACGCCGGGCTCAAACCAGCCCTATCCGCCACATCGGCGATGCGCGTCTCGCAAAGACCCCGCTCCGCGATCACCTCCATGGCCGCCTCCAGCATCTGCGTGCGACGCTTCTGCGTCAACTTGGGCCTGGCCCCCATTCTCCTCCTACGGTCTATATCCGAACTTGTGAATGACTATTTAATGTGTCACGATAGCATAAGCGCCCCTATTAGTCCACAATAACCCGTATTCCGCGCCCAGAAAGAAACGTCTTGCCACCGTAAACACGAGATGCTACATTGAATGGTGGTTTAGAATCTATCGCAAGCTTGTGAGAGGAGAGGATGATGAGGGGCGGTTACGAGGCCATAGTCATCGGCGGGGGGCACAACGGGCTGGCCGCGGGGGCCTATCTCGCCCGAGACGGGTTGAGGACGGTGGTGCTCGAGGCCCGTCACAAGGTCGGCGGGGCGGCCACGACCGACGCGCCCTGGCAGGATGCCCCTGAGTTCAACGTCACCACCTACTCGTACGTGATGAGTTTGATGCCCCGGCGCATCATCGACGAGTTGCGCCTGGAGCATCACGGGTACAAGGTGTATCCGATGGGGCCTTCCTATTACGCGTTCCCTGACGGGCGATCCCTGACCATGACCGGGGTGGACGCCGGAAAGGACTATGAGGCGCTCGCGCGGTTCTCGCGCAGGGATGCGGAGGCGTACGGGGAGTGGCGGAAGTGGCTCGGAGGCCTGGCGGAGATCATGGAGCCTTTGCTGCTGACGACGCCCCCGAAGATAGGATCCAGGCATCCGCTGGACCTCCTGGATCAGCTGAAGCTGGCGTGGCGGATGCGGGGCCTGGACGTGCCGCGGGTGGGTGAGCTAACCAGGCTGATGACGATGAGCGCCTGGGACCTGCTCGACGACTGGTTCGAGTCGCCGCAGGTAAAGGGCGCGATGTCGGTCGACGGCATTATCGGGACGTGGGCCGGTCCTGCGACCCCTGGGACGGCGTACGTCCTGATGCACCACGAGATCGGGGACGCCGGCCTCGGCCTCAGCTCCTGGGGATATCCCAGGGGAGGCATGGGGGCCGTCTCCGACGCCCTGAGGAGTTCGGCGGAGGAGTTCGGCGCCGAAGTAAGGACCAACACCCCGGTCGAGCGTATCTTGCAGAAGGACGGGCGCGTAACTGGCGTGGTGCTCGCAGGCGGCGAGGAACTGGAGGCCGACATCGTGGTGGCGGCGACGCATCCCAGGATCACGTTCCTCGAACAACTCGGAAAAGAAGAGTTACCCGAGGAATTTGTAGGCAACATAGAGCGGTGGAACTCCCGCAGCGGGGTAGTCAAGATCAACCTCGCCCTCTCGGAGCTTCCTGACTTCAGTGCCGACCCTGGTCCAGGGGAGCACCTCGGCGGGGCCGTAGAGCTGGCCCACTCCATCGACTACATCGAGGAGGCCTTCCAGGATGCGCGGCGCGGGGAGCCGGCGCGCCGGCCGTTCTCTGACGGTGTTATACCCACGGTGTTCGACCGCACGCTCTGCCCCGAGGGATACCACATAATGTCGCTCTTTACGCAGTGGGTCCCGCACGAATGGTCCGAGGAGCCCCACAGAGAAGAACTCGAGGCTTACGCGGACCGTGTGATCGACGGCTACGGCGAGCTGGCGCCGAATCTCAAAGGGGCGATCCTGCACCGCCAGGTGCTCGGACCTTACGACATGGAGCAGGAGATCGGGCTCATCGGGGGCAACATCTTCCACGGCGAGCTCTCGGCCGAGCAGCTCTTCCACATGCGACCGGCCCCCGGCTACGCGGATTACAGGACCCCGATCCGAGGCCTCTACCAGGCCTCGTCGGCCACCCACGCCGGTGGCGGTGTCTGCGCCATCCCGGCGTACAACTGCGTGCGGGAGATACGGCGCGACCGGCGCAGGGAGCGCCTGAAGGAACGCCTGACCGTGCGCAACCGCGGATAACACGGTGGCGGCGGACGGGGCCCTGCGCGCCATGCTGGAGGCGCGTTCGGTCGCGATGGTCGGTGCGAGCCCGAGGTTCGACACGCCAGGCAACTACATGGTGAAGCAGATCATCATCGGTGGCTTCTCCGGCGAGGTGGCTGCGGTCAACCCCAAGTACGATGAGGTGGAGGGCATCGCCTGTTTTTCCGGGCTCGACGAGCTGCCTTTCGTTCCTGACCTGGTGCTACTTGCTGTTGGCAACCGGCGGCTGGAGAGGCAGATGGAGGAGGCGGCCCGCTGCGGCGCGCGGGGCGTCGTCGTGTTCGCGAGCGGGCTCGAGGACCCGCCGGGCGATCCTCCTTAACCGAGCGACTCAGGGGCATCGCGGCCGAGGCTGGTATGGCCGTCTGCGGCGCCAACTGCATGGGGTTCGCGGATGTCGAGCGCGGCTTGCGCGCCCTGGCCTTCGAGGAGCGCGCGGATCTCGAACCGGGGAACGTAGCCTGGATCTCCCACTCCGGCTCCGCCTTCTCGGCGCTGTTGCACGCAGAGAGGGGGATACGCTTCAACCTCGCCGTCTCGACGGGCCAGGAGCTGACGACCACCATGGCCGACTACATGCTCTACGCGCTGGAGCGCGGGTCGACGCGGGTGATCTCCTTGTTCCTGGAGACGGTCAGGGACCCTGAGAAATTCAGGCTCGCGCTCGAGACCGCCGCCGGGCGCGACGTGCCCGTCGTGGCGCTGAAGGTCGGGCGGACGCCCACGTCCCGCCGGCTGGTCACGGCCCACTCCGGCGCGCTGGCCGGGGACGACGCCGCCTACGAAGCCCTGTTCGACGCGTACGGCGTGGCCCGCGTGGGGACGCTCAACGAGATGGCCGACCTCTTGGAGCTCCTCGGAGCGGGACGCCGCGCCGCACCAGGAGGCCTGGCCGCCATCCTCGACTCCGGCGGAGAGCGGGCGCACCTGGTCGACGCCGCAGCAGACCTCGAAGTTCCCCTCGCCAGGCCTTCCGAAGAGACCCTAAGGAACGTCGCCGCGCGGCTGGAGCCGGGCCTGCCTGCCGTCAACCCACTGGACGCCTGGGGTACGGACAACGATCCTTACAACATCTTTGTGGACTGCTCCAGCTATCTGGCCGATGACCCCGACACGGGGGCTTTCGCTTACGTGGTGGACCTGCACAGCGACCGCGCCGAGCGGGGCCACGCCTGGGCCGCGGAGCGAGTCTGGGCCTCGACACAGAAGCCGTTCGCGGTGATCTGCGGCGTCACGAGCGCGATCCAGGATAGCGCCGCAACGCGCCTGCGCTCTTCCGGTATCCCTGTGCTGGAAGACGTCACCTCGGGACTGCGCGCCTTTCTGCACCTCTTCGAGCGGCGCGACGCCGGTAGACTGCCCTCACTAACGCCTCCTGACCCGCTGCCTCGGAAGACCGTACGACGCTGGCGCGAAGCCCTGATCGCAGGGGAGGATCTAGGAGAGGCCCGCGCGCTGGAGATGCTCGCAGACTACGGGGTGCCCGTAGCGCGTACCGTCGTGGCGACCGACATCGAAGGCGTCCTGGCCGCCGCCGGGCGCCTCGACTACCCGGTCGCCCTGAAGACGGCCGCAGCTTCCCACAAGACGGAGCTCGGCGGGGTGACGCTCTGTATCAGGGACGAAGACGCCCTGTCCATGGCTTACAGGGAGATGTCCTCACGCCTCGGTCCCTCCGTCACGGTACAGGAGATGGTGGAACCGGGCGTCGAGATGGCGCTCGGAATGGTACATGACCCCCAGTTCGGCCCGCTCGTGATGGTCGCCGCCGGCGGCGTACTTATCGAGACGCTCGGCGACAGGCGCCTGGCCTTGCCGCTCCTGGACGAGGCGAGGGCCTCGAAGCTTATCGACAGGCTGGAGGCCCGTCCGCTCCTCGACGGGGTCAGGGGCGCACCACCGGCGGATGTGAACGCGCTAGCCAGGGCTCTTTCGCGGCTCTCCCTTCTGGCCCGGGACCTCGGGGACCTCATCGGCGCCCTCGACGTCAACCCGGTTATCGTCGGTTCGCGCGGATGCGTGGCGGTCGACGCCCTGGTCCAGAGGGCGCGAACTCCGCTTCGCGTAGTTACCTGACCGCCTCGTCCGGCACCCGGGAGATCCCACCCTCCAGGTACCCCAGGGCAACCGTCGCCACGAACTTGCCGGACGTCGACTCGTCCGGTGAGAGCGGGCCCTGCCGGTAACCGCGCGAGGAGACACCCCTCTGTACGCCCTCGCAAGCCCCCCAGTCCTGGCCGTTGGTGATGTCCCAGAAATCACTCGCGTAGGAAGGGTCGAACCCTTCGGTCTCCACCGCCACTTTGGAGAACAGCCACTCGCATTCAACGGCGGTGCGGTCGGGGGCTAGGGGCCTGAGGCGGTGGGTCAAAACGTAGTCGGGATGGAGGCTTATAAGGAGGTTCGGGAAGAGCTGATAGTAGTACACTTCCCGCTCCTGGAGCGCCGTCAGGTGCGGCAGCTTGGGGGCGAAGCTCTCGCCGGTAAGCGACATGGTCTCGGCGTGATCCTCGAGCTCCATGGAGCCGCCGAACCAGATCCCCCGCGCCTCGTGGTCCTCGCCGCTCTTGGGCGGGCTCACCTTGCAGAGCTCGGGATGTATGGAGGAGCAGTGGTAGCACTCGTGGTAGTTCTCTACCAAAATCTTCCAGTTCGCCGCCACCTCGTAGCTGTGCCTGGCGGCCGTGACGAGCTCGCCCGAGCGGTGGTTCCCGATCATCTCCCCCAAATTGCCCACGTGCTCCTCGAAAGGAGGCGCGTCCCCACTCGCGTTCGCGAACAGCCACCCCTCCCACTCCGCGACCCGGACCGGTACGAGCGAGTAGTCAGACCTGTCGAACCCGGGTAGCCGGCCGAAACCAGGAGCCCCCTGCAGACTCCCGTCCAGCCCGTAAGCCCACGCATGATAAGGGCAGCGGATGAACCTGCCACTCGACGACTCGCCTACCTCGGCGAGCACGTGCCCGCGGTGGCGGCACACGTTGTAGAAGGCACGCAAGGCTCCCCCCTCGTCCCGCGTAAGAAGCGCTGACTCATGGCCGAGCGCAACCGCACACCGGTCCCCCACACCACGCAAGTCCTCCGAACGGCCGACGCATACCCAACTCTCGTCGAAGAAGTGCTCCATCTCCCAATCGAACACCGCAGCATCCGTGTAAGCCTCGGCGGGCAGACTCATCTGCCCCTCAGAGACCAACGACGAAGCCAACAACTCGCGGTCAATAGGCGTCATGAGCCCTCCCTCTCGAATCCGTCCGTTATACACTTCTCGAAAGCCTCGCTACCAGCGTGCGGACCAGCAGCATGCCAGTTGCCCCAGCCCGCCGACTTCAGTATAATCTACTTTGAATGACGGTTCAAGAATGCATCCGTATGGGGTCATGGTCTCCGATCCGCCGGGACACGTGCTACCGGGCATGTTCCGGAGAACCCGGTGGTGGGAGGTGCCGGATGCGGGTGGCCGCAGCGACCTCGTCGTCGCGACAGCGTTTAACTGAATTACTGTTCAATATTGACGCTTGGGTCGCCTTGCACCCGTGGATGGGACTTGCGTAGGGTGGGCGAAGGATAGTGAGGAGGATTTGGGCATGAGGGTCTACGACGTTGTTGTGGTTGGCGGTGGGAACCTCGGGTTGTGGACGGCGCACCGGTTGGCGCGCCGTGGTTTCGGGCGGATCGCGGTGTTGGAGCGGGGTTGGGCCGGGGGCGGGGCGACGAGCCGCTCGGCCGGCGTGGTACGCCAACAGGGCGGTTCCGAGACGGCTGCGAAGCTGGGCAAGCTATCCAGGGAGCTGTATCTGAGGCTCGGGGAAGAGTTGGGCCTGGACGCTGGTTTTCGGGAGACGGGGTACTACATCGTCGCCGAGACGGAGGAGGAGAAGGAAGGTTTCCTGCGGCTGGTCGAGGTGCGGCGGGCGGCTGGGGTCGAGAACGAGTGGGTGGCACCCGAGGAGGGTAGGCGGCGTTTTCCCGACCTGAACTGGGACCGTTTTGTGGGGGCGACTTACACGGCTGACGACGGGTACGTCCATCCGCCGGTGGCGGCCCGCAATGCCACCTGCGCGGTTCTTGGCGATGATGCGGTCGACCTCTTCGAGATGTGCGAGGTGACCCGCGTTGGCCGGAAGGGCGACCACTACTCTCTCGAGAGTGCATGCGGCACTTTCGAGGCGGAGCGGGTTGTGGATGCGGGCGGGCCGCGGGGGGCGCGGGACATCGGCGGCATGGTCGGGGTGGAGGTCCCCGTGATGGCGGTGCGGCACCAGATCGTCAGCTTCCCTTACGTGCCCGAGGGGTTCGAGCATCCGTTCCCGCTGGTGTTCAACGTGGGCAAAGGTTACTACTGGCGGCCCGAGGAGCAGGGTGTCTTGCTCGGCATGAGCAACCCCGTCGACGAGGCAGACGAGACGGGACGCTACCAGATCGACTTCGACTGGGACTACTACGAGAGGATGCGTCCTGATTGGGAGTCGGCCCATCCGGCGCTCGGGGGCTTGCCGGTATCGCGGGCGTGGGCGGCGTCGATCGACTACACGCCGGACCATTTGCCTATAATCGATGAGCCGGTGGAGGGTTTCTACGTTTTGGCCGCGGGGGGACACGGGATGATGTGGGGGCCTGCGCTCGGGGAGAAGATGGCCGGGCTTATCTGTGAGGGCGAGGTCGAAGACCTGCCCGCCGAAGACATAGAGCTTGCGCGGTTCTCGCGGGAGAAGGACCCGAACAGGGTCGAGGACACCATCGCCCTGCCCTTCCCCAAAGAGTAGAAGAGGAGATAGAGCTGTGACGACGGCGCCACAGATAACGGCGGAGATCCCGGAAGAAGTAAAGGCGTTGAAGGCCCGCATCGCCGAGTTTGTAAGGGAAGAGCTTCATCCGTTCGAGGCGGAGATCGCCGAGCGCGGGGAGATCGACGAGGAGAAGCTGCGGGCGCTACGCAACAAGGCACGCCGGGCCGGGTTCAGCAACCTCAACATGCCCGCGGAGTATGGCGGTATGGACCTGTCTATGGTCTCACTCGTGGCGCTGGAGGAGGAGTCGGGCAAGGTTACGAACGGCCTCGGGTACATGGTCGCCGACAGGGGGCCGCGGGAGCTCCTCGAGCTGGCCAGCGCCGAGCAGATAGAGCGCTACGTCATGCCCGTTTTACGGGGCGAGACGCGGGAGGCGTGGGCCATCACCGAGCCCGAGGCCGGCTCGGACATAAAGGACATAAAGACCACCGCCAGAAGGGACAGAGACGGGTGGGTCCTGAACGGGGACAAGTGGTTCGTGACTGGTGGAGAGCGGGCCGGCTTCTTTATCGTGCTGGCGTGGGCCGGCGAGGAGCAGGCGTCCTTTCTCGTGGAGCGCGAGACGCCCGGACTGGAGTTCGTGCGCACACCGGTCTTTATGCACGATCCATACGCCTCCAAGCACGTCGAGTTGCGGCTGAAGGACTGCCGGGTCCCTGAGGGGGCGCGGCTGGGAAACGGAGGAGATGAGGGGACCAAGCGCTGGTTCTCGCTGGAGAGGCTCATGATAGCGGCGCGTTGTTGCGGGGCGGCCGAGAGGCTCATAGATCTGGCCCGTTCGTGGTCGCTGGAGCGCCGGGCTTCGGGGAGGAAGATCTCCGAGTACCAGGCGATCCAGTTCATGCTGGCCGACTCCGCGACCGAGCTGAACGCCGCCAGGCTGATGGTTCACCACGTGGCCAGGATGTGGGAAGTGGAAACCCCGAGCATCCTGCACGGGAAGACGGCGATGGCGAAGCTGTTCGCCTCCGAGATGGCCGGCAGGGTGGCCGACCGGGCGGTCCAGATCTTCGGTGGCCGCGGGTACATGACCGAGAACCCTGCCGAGCGGTATTACCGCGAGCTCAGGGTCGACCGCATCTGGGAGGGCACGAGCGAGATACAGCGTTCGATCATAGCCCGCGGGTTGCTGAAGCGGGGCCGAGAAGCGTACACGATGGACTGGTAGGAAGGATACACAGCTATCAAGTACGTTTTGGCGAGGTACGGCTGAACAGTCGGGACTAGGTACGCTCGGCGAGCGCGGTGATCTCGGCGGCCAGACT
>CAWEQZ010000044.1:0-57387 GCA_963811295.1 uncultured Rubrobacteraceae bacterium | reverse complement strand
CGTCGTTGTCTCTCTCGAAGCGAAGCGTCGCCTCGTCGGCCCCGAGTCCGGCTGTGACGGCGAACAGTCCTACGTGGTCCTCGAGACCCGTACTCCTGGGGGCGACGAAGTCGGCGAGCGAGCGGTTCGGACGGCCGGGCGGCTTCTGTTTCTGCTGGCGTAGGAAATGGAGGCTGGCGAGCGACTCCTCGCGCGATCCGTCGGTGTAGATCTCTATCGAGTCATCTTCCAGGGCGTTCGCGGGGAAGAGGCCGAATGCGGCGCGGGCCGTGAGCCACTTCTCGGCTATGATGCGGTCGAGCAATCCTTGCGCGTCGGCGAAGAGCTTTCTGGCCTCCGGGCCTTTCTCGGGGTGGTCGAAGATCCTGGGATGGCTGCCCTTCAGTTGCCAGGAATGGAAGAAGGGCGTCCAGTCGATGTAGGGCCTTATCTCCCGCAGCGCGAAGTCGTCGAACGTCTGCACGCCGAGAACGCTCGGCTTGGGCGGGGTGTAGCTTTCCCAGTCTATCCCTGTGCGGTTGGCGCGCGCACCCTCCAGCGTCGCGAGGGTGGTCTTCGAGCGGCGTCCCTCGTGCTTCTTGCGGACCCGCTCGTACTCCGCAGCTATCTGCTCCGCGTAAGTAGCCTTACGGTCCTCGCTCACCAGGTTCTGGACCACGCCGACGGCGCGCGAGGCGTCCTTCACGTGGATCACCGGCTGCTCGTAGCCGGGCGCGATCTTGACGGCCGTGTGCGTCTGGGATGTTGTGGCCCCACCGATCAGCAGCGGTATGTCGAAGCCTTGGCGCTGCATCTCACTAGCATTGTGGACCATCTCGTCCAGAGAGGGCGTTATAAGGCCGGAGAGCCCGATGGCGTCGGCGCCTTTCTCCCTGGCGGTTTGAAGGATCTTTACCGAAGGCACCATTACGCCGAGGTCTATGACCTCGAAGTTGTTGCACTGCAACACGACCCCGACGATATTCTTCCCGATATCGTGTACGTCGCCCTTGACGGTAGCCATTACGACCGTACCGCTGGATTTGCGGGACTCGCCCTCGTTGTTCTCTTCGATGAACGGGATAAGGTAGGCGACGGCCTTCTTCATCACGCGGGCGCTCTTAACGACCTGCGGAAGGAACATCTTGCCCGAGCCGAACAGGTCTCCTACGACGTTCATCCCTCCCATAAGCGGGCCTTCGATCACGTCGAGCGGACGTCTGGCCTGGAGGCGCGCCTCCTCCGTGTCCTGCTCGACGAACTCGGCAATGCCCTTGACCAGCGCGTGCTCGAGCCTCTTCTCGACGGGCCAACCTCTCCATTGCTGGTCCTTCTCGTCAGATCCCGCGTCGTCCCTGTCGCGGTACTTCTCCGCCAGGGCAAGCAGGCGCTCGGTAGAGTCGGCGCGGCGGTTCAGGACAACGTCCTCGACGGCCTCGCGCAGTTCCTCATCTATCTCGTCGTAGACGGCGAGCTGACCCGCGTTCACTATACCCATCGTCAGGCCTGCCTTTATGGCGTGGTAGAGAAAGACCGCGTGGATGGCCTCCCGCACCGGGTTGTTGCCCCTGAACGAGAACGAGACGTTCGAGATGCCGCCCGAGGTCTTGGAGTGGGGGAGGGTAGAGGAGATCTCACGGACCGCCTCGATAAAGTCGACGCCGTAGTTGTCGTGCTCCTCGATGCCGGTGGCGATGGCGAAGACGTTGGGGTCGAAGATGATGTCCTCGGGCGGGAAACGGAGGTCCTCTGTGAGGATACGGTAGGCGCGTTTGCATATCTCGACCTTCCGCTCCTTCGTGTCGGCCTGGCCCCTTTCGTCGAAGGCCATGACGATCACTGCGGCACCGTAGCGCTTCAGCAATCGGGCCTGCCTGACGAACTCTTCTTCTCCTTCCTTGAGGCTTATGGAGTTGACTACCGCCTTGCCCTGCACGCGCTTCAGGCCGGCCTCGATGATCGACCACCTGGAGGAGTCGATCATGACGGGGACCCGCGAGATGTCGGGCTCCGAGGCCACGAGGTCGAGGAAACGGACCATCGCCTCCTCGCCTTCGAGCATCCCCTCGTCCATGTTGACGTCGATGATCTGGGCCCCGTTCTCGACCTGCTGGCGCGCCACTTCAAGGGCCGTCTCGTAGTCCCCTTTGGATATGAGGTCCTTGAACCGCGCCGAACCCGTGACGTTGGTCCGCTCGCCGACGTTCACGAACAACGAGTCGGACCCGATGTTGCACGGCTCGAGCCCCGAGAGCCTGAGTTTCTTGGGAATCTCCGCTACCTCGCGCGGTGGGTGGCCCGAGACCGCTTCGGCTATGGCCCGCAGGTGGTCCGGCGTCGTCCCGCAGCAGCCGCCGACGATGTTGAGCCAGCCTGCCCTCGCCCAATCGTGGATCTCGGCCGCCATCATCTCCGGTGTCTCTTCGTACTCGCCGAACTCGTTGGGCAGTCCCGCGTTCGGGTAGGCGCAGATGGGAACGTCGGAGATCCTGGAGAGCTCCTCGACGTACTGCCTCAGCTCCTTCGACCCGAGCGCGCAGTTCAGCCCTACGCTTATGGGGTTCGCGTGGCGCACGGAGTTCCAGAAAGCCTCCGTTACCTGCCCCGATAGCGTGCGCCCGCTCGCGTCCGTGATCGTGCCCGAGATCATGATCGGCACGTCGAGACCCTCCTCTTCGAGGTAGGATGTGATCCCGAAGATGGCGGCCCTGGCGTTCAACGTGTCGAAAACGGTCTCTACGAGCAGCAGGTCGACCCCGCCCTCCACGAGCCCCCGCGCGGCCTCTGCGTAGGATTCGGCGAGCTCGTCGAAGGTGATGTTCCTGAAGCCCGGATTGTTGACGTCCGGCGAGAGCGAGGCGGTGCGGTTCGTCGGCCCGAGGGCGCCGGCCACAAAGCGCGGCCTCTCGGGCGTCTTCTCGGTGTAGGCGTCCGCCGTCTCGCGGGCGATGCGGGCCGCCTCGTAGTTCAGTTCGTAGGCCAGGTCCTCCAGCTGGTAATCCGCCTGGGCGATGGAGGTCGAACTGAAGGTGTTCGTCTCGATGATGTCCGATCCCGCGTCCATCGCCGCTTCGTGGATGTCCCTGATCATCTCTGGCCGGGTGATCGAGAGCAGGTCGTTGTTGCCCCCAAGCTCTCCTGGATGATCGGCGAAGCGCTCCCCGCGGTAGTGCCTTTCGGAGAGTCCGTAGGATTGGATCATGGTCCCCATGGCACAGTCCAGAAGCACGATGCGCTGCTCTAACAGCGCCCGGAACTCGCACACCCTGGCCTGCCTCTCTTCGCTCTTCGTATGCTTGAGAACCATAGACTCCTATCCTGTCTGTACGGCCACGCTCTCGAGGATCTGGCCGGCAACCTCTATGGGCGTACGCCCATCTGTACATATCTCCGTCCCGAAAGCCTGGTCGCGCGAGAACTTCATACAAACCTCGACATGGGCCATGCGCCAGCCGTAGGCATCCCTATCCTCCGTATCCGAGGCGATGCGGTCTATAAGGACGTCTCTTGAGGCGGTCAGCCGGAAGCATGAAAGGTCCGGATCTACCTTACGAAGCCCGGCGAAGATAGGATCGAAGAGATCCCGCCTCCACACCGTCATAGGGATCACCAGCGTCCGTATCGACCCAGTTTCAAGCAGACGCGCGCCCCCGACGAGGAGGGGACGCCAGAGGGCGTAGTCCTGGTAATCTTCGGCCTTCCAGAAGGGACCGAGAACTCTCTTGAGGACGGCCCCGATCACTTCGGGGTCGTAGAGCATGGAGTGCGGTATCTTCTGGACCAGCACCCTAGCGACGCTAGTCTTCCCCACGCCGAACGGACCGTTGATGAACAAGATCATCTCTCTGCTGGCTCGCTGATGGCCTCGAGCACATCCCCCGCGAGGTCTGGGGCGCTGGCCGGAGGCATTATGTACGCGCCACCGACTAGAGGCTGCGCCTCGACGAGTAGCTTCTGGGCGACTTCGACGCCGTATTTCGGGGCTTCCTCGGGAGGAAGGACGGCGAGGTTCTGGCGGACGTGCTTGGGAATGTATATTCCTGGAACCTCGTGGTGGAGGAACTCCGCCTGCCTGGCGCTGCGCAGGGGCATGAGGCCGAGCAGGATGCACACCCCATCGTCGCCGATACGCTCCAGGGCGGTCTCCAGGGCCCCTATCTCGAAGACCGGCTGCGTCCAGAAGGCGTGGGCCCCGGCCTCGACCTTGCGTCGCAGCTTCTCTACCTCCTGGTCCAGCTCTTCTGCCGTGGGGTTGAAAGAAGCCCCGACGAGGAAGCCCGGCGGCTCGCCTATGGGGTTGCCAGCGAGGTCTTCTCCGCGATTCATCTTGGAGAGGACATGGACGAGGCCGACCGAGTCGGTGTCGAAGACCGAGGTCGCTTCCGGGTAGTCCCCGATCTGGGCCGGGTCACCGGTCACGGCCAGGATGTTCTTTACACCCAAGGCCGCAGCCCCGAGCAGGTCGGCCTGCAACCCGATAATGTTCCTGTCGCGGCAGGAGATGTGGGCAACGACCTCGATGCCTGCTTCCTCCTGTACGATCCTGGCCGCCGCCACGGGGTGCATCCTTAGCCTGGCCCGCGCCCCGTCGGAGATGTCTATGGCGTGGACGCCACGCTCCTTCAACCGGCGCGCCGCCTCGACGACCCGCCGGATGGAGTTGCCGCGCGGCAGGTCGACCTCGACCGTTACGGCGAAGCCGGTACGCAGTCGCTCTGCGAACTCCGAGGCGGGTTCTGCCGATGCCTCCGTCCTTCCGGCCTGCTCCACGACGGCCACCGGGCGGCGTGCCCCATTGCCCTCGACCCTGACGTCCCGCAGGGCCCTGGAGAGCGCCCTCACGTGGGCCGGGGTGGTCCCGCAGCATCCGCCCACGAGCCGCGCCCCGGCTTCGGCGAGCTTTACGCCGTACTCGGCGAAGTGCTCGACATCCCTTTGAAAGCGGATGTGGCCGCCGACGAGCTGGGGGAGGCCGGGGTTGGGTAAGGCCGCGACGGGACCCGCCCCGTCGGCCATCTGGTCGATGATCTCCACCATCCTTTGCGGGCCGACGGTACAGTTGGCCCCCGTCAGGTCGGCGCCCCAGGAGGAGATCTCACGCGCAGCCCGTTCAGGGAGCCCTTCGGCCAGCGTCTCGCCGTCCTCGACGAAGGTCTTGTACGCCAGAACCGGCGCGCCCAGAGCTTCGACAGCCTCGTAGGCGAGCCGCAGTTCGGAGAGGTCGGTGAAGGTCTCGAGGAGAATCGCGTCCGCCCCGCCTTCGAGGAGTGCTTCGGCCTGCTCCACGAAGACGGACCTCGCCCCATCCGGACTGACGGGACCTACGGGGGCGAGCGGACGTCCGAGCGGACCAATGGCCCCGAGGACCAGCGCCCTGTCCCCCGTTCCTGCGACGCTACCGGCCGCCTTGCGGGCCAGCCTGGCGCCCTCGGCGTTTACTTCACGCACCCTCTCTTCGAGGTCGTGGGGCTCCAGCTTGAAACGGTTGGCGGCGAAAGTGTTGGTCTCTATGGCGTCGGCGCCAGCCCTCAGATAATCCACGTGGATATCCGTGACCATCTCCGGGTGGGAGAGGTTCGCGCGGGCGTAGGGGTGCCCGAAACCGACGCCGCGTTCCCCGAGCAGCGTGCCCACGGCGCCGTCCCCGATCAGGATGCGCGTCCCGAGCAGCTCTCTCAAATTCGGACTCAAGGTGAAGACCTCTCTCCTATTGGTCACACATTCACGCGGAGGAGAGAGGCTGCGTCTACTCTTTCACCTCATCTGCCGGAGTGACCTCCGCGGGAGTTGGCACCTGCCACGGGGCTTGCGCCTCGCCGGTTGCCGCGGCTTCTCAGGGCCCGTCCCTCCGCCGCTCTCGATGAGCGTCATGGCCCTCTCTTAGGGCCTGTGACCGGGCAATTACAGCACGATAGTCCCCGGATTTCAATCCGCGAGAAGTTTATCTGGCCGGGGCTGTCCGCCTGTAGCGGACGCGGTCAGCTATCTCGCCGGGGTCGCTGGCTGCGCATTTGGCGGCGACCAGGAGTTTTCCCGGACGCGAGATTTGCGCCCTGCGGGAGAAGACGTCGTATCGCTGGGCCTCGATGCGGTCGAGGATAGCCGCGTACAGCTCGCGCGCCACGACCACGGGGAAACGTCTCCCCCTCGGGATGTAGCCCATCCCCTCATCGGCGATCTCGTAGAGACGGCGCGCCCTCTCTATCTCGAAGCGCATCAGCGCGACGAAGCGTTCGTCTACGACGCCAAGAGCTAAGTCCCGCTCCGTATACCCGAAGCGCTCCAGATCCTCCAGCGGCAGATACACCCGCCCGCGTCGCCAGTCTTCTCCGACGTCGCGCAGGAAGTTGGAGAGCTGCATGGCGACGCCGAGGCCCTCAGCGTGGCGGTCGGCCTTCCCTTCCGCCACCCCCACGACCCTGCACATCATCAGCCCGACGACGGCGGCGCTACCGTAGGTGTATACCTCCAGGTCAGAGAACGTCTGGTAGCGGAAGACGCGGGTATCCATCTTCATGCTCCCCATGAACGCGGTTATGGTCTCGGGCTCTATGCCACAGGCAAGTACCGTGTCGGCGTACGCCCTAAGGACGGGGTTGGGGACGCTCTCACCCGAGACGGCAGCCATGGTCTCGGCCTCGAAGTCCTCCAGGACGGAGAGCTGGGCGCCTGGCGGCAGGTCGTGTGGGTGATCGACGATCTCGTCCGCGTAGCGCATAAAGGCGTAGAGGGCGTGTACGCGCGGCCTGACCTCGGCGGGGAACAGCCTGGTCGAGAAGTAGTAGGTCCTGCTGTGCGCCTTCTGAACCTTGCGGCACAGGTCGTAGCTCTCGGCGAGCGAGAGGCTCTCGTCGAGCTTTTTGCCGGCCGCGGGGTCGAGCTTCAAGAGCCGCCGACCTCCCGTCTTATGCGGTCGGCCACCAGCCTGGCCCCTATGGTAACGAGCGGCACCCCGGTACCCGGCCTGGTGCTCGCGCCAACGAAGTACATCCCTTGTACGGCCCTCGATACCATTGGGGGGCGGAAGTACCCTACCTGAAAGATGCCGTGCCCGATTCCGAACGCGGCCCCTTCCTCCAGGTTGTACTCGTCTCGCCAGTCTAGCGGCGTCCTCGCCTTCTCGTAGACTACACGGCTCCGCTCGAGCCCGCACCTCCGTTCCAGCAGGCCGTAGACCTTCTCCCTGAAAGCGTCCCCGTCGCGGTCCCAGTCCACGTTCGGCCCGAGGTGCGGTACGGGGACGAGCACGAACAGGCTCTCCATCCCTTCAGGGGCCATGAGCGGCTCCGTCTTCGAAGGGACGACGGCGTAGAAAGAAGGGTCTTCTGGTAGCGTGCGATCTCTGAAGATGGCCTCGAAGTTCTCCCTGTAGTGTCCGGAGAGGTAGAAGTTGTGGTGCACCATGCGTCCGAGCTTCCCTTCGACACCCAGATAGAGCATGAACGCCGAGGCCGTATACTCGAGCTTCTTGCGTCTCCTCAACTTGAAATCTGTGTCCGCCGATCCGGCGAGGAGCTCGCGGTAGGCGTAGGGGAGGTCCGCGTTGGCCAGCACGGCGTCGGCTTCTATCTCCTCTCCATCCACCACAACGCCGCGCGCCCGGCCCTTGGTGACGACTACACGCTCGACCTGGCTGTTCAGGCTGAACCTTACGCCGAGCTCGGTCGCAAGCCTCTCCATCGCCTCGACGAGAGAGTACATCCCGCCTTCGGGGAACCACAGGCCGTCCTCGGCGAGTTCCGTGTAGGGGAGGAGAGAGTAGACCGCCGGCGCCTCGAAAGGGGAGAGGCCGAGGTACATGGTCTGCAAAGAGAAAGCCTGGCGGAGCTTCTCGGTTCGGAAGAACTTCGAGACCTGGCGGTAGTAGTTGCCCAACGCCTTCGTCTTCAGCAGGAGCCTGAGGTTGCGCAGCCCGAAGAAGTCCCTGGCCCCCTCGAAGTCGCGCTCCACGAACTCCGAGCGGCCGAGGCGGTACTTGTTGCAGGCGTCCTCGAGGAAGCGGTAGAAGCGCGGGGTAACACCGGGCTCGATACGTTCGAGTTCGTTTATCAGTTCGGGGAGCGTACGGCGGATGGTCAGGGCGTCGCCGTCACCGAACGTTACGCGGTAGTTCGCGTCGAGTGGTATGAGCCTGACGTAGTCGTCCAGGTTGCGCCCGGCGGATCGGAAGAGCTCGCGGTAGGTATCCGTCATCAGGAGGAGCGATGGGCCGGTATCGAAGGAGAAGCCTTCCGCTTCGAGTCTTCCTACGCGTCCTCCTACTTGGGCGTTCTTCTCGAAGACTTCGACGTCGAAGCCCATGGCGGCCAACCGGATCACCGCAGCCAGGCCGCCCATCCCGGCACCGACGACCGCCACCCGCTTGTTCGGTCTGGCCGATGACGCCGCCAGAGCGTCCACCTTCCTTATACCTAGAGTACGTCGAGAGTATACGTCGCAGATGCTAACAGCGTTCACCGCGCGTCCGGGTAATGGAGCTTACAACAACCCCGAATGCCTCGACGATGAGGTCGCACATCATCAGCTCGTTGACCGCGGCCCGTGCGGCTAGAGCAGAGCGTGCTCTACTCGTACTGGACGGCCTCGACGATGCCCTTGCGGGCGGCGGAGCGGGCCGGGAGGAGGCCGGCGAAGATACCTATGAAGAGGCCTGAGAGCAGTGCGGCGAGGGCCGGTAGCTTGGGGTAGTAGAAGTCGATCTCGAAGCCTCCCGCGCCCGAGCCCTGGACGAAGAGGTAGCCGAGCAGCGAGCCGAGTGCGACGCCGATGAGGCAGCCGATCAGGCTTATGACGATACCTTCATCGATTATGAGGCGGCCTATCTGGAGCCGTGTCGTCCCCACGGCCCTGAGGATCCCGATCTCGCGGGTCCGCTCGAAGACGCTCATGGAGAGGGTGTTGACGACCCCGAAGGCTGAGACGGCAACGGAGACCCCCATAATGGCGTAGAAGAAGACGTACTGGCGGTTGAAGTCGCTTTCTATCTGCGCCTTCCATTCGGCGTTCGAGTAGAGCGTGAACTGCGGGTAGTCCTCGAGAACGGCTTCGATCCTGCGTGCCAGGGCTTCTCGGTCGGAGCCCGGCCTGGCTTTTATGGCGAGGAACTCGCTCTGGGTCTCGTTGAAGTCGCTGGCGAGGATCTCTTGGGAGAGGTAGATGCCCATCCCGCCGCCCACGATGTCGTTCTCGAGGATACCTTCGACCCGGTATTCCTTCTTTCCTTTGGGACCGAGTAGCCCTATCCTGGACCCTACTCCGAGCTTGCGGTCTTTGGCGAGCTGTTTGCCAACGAGGGCATCGCCGTCCTTTAGCCTGGAAAAGGCATCCGGCCCTCCGGCGGCGTAGTCTACGCGGAAGATCTCCGGATAATTCTGATCCACCCCGAAGACGGCGTCCACCTTCTTCCCGTCCTGGCGGAAGGTCGAGACGATGCTCGTCGTCTTCTCGACGCCCTGTACGCGACCGATCTTCTCGGGCAACACTGCGGAGAAGCCGGCGTCCGAGTTCTGCTGCGTGGGCTGCACGACATAGTCACTACCGAGCGAGCCGTCGAGGTAGTCCCGGATCGAACCGAGCAGGCTCCCTCCGAGGGCCGAGAATGCTACGACGAGCGAGATGCCGACCATGAGGGCCGAAGCCGTCAACGCCGTCCTTCCCCTGTTGCGCGTCGCGTTCGCCGCAGCCATCCTCCCCTCGACCCCGAATAGGAGCCTGAGCGCGGGAGAAAACAGCGCCGCGAGCGGCCTGACGAGGACGGGGACTACCAGGGAGATACCAAGGAAGGCCGCGATGATCGCCGCGATCCCCGAAGCGTAGACGAAGCCCCCTAGGCTGGCCGAGAGGTTCTCGGCGAGGTAGTAGATCCAGGGTATCCCGGCGCCGGCGAGCACGAGTCCCAAGACCGGCGCCAGGAGCGAGACGACACGCGAGTGCCCGGTCTCGGCGGTGACCCCGGCGGACCGGGCCCGCATCGCTTCTACGGGGCTTACCCTCCCAGCCTTCATGGCCGGGTAGAGGGCCGCGACGACCGTGACAGCAATGCCGACGACTATGGCTGAGACGAGGGCGAAAGGAGAGAGTACCAGGGATGTGATCTCGAACAGGAAAGCCTTGCCGAAGAGGTAGACGAGCCCCCTGGCCATCCCGTACCCGAAGAGCACCCCGAGGAGTGAGCCGATCACGCCGAGGAGCATCGCCTCCACTATGACGGAGCGTGCGATCATGGCCCGCGTCGAGCCGAGGGCGCGGAGCATCCCGAGCTCGCGTGTCCGCTCCAGGATGGTCATGGAGAGGGCGTTGAAGACGAGGAAGGCCCCGACGAAGAGCGAGGTCCCCGCGAAGAAGAGCAGCGCGATCTTGAACCCCTGGAGCTGGCCGCTGATCTCCTGGGTGCGCTTCTCGGAACGCTCGGCTTGCAAACCCTCACCGAGCCCTCTGTCCAGTCTCTCCCCGAGGTCCGAGACGGAGACGCCTTCTGCGGCCTCGACGGCGATGCTGGAGATCTGACCCCGTTTGTCGAAGGCGTCCTGGGCGAAGGACAGAGGCGCCATACCGAAAGCCAGCCCGCCGAAAGACCCACCCGGTATCCGCAAGAGCCCTACGAGTCTTCAACTTCTTCGGCCCTTCTGGAGTACCAACCGTGACCCTGTCACCTATCCTGAGCCCCGCGCTCTTGGCAGAACCGCCGTCGAGGGTGAGCTCCTTGCCACTCCGAGGGAAGTGTCCGTCGGTGAGTTCGAAGCCCGTCGCGAGCTTTGCAGACTGCGGCTCGACACCGAAGAGGCGCATGCTTCTGACCTCTGGCAGGCCGTTTTTCTGCTTTTTGTCGAGGATGAGTGAGGACGAGAGCGCATAGCGTGGGGCGGCCGACTCTACTCCCTCGTAGCCGCGCACCTCTTCGACCGCCTTCTGGTCGAATCCGCCGCTGCCTCCCGCCGCCGTGACAGTAAGGTCGGCCGACCCGTATGCCCTGGTAAAGAGTTCCGCGAAAGTGCCAGACATGGTGTTCGAGAGGGTGAGTACCCCGAAGACGATACCCACCCCGAGCACGATGCCGACGGCCGTGAGCAGGGTACGTTGAACCCTGGCGCGCAGGTTCCGGAAGCTCAGCCCGGAAAAGCGTCTGAGCTTCACGCTTCCTTGACCATCGACAGGAAGAGATACTCGCCGCCATTGGTGTTGTGCTTGTAGATGGTGTCTCTCCTGAAGCCGGCTCGTTCGTAGACCAGGATCGCACGCTCGTTGAACGTCGCCACGGAGAGCGTGAAGCGCTCCGGAGAGTAACGCCGTCTCGCGAACTCGAGTCCTGCAAGAAGATACCCGATCCCGAGTCCTTGTCCGGTGAGGTCCGGTCTCATACCCAGTCCGATGTCGACCCTCTTACCTTCTCTCTCGAACTGGAAGAATCCGACGAGGACTCCACCTTCGTCGAAGATCGAGAAGTAGGCATCCTTCCTGCGCTTCGGGTCGAGTAGCTCCTCTAGATCGTCCTGGTCGCTCGTCGCGTCGTAGAAGTCGTAGGGGGGGTCGTAGTGCCAGCCTGAGATCTGGGTGGCCTCTGCGTCTTCCATCTGCCTGAACCGGTAGCCGGACATTTCGCTATCCGTCCGATTCCAACATCCTGATGCGTTCCAGGATCTCGTCCTGGTCGGGGTCTATGGCTTCGTCGACCACGCGTCCGTCGGAGAGGAAGACTGCGCGGCCTGCTGTGGCTGCGGCGCGCGGGTCGTGGGTGACCATGAGTATGGTCTGCTCGAAGCGGGCCGCCGATTCTCTTAGCAGCTCGAGCACCTCGGCGCCGGTCTTCGAATCGAGGTTCCCCGTCGGTTCGTCGGCCAGGATGATGTCCGGGAATTTGATCAGGGCCCGCGCTATGGCGACCCGCTGTTGCTCCCCGCCGGAGAGTTCGTCCGGCCTGTGCGTCCGCCGCGCCGTGAGTTTCACGAGGTCCAGGAGCTCGTCCACCCTCTCGCCGTAGTTGCCCGGTCTCTTGCCGGCGATGAGCACGGGCAAGAGCACGTTCTCCTCGGCGGAGAGCGTTGGGATGAGGTTGAAAAACTGGAACACGAAGCCCATCCGCTCCCGCCTGAGGAGCGTGAGCTTCTTGTCCGAGAGGCCCGAGAGCTCGGTCCCCCCTACGATCACGCGCCCGGACGTGGGCTTGTCCAGGGCGCCGAGGATGTGCAAGAGCGTGCTCTTCCCCGATCCCGAAGGGCCCATGATGGCCGCGAACTCCCCGTTCGGAAAGGCCAGAGAGACGTCCTGGAGGGCGCGCACCGCGGTCGAACCCTCTCCATAGATCTTCTCCAGGCCCACGGTCTCGACGGCGATGCCTGCTCCATTCTCCACGCGCAGAGTATATCCCCACCCCAGCCAGAGGCGAGTAAGCGACGCCACTCCGATCCCTCCCAGAGTGCTGTTTGTAACAGCTCGATCCCACTGTTACACTATCCCGGCAATCCAATAGGCTCCTGCTTCCCCACGGGCATTGACCGGGGAAGCCGACACTAGACCGGAGGAGGCAAACATCGACACTTACGAAGCCATGCTCATAGTGATCCCCGAACTCGACGAGGAGCAGGTCGAGAACACCGTCGGGCGCTTTCGTACGATCATCGAGCGCACAGGCGGCGAGGCCGGGGAGCCGAACCACTGGGGCCGCCGCAAGCTGGCCTACGAGATAGACCACCGCACGGATGGTTTCTACGTGGTCATGGAGTTCACCGCCGGGGAGCGCACCCTCGTCGAGTTGAAGCGTATCCTGCGTGTCTCCGACGACGTGCTCAGGCACATGGTCGTTAAGCTCCCGCCGAGCTACGCGCACAAGCCACTCCTTGAGCCCGCCGAAGTTACTGCTTGATAGATCCGGAGGTAAAGAATGGGTAGGAGAAGGAACGGGCCACCCCGCGGGGGGCGACCGACGAAGAGCAAGCCTTGCGTGTTCTGCAAGGAGAACGTCGACTACGTCGACTACAAGGACTACAACCTGCTGCGGCGGTTCATCTCCGACCGCGGCAAGGTCAGGGCCCGCAGGGTTACGGGCCTGTGTCCTCAGCACCAGCGGGAGGCCGCCTCGGCGATAAAACGCGCCCGTGAGATGGCGCTACTTCCCTACGTGGTGGGGAGGTAAGAACCGTGCAGGTAATACTGAACCAGGATGTCGAGAAGATCGGGCAGCGCGGCGACATCGTCGACGTGAGCCGGGGCTACGTGCGCAACTTTCTCGTCCCGCGTGGCCTCGCTGAAGTGGCGACACCGGGCAAGCTGGAGGAAGCCCGCCGCAGCATGGAGGAGTCCGAGGAGAGGAACAGACGTCTGGCCGAGAGGGCAGAAGAAATCTCCGGCATCCTCAACAAGAGCGTGATCACGATCGAAGCCCGAACGGGCGAGGACGAGCGACTTTTCGGTTCTGTCACGGCAGCCAACATCGCCGACGCGGTCGAAAGGGCCCGCGGTATCCGCCTCGACAGACGTCGCATCCGCCTCGAAGAGCCCATAAAGGCCCTGGGTACGCACCAGGTGCCCATCCAGGTCCACGGCGAAGTCGAAGCGAGCGTAAAGGTGATCGTGGTCCCTAAATTGTAGGGGCGGAAGTAGGGGCGGGTTTCAAATCCGCCCTACGACGACAGGTCTTCACCTCAACCGCAGGTACAGGCACATTCTGAACCAGAAGGTTAAGGCTCCCGTCTTGTAACGGGGTCCCTTTTGCTGCATGCTGGTAGGTTATGGAACGCCGGGGGAGGATACGCAGCGTAGAGACTGGGGCTGAGGCGGCCCGTGTACCGCCGCACGACCTTGATGCGGAGCGGGCTGTCATTGGTGCGATGCTGGTTTCGGAGACGGCTGTCGCGGTTGTTGCGGAGCGGCTCGCCGCCGAGGACTTCTACTCCGAGGTGCATAGGATCATCTACGGGGCCATGATGCGTCTGTACTCGCGCGGCGAGCCCATAGACCAGCTCACGCTAACGAACGAACTGAGGAGCGTCAACGAGTTCGAGAGGATAGGTGGCAGGCCCTACGTCTTCCAGATCGTCGAGAGCGTCCCTACGGCTGCGAACGCGGGCAGGTACGCCGACATCGTGCGCGGCAAGGCGCTCTTGCGGGCGATCATAGATGTCGGGAGCCGCATCACCGAGGATGCTTTCAGGGAGCCCGAGGACGTGAGCGAGGCGCTCGACTCGGCCGAGCAGCTCGTCTACGGTGTCTCCAACCGGACTCTCAGGGAACATCTCGCACCCGTCTCCGAGCTCGCGCCCGGCGCCCTGGAGATGATCCAACGCCTCTACGAACAGGAGGGCGAGGTAACAGGGGTCGAGACAGGCTTCGAAGACCTCGACCACCTCACCACAGGCTTCCACAAGAGCGACCTGATCATTCTCGCCGCGAGACCGGCGATGGGCAAAACCGCGATGGCATTAAATGCGATTTGGCACGCTTCTGGCGAAAAGAAGATGCCTGTTGCGATCTTCTCCCTGGAGATGAGCAAGGAGCAGCTAGTGCAGAGGCTCATCTCGCAGACCACGCGCATCCCCGCTCAGGCTTTGAGGAGCGGCAACGTCAAGGCCGAGGACTGGCCGAAGCTGGTAAGGGGAGTGGCTGAGGTCAGCAGGGCCCCGATCTGGATCGACGATACGGCAGGCGTCACGCTTATGGAGATTAGGGCCAAGGTCAGGCGTCTCGCCAGCCAGCTGAACGTCGCCGGTGAGATGCCGCTCTCGCTCGTCGTCGTCGACTACCTGCAACTCATGGTTGGGCAGGGTAACCGCGCGGAGAACCGCCAGCAGGAGATTGCCGAGATTAGCCGCGGTCTCAAAGTCCTCGCCCGCGACCTCGACGTCCCCGTCCTCGCTATAGCCCAGCTCTCCCGTGCCGTCGAAGCCCGCCACGATAAACGCCCGCTCCTGTCAGACCTGAGAGATTCCGGAGCGATCGAGCAAGATGCAGACATGGTGATGTTTTTGTATCGAGATGAATACTATAACTCAGACTCCGACGACAAGGGTATTGCGGAGGTTATCGTGGGCAAGCACCGCAACGGTCCTACGGGCAAGGTCCAGCTCGCCTGGATGGAGCAGTACACCAAGTTCGCCTCTCTGGCGCGCCGGGCGTAGAGAACCGTAGTTTTCCCCTGGTCAGAGAGAGTATTCATCCCAGCTACGTCGGCCGCTTCTTCTCTCCGAGCCACTTCGCCCGACCATTATTCCTGACGGCTGAAACCTGATACCTATTTAATCGGGGCCCCCATAGCATGGTAGCCGCCGTCGACGTGGATGAGTTCGCCTGTAGTCGCCGGCCACCAATCCGAGAGCAGGCTCACCACGGCCCGTCCGACGGGCTCGGGGTCGGTGGTGTTCCAGCCGAGGGGCGCCTGACGGGTCCACTCGCCTTCGATTTCCTCGAAGCCGCTGATGCCTTTTGCGGCCAGGGTCTTGACCGGGCCGGCCGAGAGGAGGTTGACCCTGATGCCACGCTCGCCGAGGTCGCGAGCCAGATAACGTGATGTGCTCTCCAGGGCGGCTTTCGCTACGCCCATCCAGTCGTAGGCTGGCCAGGCGATACGGGCGTCGAAGTCCAGGCCGACGACCGAGGCCCCCGGTCCCAGGAGATCGACGAGGCCGACGGAGAGCGCCTTCAGGGAGTAGGCCGAGGTCTGGAGGGCGGTGGCGACGGAGGGCCACTGTGTGGTGAGGAAGTTGCCCCCCAGGGCGTCCTCGGGGGCGAAGGCGATGGCGTGGACGATCCCGTCGAGTTCCCCCCAGCGTGCTCTCAGGTCGTCAGCGACCGCTTCGATGTCCTCCGGCTTGTTTACATCGAGTTCGAGGATGGGGGGTTCAGGGTCGAGGCGTCTGGCCGTCCGCTCCGTGAGACTTCTGGCGCGGCCGAAGCCGCTAAGGACGATCTCCGCCCCCTGCTCCTGGGCCAGCCGGGCCGCCGAGTAGGCTATCGAGCGCCGGTCCAGGACTCCGGTAACCAGTACCTTCTTGCCTTCGAGCAATCCGCCCATCGCGCCTCCTGATCTCTTACCTCCACAAGGTTCGGCTCAGTCTAGGGAATGCGTGGGGCTGTCGCCAGAGGCGCGAAGGGTGGTGCGCTGGGGTAGAGTACGGGGGATTAATCGGGGCGCGAGCGGGTAAGAAAAATAATGGTTAGTATACGGATAAACGTGGAGAGGGAAACACGTTTCCAGAGTAGGCCAGACGTAAACGTTTCGCGCGACTACCGCGGACAGGCGGCGCAGAGACAGAGGACGCGCGAAGAAGGGAGTAGAGATGGCGGAGGAGACAAAGGTACGCACTTACGAGCCTCCCGAGGAATTCGCCCGGGGAGCGAACGTGGACGACGCTTCGGTCTACGAGGAGGCCGAGCGAGACTACGAGGGTTTCTGGGCCGAGCGGGCCAGGGAACTTCACTGGTTCAAAGAGTGGGATCAGGTCCTCGACTGGGACCCGCCCGAGGCCAAATGGTTCGTCGGCGGCAAGCTCAACGCCTCGTACAACTGCCTGGACTACCAGGTCGAGCAAGGCAGGGGGGACAAGACCGCGATCCTCTGGCAGGGGGACGAGCCCGACGACAGCAAGGCCTTCACCTACTCCGAGTTAAAGGCCGAGGTCGAGAGGTTCGCCAACGTGCTCAAGGGTCTCGGGGTCCAGAAGGGCGACCCTGTTGCGATCTACTTGCCCATGATCCCCGAGCTGCCGATCGCGATGCTGGCCTGCGCCCGCATCGGGGCTCCGCACTCGGTCGTCTTCGGCGCTTTCTCGGCCGATTCACTGCGCGATCGCATCAACGACTGCGAGGCGAAGGTCCTCGTCACCGCCGACGGCGGCCCGAGGGGCGGCAAGGTGACACCCTTGAAGGCCAACGCCGACGAGGCCCTGGAAGACACGCCCTCGATCGAGAGCGTCGTCGTCGCACAGCGCAGTGGCGAGGACGTGAACATGGTAGAGGGCCGAGACCGCTACTGGAACGACCTGATGGGCGAGGCTGATACCGAGTGCCCGGCCGAGGAGATGGACTCGGAGGACATACTCTACATCCTCTACTCCTCGGGCTCGACGGGCAAGCCCAAGGGAATCGTTCACACCACGGGTGGCTACCTCACGCAGGTCAAGGCCACGACCAGGTGGGTCTTCGATCTCAAGGAGGACGACGTCTACTGGTGCCAGGCCGACATCGGCTGGGTCACGGGGCACTCCTACCTCGTCTACGGACCCTTGAGCAATGGGGCGACCACCGTACAGTTCGAGGGTACGCCGAGCTACCCGGGTCCGGACCGGCACTGGGACGTGATCGAGCGCAACGGCGTTACGATCTACTACTCGGCGCCGACCGTCATCCGGGCGTTCATGAAGCAGGGCACGGAGCCCATCGAGAAACACGACCTCTCGTCCTTGAGGTTGCTCGGTACCGTAGGCGAGCCCATCAACCCGCGGGCGTGGGAGTGGTACCGCGAGAACATCGGCGGCGGAAGGTGCCCCGTCGTGGATACGTGGTGGCAGACGGAGACCGGCGGCATCATGATCGCGCCTCTTCCTGGCCTCACCCCGACCAAGCCGGGCAGCGCCACCAGGCCCTTCCCCGGCATCTTCATCGACATCTACGACGAAGACGACAATCCGATCGAAGGCGCCGGAAAGGGGAACCTGGTCGTCACCAAACCTTGGCCTGGTATGCTACGCACCATCTACAAGGACCCCGAGCGTTTCCGCAAGACCTACTGGGAGAGGCTCGGCGACAAATATTTCGTCGAGGATGGTGCCGAGCGGGATGAGGATGGTTACTACACCATCACGGGCAGGATAGACGATGTGATGAACGTATCCGGTCACCGCATCGGCACGATGGAGGTCGAAAGCGCGCTCGTCTCTCACACATCCGTAGCCGAGTCCGCCGTTATCGGGCGGCACGACGAGGACAAGGGCCAGGCTATCGTGGCCTACGTTATCCTGGAGGGTGACAGAGAAGGAACCGAAGAGCTCATCAAGGAGCTCCATGATCAGGTCAGAAAAGCCATAGGTCCGCACGCGAGGCCTGAGGAGGTCATCTTCACCCCCGACCTTCCGAAGACGAGGAGCGGCAAGATCATGCGCCGCGTGCTGCGCGGTGTGGCCGAGGGCGAGGACGACCTCGGCGACACCTCGACCCTCGCCGACCCGTCCGTCGTCGACGATCTCAAGGAGGCCCGCAGCCAGAGTTAGCTGCGAACGGCGAGAGTCCCCAAAACCGGGGCGGGGCTTTCCAGGCTCCGCCCCGATTCTTGCTCGCGCAAGGTCCGAGCCATAACATCGCAGAGCACGTGTACCCAGCAAGAGAGACTATCCCAAACAAATACTGATCTCTGCAACCTGTAGCCCTCTTTCAGAGGAACTTTGCGAGCGTTCCTGCGTATATGTATGTAGTAAAATACAGGCAGTAAAACTGCTAGGAGGATTGACGTTGTTCATACCAGGTGGATTCGGCGGTTACTTGCTAATTATGATCGTCGGTATGCTCATCTCGGGGGCTGCGGCCATTTGGGTCAGGAGCTCTTACTCGAAGTACTCGAAGCAGCGAAGCGCGAGCGGTCTTACCGGCGCCCAGACGGCGCGCATGATACTCGACCGCAACGGTCTCACGAACGTCAGGGTAGAGCCTGTGGCCGGGCAGCTAACCGACCACTATGACCCGAGAAGCAAGGTCATCAGGCTCTCCGAGGACAACTTCAGGGGTAACTCCATAGCCGGGGTCAGCGTAGCCGCCCACGAGGTAGGGCACGCGATCCAGGACGCCAGCGGCTACATGCCGATGAGGCTGAGGGCCGGGATCTTCCCGATCGTGAACTTCAGCAGCCAGATCTGGCCCATGGCCTTTATCATGGCCTTCTTCGTCGGGGGTGCGGCGAGCACGTTCGGGTCGCTCCTGATCAACATCGCCATCGTGATGTTCCTCGGGGTTCTCCTGTTCCACGTGGTGACACTGCCAGTCGAGATCAACGCTTCCACCCGGGCCTATGGCCTGCTGACACGCTACGGGATACTGTCCGGCACAGAGGCAGGAGGCACCAGGCGGGTCCTGACCGCGGCGGCTTTCACGTACATCGCTGCTGCACTTACGGCGGTGCTGACCTTCCTCTACCTGCTGGCCGTGAGCAGGCAGTAGCGCAGGACCATTCCTTTCGACCGCGAGGGCGGGGCTGAAGCCCCGCCCTCGAACTTTCCTTGTCCGGGCATGGGTCGCACGAGAGTTGTAGAATACGCGCGTCATGGAAGAGGTCAGTCGTATAACCAAGCGCCGGAGGCGGCTACGGACCGTGGGCGAGCCACATCCGTGGGAGCCCAGGCACATGCGCCTGATGGCGATGCGCTTCGCCGAGTCCGTCGGAGAGCCTGCGGAGCGCCGCAACGTGACGCTCGGGGTGATACAGCATCTCTGGCGCTCGCCGGTCCCTTTCATCGGCTTCTACCCGCCTGAGGGAATAAAGGTTACGCAGAATCGACTTTACAGGCCGACTCCCCCGAGGTCGGTGGACGACACCGATTACCTCGCCGGGGTAGAGGCCCACAAGAGGGCGTTTGCGAAGGACCTGCAGAACGCCATGATCCCTGCCGGTAGTCTGCCTGGCTACTTCGAGGTCCCGACGGACGAGGGGTGGCGCATAACCCTAGAGCTTGCGGAGGGACGCCTGAGGCTGGCCGACGCTTGGGGCATGAATTCCGAGAGGGGGGTGGCCGGGGATCTCGCGCCCTTCGCCTGGGCATACCGTAACTGCGATTTCTGTATCGTCACCATCTACGACAAGGACATCGGTGCCCTGCGCGACGACCTTCTCTTCGTCGCCAAGCGTGCGGGCGTGGAGCTCAGGTGGCGCCGGAGTGCGGCCTGAGGAATCCTCTGCGGCCTGGCCAAACTGCGCCAGAAGACCCCTCGCCGATCAAGAATAGAAATTAGAACTCGGGTATAATATGCGTGTCCGGGACTTTCGCCGGGTTTACAGAGAGTTACTTTAGAGAGGTCGCGTCAGATGCTCAGGAGCCACAGCACCGGAGGGTTCGCTACCACAAGCGCACCGGAAGGGTTCGATCTCCAGGACTTCGAAGAGGCCGGTCTAAGGGCCGTAGAGAGGCGCTTCGGTCCGCGGGACACGATCTTTACGCCGGGGGATCCCGACGATCAACTCTACTTCCTGCTCTCGGGCACGGTGCGGCTGTACAAGATCTACGGCGACTACAAGGAGGCCACGACCGCGCTACTCAAAGAAGGCGGCGTCTTCGGCAAGCTCAACCTGGTCGAGGGACGCTGGCAGGATGTCTTCGCCGAGGCCGTTACCGACGCACGGGTGGCGAGCATCCAGAAGGCATCCATCGAGCAGGTGATAAAGAGCGATCCAGGCTTCGCCCTCAAGCTCTTTTCCTCGTTCTCCGAGCGGCTCAGGCAGTCCGACGAGGTGATAGAGAGCCTGTTGCACAGGGAGGTCTCCACCAGGCTCGCGACGCTGCTCCTGAACCTGGGCGAGCGCTTTGGGGAGAGAGACGGCACGGGCACCCTGATAGACGTGCGCCTCACCCACCAGGACCTCGCCAACATGATCGCCTCTACCAGGGAGGCCGTCTCCAAGGTGATGAGCGAGCTCCAGCGCGACGGGATCATAGAGAGCCGCAACCGCAGGATCGTCATAATCAACGGGGAGGCCCTCGCCGAGAACGCCTCCAGGTTATCCGGCCTGAGCATCGACGGGCAGGCTGCGATCTAGACTTACCGTCGCAGCTTTTTCAGACAATCCTCTTCTTCTCCAAGAACCCACCGGGCTTAGGTGAACCGCGACGGGTGCCTCGCCGGAAACTTTCCTGGGCCGAAAGCGTATACTCGTCTTAGTATGGAGTACACATCCACGGTGACGATAGGTGGCTGGCGGGAGAGGCTGGGGAGCCTGTCGGTCCGGCGCGAGGAGCTGGACGACAAGGAGCTCGTCGCACGCACGCTCTCGGGAGACCTGCGTTCCTACGAGGAGCTGGTAAGCCGTTACGAGCGGCTGGTCGGACGCGTCGTGTATCCCTACGCGCGGCGTGAGATCTCCGTCGAAGACCTCGTGCAAGAGACGTTTTTGCGCGCCTACGACCGCCTGGAGACGTTCAACCCCGACTACCGCTTCAAGACGTGGCTGCTCGCGATCGCCAACAACCTTGGTGTGGACACCCTGAGGCGCCGCAGGGAGATCGTCGAGTTCAACCCCGAGTCCCATGCTCCCGTCTCAGAGAGCCCTGAATCCGACGCCGTCGACGCCGACCGTTCCAGGAGCGTCAAGGAGGCGATCGCGACCCTGCCCGAGACGTACGGCGTGCCGCTGATCCTGCGTTACACCGAGGACCTGAGCTACGCGGAGATAGCCGAGGTGCTCTCCATCTCGGTCCCCGCGGTGAAGAGCAGGCTGTTCCGCGCCCGCAACATGCTCGCAGAAAAGCTGGAAGAGGCGGGTGAGCGGGAGTGAAAGGGCCGCATCCCTGCGACCCCGAGTCCGTCTTCGAGCTGGCCGATGGCTCGCTGGGACCGGAGCGGGAGCGTGAGATCAGGGCGCACTTGAGTGTTTGCGGTGGCTGCCGCACTCTGTACGAGAGGGAGCTACGGCTCAACGCTTCCCTCGGCTCCCTGGAGTTCGAGGAGACCAACTCGGTGTGCCGAAGCGTCGCGATGGCGCTGCCGACCCGGTCTACAAAGGCAAGGTTCCTCTGGGCCGCGCTGGCCGTAGTTCTGCTGCTTACGGCCTCGGTCGCCATGATCCTTTTCGGTACGAACCTTGCGGTACTCGTCGTCGACGCGCTGAACGTCTTCTGGGGATTCGTGGCCGGCCTCGCCGACGTGATCCAGGTCGTCTTCGCCGCCATCGGTAAGGCGCTCCTGATCGCGCTCGCCATCGGCGCTTTCGTGGACCTCGTTATAGCCGCGGTATACCTGGCGGTCTCCCGCCGGCGCGCCAGAGAGGCATGAAGCTCTTCCTACCCTCTTCCATCAGGGTGGACGCCCTACGCCTGCTTACCGTGTCGGTCGTTATCCTCGGTCTCGTCGTACTCCTGCCTTTCCCTGCGCAAGCGGCCGAAGAGCGACTCGTTGGCGATGTCGTGGTTGGTCCTCGAGGGGTCGAGCACGACGTTTCGACCGGGGCCGGTGACCTCGAAGTACGCGGACTGGTAGAGGACGACGTACATTCCGGGTTTGGGGACGTTCTCGTAACCGGTGAAGTAAAGGGCGACATCGACGCGGGATTTGGGGACGTGAAGTTAGAAGGCCCCGTGGAAGGCGACGTTCGCGCCGAGTTCGGGGACGTTTACGTGAACGCTCCTGTAAAGGGGGATGTAAACGTAGGATGGGGACACATCGACCTTGGCCCGGACGCCGAGATCTCGGGTAACCTCGAATGCGAGGGATGTGAGATCACGGGCAACAGGAGCGCCGTGAAGGGCGACATGATGGCGAGGGGTATGGCGATCGACTTCGACGAGTCCCACGGGCCGGGGATAATCGGCTTCTTTGGCTGGCTCTTCATGGCCCTCGCGTTCGCGGCCTGTGCCGTGCTCGCCGCCGTGGTGGCGCCACGGCCTATGGCCTCGGCGGCCGGCAGGGTTGAGGAGTCTCCGGGGAGATCCTTCATCTACGGGCTCCTCTCTTTGCCGGTCGTCTTCGTGCTATGCGTCGTGCTCGCGGTCAGTATAGTAGGGATACCGCTCCTGTTGCTCCTCGTACCGGCTTATCTGGCGCTCCTGTTCCTCGGGGCGCTGGTCGCCGCTTTCTTCATCGGGACCAGGATCCTCGTGGTAACTGGACGCTACAGGGTCGGCAACGCCCTGGCCGCCGTGGTGGGGGCCATGATCCTGGCTCCGACCACCTTCATTCCTGTGCTCGGCGACCTGCTCCTCTACGCCCTCTCTCTACTCGGTACTGGTGCCATCATCCTCGCCCTCTTCTCGCGCCGTAGTCCCCGCGCCTCACACCCATCCTACGAGGCCTACGTTCGCGACCGGGCCGGAGGATAGGAAGCATGTCAGCACGCTTCGGGCCTTGCGGGCCCTCGCTTGTCAGCATTTCAGCTTCTTCCGTTCCGGCCCCGCTCTGCAGCGTAAGAGTTTCCATCATCTGCGGCGGTCAGGTTCTACACTCATGACGGCGTCTAGGGACGAGTTGGCTGAAATGCTGAAGTGCTGACAAGCGAAGGCGCCAGCCTGAGCGTGCTGACATGCTGGCGGAGCCAGCGTGCTGAATTGCTGAAATGCCGACGTTTCGTTAAGGTTTCCTGTGAGCGCCGGGGAGTGGCTTGACATCCTTTACTTATCCCGGTTACAGTTTGGTTAAAGTAGACTAGTATAGAAAGTTGTAAACCGTTTGTGTAAGCACCGGGCCTCGTTCAGGAGTATCCTTACGGGGACGGGCACCTGGGGGTCGTGCGACCCGTAGGCGCCGGTGGGGCGTCTGAATTCGGCGTTTGTCCGTATAACATATTGGTAGTAGTCGGTTCGGACTCCGGCGCATTGGGCGCTGGAGAGGAAAGGAGGATCAGATGGCCATAAGGAGAGTCAGGCCGAGCAAGGTACTCGTCGGGACACAGTTCAGCCGCAGGGACTTCCTGAAGCTCAGCGGGACGGGCCTAGCGGGTGCGGCCCTGCTAGGCACGGCGGGCTGCGGCAGTGTCTTCGAGGGGGGAGGGGGCGGCGGAAGCGTCCAGAAGACCGACACCCTCAACATCAACCTGTACGACCGAGGTGCCCGACCTGAACTCCGCGACCACGACCGACTCGACCTCGTTCAACGTCCTGACCAACCTGAATGGAAGGGCTCTACAGGCTCGATCCGGACCAGAATCCCAAACCGGCCGCCGCCGAGGGTGTCGAGATCAGCAAGGACGAGCTCACCTACACGTTCACGCTGAGGGACGGGATCCAGTGGTCCAACGGCGACCCCGTGACCTCCCACGATTTCAAGTACGCCTGGCTCCACGTGCTCGATCCCGAGACGGCGGCCACCTACGCCTACATCATCTCGACGTTCGTGAAGGGCGCCGACGAGTACAACACGGATAAGGCCGGCCCGGAGGCCGTCGCGATCGAGACGCCGGATGACAAGACGCTGAGCGTCGAGCTCATCTCCAAGTCGCCGTTCTTCCTGCAGCTCACGAGCTTCGTAACCTACTTCCCGCAGAACCAGGAGTTCGTCGAGAAGATGGGCGACAAGTACGCCCAGGACGGGGACAGCCTGCTCTACAACGGTCCATACACCATGACCGCGGGCAGCGAGGGCGGCGGGAGCACGGTCGTGCTCCAGAAGAACGAGAAGTACTGGGACAAGGCCAACGTCGCCGTGAAGACGATCAACGGCCGGATCGTCAAGGACAACGACACCGCGATCAACCTCTACGAGGGCGGGGAGCTGGCCATAACCGCCCTCACGGGTGACTCGGTCAAGCAGTTCGAGGACAGCCCCGACTTCTTCCGGAGGGTCGAGCCCTTTACCGTCTACGGGCGGCTGAACCAGAAGGCGCCGGGGCTGGACAACCTCAACATCCGCAAGGCGCTCATGATCGGCTTCGACAGGGAGGCCCTCACCGACAAGGTTCTCCAGGACGGCTCGGTGCCCGCCTACGGCTTCGTTCCGCCGGCGATCTCGCCTGGCCCTGGCGACCAGACCTTCAGGCAGGCCAACGGCGACCTCGTGCCCAAGGACGTGGACTCGGCGCGGGCGCTGTGGGAGAAGGGCGTCGAGGAGGTTGGCGAGGAGCCCAAGCTGACGATGCTCTTCGGCGACGACAGCGCCGGCCGCGACATGGCGACCTACATGAAGGACCAGTACAAGAAGAACCTCGGCGTCGACCTCGACGTCGAGATCGTGACCTTCGACGCCGCGCTCGACAGGGTGGACGCGGAGGACTACCAGATCAACTACTCCTTCGGCTGGATCGGCGACTACGACGACCCGATGACCTTTATGGACCTCTACCTCTCGGACTCGCCGTTCAACAACTCCTTCTTCGAGAACGAGGAATACGACCGGCTCATCAAGGAAGCCCAGACCACATCAGACCTGCAGTTGCGCATGCAGAACATGCTGAAGGCCGAGCGGATCCTGATCGAGCAGGCTGGGACCGTCCCCGTATTCTATAATGCGGTATCCGGCTTGAAGAAGCCTTACTTCAAGGACTACACGCCGCACCCCTTCGGCGGCGACGACTACAAGTACGCGAGTATCGAGGGAAGTAGTAAGCGGGTAGGCGAGGAGAGGTTATGTCGAGAGGGAGCCGGTCTTCCTCCGGGGAGCCGGCTCCTCCTTACTTCCGGTACCCGCTGAGGAGGCGGTATGCTGAAGTACACGCTCAAGCGTCTGGTGAACGCCGCCGTCGTGCTGTTCATCATCACCACGGCGACCTGGTTTCTCATGCAGCTCCTTCCCGGCTCGCCGATACAGAACATCGAGAAGCTCACACCCGAGCAGCGGGCGCAGGTCGAGGAGCAGTACCACCTGGACGACCCCCTGCCGGTCCAGTACGCCGTGTACATGACGGGCCTACTCCGTGGGGACCTCGGTAACTCTTACCTCTACGGGGGGAGGTCTGTGACGAGCATCATAATGGAGCGGCTACCCGTCTCCCTCTTCCTTGGGACCCAGGCGATCATAGTCGGGCTTGTGGTGGGGCTGTTCCTCGGCATCGTAAGCGCCCTCAAGCAGAACAGCATCTGGGACAGCGGGGCGGCGTTTCTGGCGGTGCTCGGCGTCTCCATCCCCGACTTCGTGCTCGCGCCGCTGGCCCAGTACTGGCTCGGGTTGAAGCTCGGGATCTTCCCCATAGCCTTCTTCGAGAGCTGGTGGCACTCCGTGCTGCCCTCGCTCGTGCTCTCCACCATCGTCGCCGCCGTCATCGCCACCTTTACGAGGACGGAGATGCTCGAGGTCCTCGGCCAGGACTACGTGACGCTGGCCAAGGCCAAGGGCTTGAGCAGGCTGGCGGTCGTCCTCAGGCATGTGCTCAGGAACTCCATGATCCCGCTCGTTACCATCATGCTCCCCCTCACCGCCGCCCTGGTAACGGGGCTCCTGATAGTCGAGACGGTCTTCTCCATACCAGGCCTCGGCGAGCAGTTCGTGCGTTCGATCTTCGAGAAGGACTTCCCGATCATCATGGGCACCACCATACTGTTCTCGGTGTTTTTCGTGGCTTCTTACCTCTTACAGGACATCCTCTATGGGATAATAGATCCCCGCATACGCGTGGCCGGGAATAGGGAGTAGAGCAGATGGAGACGAGCAACAGGCAGATCACGTTCACGCCCGACCTCTTCGAGCCCGTACAGAGGAGCCCCGAAGAAGCGGAGAAGATCACAGGGCCCCCGGTGGGCTTCTGGGGCGACGCCTGGCGGAGGCTGAAGCGGAACCGCATCGCGGTCGCCGCCGGCTGCGTCATCATCCTCGTCCTCGCCCTGGCCGTCGTCGGCCCCTGGCTCACGCCCTACACCTCCATCGGGCAGGACCTCGACCGGCAGTACAAGACGCCCTCGCTCTCCGGGTTCTGGTTCGGCACGGACGAGTTCGGGCGCAGCATGTTCGACAGGGTCTGGGTGGGCACCAGGGTCTCGCTGTACATCGCCGCCCTGGTTACCGCCATGGACATGTGCGTCGGCATGGCCTACGGTGCCCTCTCAGGGTACTACGGCGGCAGGGTGGACAACATAATGCAGCGCATCGTCGAGATCCTGGTCGGCATCCCCATCCTCATAGTCGCCATCCTTACCATGCTCATCTTGAGTCCCGGGATCCTCTCGCTGACCATCGCCATAGGGTTGACCGGCTGGACGAGCTCGGCGCGTCTGATCCGGGGCCAGGTGCTCAGGCTCAAGGAGCAGGAGTTCTTCCTCGCCTCGCGGTCGCTGGGGGCCGGCACCTTCCGCCTGATAGCGAAGCACCTCATCCCCAACGTCTTCTACATCCTTATCATCACGCTGATGTACACGGTGCCTACGGCGGTCTTCTTCGAGGCGTTTTTGAGCTTTATCGGGCTCGGCATCCAGCCGCCCGCCGCCTCTCTCGGGGCCCTGATCAACGACGGTGCCCACCAGATGAGGTTCTATCCTTACATGCTCATATTCCCGGCCGCGGTGCTGGTCACGATCACCATCAGCTTCAGGCTCCTTGGCGACGGCCTGCGCGACGCACTCGACCCGAGGATGAGGCAGTAGCGTGGCGACCGTGAACGGCGAGGCCATCCTCAGCGTCGACGACCTCCGCATCTCCTTCAGCACCTACGCCGGCGAGGTGCAGGCCGTACGCGGCGCGACCTTCGACCTCAGGCGGGGCGAGACGCTCGCCATCGTCGGCGAGTCGGGGTCGGGGAAGTCGGTCGCGGCGAGGAGCATCATGCGCCTGAACCCCGAGTCGAACACCATAGTAAGGGGCGGCGAGATCGTCTTCGAGGGCGAGGACCTCCTCAAGCTCTCCGAGAAGCGCATGCTCGACATCAGGGGGCCGAAGATAGCGATGGTCTTCCAGGACCCGATGACCTCGCTCGACCCGACGATGCGCGTGGGGCGCCAGATCATCGAGAGCCTGAAACAGCACCTCGGCATGTCGGGAAGGCAGGCCGCCGAGCGCGCCGTCGAGCTGCTCGAGCTGGTCGGCATCCCGAACGCCGAGGAGCGCCTCAAGCAGTACCCGCACCAGTTCTCGGGCGGCATGCGCCAGAGGGTGGTCATAGCCATAGCCCTGGCGTGCGACCCGCAGGTCCTTATAGCGGACGAGCCGACTACGGCCCTCGACGTGACGATCCAGGCCCAGATCCTGGAGCTCTTGCGGGAGCTTCAGGAGAGGCTTGGCATGTCGATAGTCCTCATAACCCACGACCTCGGCGTGGTCGCGAGCACGGCCCACAGGATCGCGGTTATGTACGGCGGCAGGATCATCGAGACCGGGACGGTGCGCGAGATCTTCTACAACCCCCAGATGCCTTACACCTGGGGCCTTCTGGCCTCCATCCCCGTCCCTACCGCGGACCGGAGCCTGGACCTGATCCCCATACCAGGCACCCCGCCCGACGCGACCGATCCCCCGAAGGGCTGTCCCTTCACCGCCCGCTGTCCTTACGCCATGCGGATCTGCGAGGAGGAGATGCCAGGCTACACCACGTTCTCCGACGAGCACAGGGCGGCATGCTGGCTGCACCACCAGATGGCCCCCAACGTCGAGCCTCCCGCCCGGATCACGGGTGCGAAATGACGGAACAGACCCGGAACGGGAGCGCGAACGGCGAGAAGGACGGCCGGCCGCTGCTCGAGATCAAAGACCTCAAGAAGTACTTCCAGGTCGGCCGGGCGAGACCTGAAGGCGGTCGACGGGATCTCGCTGGAGATCAACAGAGGGCGAGACGTTCGGCCTGGTCGGCGAGTCTGGTTGTGGCAAGTCGACCGCGGGACGGGTGTTGGTCAGGCTCTACGAGCCTTCTGGCGGCGAGGTGCTCTTCGGGGGCAAGAACATCCACGAGGCGAAGGGCGATGAGGGCAAGGCGCTCAACCGCAAGATGCAGATGGTCTTCCAGGACCCCCAGGCCTCCCTGAACCCGCGCATGGTCGTCGGCGACATCGTCGCCGAGGGCATAGACATACACGGCCTGGCCGAAGGTAAGAAGGAACGCCTGGACCGGGTGCACGAGCTCCTCGAGACGGTGGGCCTGAGCAAGGAACACGCCCACCGCTACCCGCACGAGTTCTCGGGAGGCCAGCGGCAGAGGATCGGGGTCGCGAGGGCCCTCGCGGTCGACCCTGACTTTATCGTGGCCGACGAGCCAGTCTCGGCGCTGGACGTCTCGATCCAGGCGCAGGTCATCAACCTGCTGAAGAAGCTCCAGAGGGAGCGGGACCTGACCTACCTGTTCATCTCCCACGACCTCTCTGTGGTCAAGTACATCTCCGACCGCGTGGGGGTCATGTACCTCGGCGTAATGGTAGAGATGGCGCCTAGCGAGGAGCTATACGCCAACCCCTTGCATCCATACACCCAGGCCCTGCTCTCCGCGGTCCCCATCCCAGACCCAGACGTCGAGCGCGAGCGCGAGCGCATGGTCCTCGAAGGCGACGTTCCTAGTCCCGTAAATCCCCCTTCGGGATGCCGGTTCAGGACCCGTTGCCCTTACGCCACCGAAGCCTGCGGCCACGATGAACCCGTGTGGCGCGAGGTGAGCCCGGAGCACTGGGTCGCCGCGTGCCACTGCATTGCTTAGGACCGCCGCGTGTTCACCACCAGGCCGGAACTCGTAGGTACCCACGGCATGGTCGCCTCCACGCACTGGCTGGCCTCGTCGGCTGGCATGGCCGTATTGGAGTCCGGGGGTAACGCATTCGACGCGGCCGTGGCCGCAGGGTTGACCCTCCAGGTGGTCGAGCCCCACCTCAATGGCCCTGGTGGGGAGGTCCCGATCATCCTCCACAGCGCCGAAAGGGCACAGACGCGGGTCATAGGCGGCCAGGGTCCGGCGCCGGCCGCGGCGAGCATCGCGCACTTCGAGGAGCTCGGCCTCGACTTGGTGCCTGGTACGGGGTTGCTCGCTGCCTGCGTTCCCGGCGCGTTCGACGCGTGGATGCTCCTGCTCGGCGAGTTCGGTACGCTCCGCCTCTCGGAGGTGATGCGCTACGCGATCGACTACGCCGGGCACGGCTACCCGCTTGTGCCCACGATCAGCGACACGATAGGCGAGGTCGAGAAGATGTTCCGTGACGAATGGACCTCTTCGGCACAGGTCTATCTGCGCGGGGGAGGAATCCCGAAACCGGGCACCCTGTTCTCCAACCCTGACCTGGCCGGTACCTTCCGGCGCATCGTCGAAGAGGCCGAGTCGAGGAGCGCTGATCGCGACGAGCAGATAGAGGCCGCCCGCGACGCGTTCTACCGGGGGTTCGTCGCCGAGACCATCGAACGTTACGTGACCTCGATGCGGGTGATGGATACCTCCGGCCGGCGCCACGAAGGCCTGTTGAGCGGCGACGACC
Source organism: uncultured Rubrobacteraceae bacterium (assembly GCA_963811295.1). Lineage (GTDB taxonomy): Bacteria > Actinomycetota > Rubrobacteria > Rubrobacterales > Rubrobacteraceae > Rubrobacter_D. Next base: position 27,421 of record CAWEQZ010000044.1, on the reverse strand, counting down.
TCGCCGCTTACAGGGCCGAACTAGAAGCGCCGGCGACGCTGGACTACCACGGCTATACAGTGTGCAAGACAGGGCTGTGGGGCCAGGGACCGGTATTTCTCCAGCAGCTCGCCTTGCTCGAAGGGTTCGACCTCGTCGACATGGGCCACAACACCGCCGAATACATCCACACCGTCGTAGAGTGCGCCAAGCTCGCGTTTGCCGACAGGGAAGCCCACTACGGTGACCCAAGGTTCGTGGACGTCCCTCCGGAGGAGTTGCTTCATCCCTCGTACGCGGAGGCGCGCCGGGCACTCATAGGAGAAGAAGCCTCATTCGAGCTACGCCCCGGCGCGGCAGGCGGGCGCTCCCCACGACTTCCCGATCCGCCGGCCGCGGCCACGAACCGGTCCGCTGGGGCAGGCGAGCCTACGGTGCCGCGCGACGACCAGGGCAGCGGGGACACCTGCCACGTAGACGTGGTGGACCGTCACGGGAACATGGTCTCGGCCACCCCGAGCGGCGGATGGCTGCAGAGCTCGCCCGTGATCCCTGGTCTCGGCTTCCCTCTTGGCACCCGCGCGCAGATGTTCTGGCTCACGGAAGGTCTGCCTAACTCCATGGCTGGCGGAAAGCGGCCGCGCACCACACTTACCCCCTCGCTGGTGTTACGTGAGGGTGAGCCGTACCTGGCCTTCGGCACCCCAGGCGGGGACCAGCAGGACCAGTGGTCCCTGAACTTCTTCCTGTCACACGTCCACTTCGGCCTCAACCTGCAAGAGGCGATCGACGCGCCCAACTTCCACACGGAGCACTTCCCGAGCTCGTTCTACCCTCGCACGGCGGCGCCGGGCAAGATCGTAGTCGAGGACAGGCTGGAACCCGATGTCTTCGCGGGGTTGCGTGCTCGCGGCCACGATGTGGACGTCGTAGATGGGTGGTCTCTCGGGAGGCTCTCAGCGGTCAGCAGAAATACGAGGGATGGATCGCTCCGCGGGGCGGCGAACCCCAGGGGCATGCAGGGTTACGCCGTCGGCCGGTAAGCCGAATCTGTATCCTACAGTCGGAGGAGTATTCCACAAAGCGATAAACGTATCGCTGGCCAGCGGGCCGATGCCGGGAGGGTTGACCGGCGGGTGGTTTGTTGCTACGTTTCGCGCATCGGAAAAGACTACTGGAAAGGTCGGAATTTGCCGAATCTGGGGGTGTCGGGGGAATGATCGGGCGTACTCGTATAGGCGCGGTAGTGTCGTTGATGGTTGCTTTGCTTGTCGTAGTGGGATGCGGCGGTGGAGGAGCCCCCGAGTCCAGCACCCCGCCGGGCACCCTGTACGTGGCGCTTGACGCCGAGCCGCCGGAGCTGGATCCCAACCTCTCCAGCGCCTACGTCGACCGGCAGGTAATGGCGAGCCTCTACGACAAGCTCGTCGACATAGACCAGAACGGCGAGATCGTGCCCAGGCTCGCCAAGAGCTACGACGTCTCCGACGACGGCACGGTATATACCTTCCAGCTGCGCGAGGGCATCAAGTTCCACGACGGCACGGAGTTCAACGCCGAGGCCGTGAAGATCAACTTAGAGCGCTACCAGGAGGAAGACTCCGTAAGGAGCACCGAGGTGGAGCCCATCGAGTCGGTTGAGGTCGTTGACCCGATGACCGTGCGGGTGACGCTCAGCGAGCCGTTCGCTCCGTTCCTCGCCGTTTTGAGTGACCGCGCGGGCATCATGGCCTCGCCGAAGGCGATAAAGGAGAGCGGGGGACGCATATCTAAGAATCCGGTCGGTACAGGGCCCTTCGAGTACGTGGAGCGGGTCAGGGGTGATCACATCACCGTCAAGAAGAATCCGGACTACTGGAGAGAAGGCCTGCCCAAGCTCGACAAGATCATCTACCGGGGCATAGAAGACGAGAATGTCCAGTATCAGAACTTGCAGAGCGGCGAGCTGGACTTGATCGACTCGATCCCCTTGGTGGAGGTCAAGGGCCTGCAGGAAAGCGGGGACTACAGGGTCTCCATCGAGCCGGGTCTCGGCTACAACGGAATCTGGCTCAACGTCACCCGGCCGCCGTTCGACAACGAGAAGCTGCGTCAGGCGGTGGACCGGCTGGTGGACCGCGAGGCCGTGGCCAAGGCGGCACTGCGGAACGTCGGCGGCACGCCGGCCAACTCGCCCTTCAGCAAGCAGTCCTGGGCCTACGGCCAGAGCGACGAGTATCCACCGACGCAACGTCGAGGAGGCCAAGCAGCTGCTCGAAAGAAGCGGGCAAGCCGAACGGGTTCTCGTTCACTTTCAAGGTCGACCCCTCCCCACTCAGCCAGCAGATCGGACAGATTATTGAGAGCAACCTCAAGCCCGCTGGCATCAAGGTAGAGCTAGAGCAGGTCGAGTTCGGGACACTTCTCGAGCAAAACACAAATGGAAACTTCGAGGCGATGCTCCTCGGCTGGAGCGGCCGGATCGACCCGGATCTCAACATTTACGACTTCACGGTGACGGACGGGGATTTCAACGCTTCCGGGTACAGCAACCCGGAGGTGGATAAGTTGCTGGGCGAAGCGCGCACCACCAGCGACAAAGTCAAGCGCAAGAAGCTTTACGATCAGGTAATGGAGATCCTGCATGAGGAAGTGCCCTACGTCTACCTCTTCCACTCCAACCTGACTACGGATTTCGCCATGCAGCCCACCGTCCAGGGCTTCGAGCCTTACCCGGACGGTATTCTGAGGCTCGCGGGAGTGAGCAAGCAGCAGGGGGAGTGAGCGCGACGGAGGATCCTGGGAGGCACTAGACGATGGCCTTCTTGATCCGGCGGTTGCTCCTGACCCTGCCGATCCTCTTCATCGTCAGCGTCATGTGTTTCTCGATGATCAACCTCATCCCTGGGGACCCGGCGACGGTAATTCTCGGGCCGGAGGCTTCGGAGCAGGCAAAGGAGCAGATGCGAGAGCGGCTGGGCCTGAACGAGCCTATCGTGGTCCAGTACGTCGACTGGCTCGGGGGCGTGCTGCATGGCGACCTCGGGGAGTCTCTGATCGACGGGACGCCGGTCTCTACCCTGATCCTGCAACGGGCGCCGGTCACCTTGGAGCTCGCCCTCGGCGCCTTCGCCGTGAGCTTCACGATAGCGGTGATCGCCGGCATCGTCTCGGCCTACCGCCGGGGCACGTGGGTAGATTACGTGAGCACCGGGTTCGCGCTCGGAGGGATCTCGATCCCCCACTTCTGGCTGGGGATGATGTTCATCATCATCTTCGCCGTGAACCTCGGCATCCTGCCGGCTTCTGGCTACGTACCGTTCTTCCAGGATCCGATAGCCAACATCACCGTGATGATCCTGCCTATCCTGGCCACGGGATTGAGGGAGTCGGGGGAGCTGACGAGAATGCTCCGGAGCAGCCTTCTGGAGCAGCTCGGCACGGACTACATCCGCACCGCCTTCTCGAAGGGTCTCTCCAAGCGCGTCGTTGTGATTCGCCACGCAGTCAGGAACGCCCTCATCCCCTTCGTCACCGCCAGCGGCCTGCAGATCGCCGGTCTCTTGGGCGGGCTGGTGGTGACGGAGCAGGTCTTCCAGTTGCCAGGACTGGGACGCCTGCTGATCGAGTCGATCCTCAAGCGGGACTTCACCACCGTGCAGGGGACGGTGCTGGTCATCACCCTGGTAGTGGTGCTGGTTAACGTGCTGGTGGACGTGCTCTACGCTGTCATAGACCCGCGCATCTCGTTGAGCGGCAAGGAGTAAAGGTGAGCGAAACGGTAACCAGCGAGGGCTCCCAGACTCAGACTGTCGAACCGCGCCGGGAGCGGCGGCTGCTCGACTTCTGGCGGCGCTTCAGGCGCAACAAGCTCGCCGTCTTCGGCCTCTTCATCGTCACCGTCATGATCCTGACCGCCATCTTCGCGCCCGTGATCGCACCGTCCGACCCCAAGGCTCAGGATTACGCCCTTACCCTGCGACCTCCGGGGGAAGGAGGGCTCATGGGGACCGACTCATTGGGCAGCGACGTCTTCTCCCGCGTGGTCTACGGGTCGAGGATCTCGGTCGAGTCGGCCCTGATCTCGGTCGGCCTCGCCCTCCTCGTTGGTGTGCCGGTGGGCCTCGTCAGCGGGTACTTCCGGGGCTTCTGGGACGAGTGGGTCGTCATGCGAGTCGTGGACAGCATCCAGGCCTTCCCTTTCCTGATCCTGGCGCTCGTGATAGCGGCGATCCTCGGAGGGGGCTTGGGCTTCGCGATGATCGCCATCGGTATCGGGTTCGTGCCGGCTTTCGTCAGGATCACGCGCGCCCAGGTGCTCACCGTCCGCGGCCTGGACTATGTAGAGGCGGCGCGCGCCATCGGCACGGGCAACCTCCGGATAATGACCCGGCACGTGCTCCCGAACTCTCTTCCGCCGCTCCTGGTGCAGACGACGCTCGCGATGGGCTACGCTATCATCGCGGAAGCTACTCTCTCTTACCTCGGACTGGGGGCCGAACCCGGGGAGCCGAGCTGGGGCTCGATGCTCTATCAGGCCCAGTCCTACCTGACGTCGGCGTGGTGGATGGCGTTCTTCCCCGGCATGGCTATCTTCTTCGCCGTCCTCGGCTTCAATCTCCTGGGCGACGGCGTCCGCGAAGCCCTCGACCCACGAACCTACGACTAGAAAGTAGGTGTGCAAGGAGTGACTAAGATCGTCGCGACCTTCTCCATCGTCGCCTTCGACCCTGAGACCGACTCTCTGGGCGTCGCCGTCCAGTCCAAGTTCCTCGCCGTCGGCTCGGTCGTGCCCTGGGCCAGCGCTGGCATCGGGGCCGTGGCAACGCAGGCGATGGCGAACTACAACTACGGGCCGAACGGGCTCGAGCTTATGGCTAGGGGGAAGACTGCTGATGAGACCATCGAAAGTTTGATCTCCGCCGACGGAGACCGCGGGCACAGGCAGGTCGGTGCCGTCGACGCCAGGGGTAGGGCCGCTACCTTCACGGGCTCCGAGTGCTTCGAGTGGGCGGGAGGCATGATCGGGGAACACTATGCGGCCCAGGGCAACATCCTCGTCGGCGGGGAGACGGTCGAGGCGATGGCGAGGACTTACGAAGAGACAGGCGGTGACCTCGCCGTCCGTCTGCTCTCGGCGCTGGACGCGGGACAGGCGGCCGGGGGAGACTCGCGGGGAAAGCAGTCTGCGGCGCTGCTCGTTGTAAGGGAGGGTGGAGGTTACGGCGGGGACAACGACAGGGTAGTGGACCTGCGGGTGGATGACCATCCCGACCCGATAAAGGAGCTCATCCGTATACGGGACCTCCACACCCTATACTTCGGCGAGACTATGCCAGAGGACGTCGTCACTGTAGACGATGACGTTCGCAGGGAAGTAGCAGACGCGCTGCGTCGCAGCGGGTACATCCTGGAACAAGATATCGGAGACGACGCGCTCTTCGACGCCCTGAGCGCTTACATCCGCACAGAGAACTTCGAGGAGCGCGAGCAGCGGCGCGGCTATCTCGACCGGGCTGTCTTGGAGTACATGAAGGGGCAGAGTTGAATGAACCTGATCCCTCTAGCCCGAACGCCGCCACTACTGTACCCTTCCATTCTGGCGGCGAGAGCCCACTCGGAGAGTGAGGAGTAGCCCGTGGCGATGCTCGAAGTGAACAACCTCAAAACCCATTTCAAGACCCAGGACGGCGTCGTCAAGGCGGTCGACGGCGTCTCGTTCTCGCTGGAGGCGGGGGAGACGATAGGGATAGTGGGGGAGTCAGGGAGCGGCAAGAGCGTGACGGCCCTCTCCATCATGCAGCTCAACCCCAAGCCCCCCGCAGAGTACCCTGAGGGTGAGATCCTCTTCGAGGACCAGAACCTGCTGGAGACCTCGGACAAGCGGATGCAGCAGATCAGGGGCAACGACATAGCCATGATCTTCCAGGACCCGATGACGAGCCTCAATCCCGTCTTTACCGTCGGCAACCAGATCCGCGAGGCGATCCGCATCCACCAGAACCTCTCCAAGAGCGAGGCCCAGGAGAAGACCGTGCAGGTCCTTCGCGACGTCGGCATCGCCAACCCCGAGAGGAGGGCCAAGGAGTACCCGCACCAGTTCTCGGGCGGCATGCGCCAGCGGGCCATGATCGCGATGGGCCTCTCGTGCAACCCCAAGGTCCTTATCGCGGACGAGCCGACTACGGCCCTCGACGTGACGATCCAGGCCCAGATCCTGGAGCTCATGGTCGAGCTGCAGGAGAAGTACGGCACGGCCATCATAATGATCACCCACGACCTCGGCGTGGTCTCCCAGCTCGCTGACAAGGTGATGGTGATGTACGCGGGGCGCGCCGTCGAGCAGGCCACCACGGACGAGGTCTTCTACGATCCCCTGATGCCTTACTCGTGGTCGCTCTTGCGCTCGCTGCCACGCCTCGATACCGCGGGCGAGGTGAGGCTCCTGCCGATAGAGGGTACGCCGCCGAGCCTGATCTTCCTTCCTAAGGGATGCAACTTCAGCCCCCGCTGTCCTTTCGTCAAGGACGAGTGCCACGAGATAGACCCCAGGCTCGAGGAGAAGAAGCCCGGCCACACCGCCGCATGCATCCTCTCGGTCGAGGAGATCGAGAAGAACAAGCGCCGCGTGGACGAGGAGCTGGGGGTCCAAGCGTGACCGAGAACCCGAACGGCAGCCCAGAGACCAACGGTCACTCGGGCGAGTATCTGCTGGAGACCAGGAACCTGAAGATGCACTTCCCCATAAGGGCTGGCGTGTTGCAGCGCACGGTCGGGCACGTCAAGGCTGTGGACGGCGTCGACCTCTCCGTGCGCCGTGGGGAGACGCTCGGGCTTGTGGGGGAGTCGGGGTGCGGCAAGAGCACGCTCGCCCGCCTCGTCCTGCGCCTTCTGGAACCGACGGAGGGCGAGGTGATCTTCGACGGCGAGGACATACTCGGTTACGACCGCAAGCGGATGCTCGGCGTGCGGAGGAACATGCAGATCGTCTTCCAGGACCCTTACGCGAGCCTGAACCCCCGCATGACGGTGGGTAACATCGTCTCCGAGCCGCTCAGGACCCACGACGTAGGCGGTAGCTCAGGCGGCGAGCGCAAGCGGCGGGTGCAGGAGCTTCTCGAGCTGGTCGGCCTCAACCCCGAGCACTACAACCGCTACCCGCACGAGTTCTCGGGCGGCCAGCGGCAGAGGATCGGGGTGGCAAGGGCCATCGCGCTCAACCCGCGCCTGATCATCTGCGACGAGCCCGTCTCGGCGCTTGGACGTCTCGATCCAGGCGCAGGTCATCAACCTGCTGGAGGACCTCCAGAAGGAGTTCGACCTCACCTACGTCTTCATCGCCCACGACCTCTCCGTGGTCAAGCACATCTCGGACAGGGTCGCCGTGATGTACCTCGGCAAGATCGTGGAGATCGCCGACAGGCCGACGCTCTACGGCGAGCCGCGCCACCCCTACACCGCCTCGCTGCTCTCGGCCATCCCGTCCCCGACCCCCAGAAGGAGCGCGAGCGCCAGCGCGTGGTCCTCACCGGAGACGTGCCATCTCCCGCGAACCCTCCCAGCGGGTGCAACTTCCACACCCGCTGTCCGCGCGCCCAGGACTACTGCACCGAGCACGAGCCCGGCCTCGACTCGCAGGAGAAAGAGGGCCACAAGGCTGCCTGCTTCTTCCCCGTGCTCGAAGGCCAGCGCATAGAGGAACCCGCAACCAGCACGCCGTACAAGGCTCGAATAGCATTCGCTGTCAGCACGCTCACCTCGCTGTCAGCGGAGCTTCTCAGCCAGGGCTACTTGACGCACGCGTAAGTGATCGGAACGCTCTGACTGACTTGCTGAAATGCGAGCTACGAATGGTGCCGGCGTGCGTGTGGATACAATTGCCGCGTGTGGAAGAACCAGACGTGACCTGCGGAACGCGGTGGCGCGGGTGCTTTTCCTGGTCGTGGTGCTGCTCGCGACCGCGTCTCGGGGCTTACATGGTCGGACGCTCGCAGAGCCCCGCTACACTCGACGAAGAGGACCGGAAGAGCCTGGCGCTGTACGCCGAGGCGCTCGACACCGTCAGAAAAAACTATGTGGACCAGAAAAACATCGACCCCAAGAAGGAGACGTACGGGGCCATAGAAGGGATGCTCGAGACGCTTGGAGACGAGGGGCACACGCGCTTCCTGACCCCTGCGGAGCGCAAGCAGAACGACCAGAGCCTCTCCGGAACGTACGTGGGGATTGGGGTCCAGCTCGAAGAGAAGAACGGTGAGGTCGTGGTCGCCGCCCCGATAGACGGTTCTCCGGCCGAGAAGGCCGGTATCAGTTCCGACGATGTGCTTGTGGCCGTAGACGGGAAGAGCGTCAGGGGTGACGAAGTCTCGGAGGTCGTGGAGAAGGTCAAGGGACCGGAGGGAACTAGCGTCGAGTTGACCGTCAGGCACGAAGGCGAGAAGCGTACGTACGATCTCCAGCGCGCCGAGATAGACTCGCCTGTAGCTTCGTGGGCCCTGATCCCAGGCACACGACGTCGCCATCGTGCTCCTCTCGTCGTTCTCCGACGACAGCGCCCAGGAGCTCGCAGAATGCTTTCGAGGAGGCGCAGGCGGCGGGGGCCAGGCGCTTTATCCTCGACCTCAGGAACAATCCCGGCGGCAGGCTCGACCAGGCGGTGGAGATGGCAGGATATTTCCTCGAGCCGGAGAGCGTCGTCTACATCCGCAAGGACGCTTCTGGCGAGCGCGAGGAGATCACAGTCGAAGGCGACCCGGAATCGACGGAAGCGCCGCTCGCGGTACTGGTTGACGGGGGTTCTGCCTCGAGCGCCGAGATACTGGCCGGAGCCTTGCGGGACAACGACCGCGCGCCCGTTATCGGGGAGACCACCTTCGGCACGGGCACCGTGCTCTCGGAGTTCGTCCTGAGGGACGGCTCATCTATCCTGCTCGGCGTCGCCGAGTGGCTTACGCCGGACGGCGACTTTATCCGCAACACAGGGATCACACCCGACGTTAAAGTGACCCTCTCCGAGGGGACCGAACCGCTCACACCCGACGACGCCCGCGACCTCTCCCGGGAGGAGATCCTAGAGAAGGACGCCCAACTGCGCACGGCCTACGAAAAGCTACAGCGTCAGTAGCGAGGTTCACTTAAAGACGGGTTTGGAAGCGGCATCCTCACGGGCAAGACATGCCTTGTAGCCGAGAGAAGGGATGCCTATGGCGCAGCGAGTAAACGAGAGCATCGAGGTAGGGGCCGCGATCGATGACGTCTTCGGCTACTGGTCCAACTTCGAAAACTTCCCGTCCTTCATGTCAAACGTCGAAGAGGTGAGGATGGCCGCCCAGGATACCAGTCACTGGCGGGTCAAAGGTCCTCTCGGCAAAAGCGTAGAGTACGACGCGAAGACGACCGAGATGAACCCCAACCGCGGAATAGGTTGGGACACGGTCGACGGCGAGGTCATGACCAGCGGCGAGGTCCGCTTCGAGGAGATCACGCCAGGTCGTACGCAGGTCGACGTGACCATGAACTACGCCGAGCCGCCAGCGTGGTGCATAAGGCTCTTGAGCCTTATGCACCAACGCGCATTTCAGCATGTCAGCACGCGCCCTGTCGGGCGCTTGTCAGCATGTCAGCCTTACGTACGCAAGCCGACAAGCGAGGTCCTCAGACCGTAGCGCGCTGACCAGCGCGGCATGGGGAAGGTCAATGCTTCGCCCCGCTACGGTTATGAAAAGCACTTTTGGTAGTATAGAGGCCGCCGGAAGAAGTAAAGCCCGGCGGCCTCTATACGCTCGCGGGAGGAAGAATCTCGTGTCTATCGCCATAGTCTCTCTGCTCGTTCTCGTGATCGTCGTGATCGTCGCCATACCCATTCTGATCCGCGTCTTCGGCGAGGCCGCCCGCCGTAACCCGAACGATGAAGACGAAGGAGACGAGAGCTCAGAAGAATAGCATTTCAGCACGGCGCCTTGCAGGCGCCTTGTCAGGACGCTTCCTCCGCTGCAGTCTTGCTCTAGCGCACATGAGGCACAGCTACTTGAGGAGGTAGGATTCCACGCTCCTGGCAGCGCGTCGAGACGACTTGCTGAAATGCCGAAAAGCGAGGGCCGCAAGGCCCGAAGCGTGCTGACTAGGCGGCGCAGCCGCTGTGCTGACAAGCTGCCGTAGCAGCCTGAAACTCTATTCCAACAGATCGCGCAGTCCGGCGGCGTGGGGGCTGCTCTTTATCTTGGCCAGGGCCGTGAGCTGTATCTGACGGATACGCTCGCGGGTGACGTCGAAGCGTTCCCCGACCTCTTCGAGGGTCTTGGGCTGGCCGCCGGTAAGGCCGAAGCGGTACTCGAGGACCATCCGCTCGCGTTCGGGGAGGCTGCCGAGCGCCTCGCGCATGCGGGCCTTCAAGAGGGATGACTTGGCGAGGTCGTGGGGAGATTCGGATTCCTCATCCGCGATAAAGTCACCAAGCTCCGAGGAGTGGTCCTCCCCGACGGGGGTCTCCAGGGAGATCGAACGCCTCGATACGCGCCTGATGCGCACGATCTCCTCAGCGTCGACCTCCATGATGGAGGCGACCTCTTCGTCTGTGGGGTCGCGGTTTAGTTGGGCGCCTAGGCTGCGCTGGACCCTGTAATACTTGTTGATCTTCTCGACCATGTGGACGGGGACCCGGATCGTACGTCCTTTGTCGGCTATCGCCCTGGTGACGGCCTGACGGATCCACCACGTCGCGTAGGTAGAGAACTTGAAGCCCTTGCGGTAATCGAACTTCTCGACGGCCCGCATCAGCCCGATGTTGCCCTCCTGGATCAGATCGAGCAGCGAGACGCCCCTTCCAGCATACTTCTTCGCTATGGAGACGACGAGCCTGAGGTTGGCTTTGGTTAGGTGGGCCTTGGCGCGCCTGTCGCCGCGCTCTATGCGCCGCGCGAGATATGTCTCCTGGGCTTTGGTGAGAAGGGGGGTCTTGCCGATCTCGTCCAGGTACATCTGGACCGCGTCCCCCGTGTAGCGGCTCTTCAGGTCGCCTTCGAGCACCTCTTTGACGAGCTGGGTGTCCTCATCTTCGCCCATCGTCTCCGCGAGGAATCCGGCGTCGACCACCTCGACGCCGTGCTCGCGGAGAAGCCCGTAGACCTGTTGGATCTCGTCGGTCGAGAGGTCGACCTCTTGTAGGAGGTCGAGTACTTCACTCGACTCCAGCGTGCCGGTCTCCTGACCGGCCTCGAAGAGCTCCTGTATCTCCTCTATGTCCCGCAGGTCACGTTGAGGCTGCAAAATCTACTCCGGGAACTTCAGGTTGAAACCCTCCTGTAGCCTTCACGTAATATATCTTAAAAGAGACAATAATCAATTTGCTTCCGCGCGCGGGCGCAGTCGTGCGGGCATGACCACAAGGAGGACAAGCCGTGATGGGCCTGAGAAATCTGTACAAGGTGTTCCGCGAGACTCGCAACGCGGCGAGGGAGCAGGCTACCCTCGCCGTCACCGGCGACTCGCCCAGGGCCGCCGAGGTCGCCGCCCTGCTCGGGGCGCAGAGGAGCGTGAGCGGGGCGGAGGTAATCCTCTCGGTCTCACAGACGGGGGCTACTATCTCGGGGAAGGCCGTCGAAGACCCTGGCGAGATAACCCTCTCTCTCGAGAGGCGGGAAGGCCATGCTCGAAGAGTTGGCGCCACGCATCGTGCTGGCGCTCGACGAAGATTATCTGGTCGCGCTCGCGAAAGGGTATCCTCCGCTCAGGCGGGCCGTTTGTGAAGAGATAGTACGCAACAACGCCCGACAGAACGCCGTGATCGGGGCGCTCCCCATCCCCGGGGCCGACATGCCGGTGATGACCGCAAACCAGGCGCGGATGGTGCTCAACATAGCGGCCGCTTACGGGGAGGAGCTATCGATGGATAGGGCGCGGGAGCTCCTCGGGGTACTCGCCGCCGGTTTCGGCCTTAGGGCCCTGAGCCGCCAGGCCGTGAAGCTCGTGCCTGTGGGGGGATGGGCCGCCTCGGCGGTTATCGCCTACGCAGGTACCGTGGCGATGGGCCGTACCAGCATCCTCTACTTCGAACGCGGCAAGCAGGAGATAGGCGCAGAGGAGATGGCCAGGATCAGGAACCGCGCCATCCAGGAGGCGAAGTCCTTCGTCTCGCGCATGCGCCGAAAGTAGGTATCAGGTTGATCTTCGACGGCTTTTGCGGGAGGATCGGCCTTTGCGCTGAGCGCTCTATATAATCGAATCTATGTTCCCTCTCTTGCGGCGGGTTCTTTCGGAGATGCGTTCCGGGCTCTCAACGTTGCGCAGACTGGGATTGAGGGTCTTCCTCGCTTTGACGGCGTTGCAGGCGGTGATCGTCGGTGTGCTCGTCGCGATGGCCGAGTTGCGCAAGCGCCGCCAGGGTCCGCGGGAGGGATTCCCGTGGGAAGACCAGCCCGAGATAAGAATGGAGTCGGGCAAGGACTGGCTAAAGATCTACGCCTACGGGGTAAGCCTCTACGAGGCGATGCTCGACGAGATCGAGGCCGCGCAGGACGAGATCTTCGTCGGGACGTTTATCTGGAAGGGTGACGAGGTCGGGCGACGATTTGTGGATGCCCTGGCCCGTAAGGCGCGCGAGGGTGTCGAGGTCTACGTCGTCTTCGACGGGTTGGCCAACGTGTTCGTGCCGCCTTCGTTCAAGAGGTTTCCCGAGAAGATACACCGCCTCCACTTCCGCCCTCTGTCCGGACCGGCGAAGATACTGAACCCGAGGAACGTCTTCAGGTTCCACCGCCACGTGATGAGCGTCGACGGCAGGGTCGCGTTCCTCGGCGGATACAACATCGGGTCCCTGTACGCGGCGGGATGGCGCGACACGCATGTCAGGGTGCGCGGCGGTGCTGCCAGGGAGGTGGACAACGCTTTCGTCGACTTCTGGAACGCCCACCGTACAGAGGAGTTACCCAGTATAACCCCCAACAAGGAGCGTGACTGGAACCCCGCCGTAAGGGTGCGCCGCAACGACCCTTACATGAGGATTTTCCCCATAAGGGAGATGTACATCGAGGCGATAGACCGCGCCAACTCCCACGTCTATCTGACCCACGCCTACTTCGTCCCAGACAGGGCGCTGAAAGCGCACCTCATAGACGCGACGAAGCGCGGCGTCGACGTACAGCTTCTCGTCCCCGAACACTCGAACCACGTCACCGTAGACTGGCTCGCGCGGCGCCACTTCTACGAGCTACTGAAGAGCGGCGTCAGGATCTTCCTGTACAGTCACATAATGATCCACTCCAAGACCGCCACCGTTGACGGCCTTTGGTCGACGATAGGCAGCGCGAATATCGACCGCCTTAGCATGCTCGGCAACTACGAGCTCAACATCGAGGTCTACAGCCGCAGGCTCGCAGCCCAGATGGAGCATATGTTCGAGGTGGACAAGACCAACGCCGAAGAGTTGACCCTGGAGGAGTGGGAACGCCGGCCGCTCCCCGCCAAGGTAGTCGAGCGTACCCTCGCGAGCCTGAGCCCGCTGGTCTGAAAGGCATCAGGTCTCAGGCTTCAGGTTTTGGATTGGGGGCTGATCTCCTCCGCTCCGGCCTAGCATCCTGCGGTTTTCGCATTGAGTGAGCTTAAAGGAGTCAGAGCGTCTTCTCGCGCGGCGGCGGATCTCTCTTATGCCTTTTCCTGAAGCCTGAAACCTCTAATGGCTAACGTTCGGTTTGTATAATGACGATACTCTTGTTTTGGGGTTATTCGTGTAAGGAGGACTCTTTGGCACGGTGGCGGCTCCTGGAGCCGGATGCGGATGTGGTATCTGAGCTTGCGCGGGAGGCCGATGTGGAACTCCTGTGCGCCAGGGTGCTGGCCAACCGCGGCGTCGCGCCCGGTGAGGCCGCGGACTTCCTCTCACCTTCGCTCGCCGCTATCGGGATGCCCGATGAAGACCAGTGGAACGTCGCTGCAGAGAGAGTTGCGAAGGCCATAGAGGACGGGGAGAGGATAGGGGTCTTCGGCGACTACGACACCGACGGCATCACCTCGGCCGCCGTCCTGTTCCTTGCGCTCTCGCACTACACGGACAACGTCACCGTCGGCCTGCCGACCCGCCAGACCGGCTACGGCCTCCTTGAACCTTACGTGCGCGACCTCTTCGCTGAGGGTGTGAGCCTCCTGATCACCGCCGACTGCGGCATCTCCAACAGGAGAGAGGTGGCGCTGGCGAACGAGCTGGGGATGGAGGTGGTCGTGACGGACCATCACATCCCGCCGGAAGACCCGCCCGATACGGCGGTCGCCGTGCTCGACCCCAAGCTCTGGAATCCTGAGGACCCCCTGGCCGGGGTGGGGGTTGCCTGGAAGTTCGCCTGGGCCGTCGCCCGCAGGCTCGGCGACGCCGAAGGCAGGAAACGTCTGGGGCGGCTTCTCGACCTCGTCTCGGTCGGTACCGTCGTCGACATCGCGCCGCTCGTCGGGGATAACAGGGCGCTCGCCCGCATGGGTCTCAAGCACATAAACAGGGGCCTCGCTGCCGGAGAGGCGCGTCCCGGTATCGAGGCCCTCGTCAAGGTGGCAGGGGTGAGGGGGGAGATCGACGAGGACGACCTCGGGTGGAGGTTGGGTCCGCGCATCAACTCCATAGGCAGGATAAAGAACCCGCGTCCTGCTCTCGACCTGCTTCTGACCGATGATCGTCGGGAGGCTTTCAGGATCGCTTCCCTTCTGAACCAGCTCAACGCCGAGCGGCAGCGGCGGACCAGGTTTGCCGTCGAGCGGGCGATGGCGGAGGTTGATCCCGAGCAGGACTTCAAGGTCGTCGTGACCGAAGAGACGGGAGGGATCGCGGGTTTGATCGCGGGCCGCGTCGCCGGCGCTACGGGAAGGCCTGCGGCGATACTGACCCGCAGGGCCGACGATTCCTACAGCGGCTCGGCCCGCGCCGGCGAGACCGACGTAGACCTCTACGGCGCCCTCTACGCGGTACGCCACCTGATGGGGGAGTGGGGAGGCCACCGCAGGGCCGCCGGCCTCTCCATAAACCCTGGCAACTTCGACGCTTTCGTCGCCGGCGTCAACGAGGCCGTCAGGGCCCAGAGCGAAGAGAGGCCGGAGATCTTCGTCCCCGCCATAGAGGTCGATGCCGAGATATCGCTCGGGAGCGTCTCCAACGGCCTGCTCGACTGGCACGAGATGCTAGCCCCTTTCGGCAGCGGGAACTACCGTCCGGTCTTCATTACCGAGAACTTGCGGATCGCCGGTTCGCGCAAGATCTGGGAGGGCATGAACCTCCTTAACCTCGAAGGCGGGATCAAGGCCAAGATGGCCGGCGAGCCCGAAGGGTTACCCTCAGGTCCCTTCGACGCCGCGTACACGGTCACCCGCAGCCCGTACTCAGGGCAGGCCGAGCTGGAGATAGTGGACTGGAAGGCGGGCGGGTGAACGCCGTTGGCGTCGACGTTGGGGGCACCAAGATCGCCGCCGGCGTCGTCACCCCGGAGGGCAAGATCCTGGACGAGGTCCGCTATCCCACGCCACACTCGCCAGGGACCCTGGTCGAGACGATCGCCAGGGCGATCTTAGAGGTCGGGAACGGTCCGCAGATTGGAGGGGTGTGCCTCGCAGTGCCCGGGCTGATCCTCGCCCAGGCGAACAAGGTCGTCTACTCCCCGAACCTGCGGGCGATCGAGGGAATTCTGCTGAAGGACGAACTGGAGCCGAAGATCGGGATGCCCCTCACGGTCGAGAACGACGGCAATGCAGCGGCGTGGGGTGAGTTCCGGTTCGGAGTCGGCAGTGAGGCCGACCACCTGGTCTTCGTTGCGCTCGGAACAGGGATCGGGGGCGGCGTTATCACGCAAGGTATCCTGATGCGGGGCGCGCAGGGCTCGGGAGGCGAGCTCGGGCACATAACCATCCAGGCCACAGGGCCACGCTGCGCTTGCGGCAACCACGGCTGCTTGGAGGCCCTCGCCTCTGGCAGCGCCATAGGACGCCGCGCCCGTGAGCTTGCGGTCGAGCAACCCGACTCGGCGCTGGGACGCCTGGCCACCAGACGCCAGATACTCGGCGAGGACGTCACGGAGCTCGCCCGCGAAGGGGACGAGGTGGCGCTCTCGGTACTGGACGAGGCAGGGCGGTGGCTCGGCGTCGGCCTCGCCGGGTTCGTCAACATCTTCAACCCCGAGGTGGTCGCCGTCGGCGGAGGCGTCATGGAGGCCGGGGAGCTCGTGCTAAGGGCGGCCCGCAAGGAAGTCATCCTCCGCGCCAGGCCCCCTTCACGCGACCTGGCCGACGTCAAGGTCGCCACCCTCGGTCCCAGATCCGGCGTCCTCGGCGCCGCGGCGCTCGCCAGGGATGCATACTCCGGAGAGTACCTGCTCGGCGGCTGAGAGATGTCCCTAACAGTGATCCCAACCCCCATAGGCAACCTGGAGGATATCACCCTCCGCGCCCTCCGCTACCTGCGCGAGGCCGACCTCATAGCCTGCGAGGACACCAGGCATACAGGACGCCTGCTCGCCCACTATGAGATAAAGGGGAACCTCATCCCCTACCACGAGCACAACGAGAAGCGGCTCACCCCCGAGCTTGTCGAACGGGCGAAGACGGAACGCATAGCCCTCGTCACCGACGCCGGCACCCCCCTCGTCTCCGATCCCGGATACGGGCTCGTGCGTGCCTGCATCGAGGCCGGCGTCGCGATAGAAGCCCTCCCAGGCCCCTCGGCTCTCACCACTGCGCTCGTTGCCTCGGGGTTGCCCGCAGATACGGTCGTCTTTGCCGGCTTTCCGCCACGCAAGGGGAGAGATCGCAAGGGTTTGTTGGAGCGTGTCGCCACCGAGCGGTCAACCTTCGTGCTCTTCGAGTCTCCACACCGGCTCGGAAAGACGCTGGAGAGTCTCCCCGCCGGAATCCCCGTCGCCGTGTGCAGGGAACTTACCAAGCTCTACGAGGAAGTCTTCAGAGGAACGGCCGAGCAGGCCGCCCGACATTTTTCGGGGAACGTGAAGGGCGAGATCGTGCTCGTAATCCGCGGCGGAGCTGCGAAGGCAGATGAGAGCATTGACGACGTAGTCCGGCGGGCGCGGGACTACGTGGCTGAGGGAGAGAGTCCGTCGCGGGCATCAGCTAGAGCGGCCCGCGAATCGGGACATCGTCGCGGTGAGATCTACGAGCGGCTGGTCAAAGGCTGAAGGAGATACCCGGCCCCTTTATAATGCCCTTCGCTGAGGACTCTGGGGAAGAGGGGATAGGCGCTATGCTCGTGGACTCGCACACGCACCTCTTGCGGCTCGAGGTCTCACCGGAAGACGCGGTGAGAAGCGCTGCTGAGGTCGGGGTCGTGGCTGTGGTGAACGTGGGGACCGACGTCGAGGATTCGCAGAGGGGGGCCGAGCTCGCGGCGGTGTTGCCGAACGTCTACTCGACGGCTGGGATACATCCCCACAACGCGGGTACTTACACGGCGGCCGACCTCGAAGCGCTGGCCGAACTTTCGGAGTCGCCGGGGATAGTGGCCCTTGGTGAGGTCGGGCTCGACTACTACCGTTCGGAGTGGTCGGGAGAGGTGCAGCGGGCACTGTTCGAGGATGTGATCTCCCTTGCCAACGATACGCGCCTGCCGCTGGTTATCCACTCCCGCGAAGCCTTCGCCGACACGATGGCCTGCCTCGGTAGCGCCAGGGTTCCTATTGTGCTGCACTGCTTCGAGGGTGGCGAGCGCGAGGTCAGGGAAGCAAGGGAACGCGGCTACTACGTGGGGCTCGCGGGCAACGTCACGTACAGAGACAGTGAGACGGCCAGAGTGCTCCGCCTGATAGACGAGGACCGTCTCCTCGTGGAGACGGACGCACCTTACCTGAGCCCCCAGCCCGTGCGCGGCAGGAAGAACGCGCCCGAATACGTCGTGCATACGGCAGGCTTCGTAGCCGAGAGGCTTGGGATGGAAGATGAGGAACTGGCCACCCTCACCACCCGTAACGCCCGCAACCTCTTCGGTCTGCCTCTAGAGGTATAAGCTACGGTGTCCGAGCTGGGCCCGCCAAAAAAGCGCTTCGGACAGCACTTCCTGAAGGACCCCAACACCGCCAGGATAGTGGCCTCGGGCGTAACGGAGGATGATGTGGTCCTCGAGATAGGTCCCGGACGGGGATTCCTGACGACTTTTCTCGCCGAGAGGGCAGGCTTGGTGCACGCAGTGGAGCTGGATCCCGACGTGCTCCCGAGCTTGCGTGGGGCAGTGGGCGAAAGGGAAAACGTACGGATTCACGAAGGAGACGCCCTCCGTTTCGATTACTCCGGACTCGACCCTGCGCCGAACAGGCTGGTCGCCAATCTGCCCTACAACATAGCCTCGCCGCTCGTACTGCGGTTGCTCGAGGAGGTAGAGACGTTGAGGATGTTGCGATTTATGGTGCAGCTCGAGGTAGCGCGAAGGATGGCGGCGGAGCGCGGTTCCAAGGACTATGCTGCGTACGCCGTACTCGCACAGCTTCTGGCGCGGGTGAGCATCGCGCACAGGGTCCCCCCGACAGTCTTCGATCCGCCGCCCAGGGTAGACTCTGCGGTCGTCGAAATGGAGCGCAGGGAACCGCCGGGTGACTACGTCGGAATAAGGCGTCTCGTGCTAGGCGCGTTCAGAAGCCGCCGCAAACGGCTCGTAAACAACCTGCCGGAGCCGGCCCGGGGACCGGCTCCACGGGTCCTCGAGTCCCTTGGGTACGGGCCGAACGTTAGGGCTGAGGAACTTGCGCCGGAAGACTTCGCGGCCTTGTACGCCTCGCTTTCCTGGGCGTTGTGATGCAAGAAGTTCGGCTCAGGGCGTTCGCCAAGGTCAACTACGCGCTCGACGTTCTAGGACTTCGCGCGGACGGTTACCACGAGGTCAGTACCATAATGCAGAGCATCTCTCTCGCCGACGAGGTAGAGTTGCATCATGCCGCCGGAGGCTTCGATCTCTCGCTGGAGCCAGAGGAGGTGAGGATCGGACCGCAGGAACGCAACACTATCTACCTGGCCTGGAAGGCGCTGCGGAGAATGACCGGTGAGGAGCTTCCTGTAGAGGTTTTCTTGCGCAAGAGGATTCCAGCCGGAGCCGGACTTGGTGGCGGCTCGGCTGATGCTGCGGCGGTTCTCGTCGGGCTGAATGAGCTATTTGGTCTCGGATTGCGGGTAGATGAGCTGCGTGGAATCGGGGCCGGGATCGGGGCCGACGTGCCCTTCTGCATCTCGGGAGGGACGTCCCTGGGCGAAGGCGTCGGGGAGATCCTCACGCCACTTCCTACGCCACCGGCCCATCTTCTCGTCGTCGCCAAACCGCTCAGTAGCGCGGACACGGGTAAGATCTACCGCGCATACGACAAGGCAAGAATGGAGAGCACACACTCCGTCGGGCCGGTCGTCTCGGCGTTGCATTCGGGGAGCATCCCTGATCTCGCCTCGGCCATCGGCAACGATCTGACGCCCGTGACCGCAGGTCTCGTCCCTGAAGTGGACATGCTGGAGCGGACGCTTCTAGCGTCCGGTGCGCTCGGGGCCTCGATGAGCGGAAGCGGAACGGCTGTCTTCGGGATCTTTGACGACGCTGAAACTGCCGGGATCGCGAAGGATACGGTCGCTGCTCCTTTCATCGGCGTCTATGAGCCACTCTCCCATGGGGTGGAGAACGTTTGACCAGTGTGGCCTGGCACACGGGAGCCCAGATCTCGCCGTAGATAAAGAAATCGGCAGCATCAGGCTGAAGTCCGAAAGCTTGACTTTCAGATACCGTTGGTATATAAATACTCACGGTATGAAAGAGCGTCTTACCAGGGCCGAGCGACGCGAGCGCACCCGTGAGGAACTACTTGTGGCTGCAGAGAGTTTCTTCACCGGGCGGGGGTTCCACGCCAGTTCTGTGGACGAGATCGCCTTGGAGGCCGGATACACGAAGGGTGCTGTCTACTCCAACTTCGAATCCAAGGAGGATCTATTCTTCGCCGTCTACGAGCGGCGGGTGGATCGGGTGGTGGCCGACTACGAGCGGGCCGTACGCGAGGCTGGTGCGGTTGGCGGTAGCGAGCGTCTCGTGGCGCAGGCGGCGCGGCGACGGGGCGGCGAAGAAGATGGCTGGCTGGCGGTCTTCTTCGAGTTCTGGGCGCACGTGGTGCGTCGTCCCGAGCTACGAGAGCGGTTCGCGAAGATCCACGACCGCGCGCTCGGACCGATTGTTGCCAGCTTCGAACGCCTGGTTAAGGAGCGTGGGATCTCGCTTCCTGTAGAGGCGAGGCAGTACGTCGTGGCTGTGTACGCAATGACTCTAGGCCTCTCGCTGGAACGGCTGACACAACCCGAGGTTGTGGACGTGACGCTCGGGCCGCGGATGGTGCGTCTGTTACTTGGGGATCTAGAACACCGTGATGGGAAGGGCCCTCCGTGAGGACGTTGTGTGGAGAGGAGCCACGAGAAGCACGTTCTGTCGCGTGGCAACCGTGCGGCTTGGGAAAGGAGTAAGTGATGAGAATCGGGTACCACCGCCGGCGGCTGGCGGATTTCGCAGAAGGGATGCGACTCTCGCGGGAACTTGTCGGGCGCGAGCGCTGGCCCAAGGAGAGAATGCGCCAACACCAGCAGGAGCGTTTGGATGCGCTGGTCCGATACGCCGTGCGGTTGTCGCCGTACTATCGGGAGCGGCTTTCGGCGTGGTCGGTAACGGGCCGGTGGAGCTCGGAGGAGTTGCCCGTGCTCGACAAGACGCGGATGATGGAGCACTACGACGAGGTGGTAACGGATCCTCGCCTCAGGCGCGACAAGCTCCTGGCCTGGGTCGAGGGCCTGGAGCGTGACGATTTTTACCTCGAGAAGTACCGGGTGATTACGACGAGCGGCTCTTCGGGGCGCAAAGGCCTCTTCGTCTACGACGCGGCGGGGTGGCGCTCCATTGCTGCCATGTTCTTCCGGCAGACACGTGGATGGGGGTCAAACCAAGGTTCCCGCGTCGCTTCCGGATGGCCCTTATAGGAGGCGCGGCTCCCTCACACATGACCCGCCAGGGCTCTGCCACCCTCGGTGTCGGCATCCACCGCTTTATGGGTCTACCCCTGACGCTGCCCATTCAACGAATTGTCGCGGAGCTCAACCGCTTCCAACCACAGTATCTAAACGCCTACCCTTCGGTGGCGGCGCGCCTGGCCGAAGAGCAACTCGCCGGTCGACTCCGTCTCTCACTCACGATGATGTCCACCAGTAGCGAACTACGCACCCCCGAGATGAACGAACGCCTCGTGGAGGCTTTCGGCGTGAGGCCGTTCGACTGTACGCGACGACCGAGGGGCTATGGGGCGTCGAGTGCGAACGCCACAAGGGTATCCACCTCTTCGAGGACGTAGCACTCTTCGAGAACGTCGACGCCGAAGGCAACCCGGTGCCAGCGGGTGAGCCGGGGGCGAAGGTGCTTGCCACGTACCTTTACAATCTCGTGCAGCCTATCATAAGGCTGGAGATCTCGGATGCTATCACGATAGAATCCGAGCCTTGCTCTTGTGGCCGCACCCTCGCGCGGGCACGTGCCATCGAGGGTCGTACCGACGACGTGCTGAAGTTTGTGGGGCACAACGGTGGTGAGGTCTCGGTGCATCCCATCGAGTTTGGGGTCGTGACGCGCGACCGCGCCGTACGCGAATTCCAGGTGGTTCAAGAGGGATCCGGCGTACGCATCCTAGTTGTGCCGCGTCCCGCGGTGGGCGCCGAGCTGGAGGCGCGCTTACGCGAGGCGGTCTCGCGACGGCTCTCTGAACTGGGGGTGGCCGAACCGAGGGTCGCCGTGGAGCGGCGCGAAGGCCTGACACGCTCGGCGGGCGGCAAACTGCAACTCGTGGTTGCCGACCAAGAGGCGCGAGGGTCCGGTCTCGATCCTAGGATGAATCTCGCAACGTAGACCCTCCGCCACAAACCCTTCACGGCTCATTTCGGCCCTGTAGGCCATACAAGCCAGGATATCCGGACCTGATCCAACGCCTGGCATTTCGAGGTCGACCCTCTTTCTGACGGCGAAAAGGCGCTCCGGTATAATCTGCGCGGGCCTGTTACTGGGGCGTGGCCAAGTGGCAAGGCACCGGGTTTTGGTCCCGGGATCGCAGGTTCGAATCCTGCCGCCCCAGCCGAGGAGCGTGTGGTAGGCGACCGTCGGGAAGACGAGCGATAGGAGTGGTGCGGGTACATGTCTGAGAGTTCGCCGATCTTCGCCGTGATCCTGGCGGCTGGCAAGGGCACCAGGATGAAGTCGAACCGGGCGAAGGTCCTGCACACCTTGTGCGGCATCCCGATGGTCAACTACGTGATCGAAGCCACCAGGCCCCTCGTCCCCGAGGGGCTATTCGTCGTCGTGGGCCATCAGGCCGAGCTTGTCGAGGCGGTCTTGCCCGAGGACGCGAAGCCTGTTTTGCAGGAGGAGCAGCGCGGGACCGGTGATGCCGTGCGTGTCGCCCTGGACGCGCTCGAAGGGGAAGACGAAGGCGTCCTCCTCGTGGTCAACGGCGACGGTCCGCTTATCTCGTACAAAACCCTCGGGGAACTGGTCGAGCGGCACAGTTCCGCCGGCGTCGGGGCGACGGTCCTCGTGGCCGAGCTGGAGGATCCGAGCGGCCTCGGGAGGGTAGTCGAGGACGCCGGCGTGGTCAGGATAGTCGAGGAGAGGGACGCGACCGAGTCGGAGCGTCAGATCAGGCTCGTCAACCTCGGCCTCTACGCTTTCAGGCTTTCCGAGATTAGGGATACGATCGGGGGACTCACCTCGGAGAATCAGGGTGGCGAACTATACCTGACAGACGTACTCGAGACGATCGGACGGCGCAGCCGGGCGGTCACTTACAGGCTCAAGAACCCGGAGGAGGCGAACCTCGTCAATGACCGCTCCCAGCTTGCGCGGGCCGAGGAGATCCTCAGGCGCCGCATCCTGGACGCCCACATGAGGAACGGCGTGACGGTGAGGGATCCGACTTCTACGCACATAGAGGCTTCGGTCGAGATCGGTCGCGACACCGTGATCCTGCCCGGAAGCCTGTTGCGCGGGGAGACGAGGATCGGTACGGACTGCGTGATCGGGCCCTCTACGGACCTTCAGGACACGCGTGTTGGTGACGGCGCCCTCGTCGAGCACTCGGTCGGGCGCGGGGCCGAGGTCGGTGACGGGGCGAGCGTCGGTCCCTACTCTTTCCTGCGGACCGGCACGGTCCTCGAACCAGGGGCCAAGGTCGGGGCTTACTGCGAGGTCAAGAACTCGCGCGTAGGGGTGGGGAGCAAGGTCCCTCACCTCTCGTATGTGGGGGACGCGGAGATCGGGGCTGACGTTAACCTTGGGGCCGGGACCATAACGGCGAACTACGACGGTGAGAACAAGCACCGCACCATGGTGGGAGACGGTGCCCATACGGGGGTGAACACGAACCTCATCGCGCCAGTCACTGTGGGCGAGGACGCTTACACAGGGGCTGGGTCCGTGGTTAACAAAGACGTGCCAGCGGGCAAACTGGCCGTGGGGGCTCCGGCGCGTGCGATCCGGGAGTCTCCCCAGCGGCGTAGGAAGCAGGCTGTGCGGGACGGGTCGGGCGAGAACGAGATGGAGGGCTAGCGCGACGATGATGCAGAACGGCTATCTGACGCAGACCACGGAGAAGCGGCTGATGATAGTCAGCGGCCAGGGCTATCCCGAACTATCCGAGCGTATCGCCGAGCGGCTCGACATCGAGCTGAGCGGGGTCGAGTTGAGGGAATTCCCCAATGGTGAGCTGTACGCCAGATATCTGGAGAGCGTCAGGGGAGCAGACATGTTCATCGTGCAGTCGCTGTGCGACCCTGTCAACGAGAACCTGATGCAGCTCCTCATCATGATAGACGCGGCAAAAAGGGCCTCTGCGAAAAGGATAGTGGCCGTTATCCCGTGGTACGCCTACTCGCGCCAGGACCGCAAAACCAAACCGCGTGAGCCCATTACCGCCCGCCTGATAGCGAACATGATCCAGGCTGCGGGGGCCGAACGGGTGATGACGATGGACCTGCACTCGGGCCAGATCGAAGGCTACTTCTCTTTCCCCGTGGATCACCTGACGGCGATGCACACGTTCGTCGACTATTTCGTGGACCAGGGTTTCCTGGACGCGGAGGATGCCGTCGTGGTCGCCCCCGACACTGGCGAGGTCAAGGTCGCCAAGCAGCTGGCCGGACACCTCAGGCTCCCCTGGGCCATAGTGAACAAGATGCGCGATAAGCCGGGACACTCTGAAGTGACGCATGTCATAGGGAACGTAGAGGGCAAGCGGGTAGTCATGATCGACGACGTCGTCGCCACGGGAGGGACCCTGGTCAACGCCGCGAAGCGCCTGGTCGACGAAGGCGCGCTCGAGGTCAGCGCCGCCGCCACCCACGGCGAGTTCTCGGGGGATGCCTACCGGCAGATCGAAGACTCACCCCTCAAGGAGGTCGTGGTGACCAACACGCTGCCCTTGAAGGAGGATGAGCCGCGGTCTAAGATACAAACGCTCAACATCGCACCAATCCTCGCGAGCACCATCAAGAACGTCTTCGCGGACGAGTCGGTGAGCGAGGTCTTTATGGGCGAAAACCAACTCTTCTAGACCGTTAGGAGCGAGACGTGGCAGACAACGTGGATCTACAGGCGCGGGAGCGCGGCACGCGGGGCAAGAACGCGGCCAGACGCCTCAGGGCTTCGGGCATGACTCCCGCCGTCCTCTACGGCGAGGGTAACGAAGCCGGCGGCAGTACGGCGCTCGCGGTCCCGACGAAGATCGTGGACTACACCCTACATCACTTCGGGGACAATGCCCTCTACAACATAGACTTTGACGGGGCTACCTCCACGGCCCGCGTCGTGGACGCGCAGCGCGACCCTGTCTCGGGAGTTCTGGTCCACGTCGACTTCGCGCCGGTGAACATGCGCGAGCGCATCGAGGTAACCGTCCCGCTCGCCGTCGTCGGCGAGGCGCCGGGCGTGGAGGAGGGCGGTGTGCTGCAGCAGGTCGCCTACGAGATCCAGGTCGAGTCCCTCCCCGGCGACATCCCGCAGGAGATCACGCTCGACGTCTCGAGCCTCGGCATGAACGAGAACCTGAACCTCGGCGACCTCACGCTCCCCGAGGGCGTGACGCTGCTCTCGGAGCCGGAAGCGGTCGCGGTTACGATAACGGCGCCGACGGAGATCACCGAGGAGGAGATGGAGGCCGCCGGCATCGTCGAAGAGCCGACGGAAGAGGAAGTGGCCGCCGAGGAGGCTGCCGAGTTCGAGGAGGCTGCCGAGGGTGAAGAGGCGTCCGAGGAGGAGGGCGCCGAAGAGGGCCCCGCGGGACAGAACATCCAGGCTTAGGCTGGTCCGTTCCTTCTTCAGAACAGACGAACGGGGCGAAGGGGGGCCGATCCGGTCCCCCTTCGTCGTCGGCCTCGGTAACCCCGGGCGCTCCTACGAACGCACCCGTCACAACGCTGGCTATCTGGTCGCCGACGAGCTCGCGAAGCGTCACGACGGCTCCTGGCGCAAGAGGAAGAAGGCCGAAGCAGCCCCTGTGTCGCTAGGCCTCAACAACGCCACCCTCCTCAAGCCTACGACGTTTATGAACAACACGGGCTCCGCCGTCTCGGACTACAGGCCGGAGAACCTCATCGTCGTCCACGACGACCTCGACCTGGATGCGGGGACAGTGCGCGTCAAGGTCGGAGGCGGCGCGGGCGGGCACAATGGCCTGCGTTCCATCATAGGGAGGCTAGGCAATGACTTCGTCCGGGTGCGCATCGGGATCGGACGCCCGCCCGCGGGAGTCACGGTCACGGACTACGTGCTCTCGCGCATGGACCCTGTCGTGAAAGACGCCATCCCCAAAGCCGCCGACGCGGTCGAGTTCCTGGTCGAGCACGGCCCCGAAGCCGCGATGAACCGCTTCAACGTACGCGTCTGATAGCGGCTTGCGGAAGGTCAATCCTTCTCGAAGAATTTCTTGTGAATCGCTTGACCCTCACGTTGCGTGAGGCTTTAGACTCTCCTGTACGCAGGAGGTGAACTGTGAGCGAACAGGAGACGGCGGGATACACGGTCGGCAGAGTCGCTGACCTCTCGGGTGTGACGATCCGGACGTTGCATCACTATGATGAGGTTGGGCTGCTATCGCCGGGCGGACGTAGCGCGGCCGGCTACCGCATCTACGAGGACCGGGATCTGGAGCGGCTGCAGCGGATCCTTTTCTACAGGGAGCTCGGGTTCACCCTGGGTGAGATCTCGACCATCGTCGACGATCCGCGCACCGATACGCTCGGGCACCTGCGCCGGCAGCGTGGGTTGCTGAACGAGAGGATAGAGCACCTGAGCGCGATGGTCGACGCGATCGACTACGAAATGGAGGCAAGGACCATGGAGATACCACTGACGCCGGAGGAACGCCTCGAGGTCTTCGGTGAGTTTCGGCCTGAGGATTACGCCGAAGAGGCAGAGGAGCGCTGGGGCGGGACCGACGCGTACAAGGAGTCTCAGCGGCGAGTATCTAGCTACGACAAGGAGGACTGGCAAAGGCTCAAGGCCGAGGAGGAAGAGATACGCGCCCGCCTGACCGCGGCGTTGGATGCTGGCCTGGCACCCGATAGCGAGGAAGCCATGGCCGCAGCCGAGGCCCACCGCCGGCACATCAGCCGCTGGTTCTACGAGTGCGGCTACGAGATCCACCGCGGCCTGACAGAGATGTACGTCAGCGACGAACGATTCCGCTCCAACTACGATACGCAGACCCCTGGCCTGGCCGCTTTTATCAGGGATGCGGCTCGTGCCAACGCTGGCCGGGCCGAGACCGCTGATTAGGTGACCTGGCCGTCGCATAGCGAAGTGCGCGCTCGCAGGGGTGTGCTCTCGGTTCTGCATGCCGTTCTCGGGGTGGAGCGTGGCCCTGGATCTTGAGTTACAGTCCTGGTCGTGATCCGTGTACGCGTCATTGAACGAGGAGATCGGCAATGGGTCGTCTGGAGGTTGGAGGAAGCGTTCGGGGACGTTGCCGTGGCCCGCAAGGGCGTCTTGATCGATGCCTCCATCCTCCCCGGTTTCGTGGCCACTGAAGATGGACGGCCCGTCGGCCTACTCACATATGCTGCGGTTGACGGTGAGTGCGAGGTCGTCGCCATCCTCAGCACAGAGGAGAGTCGGGGCATCGGCCGGGCCCTGATGAATGCCGTTCGCGACCATGCCTTGGCCGCTCGATACCATCGCATCTGGCTCACAATGACCAACGACAACGCCAGGGCGTTTCGTTTCTACCAGTTGTGGGGGATGGATCTGTGCGCTTTCTACCGCCACGGCGCGCGACGCTCCAGAGAGGTCAAGCCTTCGCTGCCGGAACGAGGGGCTGACGGTATCCTGTTGGACCACGAGCTAGAGTTCGAGATGCTGCTTGGCGTTACGAACTGTTCTGCTGTGTCTCTACGGGAAAGCTAGCACCCTCACACCGTCGCGGCCCAGCCGACCCTACTTTGCCGA